>JBIQIX010000022.1:0-21373 GCA_044507815.1 Flavobacteriales bacterium | reverse complement strand
GCCTTTTTTGGATTTACCTTCAACGGTGTGTGGCCCCTTCCGGGGTCAAGCACGGGCGTGCTCCTGATGGCCACGGATCAGGGCCTGGTTCAAACCACGGATGCACACGGATCATTCCCACTGAATGTGAAGGATGTGCGACCCCGACAGGGTCGTAGTGGCCTTTTTTGGATTTACCTTCAACGGTGTGTGGCCCCTTCCGGGGTCAAGCACGGCCGTGCTCCTGATGGCCACGGATCAGGGCCTGGTTCAAACCACAGATGCACACGGATGCACACTGATCATTCCCATTGAATGCGAAGGATGTGCGACCCCCTCGGGGTCGTAGTGGCCTTTTTTTGGATTTACCTTCAACGGTGTGTGACCCCTTCCGGGGTCACCAATCCACACGGACCGCCAATTTCCATTGGCCAGGGAATGCTTGTTGAAAAGCACGGATGCTACTTTCGCCCCCCTTTTCCCCGTTAGGTTACCCGCATGTTAACGCACAAGGCTCACCAGCATCCGCTGACCGCGGCGGGCATGCTGGTTACACTGGGCATTGTTTTCGGCGATATCGGCACTTCGCCGCTTTACGTGTTCAAGGCGGTGGTGGGCGAGGATGTGCCCATCAATAGCCGGGTGGTGCTGGGTGGCCTGAGCTGCATCATCTGGACGCTCACCCTGCTCACCACGTTCAAGTACATGTTCCTGGCCCTTCAGGCCGATAACCGCGGGGAGGGCGGCATCTTCTCCCTTTACGCCCTGGTGCGGCGCTTTGGGCCTTGGGCTTGGGTGCCGGCCACCATTGGCGCCGCCACGTTGCTGGCCGACGGCATCCTTACACCGCCCATATCCGTCTCCTCCGCCATCGAGGGCCTTGATGGAGTGGACCTTTTCTCCGGGGTGATCTCGCCGGGTTCCAACACCACGGTGTGGATCGTGGTGGTGATCATCAGCCTTCTTTTCTTCTTCCAGCGCTTCGGCACCAAGGTGGTGGGCTTCGCGTTCGGCCCCATCATGTTCATTTGGTTCGGCATGCTGGCGGTGTTGGGCTTTGCGCAGATCCGTTACGCGCCGGGCGTGCTGGCCTGCGTGAATCCGGCCTATGCCATTGACCTGCTGGCGAATTATCCGGGCGGCTTTTGGCTGCTGGGCGCGGTGTTCCTGTGCACCACCGGTGCCGAGGGGCTGTTCAATGACATGGGCCATGTGGGCCGGGGGAACATCCGGGCGACCTGGGGCTTTGTGAAGGTGGCGCTGGTGGCGAACTACATGGGCCAGGGCGCCTGGTTGCTGGGGCAGGAAGGCGAATTGTTGGGCACGCGCAATCCCTTCTTTGAACTGATGCCCGACTGGTTCCGCC
Organism: Flavobacteriales bacterium; assembly: GCA_044507815.1. Taxonomy (GTDB): domain Bacteria; phylum Bacteroidota; class Bacteroidia; order Flavobacteriales_F; family PHOS-HE28; genus PHOS-HE28. The sequence goes on along the minus strand of JBIQIX010000022.1, from coordinate 20,028 downwards.
TCACCGGCATTGCCGTGGCCACATTGGCGGCCGTGGTGGCCTGCCAGGCGGTGATCAGCGGCTCGTTCACGCTGATCAACGAGGCCATTACGCTCAACTTCTGGCCGCGTGTGCGGGTGAAGTTCCCCACCGTGGTGCGCGGACAGATCTACATCCCCAGCGTGAACTGGCTGCTGTGGGCGGGCTGCGTGGGCGTGATGTTCTATTTCCGCAGCAGCGGCAACATGGAGGCGGCCTACGGCTTTTTCATCGTGGTGGCCATGCTGATGACCACCCTGCTGCTGTTCGGCTACCTGAAGTACCTGCGGCACTGGCACTGGGTCCTGGTGTTCAGCGTGATCGGCCTGTTCCTGTGCATCGAGCTGGCCAACTTCGTGGCCAACGCCGTGAAGATCCTGCACTACCCGCTGCTGCTGGTGGCCGTGGTGTTGGCGCTGGGCGTAATGTTCACCTGGCGGCGCGCACGCAAGATCGTGAACCGTTTCATCCAGTTCGTGCCGCTGACCGAATACACCGATGCGCTGCGCGAGTTGAGCGCCGACAAGGACATCCCCAAGTACGCCACCCACTTGGCCTACCTCACCAAGGCGAACAATCCGCTGGAGGTGGAACGGCAGATCATCAACAGCCTGCTGGCGCGCAAGGTGAAGCGTGCGGAGATCTACTGGTTCATCCACGTGAACTATACCGACGAGCCGTACACCATGGAATACAAGGTGACCGAACTGGTGGACGACAAGGTGATCCGGGTGGATTTCAATCTCGGCTTCCGCGTGCAGCCGCGCGTGAACCTGCTTTTCCGCAGGGTGTTGGAGGAATTGGACGCGGACCGCGAGCTGGTGTTCCGCAACAAGTACGAATCGATCAAGAAGGGCGATTTCCATACCGACATCCTGTACGTGATCACCGAGCGCGTGCTTTCCGTGGAAAACGAATTCAGCCTGCGCGACGGAGTGGTGCTGGACATCTATTTCGCGCTGAAGAGCCTTACGCAAAGCGACCGCGACGCCATGGGGCTGGACCCGAATGTTTCGGTGGTGGAGCAGGTTCCGCTGGTGATCCAGGCACCGCGCGAGGTGTCCTTGGTGCGGGTGGGACGCCCGCTGAAACCGGAGTAAAAACGCGCCCGCATAACGGCCGCAGGCCGGGGATCACTTCAGCCCGCGCTCCTTGGCCACCCTTTCCCAGGCCTCCTGAACCTTCTTGAACTTCTCGGCGGCCGCCTTCTGGAATTCTTCGCCCAGGTGCGCCGATCGGTCGGGGTGGTGCTTCATGGCCATGCGGCGGTAGGCTTTCTTCACTTCCTCATCGCTGGCCTTGGGATCCACTTCCAGGATGGTGTAGGCGCTTTGCACGGATGGCCCGCGGAACATGGCATCCAGCGAGGCCAGGTCCTTTTCACTCACGCCCATGTCGGCCGCAATGCGCTCGAGCACATTGCGCTCGGCCACGTGCACGGCGCCATCGGCATGGGCCAGCCCGATGAGGTAGTGCATGACCTGCAGGCGTTCGGGATGGCTGAGGTGTCCGCGGATCTGCAGGCATACCTCGCGCAAGGGGATCTCGCGCTTGAGCACATCGCGTAGCACGCGGAGCAGCTCGGCGGTATGCTGTGGGCCGAATTGTTGGACGAAGAAGCGGCGCACATGGCCCAGCTCGCCGTGGGTGGAGCGGCCGTCGGCCTTCATTACGGCGGCGGTCAGCACCACCAGGCTAAGCGCAAGGTCGCTGGAGGTGGCGCCCTGCGGCTGGCCGGGCCGGCCTGGGCCCACCTTGGGCCGTGCCACGCCATTGCCCTCCACATTGTCCATGAGCGCGCCCAGGGCAAAACCGACCACCGCACCAATGGGGGTGCCGGTGAGCACGAAGCCCAAGCTGCCGAAGATCCACTTCTTGTAACCGGTCATTTACCAGGAACCGCCTGCGCCGCCACCACCGAAACTGCCACCCCCGAAACCGCCGAAGCCGCCGCCACCGCCGCCGCCCCAGCCGCCACCGCCGCCGGAGAAGCCGCCCCACTTGCCGCCATGCTTGGAGCTGGCCGCGTTCATCAGCATCCAGGCGGCCCAGAAGTCGATGCCGTTCAGCTTGGCGTAGCGCTTGGTGCGCGCGGCGATGGAAATGAAGATGAAGGTGAAGAAGAGCAGGATCGCCACCACCGGTATCCACGCACCGGGCTGCTCGCCATAGCTCTCGGCATTGATCTCCCCTTTGGCCAGGCCCATCAGCACATCGGTGGCCTTGTCCACCCCGCCATAAAAATCGCCGTTGCGGAACCGTGGGATCATTTCCTCGTCCACGATGCGCTTGGCGGTAAGGTCGGGTATGGCGCCCTCCAGCCCATAGCCCACGGCGATGTACACGTGCCGGTCGCCCGCAGCGCCATGGGGCTTCACCAGCACAAGCACGCCGTTATCGATCCCTTTCTTGCCCAGGCCCCAGGCTTCGCCGAGCTGGAAGGCGTAATCGCTGGGCGGGTAGCCGCAAAGCGTATCCACCGCCACCACGGCTATGCGGTTGCTGGTCTCGCGGGCAAAGCTCACCAGCTTGGCATTGAGCTGCCCGGCCTGGTCGGGTGGAAGGAAATCGGTGTATTGGAATACGAGCCGGTCCTGGTCGGCAGGGCGTGCCGGCAGGCAGGGAGCCGGTTTTTGCGCCCGGGCCAGGGGAGCCAAGAACAGCAGCACCAGGAAAAGGGAGGTGCACTTTTTCATTGGCCGAAGCTTACGTCGTCGCTGAGTTCGTTCACATCATCGCGCTGCCAGGGGAAATGCTCGGCCAATTTTTCACCGATCATTTGCACGCCCGTGCACAATCCATCGCAAAACCGCTGCTGCTTGAAATGGGCGAGCACGGTGTCCAGCACATCCTGCCAATAGGCCTGGCCCAGCTTGGCGTGTATGCCGGCATCGCCGATCACGGCCACCTTGCGGCCGGGCACGCTTACGTACAGCAGCACGCCGTTGCGCTCCTTGGTGTTCTGCATGCCCAGGTCCTGGAACACGTAGGCGGCATGGTCCAGCACATGGTCCATGATGGCGATGTCCAAGTGCACCCTGATCTCGCCGCTGGTGCGCTTTTCGGCCTGTCGCACGGCCTGGCGCACGCGCTTTAGTTCAGCATCGCTGAGCCATTCGTGGATGGCGGGGGGCCTGTTCACTTGCCGAAGCTGATGTCTGGTGCGTTCTGCGTGCCTTCCTGCGCCTGGAAGTAGGGCTTGGGCGTGAAGCCGAAGATGCCCGACAGGAAGTTGTTGGGGATGCGCTTGACCTTGGCGTTGTATTCGCGGGCCAGGTCATTGAATTTGCGCCGCTCCACCCCGATGCGGTTCTCCATGCCCTCGTACTGTGCCTGGAAGTTGCTGAAGGCGGTCGTGGTCTTCAGGTCGGGGTAGCGCTCCACGGTAACCATAAGGCGGCTAAGTGCGCCAGAGAATTGCTGCTGGGCGGCTTCGAATTCAGCCATTTTCTCGGGGGTGAGGTCGTTGGCGTTGAGCTGTATGCTGGTGGCCTTGGCGCGGGCCTCCACCACATCGGTAAGCGTCTTCTGCTCGAAATCGGCCGATCCCTTGATGATCTCAACGATGTTCTTGGTCTTGTCGGCCCGCAGCTGGTAGGCGTTCTCCACGTTGCTCCATTGTGCGGTCACGGCCTCATCCATGCCCACCATGCCGCGTTGGAAGCTGATGGCCCACAGGGCGATGATGACAATGATGCCGAGGAAAATCAACAGGTTACGGTTCATGTGTGGCGTTTTTGTTTGGTTCCCTCATTTGGGGGCTGCAAAGATGCAAGTCTATTCTGGAATCTGCGCTTCCAAAAAACAGACAGTTGACTGGCAGCATATGATACTCGGAAATGAGGTATTCACCTGAAGAATACATGAACTGGAGAACGCTGTGGACTTAACAGAAAAGAACATACATTTGAGACATGAAATCGTATTTACCAATTCTAGGTGCGCTTGGCCTATTCCTAGCTTGTCAGAATCCGAAGATTAGTCGAGAACAGGAAATGGCATTCAATCGTGCCATCAGCGAAACTCACAGAATTTTAAAATATCCTGACTCGGCAGAATGGCCGGACATGGAGAAGGCAACCTTCACTTCAGTAGGCGATAGCATTACGGTTATGTTTACAGTAATGGCACCAAATGCCTTTGGGGTAAAAAAGTCGAGTATGACATTGCTCACATTCACTGTTGATAGCTGTGCGCATCTAATTGGTGGATTTGTGGGAAATGACATCCTGATTGGGGATCCGCATGGAGCCCCTTGCGACATAGTAGGACTAATGAATGCTCGACAAATTATGATGGATAGTATTGAGCAAGCGGTTGCGCTTGAGTGGCAAATAGAAAGAGATAGTGCAGTTGCAGCTTACCCGACCGCGCGAAAGCCCCAGTAATCTATACATCTTTATAAATAGCGACCTCCTCCCCCCTGTGGTCGATGCGTGCTCGGTACATGCCGCTGCAATTGAAGTCGAGCACCACTTGGCCGTTCGCGTCCACGGCGATCAGCCCGCCTTCGCCGTCCAGCGGGGGCAGTTTCACGTGCACCACCTCGCGCACGGCTTCTTGCAGTGCAAGGCCCTTGTAGGCCATGAGGGCGTGCACCTCATGTGCGGCCACCGCCCGCAGGAAGGCCTCTCCGTTGCCGGTGCAGCTAACGGCGCAGCTGGCGTTGTTGGCATAGGTACCCGCGCCGGGCACGGGGCTGTCGCCGATGCGGCCCCAGCGCTTGTTGGTCATGCCGCCGGTGCTGGTGGCGGCCGCCAATAGGCCGTGCGCATCGAGCGCCACGGCGCCCACGGTGCCGAATTTCCTTTCGCCCGTGCTGTGGTCCAGGCGCACCTCGCTGCTGCCGCGCACCTCCTGCCATTGATCGTGGCGGTACTGGTCGAAGAAATACTGGTCGTCCTCCAACTGCAGCTTTTCGCGATAGGCAAACTCGAAGGCGCCATGCCCGCTGAGCAGCACATGGCCGCTGTTCTCCATTACACGGCGGGCCAGGGTGATCGGGTTCTTCACATTGGAAACCCCGGCCACGGCCCCAGCGCGCAGGGTGCCGCCCTCCATGATGGCGGCGTCCATCTCATGCTTTCCCCCGGCATTGAACACCGAGCCGCGCCCGGCATTGAACAGGGGCGAGTCCTCCAGCACGCGCACGGCGGCCTCCACCGCATCCAGCGCGCTGCCGCCGCCGGCCAACAGCCCGTGGCCGCGGCGCACCGCCAGTTGCAGCGCGCTGCGGTACGCTTTCTCTTTTTCAGGGGTCATCAGGGCGGGGTCCAGCGTACCGGCCCCACCGTGCACCGCAATGGCCATGCGGCCCTTGGTTCCCGTCATTATTCCTTCACCAACACGCCGTCGGCCTCGAATTTCCAGCTGATCTCGGGCTCGGTGATCTCCTCCACCTCTTCCTTGCTCTGGCCGGCATCCTCGGCGTAATGGCGGAGCATGGCCACGCTGGTCTCCTCTTTCCTGGCCCGGCCCTGCATCACCACCTCCTTGCCTTCCAGGCCCTGCTTGGGCACGAAGAAGCCATAATCGCGGAAGCGCACCATCATGGGGCTGCCGTCGGTCATTTTCACCGTCATCCAGCAGCCTTTCTTCGTGCAACTGGAAATGATCTCGCCTTTCACCTTCACCGCCAAGGAATCCGCCGTGGCGGCGGCTTTTTCAAATTCGGCCATGGCGATCGCACCATCGGGGGTAATGGCATCGCCGTAACTGGTGTACTTGGCCTGTTGGGCCGAAAGACCAAGGCCCAAAAACAGGGCGGGCAGCAGCATCAGGAATTTCATGCGGGGGGATTTGCTGGCGCGAAGATAGTTTCGGCATGTGCGGCGCGCGAAGGACTTTTTCCCATGGATCCCGCCCCTGCGCTTTCTTTGCCAACAACTCCGATCTCCACACATGAAAACTCTCACTACCCTTCTTCTTGCCACAGCTGCGCTTTCGGCCGGCGCGCAAACCATCCAGCATGGCCAGCTCGGTCCATGGGGCGTTTCCACCACCATGCACCAGCCGGCCACGGCGCTTGATCTTTCCAACCTCGGCACCGGTGCGGGCCAGACCTGGGATTTCGCCAGCCTCAACCTGGCCGAGGTGGGCACCATGCACTTCCACCCCACCGGCTCCACGCCCTTCGAGGATCAATTCCCGCAGGCCAACTGGGCCTGGATCCATGAAGTGCCCGGCCAATCGGCCTACTATTACCTGGAGATCGATGAGCAGGGCATACAGCTGTGGGACCGCAACCTCGGCCTTTCCAACCCGGTGATCTACACCGACCCGGTGAAGGTGATGAAGTTCCCCTTCGCCTTGGGGGAAAGCTTTACCGACACCTATGCCACGGCCAGCAGCAACAGCTCGAAGCACTGGACCTACGCTGGGCATGGCACCCTGGTGCTGCCCATGGCCACGGTGCCGGACGTGGCGCTGGTGATCAGCCAGGAGGGCGATGTTGTCTTTTGGCATACGGCCCCGCTGTACCCGATGATGATCGCCGACGACGGCAATGCCATGTTCTACCTGCAGAACAACGTTGGCGTGGCCGAGCAGGGTGGTACCGCGCTGCACGCCTGGCCCAACCCCTGCCGCGGGCAATTGGTGGTGGAGGGCGCCACGCCGGGCGCATTCTGGCGGATCACCGATGCGCAAGGCCGCAAGGTGCTTGAAGGGCGGGCCCGTGAGGGCCGGCTGGTGCTGGGCACGGGGCCGTTGGCGCCGGGCGTTTACACCATGCACCTGGGGGGCGGGCAAGCCGCCGGCACGGTGCTCCGCTTTATGAAGGAGTAGCGGCGGTTGCAGGGGCCTTTGGCGGATCACCCGCATCTTTGCGCTGGGCCATGGCCCGCACACTGGCATGAGCGATATCGTACGCCTCCTTCCCGACCATGTGGCCAACCAGATCGCGGCGGGCGAAGTGGTGCAGCGCCCGGCCAGCGTGGTAAAGGAGCTGCTGGAGAACAGCGTGGATTCGGGCGCCACCCAGATCACGCTGGTGATAAAGGATGCCGGGCGCACCCTGGTACAGGTGATCGACGACGGGCAAGGCATGAGCCCCACCGACGCACGCACCTGCTTCGAGCGGCACGCCACCAGCAAGATCCGCTCGGCCGACGACCTGAACACGGTGCGCACCAAGGGATTCCGGGGCGAGGCGCTGGCGAGCATCGCGGCCATTGCACAGATCGAGATGCGCACCCGGCCCGCCGCCCATGAGCTGGGCACGCGCCTGCTGATCGAGGGCAGCCGCACCATGGCGCACGAACCGGTGGCCACGCCGGCCGGCACCAACATCATGGTGCGCAGCCTGTTCTACAACGTGCCCGCACGCCGGCAATTCCTGCGCAGCGATGCCGTGGAAATGAAGCATGTGCTGGAGGAGTTCCAGCGCGTGGCCCTGGCGCACCCCGGCATCCGCTTCAAGCTGGTGGCCAATGAACAGGAAATGTTCCACCTGGAACCCGGCAACGAACGCCAGCGCATCGTGCACCTGTTCGGCCGCAAGTACGATGAAAGGCTGGTACCGGTGGAAGAGGCCACGGGGTTGGTGCGCGTGGAAGGCTTCATCACCAAGCCCGAATTTGCCAAGCGCAGCCGCGGCGAACAGTACTTCTTCGTCAACCAGCGCTTCATCCGCAACCCCTACCTCGAGCACGCGGTGCGCAAGGCCTACGCCGAGCTGATCGCCAAGGAAAACTACCCGGGGTGGTTCCTGTTCCTGGAACTGGACCCGGCGTGGATCGACATCAATATCCACCCCACCAAGACCGAGATCAAGTTCCGCGACGACCGCGCCGTGAATGCCATTGTGCATGCCGCCGTGCGCCGTGCCCTGGGCCGTTTCAACATTACGCCCAGCATCGATTTCGAGCCCGAGCCCGCGCTGTTGCTGGGGGCCACCCCCACGGGCGCTGTGCCCGCGGAACCGCCGATCGGCAGTGGGCGCTGGCGGCCGCACGACCTCCCCTCCACCGCCGCCATCGCCGGATGGCAGCAAATGATCAACCTGGGCAACGAGGAATTGGGTCTGCGCCAAATGCCCGAACACCCCGCCCTGCCCGTGCCGGACACCGCCCACGCCACATCGCTGGACCTGCAGGGCGCGGGCAAGCAGCCCGTTTTCCAACTGCTGGGCCGGTACATACTGGCCCAGGTGAAGAGCGGCTTCGCGGTGGTGGACCAGCAGCGGGCGCTGGAGCGGATCGCCTATGAAGAGGCCATGCACGCGCTGGAACATGGTGGCGGCAGCAGCCAGGCCCTGCTTTTTCCGGTGAGCATGGAGTTGAGCGCCACCGACCATGCCCTGCTTACCTCGATCCTGCCCGAGCTGCACGCACTCGGCTTTTTGGTGGAACCGTTGAGCGGCCGCAGCATAGTGGTGAACGGCATGCCTGCCGAAAGCCCGGTGGACGATCCGGCGGAACTGATGGCGCAGCTGCTCGAACAGACCCATGCACAAGGGGGTTCGCTCAGGAGCGAGCGGCATGCCACCCTGGCCCGGAGCATGGCACGCAGCGCGCTGCAACAATCCGTGAAAGTGCTGGGCACCGCTGAAATGCACCACTTGATCGACCGGCTCTTCGCCTGCGAAATGCCCTATTTCACCCCGGGCGGAAAGCCCATCCTGGTCACCTACGGACAAAAAGAACTGGACGAACGATTCGAACGCGGATGAACGGAATGATGAACCCCGCATCGCGGCTGCCCGTGGTGGTGAAGAACCTGCTCATCATCAACGGCCTGATGCTGTTGCTGAAGATCGTGATGGGCACCGACTCCCTGGGCCGCAGCGTGCTGGACACCCTGTTGGGCCTGCATGAAATGGGCTCGCCCGACTTCAAGCCCTGGCAGGTGATCACGCACATGTTCCTGCATGCCGGCCCCAACAGTGGCAGCGGCTGGTATTGGCACATCGCCAGCAACATGTTCGCCCTGTTCATTTTCGGCGGCCCCATTGAGCAGGTCATGGGATCCAAGCGCTTCCTCAACTATTATTTGCTCTGCGGCCTGGGCGCCGCCGCGCTGCAAATGGGCGTAAGCGCCTGGGAAACGCAGGCCACGGTGGATGCCCTGCACGCCGTTGGCGTTAGCACGGAGGAGGTGAAAAGCATCGTGGTGGCCAGCCACATCAGCGCCGATGATGCCGACCAGCGCATGGCCGAGGTGGTGCGGGCACACCCCGGCAGCGGCGAGGCGGTAAAGGCCATGTTCTGGAATTATGCCGGGGTAATGGTGGGCGCCAGCGGCGCCATCTTCGGCCTGTTGATCGCCTTCGGCATGTTCTTCCCCAATGTGGAGCTCATGCTCCTCTTCCTGCCCGTGCCCATCAAGGCCAAGTACTTCGTGGCGCTCTACGGCCTGTGGGAGTTGTTCTCCGGCATCAGCCAGCGGCCCGGCGACAATGTGGCGCATTACGCGCACTTGGGCGGATTGATCTTCGGTTTTTTCCTGATCAGGCACTGGCGGCGCAAAGGCATTTTCTGATGTGCAGCGGAACGTTCCATTCCTGCCCCGTGCGTTGCGCAAAGCAGCACGTACCTTTCAGCCAACGCATCAAATACCGGCCACACCATGTCCATCGGTTCTGACATCCGGCAGCACTGGCAGACCGGCGGCATGCTCAAGCGGCTGCTGATCATCAACATCGCCGTTTTCATCGGCGTGTGGGCCGTGGAGCTGATCGGCTGGCTGCTCAACCTGCGCGGCTTGGGCAACCTGCTGCTGCACCAGCTCATGGGCACCAGCGACCCCGCCCAACTGATCACCAAACCATGGACGCCGGTCACGTACATGTTCACCCATCACGCACCGATGCACCTGTTCTGGAACATGATCATGTTCTGGTACAGCGGGCAGATCTTCGAAGGCATCCTGGGTGGCAAGCGCCTGTTGGGCAACTACCTGCTGGGCGGGCTGGCCGGTTTTCTTTTCTACTTCATGGGCTCGTTCATGCCCAACCATTTGGCCCTGGGCAGCAACGGCCCCATGCTCGGTGCCTCGGCCGCGGTCATGGGCGTGTTCATCGGCATTGCGGCCTACCGGCCGGATATGGTGGTGAACCTCTTTTTGATCGGCCCGGTGCGGCTGAAGTACATCGGCCTGGCCGTGCTGGTGCTGGACCTGATCGCCATCCGCGACGGAAGCAACACCGGCGGCCATTTGGCCCATTTGGGCGGGGCGCTGTACGGGTACCTGGCCGCCAAGCAACTGGCCAAGGGCAACGACTGGTCCGGCGCATTCATTACGCGGCTGGAAGGGTTGGGCGGGCTTTTCAAGCGGCGGCACCGCTCGCGCCTGCGGGTGGAAAAAGCACCCGGGGCAACCCGCCGGCGCCGGTCGGACGCCGATTTCAACAGCGACAAGCGCCAGAAGCAGGCCCGGGTGGATGCCATCCTGGACAAGATCTCGCGCTCGGGATACGATAGCCTTACGCGGGAGGAGCGCGATTTCCTGTTCAAAAGCGGCAATGGCCTTTGAACCGGCGCATACCGTGCGCAAGCGTGTTTCCCGCTGGCACCGCCCGGTGTGGTGGGCAAACGGGCTGGCCGTGCTGGCCTTGTTGCTCGCCTACGCCAGCACCCGCGTAAATCCACAGCATTGGTGGCCGCTGGCCTTCTTTGGCATGGCCTACCCCTACTTGCTGTGGGCTAACCTCGCCTTTGTGGGCTGGTGGCTGCTGTTCCGGCGCAAGCGCATGCTGCCCTCGCTGCTCGCCGTGCTCCTGGGCTGGGCCTTCCTGGGCCAGTACGTGCAACCCTTCGGCCGGACCACCGCGCCCGGCAACGTGCGCAACCCCTTCACCCTCATGAGCTGGAATGTGCGCCTGTTCAACCTGTACAACTGGTCGCACAACCAGCAAACGCGCGACGAGATCATGGAGCTGCTGCGCGTGGAGGACCCCGACATCCTGTGCATGCAGGAGTTCCTGAACGTGGGGCCGGGCAATCCGTTGATGGTGAAGGACACCCTGCTCACCAGCTACCGCTTCACCCACTGCGCCGATGCCTACACCGTGCACACCCGGGGCGACCAGTACCTGGGGATCGCGATCTTCAGCACCTATCCCATCCTGCGGCACGGCAGCCTCCACTTCCCCGATGAGCTGAACAACCTGTGCCTGTGGGCGGACATTGCGGTGAACACCGACACCATCCGCGTTTATACCGCGCACCTGGCCAGCCTGCGGTTCGGCGATGGCGATTACCAGTTCATACGGCACCTGGAAAAGGGCGGCGGCAGCGACTCCCTCGCCCGCGCGGGGGGGCGCATCATGGCGCGGATCAAGGACGCCTTCATCCGCCGCGCCAACGAGGTGGCCATGATCACCGCGCACATGCGCACCAGCCCATGGCCGGTGGTGTACTGCGGCGACCTGAACGACACCCCCATGAGCTACAGCTACCACGAGCTGCTGCGCTCGGGCCTGGTCGATGCCTTTGCGGAAAGTGGCCAAGGCTTCGGCAACACCTACATCGGCGATGTCCCCAGCTTCCGCATCGACCACATCATGCACGGGCCGCAGTTCCGCTCCTGGGGTTTCCGCACGTTGCCCGATGAGCTCAGCGACCACCACCCCATCACCTGTTCCTTAGGTGTCAGGCCCTAATACCCGGATCGTGAGCAGGATCCGGAGCGGGGCCAGAACGAAATGGCAGCAGGAGTTTCGTTGAGGAGGAACAGCCAGGCCATATTGACCAAAGCCTGAGTGGCCGCCGAAGGCGGTGGGAACACAGCGAAGCGTTTGCCTAGTAGAAGTCCTGCTGCAAAGTGTTCTATCGCGGGTTGGTTCAAGGCGTGCCGCTGCGCCCCGCGGCCTTTATGGGCTCCACCGTGTAGCCCATCTCCTGCAGGGCGCCCAGCACCCCGTCCTTGCCGGGCAGGTGGGCCGCCCCGAAGGCGAACATGTAGGCACCGCCTTCCTGCATCAGGCTATCAACACGTGTGGACATCACCCGGTTGCGCTGCAGCAGCAGCCGCTGACTGAAACTGTCGCTCATGCCCGAAGCACTGGCCAGCTTGGCCAATTCCGCAAGGTCCTGCCGCGCGTAGGCCTCGATCATCCGGTCCAGCTCCTTGCTGTGGAAATCCTTGCGCACCATCTCATACAACATGTCCGCCTGTTCCTCCAACGGCAGGTCATCCACGGCGGCCATCTGCTCCTTCACGGTCTCCACGCCCAGCACCCGTTTGCCGGCCTCCCTTGCCTTCTGCTGCAGGTATTGGTCCAGCACCATGGCGCTGTCGTTGCGCATGCCCATTTCGCTCAACATGGCCATCAGGTAGAACGGTTTGATCCGGTCGGCCATAATGGCCATGGGGCCCAGTTTCCCCTCCATGGCCTGCTTTACCTGCCTGTGCTTGCGACCGCTGTACAGGTCGGCCAAGGAGCGGCCGTCGGGCATCAACATGCCGCGCGCCATGGCCAAGGCCTCGGACCCCGGATCGGTAAGATCGAGTTCACCGGCCACGGCATCCACTTGGTCGATCAGCGAAAGCCATTCGCCCACATGGCTGAACGCCCGCGCATCGCGGCTGTGCATGGTGCCCACCACGTAACTGGGGCGCGCCAACCCTTGGCCGCTCACCTTCCAAAGCAGGGCATGGGGCTGTTCCTGCCCCCACGCAAGCAAGGGCAACAGCAGAAAAGAGAAAGCCGCACGTTGCACGGCCGCAAGGTAATCCGCTTCAAGCGGGCTGGTACGCGCACACCAGGATCACCACGGCCAGCACCACCAGTATAACCGTGGCAACAGCAAGGGCCGGCCGGCTGAAAAGGAATATCGTTCGGGCCATGGAAAGGTATCGGTTCGGGTTTGACGCAGCGCCACCCTTGCAGTTGCCATGCCAAACGAAAATTACGGTGCATTACGTAGCAGTGCTGCGGGCGGCCGGGCACCGGTTTGCCCGCACCTTGCGCATGGAAATCCGCAGGTTGCTGGCGGACAGGTACCTTCGCGGCCCATCATGAGCACACCGCGCAAAGCCGCCTTCCATACCCTGGGCTGCAAGCTCAACTTCGCCGAAACGAGCACCCTTGCCCGTTCGCTGGAGGATGCGGGCTATGCCCGGGTGCGCGAGGAGGAAATGCCCGACGTGTTCGTGCTGAACACCTGCAGCGTTACCGAAAATGCCGACAAGGAATGCCGGCGCATCGTGCGGCGCTTCCGCCGCATCAACCCCGAGGCCTTTATTGCCGTGGTGGGCTGCTACGCTCAATTGAAGCCCGAGGAGATCGCCGCCATACCGGGGGTTGACCTGGTGCTTGGGGCGGGGGAAAAATTCGACCTTGCCGAACACATCGCCGCGCTCCAGGTCAAGCAGGAACATGGCCGGGCCATCTACGGCGCGATCAAGGAAGTGAAGCAATTCGTGCCCTCTTACAACGCACAGGACCGCACCCGCACCTTTTTGAAGGTGCAGGACGGTTGTGACTACTTCTGCTCCTTCTGCACCATTCCGCTGGCCCGCGGCCGCAGCCGCAGCGCCACCGTGGCGGAAACTCTGCAGCACGCCAAGGCCATTGCGGCATTGGGGGTAAAGGAGATCGTGCTCACCGGGGTGAACACCGGCGATTTCGGCCGGGCACAGGGTGAGACCTTCCTTCAGCTCATCGGGCAGCTGGACCGCCTGGAAGGGATCGAACGGTTCAGGATCAGCAGCATCGAGCCCAACCTGTGCACCGATGAGGTCATCGACTTCGTGGCCTCCAGCAGCCGCTTCATGCCGCACTTGCACCTGCCCCTGCAAAGCGGCAGCGACGACATATTGAAGCGCATGCGCCGCCGCTACGACACCGCGCTGTACGCCGAACGCGTGCACCACATCCGCCGCGCCATGCCGCATGCCAGCATCGGGGTGGACGTGATCACCGGCACACCCGGCGAAACCGACGCCGAATTCATGAAGACCCACGGCTTCCTGCGCAGCCTGCCCGTAAGCTACCTGCACGTATTCACCTACAGCGAAAGGGCCAACACCACCGCCGTGCGCATGGCCGACAGCGTGCCCGTGGAACTGCGCCGCCAGCGCACCGCGCAGCTGCGCAGCTTGGGCAACAAGCTGGTGCGTGCCCATTACGGCCAGCACCTCGGCGAAGTGCGCCCCGTACTGGTGGAGCACGGCGAGGACGCCGGCAACGAGCCCATGCTGTTCGGCTATACCGACAATTACATCCGCGTGGCGCTGCCCAACGCGCAGGGCCTGGTGAACCGCACCGTGCCCGTCCTGCTGGGCACCATTGGTGCCGAGGGCCATGTACGCGGCGAACCCCGCAACGAGATCGCCCGCACGCAGCCTGCCGCCTGAGCCGCACCGCATGTACCCTACCCTCTACCACGCGCTGTACGACCTCACCGGCCTGGACTGGCCCGTGCTTAAATTCCTGAACAGCTTCGGCTTTTTCGTGGCCCTGGCCTTCATAGCCGCCTACCTCACCCTCTCCTGGGAGCTGCAGCGCAAGGAAAAACTGGGGCTGGTGCTGCCCACCACGCGCAAAATGCTCCAAGGCGCGCCGGCCACCACCGGCGAACTGATCATACAGGGCCTGGTCGGGTTCGTGATCGGCTGGAAAGGGCTCTACATCGTGCTGCACGGCAGCGAAGTGACCCAGGACCCGCCTGCCTTCCTGCTCAGCGGCAAGGGCAGCCTGGTGGGCGGGCTGGCCGTGGGCGCGCTGCTGGCATGGCTGCTTTGGCGCGAAAAGGAAAAGCAGCGCCTGAAGGAACCCAAGGAGGTAACGGTAACCGTGCATCCGCACCAGCAGGCGGGCAACATCACCATCACCGCTGCGCTGTGGGGCTTCATCGGCGCCAAGGTCTTCCACTGGCTCGAAAGCCCACGCGACTTCCTGGACCTGCTGGCCACGGGCAACATCGCGGACCTGGTATCGGGCCTTACCATGTACGGCGGCCTCATTGTGGCCGGCATCATGGTGGTGCGCTACTTCAGCAAAAATGGCATGGCCGTGCTGCCCAGCATGGACGCTGCCGCACCGGGCCTTATGCTCGCCTACGGCATCGGCCGCCTGGGCTGCCAAGTAAGCGGCGATGGCGACTGGGGCATCGCCAACACCGCCCCCAAGCCGGGCTGGATCCCCCAGTGGCTGTGGAGCTACGACTACCCCAACAACGTGAATGCCGTGCTGGGGCCGCACCGCGGCGGCTACAGTGGCGTGCCCATCACCGACGGCACCTGCTTCCCCGGCTACTGCACCCACCTGGTGCCCGGGGTATTCCCCACGCCCCTGTACGAAACCATCATGTGCATCGCTCTTTTTGGCGTGCTGTGGTGGTTGCGCAAGCGCATCAGCCTGCCCGGCGCCCTGTTCGCCCTGTACCTGATCATGAACGGGGTGGAACGATTCTTGATCGAGAAAATACGCGTGAACGAACCCTTCCTGGGCCGGTGGACCCAAGCCGAAGTGATCAGCCTGGCCCTGGTATTGATCGGCGGTGGCGCACTTTGGGCACTGAAAAAAAGACAGGCAAATGGAGCTGAAGGAACTGACTGAACAAGTGGTGGCGCTGAGCAAGAAGGTGGCCGCCTTCATCCGCGAGGAAACCCCGCGCTTCACCGATGCCAGCGTGCAAAGCAAAAGCCTCAACAACCTGGTCAGCTACGTGGACACCCAGGCCGAGGAACTCTTTGTGGACGGGCTGCAGAAACTGTTGCCCGAGGCCGGTTTCATTGCCGAGGAAGGCACCGGCGAACAAGTGGAGGGGTTGAACTGGGTGATCGATCCGCTGGACGGCACCACCAACTTCGTGCACGGCGTGCCCTGCTACTGCACCAGCGTGGCACTGATCAAGGATGGCGAAATACAGCTCGGCGTAGTGCTGGAGGTAACGCGTGACGAATGCTTCGCGGCCTGGCTGGGCGGCGGTGCCACCATGAATGGCGTGCCCATCAACGTTTCCGTCCGCAACCAGCTGCAGGACAGCCTGCTCGCAACCGGTTTCCCCTATGACGATTTCGGCTTCGAGAGCGAATACATGGACCTGCTGCGCGAGCTCATGCACCGCACCCGCGGCATCCGCCGCCTGGGCAGCGCAGCGGCAGACCTGGCCTATGTGGCCTGCGGAAGGTTCGAGGCATTCTATGAATACGGGTTGAACAGCTGGGACGTGGCCGCAGGTGTGCTGCTGGTGCGCGAGGCCGGGGGAAAGGTCAGCGGTTTCCACCCCGCCAAGGACCCCGTGTTCGATGAGGAGATCGTGGCCAGCAACAGTGCCATACACACGGAATTGCTGGAAGTGATCGAAAAGAACTGGCAGCGGCAGGATTGAGGCGGCAGCCCGCATTTATGGGACCCTGGCCCGATCATTGTGGCCGTGCGACCAATGCCGCCATGCGGACCGGCATTTTGAACACCATTTCCACGCACGTAACTTTAACCGTCCAACTCCCCACGGCCATGCGGATATTGACCTTCCCCCTCATGCTTGCCGCCCTGCCCGCCTTGGCGACCGGCCCCGAAAAATTTTTCGTGGTGATCCATGCCCAGGACAAAGTGGTCACGCAGTACGTGTGCACCCGGTCGCATTTGAGCGGCGAGGATCTGGTGGTCCGCACCAAGGTGACCCAACAGGGCAGCTTCAATTGGCATGTGGTGGGCGGCACGGCGCCTTATACCGTGGTGAAGGACCAACGCACCGGGCCGGAAGGCTGCATCACCATCATGGATGCCACCGGGCAAACCACCACGGCCTGCACCAGCTGGGGCACCCGCACCGAAGCGGTGATGATCGATTGCCCATGGGACCGCCCGGACACGCTTACCACCGGGCTGGTGCCCGATCGCTCCACCGATGCGCAGCACATCAGGGCCAACGAGCAGGGAGCACGCCCGGGTGGGCAATACGTACCCCCGGTGAAAACGGGCCAAGTTGAAATGCCCGACCTGCCACACGACCCGCGCAAACCCGGGGAACGGACACTAAAACAGCGGGAACGCGTAACGCCGACACGTCCGCCGGTGCGCCCGCGCAGGGCACCTGAAAACCGCATGGCTTCACCGTCCATGGGCAATACTTCCGCAGCCAAGGAGAATGGAGGCCAAGCGCCAAGCCGCCAAGGCCGGTCAACCACGGCGCCTGCCAAACTGCAGCCCACCAGCATACCTTGAAGAAAAGGAACACGGGAACCGGCCATCGCCCACAGGACGATGCCGCATTGAAAGCCTTTCTGGACGAGGCCTACGAGCGCTTGGCCGTGCCGGCGTTCATCCAGGACGACCCCATCCAGGTGCCCCGCAGCTTTGCGCAGCGCGGCGATGTGGAGACCATCGGCTTCCTAACGGCCACCATTGCCTGGGGCCAGCGGAAAACCATCATTGCCAACGCCTGGCGGCTGGCCGGGTTGATGGACCAGGCCCCGCACGAGTTCGTGCTGCATGCCTCAGCCGCCGAGCTGGATCGCACCGCCCGTTTCGTTCACCGCACCTTCAATGGCATCGACCTTCGGCACTTCGTACTTGCCCTGCGGCATGTATACCAGCACCATGGCGGGCTGGAAGCTGCCTTCCTGCCGGAGGGCCGCGGCGGCCGGCTTCCGCCCATGGCGGAAATGATCGCCCTGTTCCGCCAACGCTTCTTCGAGCTGCCGCACCAGCTGCGTACCGGCAAGCATGTGGCCAACCCCGCGCGCGGCAGCAACGCCAAGCGCATCAACATGTTCCTGCGGTGGATGGTGCGCCCCGCCGACCGGGGCGTGGACCTTGGCCTTTGGAAGCGGATACCCCCCTCGGCGTTGCACATACCGCTTGATGTGCACAGCGGCCGGGTGGCCCGCGAACTGGGGCTGCTGCTGCGCAAGCAGGATGATTGGAAGAGCGTGGAGGAACTCACCCAAGCCCTGCGCCGCTTCGATGCGGCAGACCCGGTGAAGTACGATATCGCCCTGTTCGGGATCGGCGTGAACGACAAGCGCAGGCCTTAGCCCACGCTGTAATTCGGTGCCTCACGGGTGATGAACACGTCGTGGGGATGGCTCTCGCGCATGCCTGCCGGGGTGATCCGCATGAAGGTGGCCTGCTGCAGCGCCCCGATGTTGGCGGCACCGCAGTAGCCCATGCCGGCCCGCAGCCCGCCCTCAAGCTGGTGCACCACCTCATGCAAGGGACCTTTGAACGGCACCCGCCCACTGATCCCTTCCGGCACCAGTTTCTTGATATCGTCCTCCATGTCCTGGAAATAGCGGTCCTTGCTGCCCTTTTGCATGGCCTCCAGGCTGCCCATGCCGCGGTAGGTCTTGAAGCGCCTTCCCTCGTAGATCACGGTTTCGCCGGGGCTTTCCTCCACCCCTGCAAAGAGCGACCCGATCATTACGCTGTCGCCGCCTGCTGCAATGGCCTTCACCACGTCGCCGGTGTACCGTATGCCGCCATCGGCGATCACGGGCACGCCGCTGCCGGCCAGGGCCGCGGCACAATCGTAAATGGCGGTGAGCTGCGGCACCCCCACCCCGGCGATCACGCGCGTGGTGCAGATGCTGCCCGGCCCGATGCCCACTTTCACGGCGTCGGCGCCGGCATCCACCAGGGCCCTGGCGGCCGCGCCCGTGGCCACGTTCCCCACCACCAGGTCCACCTGGGCAAAGGCGCTGCGGATCTCGCGCAGCATGCGCTGCACCCCGATGTGGTGCCCATGGGCCGTATCGATCACCAGCGCATCGGCGCCCGCCTCCACCAAGGCCGCCGCACGCTCCAGGCTGTCACCGGTCACGCCCACCGCCGCCGCCACGCGCAGGCGGCCCATGGCATCCTTGCACGCATTGGGCCGCTCTTTCAATTTGATGATGTCCTTGTACGTGATCAGCCCCACCAGGCGGCCCTCGGCATCCACCACGGGCAGCTTCTCGATCTTGTACTCCTGCAGGATGTCAGAGGCCTGCGCCATGTCCACTTCCTGCTTCGCCGTTACCAGGCTGTCCCTGGTCATCACCTCCACAATGGGCTTGGCCAGGGCACGCTCAAAGCGCAGGTCGCGGTTGGTAACGATGCCCACCAATTTGTTGCCACCGTTCACCACGGGAATGCCGCCGATCCGGTGCTCGGCCATCAACTTCAGGGCATCACCCACGGAGGCCCCTTCGGCAAGTTTCACCGGATCGGTGATCATGCCGCTTTCGCTGCGCTTCACCTTGCGCACTTCCTTCGCCTGCTCCACCGCAGACTGGTTCTTGTGGATCACCCCGATGCCGCCCTGCTGGGCAATGGCAATGGCCAAGGCCGAACCCGTAACGGTGTCCATGGCCGCCGAAACGATCGGCAGGTTCAGCGCGATGTTGCGGCTGAATTGAGTACGAATATCAACCTCGCGGGGCAGCACCTCGCTATAGGCGGGCACCAGCAACACATCATCGTATGTTAGGCCCTGCGCCGCAAAACGGTCCATGGGGCGGCGCGGTGCCTGGCTGCGCGCACCCTGTGCAGGCGCCAAGGAAGCAGTGGATTTTTCCATGCACAAAGGTACATGCGCCAAAGGAATGGCAAAGCCCGGCTCCTCCATTCCGTATCAGGTGTGTTGAGCACGATCCTTCCTCTCTTTCTTCTCCTTCATCTCCATCAACGGACCTGGCGGGCCTGGCGGGTAATGTGGGTAAGGACGGAAAAGAGGGTAAGGATGGTAAAGAGCGTAAGTAGATCACTGTATTCGCGGGAATTCCTGACCCGAATAGGGTCGCAGAGGATAACCGCCACCTGTGCGACCCCGATGGGGTCGAATCCCGTTTTCAGTTGCCAATACAACGTTTGTGTGACCCCCATGGGGTCAGGAGAATCCGGTCATCCGAGTCACATATGCAGGAGTTTCACGACCCGAAAATGGTCGCAGAAAGTTGAACTGGATTTACAAGGCGATTCACGACCCCGGAGGGGTCGCAGAGGATAACTGCCACCTTTGCGACCCCGACAGGGTCGAAGGCCGTTTTCAGTTGCCAAATACAACGTCTGTGTGACCCCCATGGGGTCAGGAGAATCCGGTCATCCAAGTCGCATATGCAGGGGTTTCGCGACCC
>JBIQIX010000005.1:171749-270297 GCA_044507815.1 Flavobacteriales bacterium | reverse complement strand
AACCCAATCATGCAAAATGATCCACTTCGTCAAACACGGTTCTTCGGACCACCCTCCACTTAATAAGAATCAATTTGAATGGAACAATCGATAGCACATTCAATAATCGCAATGAGTTCAGATATGGCGTGTCAACTGTTGCTAATATGTGGTCTAGCTTGCGGGTGCTCCATCCGTTGAATGACGGGAGAATCATCGTTGGTGGATACTTCACAAGCATAAATGGCGAAGCGCGTAACGGTCTTGCGTGCATCGATAGCATGGGCAATCTGTTGGATTGTTGGGCAGGAGGAGGGTTGGGAAGGTATTGTATCAACTCTTGGTCGGAAACGAATGAGTGGCTTCCTTCCGGTGGCGGACTCCACGGACTTAAATGCTTCGATAACGGAGATTGCTACATTTTTGGGGCGTTCAAAGGAATAACGGACCATCAGGGCCACCATCCGGAACAAGTCATGATCTCCCGCATTTCCTTCACATCGGTTGGAATCAATGAAAACGAAAACGACCTCCGCCCATTACGGATCTGGCCGAACCCATCAACTGACATACTGCATGTGGAGTGGCGGGAAAATGAGGATTTCACGCTGGAGATACATGACCTGCAGAATAGACTCATTCATGCAAAGACTCATTTGACCGGGCCGTATACCGTGGAGGTTCCACATTTCGCAAACGGGCTTTACCTTGTTACCGTAACCGGTCGGTCGGGCATGCGATCAACCCATAAATGGATCAAACGATGAACGATCATTACCGCATGGCTCTTTTCGCGTTGGCCGGTTTGTGCTGCGCGAGTGTGTATCCGCAAACTTGGTGCACATCGGGCTCCCAATGGTGGTACGACTACTGGGGCCTGTTCGGCAACCAGACCGGTGTGGCGCACGTGCAATACGATGGCGATACCACTGTGGCGGGGGAAACGGCCCAGTTGCTACGGGTAACGGTGAATGGCTACGACCATGTGGCCAATGCACCCTTCACGCACACGCGTCCCACTGTGCTCACCAAGTCCACCGCGGACCAGGTGTTCTATTGGGACGGTGCCCAATGGCGCATGCTGTTCAACCTTGCCGCGCAAAGTGGTGCCAGCTGGGCCCTCTCCGGTCCGTTGTTCAGCCCCAGCACGGTAACCGTTGGCAGCACCGGCACCACCAACATCGCGGGAGAGGACCTGCGGTACTCCGTGGTCAGTTTCGATCCGCCATTCCAGGGCTTGGCTGTCGATACTATCCTGGAGCGCATCGGCTACCTCAACCTCTTCATGGACCCCAACGCCACGCTGGGCCTGGACGGCCCCGTCCAAGGACTCCGGTGTTTCCAGGACGATGACATCTTCTATTCAACGGGCATTGCCGGAAGCTGCGACTTTGAATTGGGCACCCCGGAATTCAGCGGCCAAGGCGGGCCTTCCCTCTTCCCGAACCCTGGGCAAGGATCCCTGTTCATCGATGGTCTGGCACCGGCAGCCAGCTACCGGGTCACCATGCTCAATGCACAGGGTGCCGCGGTGCGGAATTTCAATCTGGCCCGGCCTGAATTTCCGGACCTCAGCGCGCTTGATCCCGGCATCTATACGTTGCGTGTATCCGCAAAGGGCATCCGCCCGGTGTACCTGCGCTGGGTGAAGCACTAAGACATACGCCCCACCGGCTCTGGCGCCGCAGGTTCCGCCGGGGCTTCACCCCCGCTCCCACGTAACGCCGTCCTTGGTATCGCGCACGGTTATCCCAAGGGCGGCCAGCTTGTCCCGTATCTGGTCGCTGGTAGCGAAATCCTTGCGGTTCTTGGCGTCCGCGCGCAGGCCGAGCAGCACGTTCATCAGGCCGTCATCCAGGTTATCGCTGCTTTTTTCCGCCTTTTCTTGCACCAGGCCCAGCACGGTGAAAAGCATATCGCCGAACAGCTTGCGCAACAGGTCAATATCGCTTTGCGAAAGCTTCACGTTGCCCGCATGCGCCCCGTTGATCGCCCGCGCCCCATCGAACAAATGCGCGATCAACACCGGCGTGTTCAGGTCATCGTTCATAGCGGCATGGCAGGCCTGCTGCAGTGCGGCCACATCAAAGGGCTCGCCCTCCGTGCCGGGTTTCAACCGCTCCAATAGCTCGTAGGCCGCCATCAAGCGCTGCAGCCCCTTTTCCGCGGCCTGCATGGCGGCATTGCTGAAATCGAGCGTGCCGGCATAGTGGCTCTGCAGCATGAAAAAACGCACCGTCATCGGCGAGTAGCCCCGCTCCAGCAGCTTGTGGTTGCCGGTGACCAGCTCCTCGGGTGTAAAGCCGTTGCCCTCGCTCTTGGCCATCTTCCGCCCGTTCACCGTAAGCATGTTGCCGTGCACCCAATAGCGCACCGGCACCTGCCCATCGGCGGCCACGCTCTGTGCGATCTCGCATTCGTGGTGCGGGAATTTCAGGTCCATTCCCCCACCGTGTATATCGAAGGTCTGCCCCAGGTACTTCGTGCTCATCGCGCTGCACTCCAAGTGCCAGCCCGGGAACCCTTCGCCCCACGGCGATGGCCAGTGCATCAGATGCCCCTTGTCCGCCTTTTTCCAAAGTGCAAAGTCCAGCGGGCTGCGCTTCTCCTCCTGCCCCTCGGTGCCGCGTGTATTGGCCACCAGCTCATCGATCTTGCGGCCGCTCAGTTCGCCGTAGGCATGCTCCGCCGCGTACTTCGGCACATCGAAGTACACCGAGCCGTTCACCTCGTACGCGTAGCCGTTGTCCATGATCCGCTGGATCATGCCGATCTGCTCGATCAGGTGGCCCGTGGCCGTGGGCTCGATGCTGGGCGGCAGGATGTTGAACAGGCGCATCACCTCATGGAAGCCATTGGTGTATTTCTGTACGATCTCCATCGGCTCCAGCTGCTCCAGCCGCGCCCGCTTTGCGATCTTGTCCTCCCCCTCGTCCTCATCGCCCACCAAGTGCCCCACATCGGTGATGTTGCGCACATAGCGCACCGTATAGCCGATGTAGCGCAGCCAGCGCACCAGCACATCGAAGGTGAGGAAACTGCGCACATTGCCCAGGTGCACATCGCTGTACACTGTGGGGCCGCACACGTACAGGCCCACGTGCGGGGGGTTCAAGGGAATGAACTGCTCCTTTCGCCGGGTAAGCGTATTCGTTAAGTGCAGCGGATGATCTTGCGTACTGGCCATGCTGCAAAGTAACGGCGGGGTGGCGGGTATATCCGCTTGGCCAGTACGGACTCACGCTAAGATGCGAAAGCGCGGGAAGAAGCAAACCCCACTGTGCGATCGCCTCTTCATTCAATCGGTTATGGGTTGATGAGTTCAAAGATCAAGTCGGATAGCAAGGCAACATCCCCGTTGATCGTACCCTGCATATAGCGCTCATACACGGATTGGTCATCCGGCGGGTTCAGGTTCAACAGCAATCGTTTATCCAAGGCCAAGGCCCGGATGAACTCTCTTTGTGCTCTTCCATTGCCTTCCCTGAATGGATGTAGGAAGTTCACGTTGTCCAACAGCTCAGCGAGCTTCTGCGCAAGTTGCCTGTGACCCGATGCTGGAATCTTTGTATTCAAGGATCAAATTGTCAACGAATCTGAATCCTGTGTCGAATCTTTCTCCTGCCCTTTTTGCTGATATTCACGGTCCTAAGCTCGCCGGCCCGGACATATACATCCTGAAATAGAAAGCGATGGATAGCGAGAAGCGATGAAGAGTCCTTACATCGCAACCTGGTACATCTACCTATAAGGTTATCGTGATTGCCGGTTCGGACATGAAGCCATTGAACGGCGTGGACCTGAACAACTACAAAGCGGTATGCGAGCGTTTGGGGTTGGTAGAATAGCATTTCAATTTCCTGCGTGCCAAAAGCCGTTCCTTGAGGGCGGCTTTTGCTTTGGAATTAGGCAGATGGTAGGCTTCGTGGTCATGCCTAACTTTGGCAAACCATGAGCACCAAGGAACTCAAACAGCTGATGTTGGAGCGCATCAAGGACATTCCGGACCAGGCCCCGGCAAGCATGGTGCGGCGCGTACTGGAGGCCATTGAGGAACTGGCCAAAGGTGAATGGGCCACCATGGACCGCATGGCGCGCTTCCTTAAGAACATCGAGGAGGACAAAGACCTGCTCCAGCGCTTGGCGCAATGATCGGCCGGGCGGAGGCACTGTTCTACCACAGCGAGCTCATCCGTCGCTTCGGCGGATCGGATGGCGTGCGGGACGAAGGAATTCTGGATGCGGCCCTGAACCGGCCTTATGCAACGTTCGATGGAACTGACCTGTTCCCGACGGCCATGGAGAAGGCAGCGGCCATGTTGCATGGCATCATCACCGGGCACCCGTTTGTCGACGGGAACAAGCATACCGGATATGTCTTGGCCCGACTGATCCTGCAGGATGGTGGGGTTGCTCCCCTCGCTTCGGAAGACGGGAAATATGACCTGGTCATCCTTGTGGCCACCGGCAAGGTCCAAGTGGAAGGGGTCCAAGCATGGATGAGGGAACGGGTCAGATCGATGAAGTGAACTTGCCCTGGCGTACCGGATACCTGCTATCACGGTTGCTACCGCTCACCTGCGGACTTGACCTTGTAGCCGACGATGATGAGGAGTACGACCTGGTGATCAAAGTGTCCACAGGTCAAATGAACGTTCATGCGATCCACGACTGGATGAAGGCCGGGTAAGGGAACTACGGTGGCTGTGATATCGCTATCGTCCACCATCGGAATTTCCCGTGCCCGGAAACGTGGTTGCCCAGCTCCTTCTGGGCCTGCCGCAAAGGGCTTCTCCTGCGCGGAAAGCACCCGTTTGCCCCCCGCCGGGCTGGCATCGGCACGCGCCATCTCAATATCACCGATATTGACCAATGCCTCGGCAATGTCCTTCGCCATCTTCGGGCCGGTAATGTCGATGATGGGCTACATGGGTGGATACATGGCCTTTTCTTTTCCTGGACCATGCAGAAGGGTTAGTAGCGAACCCGCCTGCTACCAGGGCGGTGTGTGGAAGTGTACGGCCAGCAAGGGTTTCAGAGGAAGGGCCAATCATGGCTTCGTGTCGGGGCCTACGGCGCCGCCAAGCCGGGGAAGGTCCGGCAAGCCATGCTACCGTAGCGGATCATCCATGGTCCGTCCTCCGACCTGCACCATCCAAGGTTGCATTCACCAATTTTGTAATTAAGCGCGCTGCTCGCGTAATGAGCGACCGTTCCATGAATGTACTTTTGGAGCCTTGAAGCCTAAAAGCAGCGTATGAGAAAAGTCAAGAAGCTGTACCAGTGGACGACTTCCATTCCGTTACTAGCCAGCGTCTTGTACTATTCAGGGCTTCTTGACAATAATATTTATTATCAGGCCATTGCGGGGGTCTTGTTGATCCTTTCCGTTATGACGGCGGTTCACCATTCCGAAATTGTGGCACACCGCGTTGGAGAGCCTTTTGGAACGATAATTCTAGCCGTTTCCATTACGATCATTGAAGTGGCGATCATCATTTCGTTGATGAGGACCGGAGGCGAAGAGTACGCTTCATTCGCAAGAGATACGGTGTATGCGGCGGTAATGTTGATACTCAACGGCATTGTGGGGCTTAGCCTCTTTATTGGGAGCAGGAAATTCCATACGCAAACATTCTCGTTCCATTCGGTCAAGATCGCCTTGGTGTCGTTGGTTTCAATTGTGGCGTTCACAATGATCCTGCCAACCTTTACGAATAGCCAAACTGGCCCTTTCTACACCAAGCCCCAGTTGATCTTTGAGATCTTTGCGTGCTTGGTCATTTATATCGCATTTATCTCGGCCCAAACAGGCACGCATAGGGAATATTTCGTACCGGAGGAGAAAGGGAACAAGGTAAATCAAAATGCCATCTCAAACTGGTCCTTTGCAGTTAGCTTGACTTTCCTGCTCATTAGCTTGGCAATTGTTGTCCTGCTTGCCAAATCACTGGCGCACCCCATTGAGGAGTTGCTTGTTAGGCAAGGTCTTCCAAAGACATTGGTGGGGATCATCATTGCTTTCGTGATCTTGTTGCCGGAGGGAATTGCGGCGGTGAGCGCAGCGCGTAATGATCAATTGCAAACAAGCTTGAACTTGGCCTTGGGCTCGGCATTGGCCAGTATTGGATTGACCATCCCGACAGTATCAATCGCAAGTTATCTATACGGATTCCCCTTGGTGCTCGGGTTGGAGGTCCTGCCGATCATCTTGTTGGTCATTTCCATCTTTACGGTGATGCTATCGCTGATCGGCGGCAGAAGCAATTTCGTATATGGCGTTGTCTTGTTGGTGAACTTGGTTGCATATGTGTTCTTGACAATAAACCCCTGAACCTGGATCGCATGGAATTAATTGTGGGGACCATACAACATCTTCTGGATCCTGATTGGATAATGAAGAATGGCGGATTGTATCTAGTGGTTTTGATCCTGTTCATTGAAACAGGTATCATTATCGGCTTTTTTCTGCCGGGTGATCCCTTGTTGTTTATTTCGGGCATGGTGATCGCTTCCACGAATGAAGTGCATTATCCATTTTCAGAAAGTATATATAATCTATTTTTCTGGATTAGCTTGTTCATGACGGCCAGCATACTGGGCAATTTGTTTGGCTATTGGTTTGGAAAGAGATTTTCCCACTTTGTCAACCGAGGAACGGATTCGTGGCTGTTGAAAAAGAAGCACGTGGACTCAGCAAAGGTATTTTATGATAAAAGAGGCGGATATGCCATAGTTATTGCCCGGTTCCTGCCGATAGTAAGAACATTTGCGCCTATCATCGCGGGAACCGTCAAAATGGATTACAGGAAGTTTGTCTCCTTCAACATTGCCGGAGCTGTATTATGGGTAGTGAGCCTGACCACGATGGGGTACGCGCTGGGAAATAATAGTTGGGTGAAGCAAAACCTGGAATTCATTATTCTGGGGATAGTCCTGCTTGTGAGTGTGCCCGTTATTTTGAAGTTGGTATGGAAGAAGAAGGCGTAGTGTCCGGATCATGCGGGATCCGGATGATGCAGTGGGGTTCGTAGCGAACCTGCCTATCCGCGCAAGAGGCCGGAAGCGCACCGCCGGCATGGGTTTCACCGGGAAGGGATAGCCGTAGCCATCCTGCCGGGGGGAAGCTCAGAAACACTATTCCTGGAAATGGGAGAGGCAACTGCAAATTGCGGATTGAACGCATTGTGTGGAACTACCTATTCACGTGGTGGGATGAACTGCATCCGATACGTGTTGTCGCGGTTGCTGCCGATCAGCTGTGAACCGGACGTTGTGGCCACCAATGACGGGCGCGCGGCCAAGGCCCGAAGTGGCCACAGGTGATATGAGCGTTCAGGTGGTCTGGATGTTGCGGTAAGGATGTTCCTGGTCGATCGGAGGTCTTCATGGTCCGCATAATCGGCGGCCACTGGTCCTGGTGGCATCTGCCGCCATCCGAGTGAATCCGCGTTCACCCGCCTGTTGCAGGTATGTCCGTAGTCATCATCTGATTATTGCGTGCTATATTATCCGTCGATGGGTCGCCATAATATCCGTCGATCATGTTCCTCAACACACACAGTTGGTTCAGCTTCAAGTACGGCATCCACCGGCCCGAGGCCCTGTTGGAGCAAGCCGCCCGGCTGGGGCTGCGCACCTTCGCGCTTACCGATATCCTTTCCACCGCCGGCATCCCCGACTTCGTGCGGCTGGCGCCCAAGTACGGCATCCGTCCCGTGGCGGGCATCGAGTTCCGGCACCGTTGCCACGCTGAGCAGGGCCGAAGGGTGCTGTACATCGGGCTGGCGAAGAACAACGCGGGCTTCCGCCAACTGAACGAACTGCTCAGTCCGCACTTGCTGGACGGGGAGCCGTTGCCCGAAGAGCCGCCCCGCCTGCCCGACGCCTTCTTCATCCTGCCCTTCAGCACGCCGCTGCGCCCGCTGCACCCCAACGAGCGCATCGGCATCCGCCCGGCGGACCTTGCGCGGCTGCCCTTCAGCCCATGGGCCAGGCAGCCGGACAGCCTGGTGGCCTTGCTGCCCGTCACCTTCAGCGCCCCGCGCGACTTCAACGTGCACCGCCTGCTGCGCACCATGGCCCGCAATACGCTGCTGAGCCTGTTGCCCGCCGGGGAACTGGCCCGCCCCGACGAGACCTTCCTCACCGCGGCCGAGGTGCGCGCCATCTACCGCGACCACCCCTACCTGGTGCACAATGCCGAGCGGCTGTTGGCCCAATGCCACATCGCGTTCGATGGTACCGACAAGACCCCGAAGGTTTTTGGCAACAGCGCCGCCGAGGACCGCGAAGAGCTGCACCGGCTGGCGCGCGAGGGCCTGCGCTACCGCTACCCGCAGCGGCCGTCCGACGCGGTGGCACGCATGAAGCATGAGCTGGACGTGATCGAGCGCATGGGCTTCATCAGCTATTTCCTCATCAACCACGACATTGTGCGCTTCGCACGCCACCGCGGCTTTTTCCATGTGGGGCGGGGCAGTGGCGCCAACAGCTTGGTGGCCTACTGCCTGGGCATCACCGATGTGGACCCCATCGAGCTGGACCTTTATTTCGAACGCTTCATCAGCACCGCGCGCCGCAAGCCGCCCGATTTCGACATCGATTTCAGCTGGAAGGACCGCGACGAGGTGTTCCGCTACATCTTCGATAAATACAACGATCCGGCCTCCCCGGCCCTTCGCACGCCGCAGCGGTCGATGGGGGGCGGCCTTGGGAAATTCCACGCGGCACAAGTGGCCACCTACACCACTTTCCAATGGCGTGGCGCGGTGCGTGAGCTGGGCAAGGCCGTTGGGCTGCCCCCGGCCGAGATCGATGCGTTGAGCGAAGGGAACGAACGGTATGGCGGCGGCCGCCCCAGCGAACAGGTGCGCAACGGCGACACCGACCGCGTGGCCCGCGCCGTGGTGCATTATGCGCAGCGCATCATCGGCATGCCGCACCAATTCGGTGTGCACGTGGGCGGGATCTTGGTGAGCGAGGAGCCGATCACCTGCTACAGCGCGCTGCACCGGCCGCCCAAGGGTTTTCCCGTGGTGCAGTTCAGCCTGCTGGAGGCCGAGGACCTGGGCCTGCACAAGTTCGACATCCTCAGCCAGCGCGGGCTGGGCCACATAAGGGATGCGGTGGAATTGGTGACCGGGCCAGTTACCCGTTGCCGATCATCAGCAATCAGTGGGGACCCGCCTAACAGCCAACCCTGTCATGCTGAACGGACCTGCCTTGCCGACGGGAAGGGCCGAACCAGCCAACGGCCAACAACTGGCATCGACATCCACGCCATCTCCCGATTCAAACAGGACCCGGCGATAAAGGAGATGCTGCGCACGGGTGACACGGTGGGCTGCTTTTATGTGGAAAGCCCTGGCATGCGCATGTTGCTGAAGAAGCTGAAGGTGGAGGACTACCTCACCTTGGTGGCGGCCAGCAGCATCATACGGCCGGGCGTTGCCGAAAGCGGCATGATGCGCGAGTACATCCTGCGGCACAACGACCCCGGGCGCCGCAAGCGGGCGCCCAGGGAGCTGCTGGAGATCATGCCGGAGACCTACGGCGTGATGGTGTACCAGGAAGATGTGCTGAAAGTGGCGCACCACTACGCGGGCCTCAGCCTGGAGGAGGCCGACCTGCTGCGCCGGGGCATGACGGCCCGCTTTCGCGACCGGCCCGAATTCAGGGCGGTGGAGGCGAAGTTTTTCGCCAATTGCAAGGAACGCGGCCACCCCGGGACCCAAACGCGCGAGATCTGGCGGCAGATCGAAAGCTTCGCCAGCTTCAGCTTCGCCAAGGGGCACAGCGCCAGTTACGCCGTGGAAAGCTACCAAAGCCTGTACCTGAAGGCACACCATCCGCTGGAGTTCATGGTGGCCGTGGCCAACAACTTCGGAGGCTTCTACAGCACCGAATTCTACCTGCACGAGGCCAAGCGCCACGGCGCAGTGATCGAGGCGCCCTGCGTGAACGTGAGCGGAGAGCTGTGCTCGTTGCACAGGGATCGTCAATGGCCGGTTGTCCGTTGCCAGGGCGTTCCGAACCACGGACCACGGACCAACCCCCGCATCTTCCTCGGCCTGGCCAACATCAAAAGCCTTACCGACGAAACCGTGCAGCTGCTCTTGCGCGAGCGTGGGCGCAACGGTCCGTTCAAGGGCCTGGAAGACCTGTTGCGCCGTGTGCCGCTGCCGCTGGAGCAGGCGCGGATCCTCATCCGCTGCGGCGCATTGCGCTTCACCGGCCGCAGCAAGCCGCAACTGCTGTGGGACCTGGCCCTGCTGCATGCAGGGCCCGAAAATGCCGCCGCCATCATGGACCTTTTCATTTCGAAAGTGGAAGAACCGGTGATGCCGGAATTGCACCACTTCCCCTTGGCTGATGCCTATGACGAGCTGGAGTTGCTGGGCTTCCCCTTGTGTGATCCGTTCTCGCTGGTGGATGGGGCGGATGCCGATGGGCGCAGGGGCCTCGACCAACAACCCGCAACCAGCAACCAACAAACCGGGCCTCCCCTGCCGACCATCCTCAAGAAAGACATGCACCGCCACCTCGGCAGGCGAGTGCAGATGCTGGGCTACGTGGTGCACGTGAAATCCACCACCACCCAGCAAGGGCAGCGCATGAGCTTTGGCTGCCTGATCGATCCGGCCGGGGAACTTTGGGACAGCATCCAATTCCCCGCCGTTGCGGCACGCTTTCCCTTCCGCGGCCGCGGTGTGTACCGGCTTACGGGCGTGGTGGAAGAGGAGTACGGCCATTATTCGCTGCGCGCGCAGGCACTGGAGAAGCTGCCGTGGAAGCCGGATCCGAGGTATGGAGGGAAGTGAAGGTGACGATGTGGCCTGACAAGTCACACACTTTTCCCGATCTCCACGAAAGCTTCGCCGCCATTCAGCAGGCGCAGGGCATCCGGAAGCGTGATGGCCAGTACACGCTGCAGATTCGCGTTTGACGTGTTGCCCATGCTGAGGCGAATGACCTTGGGAGGCGGGCCGAGGCGTTGGACCAGATCCACAAAGTCCTTGTCCTTGGTGATGATGATCGCCCCCGCATCACGTGCTTGATGGAAAATGTCCACGTCGGCCATGCGTTGCATGCCTCGGTCCCGCATGGCAACGGCATCAAGGTTAAACCGGCTCGCAAGCCATGGCACCAAGGCCGGAGGCAGGTGAATGTCGACCCAAAGGATCACGCAGCAAGGATGGGGTGATCAAGGCGGACGCTCGCGAAACGCAGCACGGCATCGATATCCTCGCGCTCCAGGTCCGGAAGCTCAACCAGCACCTGCTCAGCGCTCAGGCCCGAGGCCAGCAGGTCCAGCACATCGCTGACCCGGATGCGCATGCCGCGCACGCAGGGGCGACCTCCGCAAACAGAAGGATCAACGGTAATGCGGTCGAATACCTGGGTCATGGCTTTTCAAAGATAGGGCAAGTGGATGTGTCATTCATCCCCGAAGCCGGAAGGTCCCGCGAAAACGGGGAAGTCGCTGTCGATACGTTTGACGGTATAGGTCCATGGGTTCCCACAGGGGTAGCTTGCGCTGCTCCAAGAAGTCTTCGTAGTCCTTCCGCAGTTCATCGATGCTGGCCCGTGCCACGTTGGTGAGGTTCATTTCCAGCTTCTGCGTAGTGGCGCTGAGCTTGCTGCCTTCACCGATGTTGCGTTCGCCGCTGCGGGCTGCTTGCTCCATCTGATCATGGGTGCGGCTGCCCCGGGGGATGTAGCGGCTTACGGAGGTGGTGGAAGAGGTGTACGACCATTATTCGCTGCGCGCGCAGGCACTGGAGAAGCTGCCGTGGAAGCCGGATCCGAGGTATGGGTCCAGGTGAGGATCACAGCTAATGGTAGCAGTTCAAATGGACCTCAATGGACAGGAACGGACACGTCGGCTCTGCGACGTGTGCGACCCGTTCCTGTCCATTTGAGTCCATTGTTTTCGGTACCCTTATAACTGCCCCGGCGAACCCTCCGCCTTCCCCCGAACTTCACGGCATGGAATACCGCAAATTGGGGTGAGGCCCGACCTGAGGCTGCCGGTGATCACCTTCGGGGCTGCGCACGCTTCCAACATCAACTGGATCGGCCCTTCTTCGCTTTGGCTTGCGAGCGAAGCTTGTACAGCCGCTCGCTGAAGGCGCCTTCTTCCTCGAATTTCCGGGCTTGGCTCTTCAGTTGCTTGTCCAACAGGTGGATGGCGATCTTGCACAGGGTTTGTCCAGCGTTTGCACTGATCTCAGCATATGCCCGGCCCTGCACGGTGTTCGGCGTGCGGGCGGTGCGTGGCCCTTCAGGCGCGGCGATACGTGCCTCCTTCTCCCGTTCCCACAGGGCCTTGACCCAACGTGCCACTTCATCGGCATCCTTGCAGCGGGCATTGCTCAACTCCTTGCGGCGTGGGTCCATGGGTTCCCACAGGGGTAGCTTGCGCTGCTCCAAGAAGTCTTCGTAGTCCTTCCGCAGTTCATCGATGCTGGCCCGTGCCACGTTGGTGAGGTTCATTTCCAGCTTCTGCGTAGTGGCGCTGAGCTTGCTGCCTTCACCGATGTTGCGTTCGCCGCTGCGGGCTGCTTGCTCCATCTGATCATGGGTGCGGCTGCCCCGGGGGATGTAGCGGCTTACGGGTGACGGTGTAGGTGCGTTGGGCTGTACTTTACCCCCGACCAAAGAACGAGTTGAGCATTATGATGCAGAAATATTCAGTAAACCAGCATTTGGTGGAAACGTTGTTGGCGTGGGTGAATTCGGGAGAGATTGCAATACCCGAGATCCAGCGTCCTTTCGTTTGGAACAGTTCCAAGGTGCGGGACCTGATGGACAGCTTGTACCAAGGCTATCCTGTTGGCTACATCATTGCTTGGCGCAATCCCAACGTGAGGCTGAAGGACGGGAGTGTGAGTGCAGGAAAGAAGGTATTGATCGATGGACAGCAGCGCATCACGGCACTTACGGCTGCAATTCTTGGGGAATATGTGGTGGACAAGAACTATCGGCGGATAAGGATCCGGATCGCTTTCAACCCGGTGTCCGAGCGCTTTGAAGTACAGAATCCCGCGATCTTGAAGGATAAGACCTGGCTCCCGGATATCGCTGATGCACTCTCAGGGAAGGTCGGGTTGCTCAAGCTGGTGCGTGAATATTCCGCTCTGAACCCTGATGTGGATGAGGATCTGGTAGAGCAGTCGTTCTCACGGTTGATCAGCATTGTGAAAAAGCCGGTCGGCATGATCGAACTGATGCCGGAACTCGATATAGAAACCGTTACGGAGATCTTCATCCGGATCAATTCCAAGGGCGTGGTGCTCAGCCAGGCTGATTTTGCCATGAGCAAGATCGCGGCGGATACGACACATGATGGGAATACGCTCAGGAAGGCGATCGATTACTTCAGCCATTTGGCGGTCGCACCGGAGTTCCATGACAGTATCGTGGACCATGATCCGGAATTTGCGCGAACGGACTTCTTCCAACAGATGGCCTGGCTGAGGAATGAGAATGAGGATCTGTACGACCCTTCCTATAATGATGTGATCCGTGTTGCATTCACGTCCCAGTTCAACCGTGGGCGGCTTTCGGACCTGGTCAGTCTCCTATCG
Source organism: Flavobacteriales bacterium (assembly GCA_044507815.1). Taxonomy (GTDB): domain Bacteria; phylum Bacteroidota; class Bacteroidia; order Flavobacteriales_F; family PHOS-HE28; genus PHOS-HE28. The sequence goes on along the minus strand of JBIQIX010000005.1, from coordinate 256,726 downwards.
GGGAGGAATTTCGAGACCCGGGAGTTTGAAGAGGCGATCATGGCGGACTCCTTTGCCAGGTTGAAGGATGGGGTACACAACTTCATAAATGAGACGAACTTCAAACGGTTCTTGATGATCATCAAGTCCGCGGGATTCATTTCACCGAAGCTGATCCGCTCGATGAATGCGATCGACTTCGCCTATATCGTATTCCTGAAATTGCGTGAGCAAGGGGTGAATGCCGTGGACATTGAGCGGTACGTCCGAAAATGGTTTGTCTACTCGGTCCTCACAGGCCGCTATTCGGGATCACCGGAAACTGTGTTCGATCTGGATATCCGCCAGATCTCCCAGAAGTCCATGGCGGAATACCTGCAAGAGAAGGAGGAGGGAGAGCTTTCAGATGCGTTCTGGCACGCTTCCTTGCCCCAAAGTATGGACACGTCCGTGGCAAGCAGCCCGTATTTCCATGTGTACTTGGCCGCCCAAGTAAAGGCGAATGACAAGGGCTTCCTGTCCAGCGACGTGCTTGTAGGAGACCTGATCAATTTGCGTGGGGATATCCATCACCTCTTCCCGAAGGACTATCTGAAAAAACATGGCCTTGGGCGCGGAGACTATAACCAGATCGCCAACTACGTGTACATGCAGTCCGAAGTGAACATCAAAGTGGGCAACAAGCCGCCTGCAGAGTACTTCGGCGTGATAAGGGAGCAGATCCGTGGCAATAACCGAACGATCAGTGGCATCGGGTCCGAACAGGATCTGTTGGACAATCTGGCAGCGAATTGTATTCCAGCAAGTATCATGGAGATGCGCATGGAAGCCTATCCCGATTTCCTGCTGGAGAGGCGAAAACTGATGGCCTTGAAGATCAAGGGGTATTATGGCACCTTGTAACGAGGCGTTGCCAGCATTCCCACATCTTTATCCTTTCCTCCCGAACTTCACGGCATGGAATACCGCAAATTGGGAGAATCGGGCCTGGTGCTGCCAGTGATCACCTTTGGGGCGTGGGCCGCGGGTGGATGGAAATGGGGCGGAACAGATCGCCGGGAGGCCGTGGAGGCCATTCGGGCCGCGTATGATGAAGGGGTTACCGCCATTGACACCGCGCCGATCTACGGCATGGGGCTGAGCGAGGAGATCGTGGGCGAGGCCATTAAGGGCCTGCCCCGCGACAAGGTGCAGGTGCTGACCAAATTCGGTTGGCGATGGGACCTGCGGAAAGGACAGCTGGGCATGCGGACGCACGACAATGCCGGACGGCCCTTGGATGTGTACAAGCATGCCGGCAAGGAGAGCGTGATGCACGAGTGCGAGCAGAGCCTGCGCCGCCTGGGCACGGACCACATTGACCTGCTGCAGCACCACACGCCGGACCCCACCACGCCGATCAGCGAAACGATGGAGGCACTGGAACGCTTGGTGGAACAAGGAAAAGTGCGCCATGCCGGCGTAAGCAATTACAATTTGGAGCAGATGCGCGAGGCGGACCGATCACCGGTGCTGGCAAGCAACCAGCGGCATTACAGCATGTTGCGGCGCGAGATCGAGCAGGATGTGGTGCCGTACGCCCAGCGCCATGGGCTGGGGATCCTGGCCTACAGCCCCCTGGGACGCGGATTGCTAACGGGCAAGATCCGGCCCGGACATGCCTTCGCCGTGGGCGACCACCGCAGTGAAATGCCGTTCTTCAGTCCGGAAAACATACGGCGCGTGGATGCCATGCTGGCGAAGCTGAGGCGGCTTGCGGCGGAAAAAGGATGCACCCTGGCCCAACTGGTGCTGCGGTGGACGATGGACCGGCCGGGCATTACGGTACTGCTGGTGGGTGCGCGCAACGCACGGCAAGCGCTGGAGAACGCAAGGGCCGTGCACGTTGAACTGGGCGCGGCTGAGCGCGCACAAATGGATGCGGCGGTGGAAGCGCTTCAGCTGGCGTAGCCCTCCGGGGGTTGTGGCGGCGGCCGCGTGAGGGGGCGCAGCGGCAGCTCCCGGCCGAACGGCCCTGTGGATGCCGCCACGAGGAGGCGACCAACGGCTGAAAGCCCCGCCCGGCGGGGAAGCCACCGCAGTGCGTGCAGCCGCTGGCCGTTTGGCCGGGACTATAGCGGAGCACCCGGTCCCGGTTTGCCGCAGCCCCGGGACAGGCTGCGGCAAACCGGGGACACGCCCAAAACAACGTATGCGCGCCGGGCTATTTCCAGGCTTTTACGATCAGCCCGGTGCCGGTGCGGTGGTGCATGCGCACATCGAGCGCGTTGAGCACGAAGCTGAACGGATAGGTGAGCAGGTACCAGAAGGGCAGCACGATGAAGAAGAGCTTGCTGGCGTTGAGCATGAGCAACGGCCATTTCATGCTGAGGCGCCAGCTGATATTGCCGGGCGTGCCGTAGCTGTAGCGGGCCTCCACCTTGCTGAAGCCGTTGCGCAGGCATTTGTCGCGGATGTCGCCGATGTTGTAGCCGTCCCGCACATGCTCCTCGATGAACGAGCCCTCGCCCTCGCCATGCACATCGCTGCCGCCCTGATCGCTGGGGGTGCTGATGATGAGCATGCCACCCGGCTTGAGCGAGGTGGAATAGCAGCGCAGGGCGGCCTCATCCTCCAGGATGTGCTCCATCACATCCACGCATACCACCAGCTCGAACGCGCCCGGGCGCTGGTACGTGGTAACGTCGCCCACCTGGAACTTGACCCGTGGCCTGCCGATCTGCTGGAAGAAGGCATTGCAGTCGGCCACTTGTTCTTCCTTGACATCGATGGCGGTGATGGACCATTTGGGCGACAAGCCGCTGAGCCAATAGCTGTACTGGCCGAAGCCGGCACCGGCATCGTAAATGGCCAGTTCGCGGCCTTGCTTGCCTTGTGCCCACCGGCGCAGTTCGCGGTGGATGTGCCACGCGCGAAGCAGCAGCAGGTCGAGCAGGCGGTAGAAGAGCCTGCGCAGCCACGGGGTGCGGTTGAAGACGTTGCCCAAGCGGCGTTTTACCGGATCGTATTGCATGGATCAGTTGGTGGTGCGAGGGTAATGCATGGCGGACGGACCGAGGCCCGCCCGATGGGAGGGGCGGTGGGCCCCGCACCCGGCCGAAGGATACGGGCCCATCATGGTTCGCTGCGGATCATGGCGCGCGGCTATTCTAATTCCCCTTGAGCAGGTTGTCGATCTCCTCGGCCTTGTCCAGGGAATCATCGAGGTAGAAATTGAGCTCGGGTATGATGCGGAGCTGCTTGCCCACCCTGTTCCCGAGCTCACCCCGCAGGCGCGATGCCATATCGCGCACATGCTGCAGCACGGCGTTCTTGTCCTTAACGGGGAACATGCTGAGGTACACCTTGGCGATGCCGAGATCGGGGCTGATGCGCACGCCGGTGACGGTGATCAACCCACCGGGGAGCAGGTTGCGGTTGTGGCCCTGCATCACCTCGGCCATTTCCTGGCGCAGCAGGCTGTTCACCTTGCTCTGTCTTAGGCTGTCCATTGGGCGAAGGTACTTGGGGCGGTGGCTTCGTCGGGTATGGGCTGCCATGCCTGCGGGCGTGGCGGCGGATACCTTTGGGCGCCCATGAGGAATTTTTTCCGGATCCTTGGCCGCGGCCGCCCCTATGTGCGTTTCGCGGTGCTGAACGGCGTGCTGAACCTGTTCTCCACGATCTTCCACCTGGCCAGCATGCTGCTGTTCATCCCGTTCTTGCGGCTGTTGCTGGGGCAGGTGAAGCCGGTGCACGAGCAGCCCGCATTGGAATGGAACAAGGACACCCTGGAGCAGACCTTCAACTGGTGGTTGACGCGCCTGATCGAGCAGAACGGGCAAATGGGTGCCCTGGCGATCATTTGCGTTACGGTGGTGCTGCTTTTCCTGCTGAAGAACCTGTTCCGCTACCTGGCCGTGCTGGCGATCAGCAATTTCAGGCTGCGCATTGTGCGCGACCTGCGTGGCGAGGTGTACGGCAAGATGCTGGAGCTTCCGCTGCGCTACCACACCGGTGAGCGCAAGGGCCACCAGCTTTCGCTGATCACCAACGACATGCAGGTGCTGGAGTTCTCGGTGATGCTGAGCATTGAGATGGTGATGCGCGAGCCGATCGCGGTGATCATGTTCCTGGCCACGATGGTCACGCTTTCGCCGCAACTGACCCTTTACTCGCTGCTGCTGTTGCCGGTGAGCGGGCTGTTGATCGCGCGGATCACGCGCAGCCTGAAGCGGCGCAGCACACGGGTGCAGGAGCGCAGCGCGAGCCTGCTGGCGCTGGTGGAGGAAACCCTCACCGGCATGCGCGTGGTGAAGGCGTTCAACGGCGAGGCGGCCATGGCCCGGCGCTTCCAGCGTGAGAATGAGATGCTGATGCGCGCCAACATCGCCATGGTGAACCGGCAGGACATTGCTTCGCCGCTGAGCGAAACGCTGGGCACGGCGGTGATGGCGGCGATCGCCTTCCTGGGCGGCTCGCTGGTGCTGGGCCCGGAGGCCAGCCTGACGGGCGACAGCTTCCTGGGCTTCATCATCATATTCTCGCAATTGCTCACGCCGATCAAGGGCTTTTCGCAAGGCTATTCGGCCATTGCGCGCGGCTCCTCCAGCGCTGCGCGGGTGTTTGAGCTGCTGGCCGTGCCCAACACGGTGGTGGAGAAACCGGGCGCACGGCCCCTGCCGGGCTTCCAGGCCCAGGTGGAGTTCCGCGATGTTTCGTTCGCCTACGATGGCAAGCCCGTGCTGCACGGGATCAACCTGGCCGTGCCCAAGGGCAAGAGCGTGGCGCTGGTGGGCGGCAGCGGGGGTGGAAAGACCACCCTGGCCGGGCTGTTGCCGCGCTTTTACGATGTAACGGGCGGCGCGGTGCTGATCGATGGCACCGACATCCGCGACGTGCGCCTGCACGACCTGCGCGCGCTGATGGGCATTGTGACCCAGGACAGCCTGCTGTTCAACGATACCGTTGCCGCCAACATCGCCTTCGGGCGCACCGGGATAAGCGAGGCCGACATACGCCGGGCGGCCATGACGGCCAATGCCCACGGCTTCATTGAGCAATTGCCGAACGGCTACCACACCTCCATCGGCGATGCCGGCAACCGGCTCAGCGGCGGCCAAAAGCAACGGATCTCCATTGCGCGGGCCGTGCTGGGCGACCCCGAGATCCTGATCCTGGACGAGGCCACCAGTGCACTGGACACGGAAAGCGAACGGCTGGTGCAGGACGCCCTGTTCAAGCTGATGAAGGACCGCACCTCGCTGGTGATCGCGCACCGGCTGAGCACCATCCAGCATTGCGACGAGATCGTGGTGCTGGACCAGGGCCGGATCATTGAGCGGGGAACGCACGCCCGGCTGTACGCGGCCGGCGGCCAATACCGCAAGTTGTGCGACCTGCAGGCGTTTGCGTGAGGTCAGCGCCGTGACGGAAAAAGCCGCCTGAAGAGACCATCCTTTTTCTCCTCCTTCCGCGCGGGCTCCTCCTTGCGCCGATCGCCGAACACGCCATCGAACAAGCGTTCGATCAGGCTCTCCTGGCGGAAGGGCGGGCACTCCATGTCCACCTCGCCGGCGGCCTGCATGGGCAGCAGGTATTTCCTGCGCATTTCGGGCGATCGCTCCACTTGGGCCAGCGTACCACCGATGATCGGCAGCGCCAGCCTGGCCCCGGTTCCGTTTGCGCTGTTGAAGTGCACCGCGGGATCACGCGCCCCCACCCAGGTGGCCGCCACCAGGCCCGGCGTGTAGGCCACGAACCACGCGTCGCTGTAGTCCTGCGAGGTCCCTGTTTTACCGGCCATTCCGGCGCGCACGCCCCAACGCGAGCGCAAGGACGCCCCGGTGCCGCCATCAACGGCGCGCCGCAGCATGGCGGTGACGGCCTGGGCCGTTTCCTCGGACACGGCGCGCTTGGCGGGCGCGGCCTTGTATTGCCAGATCACTTGGCCCTTGGCATCGGTAATGCGCTCGATCAGCTGCAGGTCGCGCACGAGGCCGTGCCACGCCAGGGCGGAATAGGCCTTGGCCACTTCGGCCAGGGAAACATCCACCGCGCCCAGGGCCAAGGCAGGCTTGTCCGTACCGTTGGAGGGCAGGCCCAGCGCAGCGAATACCTGCCGTATGGTGTCCACGCCGGTGCGGAAGTACAGGTCCACCGTTGGGATGTTCATGGAATGGGCCAGTGCATACCACATGGCCACTTCCCCGCCGATGGTGTCCTTGTCGAAATTCTGTGGCGACCACCCGTCGTACCGGTCGTAGGTGCGGCGTTCGTTGTTGAGGTAGGTGCAGGGCTGCAGTCCCCGTTCAAGTGCGGCGGCATAGATCACGGGCTTCACCACCGAGGCCAGCGGCCGCCTGCCCTGCACCTGGTCATAGGGAAGGAACCGGAAATCGTTGCCACCGCTGTATGCGCGCACCTTCCCGGTTGCGGGTTCCGCCATGATGAATGCCGCCTGCAGCATGCTGTGGTAATGCCACAAGCTGTCCCGGTAGCTCATGGTGGCGGGCGGTGCATCGTTCCAGCGGAACACGTCGCGCACCGCGTTGGCATTGGCCCTCCAGGCCGGGCCGGCCTTCGCCGAAAGTTGCTTTTCCCAGGCTTGACGGGCCTTTCGCGCGGCCAGTTCCTTGTTCAGCAGGGCCTGCATGCTGGCCATGTGCTTGCCCGCCGAACGCAGCGCCGCTTGCTGCAGCGCGGTATCCAGCGTGGTGTACACGCGAAGGCCATCGGTCTCCAGGTTGAGGGGCCTGCCCGCCTTGGCCGCAGTTTTCAGGATGCCGCGCGCCTGCCTTTCCACCATGGTGTTGAAATAGCCGTAGGCATCGAAAGCGGTGACACCCTTGTATTGGACCCGCAGCGGAAGCTGTTGCAGGCTGTCCTTGTCCGCCTGCTTCAGCTTGCCGTTGCCGGCCATGAGCGCCAGCACCTGGTTCCTGCGGGCTTTTGCGGCCTCCGGCCGAAGGCGCGGATTGTAGGCTGAATTGGCCTTCAACATGCCGACCAGTACCGCCCCTTCCTCCGTCCTCAGTTTGCGCGCAGGCTTGCTGAAGTAACGTTCCGCCGCCGCTTCGATGCCATAGATGTTCTCGCCGAAGGGCACCGAGTTCAGGTATAGGGCGATCAGCTCCTCCTTGTCGTACACGCTTTCGAGCCGTAGCGCCACCAGGGCTTCCTTCACCTTGTTCACCGGCACGGTAAGCAGCCCATGGCGTTCGCGGCCGTACAGGTTCTTCACCAGCTGTTGCGATAGGGTGCTGCCCCCGCCCCCGCTGCGGTCGCGGCCCAGGATGGTACGGAAGAACACGCGCAGGTAACTGAGGCCGTCCACGCCCTGGTGCCTGAAAAACCGCTGGTCCTCCGTGCTCACCAGGGCATCCACCACATGGGCGGGAATGTCCTTGCGCAATACGCTGATGCGGTCCTGTGCATAGATCTTGCCGATCACGGCGCCTTGTGAGGAGAGTACCAGGGTGGCTTCCTGGTTGCGCAGTTCAGCCAGCTCCGCCGTGCCGGGCAGCCTACCGAACACGCCCTTCTGCACCAGGGCGATCAGCGTGAAAAGCGAAACGAAGCCAAGACCGAGCAGCAGGAACAGCGCCTTCCACAAAAAGGTGGTGCCCCGGGAGGATTTCTTGGGCTTCTTCTTCGCCATTCGTGGAACTACCGGGCTACGCTACGGGGCTGCGAATGTTGTGCGATCGGGGCGAACCACCTTCTCTGAAAGTTCTCCGTTGATCCAGTAACCCCTTGCGGAACGCCGTTGGTGTTTGAATGCGGGCCCTGCCCTACCGCAACGCCGTTCTGCCGGTCATCCCTCACCCAACATCCAATCCTGGAACAACAGGTCCTTCTCGTAGGGATACCGCGCCACGTGGATCTCCTTTACGCGGTCGTACATCAGCTTGCGCAGCTTGTCGATGTTGTCCTTGCGCGTAGCGGAAATGAAAATGGCCTCCTCGTCACGGGCGATGCGTGCCATCCAAGTGCGCTCCAGTTCATCCAGGCTGTACTGGTCCTCGCGTTTCGGGGCCAGGTCATGCGGGTCGTGCGGCGCGGGTTCGTAGGCATCGATCTTGTTGAAGACCACAATGGTGGGCTTGCCGCCGGCACCGATCTCCTCCAGTGTTTGCCGCACGGTGTTGTACTGGCTTTCAAACTGCGGGTGGCTGATGTCCACGATGTGCAGCAACAGATCGGCCTCACGCGTTTCATCGAGCGTGCTCTTGAAGCTCTCCACCAGTTGGTGCGGCAGTTTCCGGATGAAGCCCACGGTATCGCTGAGCAGGAAGGGCAGGTTGCCCAGCACCACCTTGCGCACGGTGGTGTCCAGTGTGGCGAAGAGCTTGTTCTCGGCAAAGACGTCGCTCTTGCTCAGCAGGTTCATCAGCGTGCTCTTGCCCACGTTGGTGTAGCCCACCAAGGCCACGCGCACCAATTTGCCCCGGTTGCTGCGCTGGGTGGCCTTCTGCTGGTCGATGTCGCGCAGCTGGGACTTGAGCAGGGCGATGCGGTCGCGGACGATCCGGCGGTCCGTCTCGATCTCCTTTTCGCCCGCCCCGCCGCGTGTGCCCGTGCCGCCGCGCTGCCGTTCAAGGTGCGTCCACAGCTTGGTAAGGCGCGGAAGCATGTATTCGTACTGGGCCAATTCCACCTGCTTTTTGGCATGGGCGGTCCGGGCACGGCCCGCGAAGATGTCGAGGATCAAGCGGGGCCGGTCGAGCACGGGGCGGCCGAGTTCGTTCTCGAGGTTGCGTTGTTGCGCTGGCGAGAGTTCATCGTCGAAGATCACGCAGCATTCGGGCGCATGCTCCGCGATCCAGGCCTTCACCTCGGCCAATTTGCCTGTACCGATGTGGTAGCGGCCGTCGGGCTTTTGCATGCGTTGGGTGAAGCGTTTGATGGCGGTGATGCCGGCCGTGCTGGCCAGGAAGTCGAGCTCATCGAGGTATTCGGCCAGCAGCTCGCCGGGTTGTTGGCCCGCGGCCAAGCCCACCAGCACGGCCGTTTCAGGCATGTTCCGTGTCTCCAGCGGATCGATCATTCAATTCCGTTCGTTGTGAAATTACACCTCATTCCTTGGCCTTCAACGTACGCACGTAGGCCACCACCTCCTGCACCTGCCCGGGTGAAAGCCTGTTGCCGAACGCCGCCATGGCGCCCTTGCCATGGGTGACCACCGCCACCATCTCCGCTTCTGAAAGCACGCTCATGGCCAACGGCTTCGCGCCGCCCACGCCCAGGTTGCCATCGCGGCCATGGCACACGGTACAATGCGCTTTGTATAGCGCAAGCCCCGGCGTATCCGGCCCTTGCGCATCCGCGCCGCTTCCCGCAGCCGAGCACGCCATCAGGGCCAGCAGCACCGACCACACCCCCCAGATCGTTCTTCTCATAGCCATCCGCGTCCGATCCCCATGGCCGTTCCGGGCCACGGCGTGTATGCGAGCATCAGCGCCCATGCCGCAAGGTAGAACATGGCCACGCGTGCATGCTTTGCCCGCTCGGCAAAGGCCCGTTGGCTGGCCAAGCGGCCAATGGTCACCAAGGCCACGGCCGCGAGCATGATCCCGGCGTGCCCGAATTTCCAATACATCATCTGGTCCCTTGCCAATCGCCTGAAACTTTCGAAGCGCATGAAATACAACGCCAACCCCAACAACACCTGAGCATGGCAAAAGATCATGGCCCAGATCGCCAGTGCCCGGTGCCAGTTCATCACGGGGGCCTGCCGCACCCATGCGGCCAATGCCACCAAGCCCGCCGCCCCCACGGCAAGCAGGACCAGCCAGCGCAGCAGGCTATGGAAGAAAAGCAGCACGGTAACCGGTTCCATTTCGCGTTGCGCCGCTAGGCGCTGTTTTCGCAGGACCGGCGAATTTAGCGGTGGCCGATAAGCTGGCCACGGCACGGGCAATTGCCTTGCGTTGCCGTGCCCGGCGCGGGAAAGCGCGGAGCTAACTTCGCCGCCATGAAAAACCTGCCCCTGCTGCTGGAGCATGCCCTTGCCGCGGCCTATGCGGCCGGACGCGAGATCCTCGACGTGTATGGAAGGCCGATCAATGTGGAGCTGAAAGAGGACCGCAGCCCGCTGACCGAGGCGGACAAGCGCGCGCACGCCGCCATCGCAAAGGCCCTTGCCGCCAGCGGCCTGCCAGTGCTGAGCGAGGAAGGAAAGGCCATACCCATGGCAGAGCGGCAGGCATGGCCGATGTACTGGCTGGTGGACCCCCTGGACGGCACCAAGGAATTCATCAAGCGCAACGGCGAGTTCACGGTGAACATTGCATTGATGGTGCGGGATGGTGGGCCGGCGGGGCCGCTGGGCACGCACCGGCCGGTGGCCGGCGTACTGTACGTGCCGGTGAAGGACACCCTGTACCTGGCTTGGCAGGGCGGTGGGGCCTACCGGGTGGAGCAGGCCACAACCTTGGAAGGCAAGGGAGCGTATGAAGTCGCCGCCGGCGGATCGCGCCTGCCCATTCCGCACCAACGAAAAACCTTCACCATTGTGGCCAGCCGATCACATGCCTCACCCGAAACCGACGCGTACATCGCACGCATGGAGCAGGAGCACGGCGAAGTGGCCACTGTAAGCATGGGCAGCGCATTGAAGATCTGCCTGGTGGCCGAAGGTGCCGCCGATGCCTACCCCCGCTATGCGCCCACCATGGAGTGGGACACCGCCGCCGGTGATGCGATCGCCCAAGAGGCCGGCAAAGCGGTGCTGGATGCGGGCACCAACGCACCCATGCGCTACAACAAGCAAGAACTGGTGAACCCGTGGTTCATCGTCCAATAAATCCATTGAGCAAGGAAGAGATATGGCAAAAAAGAAAGCAACCACCAAGCCCGCGGCCAAAGCGGCACCGGTGAAGAAGAAGACCGCCGGCACTGCGCCCGCACGCAAGGTGGTGGCCAAGGCCGCCCCCAAGAAGGCCGCGCCCCGCAAGGGCAAGCGCAAGGTGGCCCTGATCACCGGCATCACCGGCCAGGATGGCGCCTACCTGAGCGAATTCCTCCTGAACAAGGGCTATGAGGTGCATGGGGTGAAGCGCCGCAGCTCGCTCTTCAACACCGACCGTATCGACCACCTTTACCACGACAGCCACGAGCGCGGCCTGCCCTTCCACCTGCACTACGGCGACCTCACCGACAGCGTGAACTGCCTGCGGCTGGTGCAGCAGACCCAGCCCGACGAGATCTACAACCTCGCGGCCATGAGCCACGTGGCGGTGAGCTTCGAAATGCCGGAGTACACCGCCAATGCCGATGCCATCGGCACGCTGCGCTTCCTGGAGGCCATCCGTATTCTGGGCATGACCAAGAAAACGCGATTCTACCAGGCCAGCACCAGCGAACTGTACGGCGGCGTACTGCCCCATGCCCAAAGCGAGGAAACCCCGTTCTACCCGCGCAGCCCCTATGGCGTGGCCAAGCTCTATGGCTTCTGGATCACCAAGAACTACCGCGAGAGCTACGACATGTTCGCCTGCAACGGCATTTTGTTCAACCACGAAAGCCCGCTGCGCGGTGAAACCTTCGTTACCCGCAAGATCACCCGGGCGGCGGCCAAGATCAAGCTGGGCCTGCAAAAAACACTGTACCTGGGCAACCTCGACGCCAAGCGCGACTGGGGCCACGCCAAGGACTACGTGGAAGGCATGTGGATGATGTTGCAGGCCAAAAAGCCCGATGACTACGTGCTGGCCACCGGCAAGACGAACACCGTGCGCCGCTTCGTGGAACTGGCCTTTGCCGAGGCCGGCATCAAGGTGGAATGGAAGGGCAAGGGCGTGAACGAAAAGGGCCTGGACAAAAAGACCGGGAAAGTGGTGGTGGCGATCGACCCGCGCTACTTCCGCCCCGCCGAGGTGGACCACCTGGAGGGCGACCCCCGCAAGGCCCAGCGCGAATTGGGCTGGAGGCACAAGTATGAACTGGAGGACCTGGTGAAGGAAATGGTGCGCGAGGACATCAAGCTGTTCGAGCGTGACGTGTACCTGATCAAGGGGGGCCACAAGATCCTCAACGAGGAAGAGTGACCCCAAGCGCGTGCCCGGGGCGAATGCGTGGCACGGCGCCGCAACGAAACCGAAAAATGGAAAAGAAAGACAAGATCTACATCGCAGGCCACCGCGGCATGGTGGGCAGCGCCATCATGCGCAAGCTGCTCGATGAGGGCTTCCACAACATTGTGGCGCGCACCAGCAACGAGCTGGACCTGACGGACCAGAGGGCCGTGCGCGAATTCTTCCAGCAGGAAAAGCCGGACCATGTGGTGCTGGCGGCGGCCAAGGTGGGCGGCATACAGGCCAACAACACCTACCGCGCGCAGTTCATCTACGAGAACCTGATGATCCAGAACAACGTGATCCACCAGGCCTACGAACATGGCGTGCAGCGGCTGCTTTTCCTCGGCTCTTCGTGCATCTACCCCAAGCTGGCACCGCAGCCGCTGAAGGAGGAAAGCCTGCTCACCGGGCTGTTGGAACCCACCAACGAGCCCTACGCCATCGCCAAGATCGCCGGCATCAAAATGGTGGAAAGCTACCGCCGACAGTACGGCTGCGACTACATCAGCGCCATGCCCACCAACCTGTACGGGCCGAACGACAATTACGACCTGAACAACAGCCACGTGATGCCCGCGCTGATCCGCAAATTCCACACCGCCAAAATGGAAGGCGCCGAAGCCGTGGAGGTATGGGGCACCGGCTCGCCCATGCGCGAATTCCTGCACGTGGACGACCTGGCCGACGCCTGTTTCTTCCTGCTGCAGAACTACCACGACGAGCTCTTCCTCAACATCGGCACCGGCACCGACCTTACCATCAAGGCCCTGGCGGAAATGATCAAGGAGATCGTGGGTTTCGAGGGTGAACTGAAATGGGACAGCAGCAAACCCGACGGCACCCCGCGCAAATTGATGGACGTAAGCCGCCTGCACCAGCTGGGCTGGAAGCACAGCATCGACCTGCGCGACGGCATCACCCAGGTGTACGAACTTTTCAAAAAGTACGAGGGGGCCAAGATGACCGCCTGACCCGGCGTGCATGATCATGCAGCACGGCCTGCCCCGACCAGGGCAGGCCGTGCTGCTTTCGCCCAAAAGCGATCCCGGCTACCTTCGGCCCGGTGCTGCCGCGTATGTCCCTTCCACCCCCCCTTCTGGCCCTTTGCGCGTGCCTGGGCCCGTTGCTGGCCATGGGCCAGCAGAACGATATCCCCCTGAACAGGGACATCTATTACGGGATCGACCGTAACGGCGCAACGCGCGAAAGCAGGATGCACACAGGCATGCGGCCCTTGATCGAAAGCCGCGCGGAGCTGCACGGCGTAATGGGCCACACACCGGACAGCGGACGCTACTACTACTGGATCACCGAAAAGCTGTACCGCGACCACTTGGTACAGGTGAAGGAAGGCGGATTCAAACTCGCTGTCGATCCCCTATTCCGGTTCGAACTTGGCAAGGAGTACCGGGAAGGCTCCACCTACACCGAGGGTACTTACCTGCAGCAGAACAGCCGCGGCTTCCGCGTTGCAGCGGACCTGGGCCCAACGGTTTCCTTCCAGAGCATGTTCATGGAAAACCAGGCCACGCCCACAGGCTACCTGTACCGGTACTCGCAAGCGGCCGGGATCATGCCGGGGCAGGGGCGCATCAAGGTATTCAACACCCGGGGGGTTGATTTTGCGTGGGCCACCGCCAACGTCAGCTGGACCCCAAGGCCCTGGCTGAATGCCCAGTTGGGCCAAGGCCGCCACTTCATCGGCAACGGCTACCGCAGCACCCTGCTAAGCGACAATTCCTCGCCGTACCCTTACGTAAAGTTCAGTACGCTCACCAACAACAAGCGCTTCCAGTACACCTCCATTTTCGCCAAGCTGCAGCAGGTGGGCCAGGCCAACCGGCTGCCCACAGGCGATGCCGGCGAGTCCCTGTTCTGGTGGAAGCGTGCCACCTTCCTCCACCTCAGCGCCAACCTGGGCCCCTTGCAGCTCGCGCTTTTCGAGGGCACCATGTGGAAGACCATCGGTGCCGACGGACTGCTGGCCTTCAATGCCATGGAGCTGAACCCCATCATCGGGCTGAACACGCTGGTGAACGGCTTCGATGGCCGCAACACCCAGCTGCTCGGGCTTGATGCGAAATACCGCTTGGCCGGCAAGGGCTTTGCATATGGCCAATACGCCCTTACCGACCCGGGACGCGGCCGCCATGCCTGGCAGGCGGGGGTGCAATGGTTCGATCTCTTCAGGAAGGACCTACACCTGCTGGCGGAAATAAACCAGGCCACGCCGTACGCCTACACCAAGGGCGACCCCCGCATGAGCTGGACCCACAACAACCAGCCCATGGCCGCACCGGCAGGAACGGGATACACCGAGGTGGTGCTGCGCGCCGATTACGGATTGAACAAACGGTTCTGGTTCCAGGCTGAAATGAGCTGGCTTCGCCATCCCTGGGGTTTCGGCGTGGTCGAGATACCGGGTGGAGACATTTTCGGCCCCGCACGCGAAACGCCCACCGTGGGCAACTGGAACCGCAAGCGGCTCTATGGCGCTGCGAATGCCTCCTACCGCATGAATCCGCGCACGAACATGCAATTCACCATCGGTTACAGCATGCGCGACCTGGCGCCCTCGCCACCGGGGCACGACAGCGGCTTCCTTTATGTCGCGTTCCATACCGGCCTGTTCAACCGCTACTACGATATTTGACACCATCGGCACAGGGTGAAAGAGCACGGCTACATATTGCTCATGGGTTTCCTCACCGCCTTCCTGGTGGTGCTGTTCACCATGCCCAGCCTGATCAAGGTGGCGCGCATGAAACACCTGGTGGACGAGCCCTCCGAAGAGCGGAAGCTGCACCACCGCAGCGTGCCCACCATCGGCGGCATCATCATTTTCGCGGCCATCATCTTCAGCTACAGCCTTTGGTTCCCCACGGCCAGGCCCTTGTTGGACGCCACCTTCTCCGACTTCGGCACCCTGTACCGCGAAATGGGGGCGGCCTACGCCGACTTCAAGATCGTGATCGCCGCCATGGTGCTGCTTTTCTTCATCGGGGTGAAGGACGACATCATCGGTTTCTCGCCGGTGAAAAAGCTCGTGGGCCATTTCGTGGTGGCCTACATACTGGTGATCGTGGGCGGCATACGCATACACAACATGCACGGCATACTCGGCCTGTACGAGCTCAACAATGAGGTGAGCATCGCCTTCTCATTCTTCACCTACATCGTGCTGGTGAACGCATTCAACCTGATCGACGGTGTGGACGGGTTGGCCGGTGGCATCGGCCTGATCAGTGCGGTCACCTATGGCATCTGGCTCTTTTGGGCCGGCAATGTGGCCTTGGCGCTCCTCGCCTTCACCTTGGCGGGCGCACTGGTGGGCTTCCTGGTCTTCAATTTCCACCCGGCCCGCATTTTCATGGGCGACAGCGGCTCGCTGATCATCGGGGCCATCCTGAGCGTACTGGCCATGCGCGTAGTGGACCACGACATCAGCCGGCTGCCCACCTGGCTGCGCACGGTGCCCACGCCGCTCTTCGCCATGAGCGTGATCGCCTACCCACTGGTGGACACCTTCCGCGTGTTCATCGTGCGGGCGGCGCGGGGCACATCCCCCTTCCATGCTGACAAGAACCACATACACCACCGCTTGCTGGCCCTGGGGCTGGGCCACCGCGGCACCGTGCTGGTGCTGTACGCCTACGCCATAGCGCTGATCCTGCTGAGCCTCACCACGCGCAACGTGCTGCCCAACAAGGGCCTGCTGCTGCTGGGGGGCTCGGCCTTCCTGCTGGCCATGGTCCCCTTTGTTTTCCGCAAACGCGCCAGCAAATGATCCGGACACTGGCCTTGTTGGCCATGGCATGGCCCGTGTTCGCGCATGCCCAGCAAGGCTACCTGCCGCTATCGCGAACGGTGGATGCGCCATGGACCGCCCTGATGCACCGGCCCGGCGCCATGGCGCACACCGCCATACGCCCCTACCTGCGCGAGGACCTGCCCGCACTTGCCCCGGACACCACCACCGGGCCGCCCAACTGGCTGCAACGCATGTCCGACCCCGCCAAGCGCTGGCATGGCGGTCCCCTTCCCTACCTGCTGGCCGGTGCTTCGCTTACCGAGGAAGAGCCGCTGAAATACCGCGCCGGCCTGGGTGGTTGGCTGGAATGGAACGCCGGGCCCCGCTGGACCTTTTTCGCCGAGGCCACCGCCTGGCATGAAAAACTGCCCAATTACCTGGACCGTTTTGCCTACGCCAGTGAGGTAATGCCCGGCGAGGGCTACGCCCACCGCGATGGGGAGGCCGTGTTGCACCAGGACTGGAACGCCTCGATGGACTACAAGGCCGGCCCATACTTCCACTTCACCTTGGGCAAGGGGCGCAACTTCATCGGCGAAGGGTACCGCTCCATGCTTCTGGGTGACGCAGCCCAGGGCTATCCGTTCCTGCGCATCACCACCACCGCCTGGCACCTGCGCTATGTGAACTTGTTCACCGTGATGGACGATATCCGCGGTGCAGCCGGCAACCCCTGGCGCTATGCCACCAAGTTCACCAGCATGCACTACCTCAGCTGGAACATCTCCCGAAGGGTGAACGCGGGTTTTTTCGAGGCCATCATTTGGCAGGACAACGATCCGGCGTACCGCCGCGGCTTCGATCTTTCATACCTCAACCCGGTGATCTTCCTGCGCCCGGTCGAATTCGGGCTTGGCTCGCCGGACAATGCCCTCATGGGCGTGGCCCTGAGCGTAAAGGCCGGCCAACGGATGCTCTTCTACGGACAGGCCGTGCTGGATGAGTTCCTGCTGGGCCACGTGCGCGCCGGCGACGGCTGGTACGGCAACAAACAGGGCATGCAGTTGGGTGGCCTGGCCCACGCCCCCTTCCAGCTGAAGGGCCTGTTACTGCGGGGCGAAATGAATTACGCGCGGCCCTTCATGTACACCCACACCGACAGCCGGCAGAACTACGCCCACCACGGGCAATCCTTGGCGCACCCGTATGGCAGCGGTTTTCTGGAACTGTTGGCCCAGGGCGAATGGCGAAAGGGCCCCTGGTTGGTGGGCAACACCTTCAGTTGGGCGGTGATGGGCCGTGACACGCTCGGCGGAGGCAATTACGGCAACAACATGTTCCTGACCGATTCCCAGCGGCCATTGGGCCGTGATGGCAAAATGCGCACGCTCGGTTTCAGGCTTGGCGACCCCATGCGCGTGACCGTGATGCAAAATGAGCTCAGGGCGGGAAAGCTGCTCGATCCGCGCAGCGGCATTATGCTCGAGGCCGCCTGGACCCTGCGTTCTGAGCGCCCCGACCAGGGCGCCCAGCGGCTTACCAACTTCATCAGGCTGGGCATCTCCAGCAACCTGCACGGCCGCCATCCCTTCCAGGTGGTGCGTTGATCCGGCGCGCGCCGGATTGCGCGGCACTTGCCGTACTTTCGCCGCCGATTTTGGAATCCGGCCATACATACACCGCGCGCCCCTTTCTGGCCACCAAGCTCAAGGACCTCGCGCTGCTGTTCAAGATCCGCGTGACCGCCCTGGTGGTGATCACTGCGGTACTGGGCTACGCCATGGGCGTGCCCGCGGGCGGCTTCAGCGTGGTGGATGCGCTGCTTTTGGCCTTGGGCGGGCTGCTGGTTACCGGCTCCTCCACCGCCCTGAACGAGGTTATTGAGGTGGAGCAGGACAGCCGCATGGCGCGCACGCGTGAACGGCCCCTGGTGCGTGGCAGCATGGGCGTGGCCGAGGCCATGGCCATCGCCCTGCTTTCCGGGGTCGGCGGCACGCTGCTGCTGTGGCTCGTGTTCGGCCAGCTGGCAGGCCTGCTCGGCCTGCTCTCGCTGTTCATTTACGTGGCCCTGTACACACCCATGAAGCGCTTCACCGCGTGGTCGGTGCTGGTGGGGGCCATACCCGGCGCTTTCCCGCCCATGATCGGCCATGTGGCCGCCACCGGCTCGTTCAGCTTGGGGGCCGGCCTGTTGTTCGCGCTTCAGTTCCTGTGGCAATACCCCCATTTCTGGAGCGTGAGCTGGCTGTTGCACGATGACTATGCCAAGGCCGATTACCATCTGCTGCCCTCGCGCGGCGGCCGCGACCACTTCACCGGTTTCCTCATTGCCACCTACACCTTTTTCACCCTGCTGGCCGGCCTGCTGCCCTGGGTATTCGGCCTTACCGGCCATTGGTCCGCCCTGGTGGCCGTGGCGCTGGGCCTGGTGATGCTCTACTTTGCAGCACGCCTGATGCGCTCGCTGGAAAGGGCCGATGCGCGCCGCCTGATGTTCGCAGGCTTCCTGTACCTGCCCGTGGTGCTGCTGGCCTATGTCCTGGACAAAACATGACATCCGAAGAGTTTTCCCCCGAGCGCAAGGCGCGCATGGCCAAGGCCAAGCGCAGCATCACCTACCTGCTCTTCTTCTCCATCGTGATGTTCTTTGCCGGGCTTACCAGTGCGTACCTGGTAAGCAAGGGCGGGGCCACGTACTGGGTCATCTTCCACCTGCCCAAGGCCTTCTGGTGGAGCACCGGCTTTATCCTGGCAAGCAGTGCAACCATGCAAATGGCCCTGGTTCATGCGCGCAACGACCGCAGGCGGCAAGTGGCCCCTTTCGTGCTGCTCACCCTGGTGCTGGGCCTCAGCTTTTCCGCCAGCCAGTTCAAGGGCTGGAACGAAATGCTGCAGGACGGGTACGCCCTGGTATCGCGCCTGAAAAGCCTCAAGGGTGAATATGGAAAGGACTACACCATCGAGCGCCGCGGCCTTACCCTGGTGAAGCAGGGCGATGAGTTCTTCCTGCCTGACGATACCGGCTTCGAGCATCCCCTGAACCCTGAGATGGACCAGGTGCTCAACTCCGCCAGCTCCTACTTCTACGCGCTCACCTACTCGCACTTCGCCCATATCCTGGGCGGGCTCATCGCCCTGGTGGTGATCAGCATCAAGGCATTCATGGGCCGTTACGGCCGTGAGGACCACCAAGGGCTGTGGGCGGGCACCGTGTATTGGCACTTCCTGGGGGCCCTTTGGGTTTACCTTCTTTTGTTCTTGGCTTACGTTCATTAACATTGCCGCGAAAACAATCCCATGTCAGGCGAAGCATCCAAAACCATCAGCAATGCCGTTCTCTGGGGCGGCGGGCGTTCCCCGTTCAGCTTGAGCTATGGCAAGCTCATGATCTGGTTCTTCCTGGTCTCCGACGCGCTCACCTTCACCGGGCTGCTTTCGGCCTATGGCTATGCCAGGCACTCGTTGGGGCCCGGCATGAGCTGGCCCATCGGCGAGGAGGTCTTCAACTCCTTCCCCGGCCTTTCGGGCAGCTACCCGCTGATGTACGTGGCGTTGATGACCTTCATCCTGATCATCAGCTCGGTGACCATGGTGCTGGCCGTTGAGGCCGGCCACCGCATGGACAAGAAGGGCGTGCTGAAATGGCTCTTCCTTACCGTGGTCGGCGGCCTGTTCTTCCTCAGCTCCCAGGCGTTCGAGTGGAGCCACTTCATCCACGGCAGCCATGCCCGCGTTACCCTGGCCGACGGCCGTACCGCCTACCTGGCGGAGAATCCGCACCACAACGAGGCCATCGACCCGGCGAACTTTGCCATGATGCTGGGAAGCCCCACTTCCAGCGAGGTGCTCAAGGGGCCTGAGGCCTACAAGCTTTTCCAGGGCGCCATCTCAGTGGTGAGCGGCGCCAACATGACGGAGAACGAATACGGCCCGCCCTCCTACGCCAACTTCTTCTTCTTCATCACGGGCTTTCACGGCTTCCACGTTACCACGGGCGTGATCCTGAACATTGTGGTGCTTTCCATGGCCATGAAAGGCGTATTCCACCGCAGGGGCCACTACGAAATGGTGGAGAAGGCCGGCCTGTACTGGCACTTCGTTGACCTGGTATGGGTGTTCGTGTTCACCTTCTTCTACCTTGTTTGATACTGGGGCAACCCGGTTTCCGTAAGAACCACAGCAACTCAAAATCCACACCGCCAAGGTGACCTGAAATGGAACGCGACGACATCATTGAATACAGCTTGGACGCAGGCCACAGCGAGGAACAGGGCAAGGTGATCCGCAAGCGGATCTACTTCGTGACCATCCTGCTCTCGGTGATCACCGCCGTTGAAGTGCTGCTCGGCGTTTTCTGGATGCAGCTTTTCCCCGGTGCATGGCATTGGGTAAAATGGGCCTTCATCATGATGACCTTGGTGAAAGCCTCGTACATCGTAATGACCTTCATGCACTTGGGCGATGAACGGCGCAACATCCGCAGCATCATTCTCATGCCCTACGGGCTGTTTCTGATGTACCTGGTGTTCATCATCATTTGGGAGGCCAGCTACCTCCATAACGTGTTGAAGATCTTCCTGTGACCCGTTCGATCAAGCCGGCAAGCAAGCGCAAGAAATACCTCTTGTTGCTCGTGCTGCTGGTTTGCGTGCCCGGCGCCATCTTCCTCGGGCTGGGCAGCCGCAACCACTACAACACACTGCCCTACATAGGCGTACGCGAGGTGAACGCGCCGGGTGACACCACGTACTTCACCGTGCCGCCCTTCTCCTTCATCGACGAGAATGGTGAGCCCTTCACCGACAAGGACGCCGAGGGAAAGATCCTGGTAGTGGACTTCTTCTTCACGCGCTGCACCACCATTTGCCCCCGCATGAGCGCGCAGATGCAGCAATTGCAGCTCCGCCTGGAAGGGCCGCGTTACGACGACGTGCTCTTCCTAAGCCACACCGTGGACCCCGAGCATGACACGCCCGAGGTGCTGAAGGCCTACGGCAAAAAGCTCGACGCCGATCCCAAGCGTTGGAAATTCCTCACCGGCAACGCCGCCGATATATATCGCCAGGGCAACCTGGGCTACCTGTTGAGCGCCAACGCCGATTCCGCCGCCGCCGAACTCTTCGTGCACTCCCCCCAATTCGTGCTGGTGGACAAGCAGCGCCACATCCGCGGCATGTACGACGGCACCAACAGCGATGCCATGCGCGACCTGGTGACCGACCTGAAGGCGCTGCAGGATGCGGAGGCCCGGCAGGCCAAAAGAAGCAGCCCCTGAGCGTGATGCGATCCGACCGCCAGCGCACGTTCTTGGCCCTTTCCATTGGTGTGGTGCTGGTGGGTGCCATCGCCTTCATCAACCTGGGGCCGCAATTGGTGCAGGTGGGGGGCCTGTCCCCCAAGGTGCTGCCCAAGGTGAACGCCGTGCTGAACGGGGCCGCCAGCATTACGCTGATCCTGGCCTGGGTGGCCATTGTGCGCCGCAAGGTCCAACTGCACCGCCGGCTGATGTTCACCGCACTGGGCATTACCGTGCTGTTCCTGGTGAGCTATCTGGTGCAGCACAGCAGCTTCTCCTCGGCCACCTATGGCGGCAAGCTCGGCTGGCTGTATTATCCGGTTCTGCTATCGCACATCACACTGGCCGCCATTGTGGTGCCCATGGTGCTGCTCACCTTGTCCCGTGCACTGGGCGGCGACTTTGCCAAGCACCGCAAGATCGCGCGCTGGACCCTGCCCCTTTGGCTGTACGTGAGCATTACCGGGGTGCTGGTGTACCTGCTGATGGCCCCCTACTATTAGCCGAACAGGCCAACGCTGACGGACGGCGGCGGGACGCCTGACGCCGGTCAGTGGCCATGTGCGCCGGATCTCCGCTCTTTGCGCCGTGGAGACCAAGGAGCTGACCGGGGTGGCCTGCTTCCACTGCGGCGACCCCTGCGCGCAGGAGCACCGCGTGCACGAGGGAAGGGATTTCTGCTGCCAGGGCTGCAAGGCCGTTTATGAGCTGTTGAATGAGGCCGGGCTGTGCAATTACTATGAATTGCAGGAAAAACCCGGCGTGAAACAAGCCGCCGCGGTGGATGAACACCGCGTGGAATTGTTTGAACTGGAGGACGTGCGCAACAAGCTCGTCGACTTCAGCGAAGGGGGCATCACCCGGGTGCGGTTCAACGTACCGCAGATGCATTGCAGTTCCTGCATTTGGCTGTTGGAGAACCTGCACCGCATTGAGCCGGCCGTGCTGCGCTCACGCGTTTCCTTCGCCGAAAAGGAATTGACGGTGACGTTCCGCGAGGAGCAATTGCCATTGCCGGCCCTGGTGAAACTGTTGCGGCGCACGGGCTACGGCCCGCAGATCACGGCCGGCCCCAAACCCAAGGGCCGATTGTCGAACATGCTGCTCATACGCGTGGGCGTGGCCGGCTTCATCTTCGGCAACACCATGATGTTCGCCATTCCGGAATACCTGGGGGCGGACACCGAGGCCGGGCTGAAGACCGGGTTCCAATGGCTTACGGTGCTCTTCTCCATCCCGGTGGTCTTTTTCCTCAGCACGGATTTCTTCCGCAGTGCCTGGTCCGGCATCCGCAGCCGGAGCATGAACATTGACCAGCCCATAGCGCTGGGGATCGTGGCGCTATGGACCCGCAGCCTGTACGATGTGATCAGCGGCACCGGGCCGGGTTACTTCGACTCCCTCGCCGGGCTGCTCTTCTTCCTGCTGGTGGGCCGCTGGTACCAGGCGCACACCTACCGTGCATTGCGCTTCGACCGTACGCTGGAGGATTTCCTGCCGTTGGTGGTGCTGCGGCGCAGGGGCCACGCCGAAGAAGCGGTGAAAGTGGCCGACCTGCGCGCCGGCGACCGGATCGTTGTACGCGACCAGGAGCTGGTTCCTGTGGACGGCATCCTGCGGCAAGGCACCGGCCACATCGACAATAGTTTCATCACCGGCGAGCCCCTGCCCGTGCGCAAGGAACCCGGCGACACCATCAAGGCCGGTGGGCGCCAACGCGGCGCCGCCATTGAGCTGGAGGTGCTGCGCACCTTCGGCCAAAGCAGGCTGAAGCAATTGTGGGCCGAACAGGACACCGCGCAGGAGCGTCCCCCGATGCCCAAACTGATCGATGCCGTGGCCACCCGCTTCACCCTGGCCGTGCTGGTGATCGCCATTGGGGCGGGCCTGTTCTGGTGGGGAAAGGACCCCTCCAAGATGTGGACAGTGGTTACCGCCGTATTGATCGTGGCCTGCCCGTGCGCCTTGGCGTTGAGCATGCCCTTCACCTATGGGCACACGATCCGGCTCATGGGCCGCCGTGGGCTGTTCCTGCGCAGTACCGAGGTGGTTGAAAGACTCTCCCGCGTGGACACCGTGGTATTCGACAAGACCGGCACGCTTACCGCGCGCGAAGCGCACCAGGTGCATTGGCATGGCACGCCCCTAGGTCCCCATGAAAAGGACCTGGTGCACAACCTGGCGCGCAATAGCACACACCCGTTAAGCGCCGTGCTGGCACAGGAATACAGGCCCACGCATGAACGCCTACAGAATCCGGAGCCCCGCGCAGGGCATGTGCGGGAACAGGCGGGGCAAGGGATCCGGGGCCTTGTTGACGAAGTGGACGTGCAGCTCGGATCGGCCGCCTTCTGTGGAACGGCGGACCTGCCACGCAGCGGTGGCGATGCCCACGTGCATTTGGCCATGAACGGCGTGCACCGCGGGCATTTCAGCATCAGGAAACAAGCCCGGCCCGGCATCGCAGGCGCCATGGAGGCCATTGGCACAACGTTCAGGACCGCCCTGCTTACGGGCGACACCCAAGTGGACGAGGAGCTGGCATCGGTATTTGCAAATGGCGATGTACGCACCGGTTGCACCCCGGTGGACAAGCAACAGGCGGTAAAGCGCTACCAGGAGGAAGGCCGGCGCGTGGCAATGGTGGGCGACGGATTGAATGATGCCGGTGCCCTGGCGCAGGCCGATGTGGGGATCACCGTTACCGAGACCAGTGCTGCGCTCACACCCGCCAGCGACGCCATTTTGGATGCGGCCGCCTTGCACCGCATGCCCGGTTTCCTCGCGTTATCACGCCGTGCACACAAGATCGTGGTGGCCAGCCTGGCGGTTTCGCTTTGCTACAACGTTGCCGGCGTAAGCGTGGCCGTGGCCGGCCACCTCACCCCGCTGTTCGCGGCCATCCTCATGCCCCTGAGCAGCGTGAGCGTGGTGGGCTTTGTGAGCGTTTCCGCTTGGCTGGCAGCAAAGCGGACCATCGGCCAATAACAGGGCTGCTGCCAACGCGCCGGACCCGCGCCTGATAAAAGTCATGCCCGCACGTAACGCCCATCAACCGCCACCAGTACGGAGAAAATGAACTTCGCGGCCCGAAGATCCACATGAGTGTCATTTTTCTCCTGCTTACGGTAAGCACGCTGGTGGCCGCCGTTTTCCTGCTGGGCTTCATTTGGGCGGTGCGCGCCGGCCAATACGAGGACGGCCACTCCCCGGCGGTGCGGATCCTGATGGATGACCTGCCCCGCCCGGCCAAAAAGAAGCCCGGCAAGGACAAGGCCGTGCCAACGGCCTGCACGGGCCTTGGCGGCCGCAACCTGCAGAACGCCTGCGCCAACGCAACAACCAACTCCTGATCCCTGCAACACACCGTCGCACAATGATCGAGCGCTTCCAGTACGACAACCGAATTGTCAAGAACTTCACCTTCATCACGGTCTTTTGGGGCGTGGTGGGCATGCTCGTGGGCCTGTTCGCGGCCTTGCAGCTCGTAGTGCCCGACCTTAACCTGGCCAAGTGGTTCAGCTTCGGCCGCATCCGCCCGGTACACACCAATGCCGTGATCTTCGCCTTCGTGGGCAATGCCTTCTTCGCCGGCGCCTACTACAGCCTGCAACGCCTGCTCAAGGCCCGCATGTTCAGCGATACCCTGAGCAAGATCCACTTCTGGGGCTGGCAATTGATCATCCTGGCCGCGGCGATCACCCTGCCGTTGGGCATGACCCAAGGCAAGGAATACGCCGAGCTGGAATGGCCGATCGACATCGCCATCACCATCGTGTGGGTCATTTTCGGCATCAACATGATGGGCACGGTGCTCAAAAGGCGCGAGCGGCACTTGTATGTGGCCATCTGGTTCTACATCGCCACTTGGGTCACCGTGGCCATGCTGCACATTGTCAACAGCTTCGCCATACCGGTTACCCTCGGGAAAAGCTACAGCTGGTACGCCGGCGTGCAGGATGCCCTGGTGCAGTGGTGGTACGGCCATAACGCAGTGGCCTTCTTCCTTACCACGCCCTTCCTCGGGCTGATGTACTACTTCCTGCCCAAGGCCGCCAACCGCCCGATCTACAGCTATCGCCTGTCGATCATCCACTTTTGGTCATTGATCTTCATCTACATCTGGGCCGGGCCGCACCACCTCTTGTACAGCTCGCTCCCGGAGTGGGCGCAATCGCTGGGGGTGGTGTTCAGCGTAATGCTCATCGCCCCCAGCTGGGGCGGCATGCTCAATGGGCTGCTCACCCTGCGCGGCGCATGGGACCGGGTGCGTGAGGATCCCGTGCTGAAATTCTTCGTGGTGGCCGTTACCTGCTATGGCATGGCCACCTTGGAGGGCCCCTTGTTGAGCGTGAAGAGCATCAACGCCATTGCCCACTTCACCGATTGGATCATCGCACACGTGCATATCGGCGGCATCGGCTGGAACGGCTTCCTCACCTTCGGCATGGTGTATTGGCTGGTGCCACGCCTGTTCGGCACCAAGCTCTACAGCGTGAAGCTCGCCAACGCCCACTTCTGGCTCGGCACCCTGGGCATCGTGTTCTACGCCATCCCGCTGTACTTCGCCGGCTTCTTCCAAAGCCTGATGTGGAAGCAATTCACCCCGGACGGCTTCCTGGTGTACAAGAACTTCCTGGACACGCTGCTGGAGATCAAATATGCCTATTGGCTGCGTGCATTGGGCGGCAGCATCTACCTCACCGGCGCCTTCCTGATGGTGTACAACCTGGTGAAGACCGTGAAGCAGGGCAAGTTGATCGCCAATGAAGATGCCGAAGCAGCACCGTTGGAGAAGCTTACCGCGGAGCCGGCCGGCCATTGGCACAGCTGGATCGAGCGCCGCCCGGTGCAAATGCTGGTGTACAGCCTGATCGCGGTGGCCATCGGCGGGATCATCGAAATGGTGCCCACCTTCCTGGTGAAGAGCAACGTGCCCACCATCAGCAGCGTGAAACCCTATACCCCGCTGGAGCTGCAGGGCCGCGACATCTACGTGCGCGAGGGCTGCTACACCTGCCACAGCCAAATGGTGCGGCCCTTCCGCAGCGAGACCGAGCGCTACGGCGAATACAGCAAGGCCGGCGAGTTCGTGTACGACCACCCTTTCCAGTGGGGAAGCAAGCGCACCGGGCCCGACCTGCACCGCGTAGGGGCAAAATACCCGGACAGCTGGCACTACTACCACATGTTGGACCCCACCACCATGAGCCCCGGCTCGCTGATGCCGCCCTACCCGCACCTTTTCACCGACGTGCTGGACACGGGCAACACCCGCCGGAAGGTGGAGGCCATGATCACCCTGGGAGTGCCCTACGAGGCCGGCTTTGCCGAGCAGGCGAACAAGCACCTGCAGGAGCAGAGCGCCAAGATCGTGGCCGAGCTGAAAAAGGGCGGCATTGAGGTACTGGCCGACCGTGAGATCATTGCCATGATCGCCTACCTGCAACGCATCGGCACCGACATCAAGGCAAAACCGGAGGAAACCAAGGCCGTGGCCGATACCCGCTGAACATGCTCAAGTTCGTCAAGCACCACCTGGATACGATCGCCGGCATCGGCATCTACCCGGTGATGTCCTTCGTGATCTTCTTCAGCATCTTCCTCTTCGCCCTGGTCTATGTGCGCAAATCGGGCCGTGCACACATCCAGCACATGTCCTCCATGCCCTTGGCCGACAACGCCACAACGAACGAATCCGATCCACATGCACAAGCGTAGCATGCAATACCGCATCATTGCCGCCCTGGCACTGGCCCCGGTGGCCATGGCCGCATTCGCCCAGCAAACCGCGGCCGGTGTGCCCTCCGCGGCCATGGCCGATAAAACGCTCATCCATGTGCTGGTGGGCCTGGCGGGGCTGCAGGCCATCATTATAGCCGCGCTGTCGGCGATCATGGCCAACCTGGCCGGCCCCGATGGCTGGCTCCAAAAGTTGGGGCGCGGCGGTAAGGCCGTGGCGCTGGCACCCCTGCTGCTGCTGGCCGCACCGGCCAAAGCCCAGGCCTACATACCCGATACCGGCCCCAATGACAACACCACATTCTGGTGGCTGGTGGCCGTCAACGTGTTCCTCTTCCTGGTCCTCTTCACCCAATTGAGCTGGTTGCGCACGCTCACTGCGGCCGCCAGGCCACAGGAAGCCCTGGCGCCAGAAGTGAAGAAGGCCCGCGCACAGGCTTGGTGGGAAGCGCTCCGCCACAAGCTCACCCGCCAAGTGAAGCTCGAGGATGAAGAGCGGATCGTGCTCGAGCACGATTATGACGGGATCAAGGAATTGGACAACGACCTTCCGCCTTGGTGGCTCTGGCTGTTCTACGCCACGGTGGCCTGGGGCGTGGTGTACATCGTGAATGTCCACGTGATCAAGGTGTGGCCCCAACAGGATGTGGAGTACGCCAACGAAATGCAGCGCGCCAAGGAAAATGTGGCCGCCTACCTGGCCACGCAGACCAACCTGGTGGACGAGACCAACGTGACCTTCACCGACGAAGCGGGCGTGATCGCCGAGGGCCGCACGCTGTATGCAACGTACTGCACGGCCTGCCACGGTGCCGATGCGGCCGGTTCGGAGAACAGCGTTGGGCCCAACCTCACCGATGCCCATTGGCTGCATGGCGGGGGGATCAAGAACATCTTCCACACCATCAAGTACGGCGTGCCCGAGAAAGGCATGATCGCCTGGAAGTCGCAGCTGCAGCCCTCGGAGATCCGCGCCATTGCCAGCTACATCATCACCCAGGAAGGCAAGGGAGGGCCGGACCAAAAAGGCCCCCAAGGTGAAATATGGAAGGGCGAGGAAGCCGGGGACGCCGCTTCCGCTGGTGCCGACAGCGACACGCTGCGCATTTCGATGAAGTGATCCGCTGTAACCTTTCCCGGGAGAGCGCGTCCCATCGGGAAACCCTGAATGGGAACACTCTCTTTATGCGCATCCGTCATCAGGCCGGCACACCTGTTCCTGATCATCTTGGCCGGTTCGATCCTTCCAACGAGCACCAAGGCACAGGATAGCACGGCCGCAATTCCGCCCCGGCTGCTTCTGGAGGTACCGCTGCTGGATCTGCCCTACCAGGAACAAGCCGCCCGGATGGCGGCAAGCAGGCGCACAGGCAATCCAACGCCAACAGTGCGCGATTACCTAGGCGCACAGGAAAGCCCTTCCATGGCACAGGCATTGGCCATAACAGCCGACCTGCATGGCACGAACTATTATTTCGCCAACAAGCTTTGGAACAAGTGGATCGAACCCACCACCAAGCGGCGCAGGTTGCTGAACCGGCTGGCAGCCAATGCACAGGCCGGCGCCGTGGACTACTTGCTGGCCTTCCAGCTCATGGCCTTCGGTCCGGCATGGCTGCATGAGGAGTTCCACCGCTCGCTGCTCAGCGTACGGGGCGTGCCTTCTGTGGATGAGACTTATTACCGCTTTGGCGGCGGCATAGCAAACGCCTCTATTTCCCATGTAAGCGATGAGGCCATGATCCAGTTCAAGCGCGATGACCCGGCGGGCCTGGTCCGCAGCTTTGCTGCAGGCATTGAGGGCCAGTATGCCTTGTTGAGACGGATGCAACAGGACAATTTCTTCTCGAACACCCGATATCCCAATGTGGCCATGAACATCCTGCTTACATGGCAAGGGGTGAAATACGTCGGGCAATTCATGCAGCCCGATTATGACCAGAGCATCGACACCATGAATTATTACGGTCCCCGAGTGATGGACCGCGATTTCGTGGGCTGGGATTTCACCGCTTGGGTGTATGACCTGCACCGCCCGAACGAACCTTATGAAGCCCGCGGGCCGCATCCATTCGGGCCTGGAATTGACCGGGTGATCAAACGATCCATGCTCTCACCCGCAGAGGAAACGTACCTGAAGCGTATGGCCCGCCTGCAATACCTGAACTTTCTGTCGCCAGAAATGGTGGGCATGCACAGGATCAAATTGAATAATGGCCTCGCCTTCAGTTTCGCGGTCCGCCACCTTCCCACCTCGTTCGGCCATGATCTGGGCGGGGACCTGTTGATCGACCACCAAGGGCGCCATTGGCTCCTGGGCGTCCATACCTATCACAACCAATCACTATCCCTGCCCGGCATCGAGCTTGCGCGGCGTGCACTACGCCCGCGAAAAGCAAACGCTCGCATGAGCTACGACCTGCGGTTAATGGCCTGGTTGCAGCCGCGCGAACAGCTTTTTCATGATCAGCGATCGAGTCCGGGTGGCCTATTGGCCTTGCGCGCCAACAGATTTCTTTCCAGCGTGCTGAACATGTACGTTGAGGCTGAAGGCAAGACCAGTGGATGGGTCATGGCCAATCCATATCTCGGACCGGGCCTTGCCATGCGGGCAGGCTTGGCTTTCGACATCCGGTGACGGCTTCCAGGACGCCGGAACTGACCCTTATCAGTGTCCGGGCCTGAGCATCATCACCGGGCCGCTGGCGGGGTGCGCGACCTTTGTGTCGCGAAATCCGCTTCGCTCCAAGGCATGTCACTTCAGCCTGCGCACCAAAAGCGCAACAGCGCCCCCCGCGACGAAAGCTTCCGCGACTCCATCAGCACGGTGGACAAGCAGGGCAAGCGCGTGTGGGTGTACCCGAAGAAACCCAAGGGCAAGCTCACGCGGTGGCGCCAACGCTTGGCCTACGTGCTGGTGGCGCTGCTGCTGGTGGGCCCGTTCCTGCGCATCGGTGGCGAACCCCTGCTGATGATCAACCTCGTGGAGCGCAGGTTCGTGTTCTTCGGCCAAAGCTTTTGGCCACAGGACTTCCTGATCTTCGTGCTGGGCTTCCTGGCGTTCATCGTTTTCGTTGCACTGTTCACCGTGGCCTATGGCCGCCTGTTCTGCGGCTGGGCCTGCCCGCAGACCGTGTTCATGGAGCACGTGTTCAGGCGCATCGAATACTTCATCGAAGGCGATTGGAAACAGCAAATGGCCCTGAACAAGGCTCCCTGGAGCGCGGGCAAACTGGGCAAAAAGACCGCCAAGCACCTCATTTTCTTCTCGATCAGCTTCCTCATCGGCAACGTCTTCCTCGCTTACATCATCGGCAGTGATGAGTTGATCAGGATCATCCGTGAGCCGGCCTCGGAGCACATGGTGGGCCTTTCGGCCATGTTCCTGTTCAGCGGTGCCTTCTACGGCAATTTCGCGTTCTTCCGCGAACAGGCCTGCACCACGGTATGCCCCTACGGCCGCTTGCAGGGCGTGCTGCTCGACCGCAAGAGCATCGTGATCGCATACGACCACGTGCGTGGCGAACCGAGGGGCAAATTCCGCAAGGGCGAAGTGCGCAGCGAAGTGGACAAGGGCGACTGCATCGATTGCCGTGCCTGCGTGCACGTGTGCCCAACGGGCATCGATATACGCAACGGCACGCAGCTCGAATGCGTAAACTGCACCGCATGCATAGATGCCTGCGACCACATGATGGAGGGCGTGGGCCTGCCCACCGGATTGATCCGTTTCGCCAGCGAGGCAGAGATCGCCGACAAGCAACCTTTCCGCTTCAACCTGCGGCTGAAAGGATACAGCGCCGTACTGGTCGTGATCGTGGCGGTGTTGGGCGCCTTGATCGCCATGCGCAGCGATGTGGACAGCACCCTGCTCCGCACGCCCGGCATGCTGTTCCAGCAGCGCGATGACGGGCGCGTGAGCAACCTGTACGCGATAAAATCGGTGAACAAGACACAACGCACGCTTCCCTTGCGGCTGGAATTGCTCAACCTGAAAGGGGAGGTGCAATTGATCGGCAAGGACCTCGAATTGGCACCCGGTGAACTGGCGCAGACCGAATTGTTCATCATATTGCCCAAGGACCAATTGGACGGGATGAAGACCAAGGTGGTGGTTGGGGTGTACAGCGGCGATAAGCTGTTGGAGAAGGTGAAGACCACGTTCATGGGCCCGATGTAGATGGCGCATGGTGTGGGGCAAAAAGAAGAATGACCATGAACTGGGGTAAGGGACTGGCCTTGGCGATGATCGCCTTCGCGCTGCTGATGGCCTGGTTCGTGTACAAGGCATCGCAGCACACCGAGCCGTTGGTAACGGAGAATTATTATGCCGCCGAGCTGAAGTACCAGGAACGGATCGATGAGATGGCGCGCGCCAAGCGCCTTTCGGCACCGGTGCACATGTCCTTTGGCCGTGACGGTGTGGATCTTCAGTTCCCCCCGGAATTCAATGGACGCCGCATCACCGGCAAGTTGGAGCTGCTGCGCCCGAACAATCCCCTGGGCGATCGCGAGCTGGCGGTGTCCACCGACAGCGCCAGCGTGCACCTGCCCACGGACCTTATGGCCGGCCGGTACAATGCCTCGTTGCAATGGGAGGTGGAGGGCATCACCTACTTCTCGTCGGACAAAGCCTACATTCCATGAATGGGTGGCTGCTTGCCGCGCTGGCCATGGGGGCTGCGGGCAGCGCGCACTGTGTTGGCATGTGCGGCCCCATTGCGCTGGCCGTGCCCTCGCCCGGGCCTACCCGCCGGGATCGCTGGCGCGGCACCTTGCTGTTGAACGGCGGGCGCTTGGTGACCTATGCCCTGCTTGGCTCGGCGGTGGGCGCGCTGGGCATGGGGCTGCGGCTGGTGGGCATGCAGCGCGCGGTCACCTTGGTGGGTGGTTCCTTGCTGCTCCTTTCCGTCTTGATGCCGGGCCTGCTTTCGCGCTGGTCGCCCAACGGGCGGTTGGCCATGGGCATCGCCCGCATGCGTTCGGTGCTGGCGCGAAACCTGCAACGCACGGCCCCCGAGGCCATTTTCTTCACCGGCATGCTGAACGGGCTGCTGCCCTGCGGCCTGCTTTACGCCGCGCTGTTGGGTGCCGCGGCCCAGCCTTCCGCTTGGCACTCCACCGCATTCATGGTCTTTTTCGGCCTGGGCACGTGGCCCGCCCTGGGTGCATTGCGAATGGGCCGACACCTGCTTACCGATGGTCCGCGTCTTTGGCTGCGCAGGTTGTCCCCCGTGTTGATCTCCATGGTTGCCGTGCTGATGATCCTGCGCGGACTGGAGCTGGGCATACCGTACGTAAGTCCAGGCCCCGTGCACAGGGCCACGGCGGGGATGGAATGCCATTGAGCACCTTGCGCCATGCCATGGTTACCTTTGGTGCGATGTTCAAGCGCCGTTACTTCCTGTTTGCTGTCTTGGCCTGCGCGGCCGCCATGGTGCCCGCCGACCTTTTGGC
This sequence comes from Flavobacteriales bacterium, assembly GCA_044507815.1. Classification (GTDB taxonomy): domain Bacteria; phylum Bacteroidota; class Bacteroidia; order Flavobacteriales_F; family PHOS-HE28; genus PHOS-HE28. The sequence goes on along the minus strand of JBIQIX010000005.1, from coordinate 224,442 downwards.
ACAAGGCTGCTCCATGTGCAAGGCAGTGGCCGAAACCCAGCCCGGGGGCAACATTTATGGCGGTGCCCAGCCCATAGGCAACGGGTTGAACAGGGGCATCCTCTTCATTATGGCGGTGCCTTACATCCTGCTCTTCGTGTTCTTCCACAAGAAGATCATCGGCTTCATCAAGGAGTTCCGCAACGCGCAGGGCTGATGCGACAGCCGGTCCCGGCGCTACGGCAATTGTTCGTGCCGCACCGCGGTGGGCAATTGCGCACCGATGCTTTGCAACAGCAGATCGCGATCGTTGCCTGCGCCGGTGTACTTCACCAAGCCATCGAGATTCACATCTTCCTGGCGATAGCCTGCCACCACGGCCGTGGGAATGTTGCCGCCGATGGCCTGCAGGATCGGCTCGCGGTCGTTGCCCGCACCGGTGTACCGCAGTTGCCCGCTTTGCATCACGTGGCCCGGCCATAGAGCGGCCTGCCCATTGATCATTTTGCGGGCGTCGGTACCGTATGTGGCCGTGGCTGGTGAGGTGAAGTCCACCGTTATCGTGTTGCCGCCCAAGGCCAGGGCCGCGGCCGTCATGCACCCCAAATGGTTGCGGTGCCTAACGGCCACGTGGTATGGGCCGGTAGGTGCGTTAAACTGCAGGAATGCCGAACCATCCGCGGCCACGACATGGCCATTGCGCTGCACCAATGCACATTGCGTCGCCATTGGTTGACCGGGTGTGGCGGCCGGGCGCAGCTCCACCACCACCCAATCCACCACGGCCGCATCGCCGGTCGCGTTCAGCACGCCGCCTGCTGCGGTTTCCCCGCCACCTTGCGGAAGGCTGAAGCCTGCGGCCGTGTACGGCTCCGTGGCCGGCACCAGGTCGCTGCCCGAAAGCTGCACGTCCATTTTGCCGTCCTGCGCATTGTAGGGCCCGCCCAGGAACATGCGCACCGCGAGCTGGACGCCGGTGGATGTGCCTTGCACCGCGATGTTGTCCATGTACAATTTCTGGCCATATCCGTTGATCGCCACGAACCGCAGGCGCACGGACTGCCCGTCATAGGCTGAGAGGTCGATATCATGCGAGGCCCATTCCTGGCAGTTCGCGGGTGCCCAGTTCGGGCTGGTATTGTCCGGTGCCGTGGCCAGCGCGCTGCCTTCCGCCTCGTACAGAACAGCCCAGGTATTGCCGCAATCGCTGCTCGCCTCCACCCGGAACGCATCGTAATAGGCACTGTTGTAGCGTGCATAGGCGTGGTCGAAGGTGAGCCGCGAACCTGTGAGGCCGGCCAGGTCCACAACGGGTGTTAAAAGACGGTCCTGTTGCCCTGTTGAGGAGTAACCATAGCAATTGATCACCCATGCCGTGGTGGATGAGCATTGGGGTCCGTTGGCCACATTGGCGGTGGACCAAGTGATGGCCCCGTCCGGGTTTTCGAGCGTCCATCCTGCTGGCACGGTGCCTGCTTCGGCCCCATCCTGCATGGGCGCGGCCACGATCGTCGGCACCGTTGCCATCACCTGTGTGGTCATGGTGTTGTTGCCGGGGTTCTGGTCGCCGGCCAATTGCACGGCCACGGCCAGGCCATGGTTGCCTGCAGCGGCGGTCCAGCCCTGCGCAAAAGCGTACACCGCGCTTGCACCACCGTATAGCGTATCGGTGAAGGTTTCCGTCACCGGTGTCCCGTTGTCCACGGTGTAGCTCAAGGTAAAGCCGGTCTGCGCCTGGGATCCGTTGTTGTACAAGGTGGCGGCCACCGTAAGGGGCTGTTGCGGGCATACCGCGGTTTCACCGGTGGGTTCAACAGCTGTTACCGCAATGTCCTTCAGCGGCGGGGTGAACACGTGGATATTGTCCAGGTAGAGGCGCTGCCCATAGCCGCAGATCCCCACAAAGCGCAGCACGATGGTTTGCCCGTTGTACGCCGCGAGGTCCACTTCGTTCAAGGCCCATTGGCTGCAATTGCCCGGGCTCCAATTGGTGCCCGTGTTGTCGGGCGCGGTGGCCAACGCACTGCCCGCTGCCTGGAATACCGTGGTCCAATTGGCCCCACAATCCACGCTCACATCCACACGCATGGCATCGTGGTAACTGGCGTTGTACCGGGCGTATGCGTGGTTGAATTTGAGTCGTGGGCCGGTGGCGCCAGTCAGGTCGATGGGTCGGGTGACCAGGCGGTCCTCCTCGCCCATGGCGGAATAGTTGTTGTAATTGATGGTCCAGGCCATGGTGGAGGTGCAGGAAGGGCCGTTGGCCACTGTGGTCGTGGTCCAGGTCATTGAACCGTCCGGATTCTCGAGCCGCCATCCGGTGGGCAGCAGGCCGCTTTCGGCACCTTCCTGCACAGGCGGCACTACCGCGGGGGTGTTGGTCACATTGATCGTGTTGGTCACCGCATCATCGTTGGCATAACCATCGCCCTGTAGATAGATGCTTACCACCAGCTGGTGGTTGCCACTGCCGGGGAAGGTGAGCAACTGGGTGAACACCACCTCAGCGGATTGGCCTGGCGCCAGCACCCCCGGGAATGCCTGGCTCACCATGGTACCGCCATTCAGCGCATAACGCACGGAGAAGCCGCTCTGCGGCTGTAGGCCATTGTTGCGCACGATGGCGCTCACCTGTACGGGCGTGTCGGCGCAGGCAAAGAGGTCGCCCGCCGGCGTTGCACTCACCACACCGATGTTCTTGTTCAGGGGCATGTTGAAGGATTCGGTCTGGTCGCTCACCGAATTGGTGCTGCCCTGGTTTGCGCCGAAGCCCAGCCCGCGGCGGGCGAATGCGCTCCAGATCAAACTCTGGTTGGCCCCGCCGTTATTGGCCATGTCGGCTTGCAGGATCGCGTCGCGCGCATCGGTGAAGCCCGGGCTGCAAGGTGTAAGTTTCATGCCGTCGATCACGAGCTGCATGGCGATGTTGTTACCGCCGGTACCATGGTAAAGGTCCGGGTCGAAGCCGTACTGGTCGATCAGGTCCCAGGTCATGTCCCATAGCATGGTGCACCAGATGAACCCGATGCCATGGGGCACCGGCATGCCGGAGAGGTTGGTGGCGGCGTAGGTGTAATCGTTCACGGCGAAGGAGGTGCTGTACGGTGCAGGCCGCAGGCCCGCCCCCGTGGTCGGCTGGCCCAGCACGTAGGTGCCTATGCCACGCGGCGTGTTGCGCGTGTGGCCTGGCTGCATGGTCATCACCAGCATGAAGAAATCACTCCAGCCCTCCCCCATCTGCTCCTGGTTGTTCAGGCAGCTTGAATTGGAGGGCCCGCCCACTAAGCGAACACTGATGCCATGCCCGTATTCGTGGCAGATCACTCCGGCATCGAGGTCGCCGTCGCGCTTGGGGCTTCCGTTCCACAGGAACATTTGCATGCGTGGCGAACTGCCATCGGGCGGTGTGGCGAAGTTGGCGTTGTTGTTCCCCGATCCATCCTGAGCTTCAGCAATGACAAAATCGTTGTCCAAGCCGCCCCTTCCGTAATTGTTGGCCTGGAAATTCCCGCTGGCCTCATCGAAACCATAGCCATGCCATACATCGTGCATGATGTTGTTCCAGTAGAACAAGTTGGTGATGGCGGCGCTTTGGAAGGTGGAAGGCGCTTGCGAAAGGTTGATGGGGAAGTCGAATGATAGCGATGGGCCGCCATCGGGGCTGAAACCGGCGCCGTTGTTCCCGGCGGCGTCCTCCTTGGCGTACACGTTGTTGCCGCGGGTGATGGTGTACTCGGCGCCCGGTGCACCGTCGGTGTCGTGCCATCCGTACGGCGAGGCCGTTGCGGCCTGTGCCCATGGCGCCATCACCAGTTGGCGGTTGCCGTGTGAAGGACTTTCCACGGGAACCGGATATACGCGGTATTCCGTGGCTCCGGCGGGCGCGGGCGGCGGCCCTTCACCAAGCATTGCAGGTTCGCCCGGCCAAAGCGAGGCCTCGTGTGCATGGCTCCGGTGGTCGCATTGGCTCACCCAATCGTTCCGCCCCAGTTCCTTGCCGTCCATGGCGCCCAGCTGCACGCTCCACCAATGCGAGCCGTCCGGCTCGTAGTAATTCACGTTCCACACCAGGCGCAGGGAATCGCCTGTGCCGAGGTACATCAATTCCACGGTCGGGCGTTGACCATTGAAACCGCTGCCCTCGTAAGTGAAATGCGTGCCATTGGCATTGGTCTCCAACAAGGCCGGCATGCGCAGGCCGTTGGGCGAAGCGGCCAGAACGCGTTGCAGGGCTTGTTGGGCCGCCAGGGAAGGCTTGGCCTCCTGTGCGGTTTTCGCGGCGTAGGGCCATGCCTGGGCATGGAAAGCGATCATTTCACCGCCCGGCTTGCGATGCATGGCGATGTCGCCATTGAATACCTCCAGGCCCTTCCATCGTTGGCGGAGCCACGTATGCTCCACCCCGGTGGCGGCATCAACGTAATGGTCCTTCAGCACCATGTCGGCAAGGTCCTCGGCCACGTAGCCCTTGCCCACCAACAGGCCCCGGGCCCTTTCGGCATGGTCGCCGGGGGCTGGCAGGCTTGTTTGTGCGGATCCATGAAAACAGGCGGCAAGCAGCACAAGTACCGTGGAAATGCGGGGAAAGAACATGGGTGGGCGGGTAGAAATGATCCGCAATGTACCGGAACCATTCCCCACGGCACAAATGCGCGACTGTCAAAAGTCAATACGATGGGTTTGCCTGCCGGTATCTTTGCGGCCGAACATGCCGTGGCCGGTTGGCCACGGCCCAAAAGAATTTGACACATGTACCCTGAAGAACTGACCGCACCGATGATCGCCGACCTGACCAGTGCGGGTTTCACCGAACTGAAAACCCCCGCGCAGGTTGATGCCGCCCTGAAGCAACCGGGCACTACGCTTTGTGTGGTGAACAGCGTTTGCGGTTGTGCAGCCGGCACCTGCCGTCCGGGTGTTCGCGGATCGCTGGAAGGCGGCAAGCGCCCGGACCATTTGGTTACCGTGTTCGCCGGCGTGGACACCGAGGCCACAGTGCAGGCCCGCAACCATTTCCTGCCCTATCCGCCCAGCAGCCCGAGCATCGCGCTGCTGAAGGACGGCAAGCTCGTGCACTTTGTGGAACGCCACCACATCGAGGGGCGCAGCGCTGAAATGATCGCGGAGCACCTGCGCACCGTGTACGACGAGTTCTGCTGAATAAAACCGGCATCCATGAAAAAGCCCCGCCATCATGCGGGGCTTTTTTCTTGCACGGGGTCAACGGTCGTCATCGGTCAGTGGCGCCCGGCCCACGTACCGCCCCTCCATGTATACCTCGATCCGGTTCAGGATCCCGTTGCGGTCGTACTGGTATACTTTTCCGTTCCATAGGCGGCCTTTCTTGTAGAAGCCTTTTTGGCTCAGCCTCAGTTCGGCATCGTACAGGGTGTTCCAGCCTTCGGCATCAAAATTCTTGGCATTGGGCCGCTCCTGTTCCGACCTTGCCGGTGCCGGTGCGGTATTCGCCACGGGCAGGGCCATGGCCGCGGGGCCTTTTGGCCTGAAGTTGCGGAACGTTCCGGCCTCCACCGCGCCATCCTGGAAGTTTGCCGTCTCACGCAATTCACCGTTGGGCCAATACCGCTTCAACAGGCCTTCCTCGCGGCCTTTCACAATATTCACCTCCACCTCGGTGTTGCCATTTTCGTGGTAGTAGCGCTGCATGCCATCGCGTTGGCCATTGGCATCGAAAATGAACTCCTGTGCCAGCTTTCCGTTCGGGTGCCAACGTTTGAACGGGCCTGTGTTACGGTCAAGGTCCCAGTTTCCTTTTTCCTCGGGCTTGCCATCGGGGTAGTAGAGCACATAATTCCCCCGGGGCCGCCCCTTCACGTAACTCACTTCGCTTTGCGGAAGCCCATTGGGCCAATATCTTGTCCAGGTCCCGCTGCGGCGGTTGTCGAGGTAACGCCCTTCTTCGATCAGGTCACCGGCCGCATAGCCGGGTTTGTTTTCCATCGGCGCCACCATGCGCCACCAGCCCTGCTTGCGCCCTTCCTCATCGATTTGGTTCAGCGAATCGGCCGGCAGGTTGTGAACTTGCCCGGCCACCGCGCCGCTGCAAAGGCCCAGCATAAGCAGGCACAGCAGCTGGTTCAGTAGACGGCGGGGAAACATGGCGGTTCGTGGTTCGCCCCCGCGAAACGGAACAGGCCCGCTGCGGGTTACAGCGCCGGCTGCGGCCCTAAATGGGCGAACATGTCATCCACCATGGCGGCCAGGTCGTAGGCCGGCCTCCAGCCCCAATGGTCCCGGGCCTCCTGGTCGTCGATGCTGTTGGGCCATGAATCGGCATAGGCCTGGCGCTCATCGGGCGCGTAGCTCATTTTGAAGCCCGGAATATGCCTGGCCACCTCGGCGGCCATCTGTTCGGGATCAAAGCTCATGCCGGCAATGTTGTAGCTGGTGCGCACCTTGATCCGTTCCGCGGGCGCCTCCATCAGCTCAATGGTGGCCCGGATGGCATCGGGCATGTACATCATGGGCAGCGTGCTTGCCGGCCCCAGGAAGCACGTGTAGCGCCCGCTCTTCAGCGCCTCATGGAAAATGTGCACGGCATAATCCGTTGTGCCGCCGCCGGGCGCGCTTTTCCAGCCGATCAGGCCCGGGTACCGTATGCTGCGCACATCCACGCCATAGCGCTGGTGGTAATAATTGCACCAACCCTCGCCGGCCAGCTTGCTGATGCCATACACGGTACTCGGCTCCGTGATGGTGTGCTGGGGTGTCATGTTCTTGGGCGTTGTGGGCCCGAAGGCGGCTATGCTGCTGGGCCAATAGACCTTCTGCAAGCGCCCTTCCCGCGCCAATTCCAGTATGATGAGCAGGCTTTCCATGTTCAGCTTCCACGCAAAGGCGGGGTCCTTTTCCGCCGTAGCGCTAAGCAAGGCCGCCAGCAAGTACACCTCGGTAATGCCGTGCTTGCCAATGATCCGCTCAATGCCGTGGCGGTCCATGGCATTCACGAGCACGAAGGGGCCGTCCTGCTTCGCCTGCGGCTCCTTGATGTCGCTTGCCACCACGCTTTCCGCGCCGAAGCGGTCGCGCAGGCCTTCAACGAGTTCGGTGCCGATCTGGCCGGAGGAGCCGATCACGAGGATTTTCTTTGTCTTTTCCATGGAGAATGGGGCGCAAAGCTATGCCCCGGCACGTGCGAACGAAGCCCGGTAATGGAAGTCGGCGGCAGGCCTTACCGCAGCACGGTCACATGGCCGCGCATCAGTTGCGGGGAGGCGAATTGCATGGCCCTCAATTCCAATTGCCACACATAGACATCGCTCTTCACCAGTTCGCCATGCCACTTTCCATCCCAAGGCCGGCCCGGGTCCATGGTGCTGAAAATGCATTCCCCCCAACGGTTCCAAATGCTGAAATGATAATCCCTTGTATCGAAACCTTCCAGGACAGGTATGAAATGATTGTTGATGCCATCACCATCAGGCGTAAAGGTATTCGGCACATGCACCAGCATTTCCGGGTCCACCACCACAAGAGCGTATGCCGTATCCCTGCAATCGTGTTCCGTGGACACCACTTGCTGCACGGTGTAGCTGCCATAGGTGGCGTAGAGATGGGCCGGTTCGCGCACGTTCGCGAATGCGCCGTCGCCGAATTGGTAGGCCCAAGCTACCGCTCCGAGGGAAGCATCGGTGACCTGCACTTGGGTGCGGAACAGGTCGGTATGCGCGGGATCGACCACGAAACCCGCATGGGGCGTGGGGTACACGATCACCTGCCGGGCCACTGAGGAACTGTCCCGGCAGCCATTGGCCGTTGTGGCCACCATCGCGATCCACTGAACACCCTCACTGGGGAAAGTGAACATGGCCTGGGGGCCCATGGCAGCTGCCGCACCATTGAGCGTCCAGTCCCACGCTGCCTCTTGGTAAGGCAATGGAACGCTGGCCAATTCACTGGCCACCAAACTTCCTCCAGCGCATAATTCCTGGGCCGAGAGGATAAAATCCACCTGCGGCAGCGGCCAGATCTCTATCGTGGTGTCCAAGCGGGTAATGCACCCGTGTTCGCTGCTGGTGAAAAGAGAAATGGGGTGGTGAAAGGGTGGTGAGGAGCTGAAGGTGTGCGCCACGGACGCGCCTGCGTAGGTTGGTCCCGCAGCACCTTCGCATTGCCACCAGGGGGCAACGATGCTGCCCGCCGGTATGGTGGAGGTGCTGGTGAGCGGCGTAGGCTCCCCGTAGCAGTTCGGCGCGAATTGCACGTCGTTCACCGGTGCAGGATGAATGGTGATCGCCCGCCATGTGATATCGCTGCAACCGAAGGTCGAGCTCACGATCAGCGTGTCCGTGTGTTCGCCCCAGAAAGTCCATGCTTTCACCGGGTGCTGCACGGGGCCGGTGGTACCGTCGGCAAACCGCCAGTCCCAGCTGAGCTGCCCCTCCCCTGGGATCGTGGATTGGTCCGTGTACTGCACGGGCGCGTATTGGCAGGTGGCAGGGGCCGAAAATGCCGCAACGGGCACGGGGTGCACGGTAGCAGTGTCCCGGTAGGTGGCGCTGCATCCGTAATTGGTGACCGCAGTTAGCGAGATGGCCACATCCCGGGCCACGCTGGCGAATGGCCCGAGCTGTGCCCCGTTGTATTGCCCAAGGTCCGCGATGTCCCAACTCCATTGCACAATGTTGTCGCAATCGACAGTCGTGGTGTTCAACACAACCAAGGAATCGTACGCGCATACATCCGGTGCCGTGAACTGGGTGTTGGGCAACGGGTGCAGTTGGATCGTGGAATCATTGTGGCTGACACAGCCAACAGCATTGTTGTACCGGTAGCGCACGGGCACATCCACCACGGGACAGGGTAGCACGGTCACCCAATCCGGATAAAACATGGCATCAGGCGCGCCAACCCAACTTTCCGGAACATTGGGATAGTAATTCACCTGGAAATCGCCACCCGGGAATGCAGTATCCGGAAAGCCTTGCAGGGCCACCGCGGCAGCACCGGCACATACATGCAGGCTATCGATGAACCTTACCGCGGTGGTATCGTTGATGGTGAAGGGTATGATGAGCGAATCGGTGCAACCGAACAGGTCGGTGTATTGGTAGGTGATCGCATGCTCGCCACTGCCCATCAGCGAAGGGTTCACCGGACATGCGGGGGCCCAGGAATGACCATTTCCCGTGCCCGGTGCAGGTGAAACCTCAGGGCATGCACGGTACCCATCGTTATTGCAGAACGGCCCGTACGGGGCGGCCGTCAGTTCCGGAAGGCAATGCACCACCAGATCCTGTTGCGATAGGGCCGTGCAACCCCATGCGGACTGTGCGATCAACGAGATCTGGTGCGTTCCGCAAGCAGGGAAAACAAACGGGTCAAGCGCGGCCGTGGTGGCCGCCTGCGTTCCATCCACCTGCCATGCCCATCCCACCACTTCGCCGCATCCAATGGTGCTGGCGTCCACGGCAAACACCGTGTCACCATCGCAAATGGTGGCCGGCTGCACATGGAATGCAGGCTGTGGCAACGGGTGTACGTTCATGAAGGCATCCACAATGGTCATGCATCCATGCACATTCTCGTAAATGCATCGTACCGGTACCTGCACTTCGCACCCCTGTTGCGGAACACGCCCCGGTTCGAAAACCAATGCACTTTCCCAACCGTCGCCATAATCCACCTCGAACAGGGCGGGCGCATGGTCCACCAGTCCGGCAAAGGGGACCGGTCCGCCATCGATGCAAACATGCAATGCACCGGTGTTCCACAGCACCAAGGTGGTATCGTGCACGGTGAATGGTATGGCAATGGAATCGGTGCAACCGTATTGATCGGTGTAGGTGTACGTAATGCTGCCGGGCCCAGCGAGTACAGCAGGATCCGCAGGCGGTCCGCCCCAAACAGCACTGCCAGGCGGGGGTACGGGTGTTACCACCGGATAGGGTTGTGGCCCATCATTGCGGCAAAAAGGCCCGTACGGTTCGGCACCCAATTCGGGCAGGGGCCGCACCAGCAGGTCCGCAGGCACGGTATCGGTGCATTGTGCATAATGGGCGATAACCAGCACCGCGTCGGTTATGTACCAAGGCGGGCCTCCGAGGAAATTGGCCGCTGGATGTGCCTCGATGGAATCCACCCCGTACTGTGCGCCCACCGCAACCACCGTCAACAACGCGGAATCCCCCTGGCACACCGCTTCCGGCTGCACGCTCGCCTGCACCTGGAACTCTCCCACAACGATGGGTGAAACGCATTGTATTTCGAAGTAGCAGCCATTGGCATCGGTAAGCTGTAACGTGGGACAGAACGTACCCGGACAGGTATAGCAATGGCTGCCCACCGGTGTTGGCGCCCCGGTTCCGTCGCAATGATCACCGAAGGCCCAGGCATAAGTGTACCCGGGCAGCTGGGTATCAAAAGCGGTGAAGGTGACACAGTAGGGGGCACAATTCGCTTGATCATTACTGGTGGCGGCCCAAGGGTTAAGTACATCGGACATCTCGAACACATCATCCATTGACCACGTGGTGTAGCACCCATTCGGGGCGATCAACCTCAGCGATACATTCAGTTGCACCATGCCGAACGTTCTGCAGACCGGCCCGGGAAAGTTCAGGCCGTCGGTAGTTTCACCCGCATTTACGTCGGTAAAACGCCACTGGTAATTGCAGCCCACGCACTCCGATTGGTCCAGCATGCATAGCGTGTACGTGCAATGCACGGGATCGAAGTCAACGGTGTAGTTTACCTGCGGCAGCGGGGAATAGACCTGCACCGTGGTGCATTCATGGTCCACACATCCGTATGTTGGATCGGTTACCTGCAGACAGACCTGGTATGCACCGTTGTTAGAAAAGCTGTAGCTGAACACACTGCCATTTCCCTGCGGTTCACCATCGACCCTCCAAGCATAGGCACTTGGCGGCAACCCTGTTGCCAGTGCTTGGAAAAGCACGCTGCTGCCCCGGCATGGATTGAAATTGCTGGTGGAAAAGGCTGCCGTTGGCAAGGCATTGATCATGATCGTTCCGGTCCGGATATCGTTGCAGTTGCCCAGGTTGCCTTCCAATCGTATTTCGATCTGGCTTGGCCGCGGTGGCCCAACGCAAAGTCGCAAGGTGTCATTCGCACCCGCGGGCTGCCATGATAAGCCCGGGTTCTGCCGGTAGCTCCAGGCGTAGGCATCCATGACATTATCAGCAGCCAGGTCGATGCAGACCCGATCGCAGGCATTGGTCGGATCCACAGTATGGCTGAACGTGGCGAATTCGGCGTTGTTGAACACTGTTATCCACTTGCTCCCTGGTTTATGCACCCCTGAGGGGCATTGGGAATGATCGTTTGTGCCGCCACGTCCGGGGCATACGCACCGGCCATGGCCATAAGGCATGCCCAATTCGCCATCGTCCAAATGCGCCGCTTCACCGTTGTCCAGCATGAAAGGATATCCATTGGCTCCACCACGGGGATTTTTTTTCAGTAAAGAATCATCGCATTCATCAGAAACCACCGCAAAATGCTAAAACGCCGCTGGCCGAACAACCGGCAACCAATACGTGGTTGGAACAAGTGGAAATCCGGCCGCTTGTGCGGCTTAATGGCGAAGTGACAGGGTGAATGAATGCGGTGGCCGCTTCACGCCGGGGTGGCTTTCTGCCGTCTCCCTAACTTCGCAGCATGTCCGTCCATCATCTGCGCAACCTGTTGCACCCGGACCTGCTTCGCGACCAATTGGAGAACGAGGCCCTGCCCCGCACCACCTTATCCTTCTACCGGTACGTGCGCCTGCAGCAGCCGCAAGCCCTGCGCGATGAGCTCTATGCCGCCTGGCAGCAGCTCGGCATACTGGGCCGCATCTATGTTTCCCAGGAGGGCATCAATGCACAGCTCAGCCTGCCCACGCACAACCTCGGGCTTTTTCGGGAAGACCTTGAGCAGCGTCCGGGATTCAGCGGCATTCCATGGAAATTCGCGGTGGAGGACGACGGCAAGAGCTTCCTGAAGCTGATGATCAAGGTGCGGGGCAAGCTCGTCGCCGATGGCCTGGCCGATGATGCCTTCGACGTATCGGACGTGGGTGAACACGTGGATGCGGCCAGCTTCAACAAGAAGATGGAGGAAGGCGCGCTGGTGATCGACATGCGCAACAACTACGAATGCGCCATCGGGCATTTCGAAGGCGCTTATCTCCCCAAGGCGGACACTTTCCGCGGCGCGATCGAGGAGGTACGGCAGATGTTGCACGGCCGGCAGGAGCAGGAGGTATTGCTCTACTGCACCGGCGGCATCCGCTGCGAAAAGGCCAGTGCCTACCTGAAGCACCACGGCCACACCCACGTGGGCCAGCTGCACGGCGGCATCATCGATTACGCGCGGCAGATCAGGGCGCAAGGGCTGCCCAGCAAGTACAGGGGGCAAAACTTCGTGTTCGACGAGCGCATGGCGGAACGCATCACCGATGATGTGGTGGGCACCTGCATGCAATGCGGCACCGCGTGCGACCGCATCAGCAATTGCGACGAGGCCACCTGCAACATGCTGCTGGTGCAATGCCCAGCCTGTGCGGCGAAATATGCCGATTGCTGCTCGCCTTCCTGCCGGGAGATCCATCAATTGCCCATTGAGGCCCAACGCGCCTGGCGCAAGGGCCGCAGTACCCGCAGCACCAAAACCAAGGCCATCAACGACCCCGAGAGCTTGCGCCAGCGTATCCGCGAAGAGGAACAACGGCTCGCGCTCAACGGCACCCTTCATCCTGAGCTCGCACGGCTGCGGGAACCCGCGCCCGAGCTGACCAATATCACGCCCCAACAACAATAAGGGCGCGAATTTTCGCGCTCCGACAACTACCGGACCATGCCCATATACCACACCCTTGGCAACATCCCGCACAAGCGGCATACCATCCACCAAAGCCCCGATGGGCGGCACTACTACGAGCAGCTCTTCGGCACCGAGGGTTTCAGCGGCATGAGCTCGTTGCTGTACCATGTGCACCGGCCCACGCAGGTGAAGAAGATCGTGGGCCAGCGCGACGTAATGCCCAAGATCGCCGAGGCGCGCAACCTACGGGCCCTGCGGCTCGAGGGGTTCAAGGTGGCGCCCGGGGCCGACCACCTGGAGGCCAGGAAGGTGATCCTGCTGAACAACGATGTGGCCATAGCCCTGGCCGCACCCACGGCCAAAACCGTGGACTACTTCTACAAGAACACCGACTCCGACGAAATGCTGTTCGTGCACAAGGGCAGCGGGCGCCTGCGCAGCACGTTCGGCACGCTCGATTTCAAGTACGGCGATTACCTGCTGATCCCAAGGGGCATCATCTACACCCTCGAGTTCGATGGCGGGGACAACCGCCTGCTGATCGTGGAAAGCCACCAGCCCATGTACACACCGCACCGCTACCGCAACGAGTTCGGCCAACTGCTGGAGCATAGCCCCTTCTGCGAACGCGACATACGCCGCCCGCACGGCCTGGAAACGCACGATGAAAAAGGCGACTTCCGCATGCTGATCAAAAAGCAGGGCGTAATGCATGAAATGATCTACGCCACCCACCCCTTCGATGTGGTGGGCTGGGATGGCTACAACTACCCCTACGCCTTCAGCATCCACGACTTTGAGCCGCTCACCGGCCGCGTGCACCAACCACCCCCGGTGCACCAGACCTTCGAGACCAAGGCCATGGTGGTATGCAGTTTCTGCCCCCGGCTTTACGACTACCACCCCCAGGCCATACCCGCGCCCTACAACCACAGCAACATCGACAGCGACGAACTGCTGTACTACGTGGCCGGCGATTTCATGAGCCGGAACGACATCAAGGAGGGCAACCTCACGCTGCACCCGGCAGGCATTGTGCATGGCCCGCAACCCGGCGCCATGGAGCGCAGCATAGGCAAGAAGGAAACCAATGAACTGGCCGTAATGGTGGACACATTCCGCCCGCTGATGGTGACCGAGGAGGCGATGAAGATCGACGACGGCAAATATTGGGAGAGCTGGTTGGAGTGAGTGTGCAGTTGGGCGTGTCGGCGCCAAATGCGCGCCGCCGGGCTATCCGCAGTAGTCCTCGCTCGCAAAGCCTCGCTGTGGGCTACTTGCTTCTATCCCTCACGCGGCCGCTTCCCCAATTACCGCGATCCCGGTATTGCCAGCCCCGTCATGGAACTGTCACTTTGCGGCCGAGATGGAAACCAAGCTGCAAGAGGCGCGTCCGCGCCGTGGGATCGGCCTGCTGGCCTTTGTGATCGTGTTGTTGCTCATGCCCCTTGGGCATACGCTGATGGTGTTGATGGAGCGCGTGTTCGGTTCCGCGGTCTTCCTCAGCGCATTGGTGGTGGGCGCCTTGGGCGTGGTAATGCTGTGGTGGGGCGTGGCACGCCCCGGCCGTGACCTGTACGCCACCCTGCTCGGCGCCTTCGGCGGGGTGCTCACCTGGACCGGCTGGATCGAGTTCAGCTTCGTTTGGGTGGCCGGCAAGCTCGGTGTGCAGCCCTTGATGCAGGATGGCGAGATCCTGACCAAGCCGGAATACCTGGTGATGCTCAGCTCGCTGGGCCTGCTGGGCACCATGCTCATGCTCTACATCTTCGCGCACACCCGCTGCCCGTTCTTCAACTGGATCCAAAAGCGCTTCGGCATTTTCCGCAAGGTGGCCATCCCCTCCCCCTCGCAGCGCCCGTTGGCCATGATCGCCTTCATGGAAATGGTGATGCTGATCTGGACCTTCTATGTGGTGCTGCTCATCTGCTACGACGATGCCATCGCCGGCGACCGCCACCCCGCCACCTGGGTGGTGGCCTTCGGCTCGCTGGCCTGGAGCATCTACCTGTTCAACAAGCTCATGCGCATCAAATCCTTCGACCATGCCGTGCGCTACGCCATACCCACCGTGGTGATCTTCTGGAACTTTGTGGAGATCATGGGGCGCTGGGACATGTTCAAGGAAATTTGGGTGCACCCCAAGGAACATTGGCTGGAGAACAGCCTGCTGCTGGCCATGCTCATCGGCTTTTCCGCCTATTACATCATCAAGGGCCGCAAGGACCGCCAGCGCCGCAAGCGCACGGTACTGCCCGCCGACATGCCCGCCGCGCCCAAGCCCGTGGCCGGCCGCCCCGTACTGGCCGGCCAATAAGCCCCCCCGCTAGGGCGCGGGCGGAAACTCGATCCGCCACATGCCGCGCAATTCGCCCATTTTGTAACCGGTGGCCCGATCATTGGGATAGCGCGCCGCTATGGCCGCCCAGGTTTCCGCGGCCACCTCGCCCTCCTTTTGCCCGTGGCAATTCAGGCACATGGGCATGCCCAGCGGAATGGCCTTGTAATACACCGCGGCATCCCCTTCGCGCACCAGCAGGTGCTTCTTCACCACGCCCGTATCGGACATCATGCGCTGCAGGCTGAGCCAAGCGCTTTTGTCCTGCTCGTTGGCAACCTCATTGAGCGGGTTACGGGCACGATCGCTGAGCCGCTTCAACCCAACCCGGTGGTGCATCGCCAGCGAATCCGTGAGCGGCAGCGCGCGTTCGTTGCAAAACCCCACGGCACCGGCCGGCCCACGCGCGCCGATGGCGGCAGCCACCTGCGACATCAGCGCTTGCTGCGCCTGTAGCGCCAAGCTGTCGCCCAGGGCCAACAGGTCATGCCCCTTTGCCTGCCCTTCGCCACCTGTAGATGGCGCGCAGGCACCAAGCACAGCGGACGACAACGCGGCATAGATCCATTTGCGCACCATGGCCAATGAGTTTGCGCCAAGGTAGCCAATGGCAAAAGTCCACGGGAAACCCGACCTTTGCACGATCGCGATCAACCGGTACGGAAAGCCTTGCCGTACGGACCGGCCATACCAGAACAAGAAACAACATGAGCATCACCAACATCACCCCTGAACTGGAAAAAGTGGTTCCCGAGGCACAGGATTTCCTGCCCCTGCTGGGCACCGACTACACCGAGCTTTATGTGGGCAATGCCAAGCAGGCCGCGCACTTCTACAAAAGCGCCCTCGGCTTCCAAAGCCTGGCCTACGCCGGATTGGAGACCGGGCTGAAAGACCGCACCAGCTATGTGGTGGTGCAGGACAAGATCCGCCTGGTGCTTACCAGCCCGTTGACCAAGGACCATCCGATCAACGACCACTTGGCCAAGCATGGCGATGGGGTGAAGGTGATCGCCCTTTGGGTGGACGATGCCACCAAGGCCTGGGAGGAAACCACCTCACGGGGCGCCAAGAGCTACATGAAGCCCACGGTGGAAGAGGACGAACACGGCAAAGTGGTGAAAAGCGGCATCCATATCTATGGCGATACCGTGCACCTGTTCATCGAACGCAAAAATTACCGCGGCACCTTCCTGCCGGGCTTCAAGCCTTGGAAAAGCGACTACAACCCGGCACCGGTGGGCCTGAAATACATTGACCACATGGTGGGCAATGTGGGCTGGAATGAAATGAACAAGTGGGTGAAGTTCTACGAGGAAGTGATGGGCTTTGCCAACGTGCTCGGCTTTGACGACAAGGACATCAGCACCGAGTACAGCGCGCTGATGAGCAAGGTGATGAGCAACGGCAATGGCCGCATCAAATTCCCGATCAACGAACCGGCGGAGGGAAAAAAGAAGAGCCAGATTGAGGAATACCTCGACTTCTATAACGGCGAGGGCGTGCAACACCTGGCGGTGGCCACCGACGATATTGTGAAGACCGTGCGCGAAATGATGGCCCGTGGCGTGGAGTTTCTCAAGGTGCCCTCCAGCTACTACGATGATCTTTTGGACCGTGTCGGCCCCATTGAAGAGGACATTGCGCCGTTGAAGGAACTGGGCATACTGGTGGACCGCGATGACGAGGGTTACCTGCTGCAACTGTTCACCCGGCCGGTGCAGGACAGGCCCACACTTTTCTTCGAGGTGATCCAGCGCAAGGGGGCCAAGAGCTTTGGCAAGGGCAACTTCAAGGCGCTGTTCGAGAGCATTGAGCGCGAGCAGGCGCTGCGCGGCACACTGTAATACGGTCCATTGCGGTCCGA
The DNA here is from genome assembly GCA_044507815.1 of Flavobacteriales bacterium. Taxonomy (GTDB): domain Bacteria; phylum Bacteroidota; class Bacteroidia; order Flavobacteriales_F; family PHOS-HE28; genus PHOS-HE28. The sequence continues at coordinate 207,469 of JBIQIX010000005.1, read as the reverse complement.
CCGGGAAGGGCGCTCCACTGGGGCGCTTTTTCCGTTGTTCGCCATCGAACACCCCGATCCAAGCGGTCGGCTTTACGGGCTCCGCACACAACAACGTGGGCAAGGGCGCTTGGCGCAGGTGAAAGGCAGCCAGCTACCTTCGCGCCCGATGCGTCTGCTCGCGTACACTTTGGTCCTGTTTGCCGTGCTGGCCACCGGCTGCGACAAGGACCAGGACGACCAAGGCTACCTGCCCGCCAGCATCACCTTCGCCACCGATAGCGGCCTGGTGTATATGAACGACACCTTCCCGGCCAGTGATACGATCCGCATACGCGTGACCGTGGCCGAGGGATCCAGGCGGCTGTACACCCTGCTGGTGTCCCGCCGCTACAATGGCGCCCCCGAACTGCGCATGGACAGCCTGCGCATGCATGCCCTGCCGTTCGTGTACGACACCCTGTACAGCCTGCGCGGCCTTCCCGGCAGCGAGCAATGGACCTGGACGGCCGTGGAGGGCAACGGCGACCGCACAAGCCGATCGCTCACCTTCGTTACCCAGTAAGCACTGTGGCCCACTGCGATACCTTCGCGCCTGTTCGCAGTAGCCTGCATTCGCACATGTACCGTACCCACACCTGCGGCGAGCTCCGCCTTGCCGATGCCGGAAAAACCGTGACCCTTGCCGGATGGGTCCAGCGCAGCCGCGCCATGGGCGGCCTCACCTTCGTGGACCTGCGCGACCGCTACGGCATCACGCAGCTCAGCTTCAACGCCGAACGCGATAAAGCCCTCTGCGACCAGGCCAATGCCCTGGGGCGTGAATACGTGGTGGAGGCCACCGGCACGGTGAAGGAGCGCGAGAGCAAGAACAGGAACATCCCCACCGGCGAAGTGGAGCTGATCGTTACGGAACTGAAGGTGCTGAACGCCGCCAAGACACCGCCCTTCACCATTGAGGAAGAAACCGATGGCGGGGAGGAACTTCGCATGAAATACCGGTACTTGGACTTGCGCCGGCCGGTGATCCGCAAGAACTTCGAGCTGCGCCACCGCATGGCCATGGAAGTGCGGAACTACCTCAGCGGGCAGGGGTTCCTGGAGGTGGAAACCCCCGTGCTGATCAAGAGCACCCCGGAGGGCGCCCGCGACTTTGTGGTGCCCAGCCGCATGGAACCGGGCCATTTCTACGCACTGCCCCAAAGCCCGCAAACCTTCAAGCAGCTGCTGATGGTGGCCGGCATGGACCGCTATTTCCAGATCGTGAAATGCTTCCGCGATGAGGACCTGCGCGCCGACCGGCAACCTGAATTCACCCAGATCGATTGCGAGATGGCCTTTGTGGAGCAGGAGGACATCCTGAGCATGTTCGAGGGCCTGGCCAAGCACCTCTTCAAGTCCATCCTGGGCCAGGAATTCAATGAGCCCTTCCTGCGGATGAGCTTCGACGAGGCCATGCGTACGTATGGTTGTGACAAGCCCGACCTGCGTTTCGGCATGCCGTTCAACGAGCTGAACGACCTGGCCAAGAACAATGGCTTCAAGGTCTTCGATGAGGCCGAACTGGTGGTGGGCATCAACGCCGAAGGCTGCGCCGGATGGAGCCGCAAACAGACCGACGCCCTGATCGACTTCGTGAAACGCCCGCAGATCGGCGCTACCGGCATCGTGTTCCTGAAGTGGACAGAGGAAGGTTTGAAGAGCACGGTGGACAAATTCTTCGGCCCGCAACAACTGCAGCAATGGGCCGCGCGCTGCGGCATGAAGCAGGGCGATCTGCTCTGCATCATGGCCGGCAAGGCGGACAAGACCCGCAAGCAACTGAACGAACTGCGCCTGCACATCGGCGACCTCTGCAACCTGCGTGATCCCGCCCAATTCGGTCCGCTGTGGGTGGTGGATTTCCCCTTGCTGGAGCAGGATGAAGAGACCGGCCATTGGCACGCCATGCACCACCCCTTCACCGCACCCAAGCCGGAGGACGCGCACAAATTAGAGACCGACCCGGGCAGCGTGAAGGCCAATGCCTACGACCTGGTGATCAACGGCACGGAGATCGGTGGCGGCAGCATCCGCATACACGACCGCGCCATGCAGGAGGCCATGTTCCGCGTGCTCGGCTTCAGCGATGAGCAGGCCCGGGAACAGTTCGGCTTTCTGATGAATGCCTTCGAGTACGGCGCCCCTCCCCACGGTGGCGCGGCCTTCGGCTTCGACCGCTGGGTAAGCCTCTTCGGCGGCCGAAGCGACATCCGCGAGTTCATTGCCTTCCCCAAGAACAACGCGGGCCGCGATGTAATGATCGATGCACCCGCCCCGATCGATGCGGGGCAACTGAAGGAGCTGGGGCTGGAGGTGAAAGGGTGAATAAGCCGGGGCTTCGCATGCAGATGGCGGCGGCCTACAGGAAAACGCTGGCCGAAGCCCATTCCTGCAGCTCCAAACCCACGTGGAGGTCTTTTCAATGATCCTCTCGCGGTTGCTGGGTTGAAGAGCAGCTTGATCGAGACTGACCTGCGGGAAGCTTGGTCGCGAAGCGCGGTGTGCAGGGCTTGCTAACTTGCGGGCATGGATGAACGGGATGAGCGCTTCATGCAGGAAGCCATTGAATTATCGCGTACCGGCATGCTGCGCGGCGATGGTGGGCCTTTCGGCTGTGTGATCGTGAAGGATGGGCAGGTGGTGGGCCGTGGCACCAACCGGGTTACCAGCACCAACGACCCCACCGCCCACGCCGAGATCACGGCCATACGCGGGGCCTGCGCAGCCTTGGGCAGTTTCCAGTTGGAAGGCTGCACCGTGTACACCAGTTGCGAGCCCTGCCCCATGTGCCTTGGTGCGTTGTACTGGGCGCGGCCCGCACGCATCGTTTATGCCGCCACGCGCGAGGATGCCGCCGATGCCGGGTTTGACGACAGCTTCATTTACGAGGAACTGCCCTTGCAACCCACCGAACGCCGCTATGCCATGGAGCATAAGCTGCGCGACCACGCGAAACGCGTGTTTGAGGAATGGAAGGCCCTGGAGAAGAAGGTAAAATATTGAGCACGGCCGTCTTCCGGGGGTGAGCCGATCCCCATGCGCGCGACAGGCTCCGCAATCGTTCCGATGGCGGGACGCCCGTGCCTATTGGCACGAGCAAGTGCAAGGCACTTGCGGGCTCCCCTTCGCTGAGCTCGGGACAGGCTTCTCGCCCGGTGCCTATCGGCACCAGCAAGTGCAGGGCACTTGCGGGCCGGCCAACAAAAAAACCCCGCTTTCGCGGGGTTTCATTGTTGGCCGACCAGGGCTCGAACCTGGACTCTTCTGAACCAAAATCAGACGTGTTGCCAGTTACACCATCGGCCAGAACCGCTTTGGAAGGTGCTTGCACCCGCCGGAAGCGCGGCAAAAGTAAAAAGTTCCGCAATACGGCGCACATAAAAGATGTGGTGAAGCGAGTTTCGGTAGATTCGCCGCTTGTCCCGAGCTTACAACCGCATGAATTTCAAGAAGCTGAACAACCTCACCGGGTGGGCCGTTTTCCTGGTGGCCGCTTTCACTTACATCTCCACCATCGAGCCCACGGCCAGTTTCTGGGATTGCGGCGAGTTCATCGCCACGGCCTATAAACTTGAGGTGGGGCACCCCCCGGGGGCCCCGTTGTTCATGATCCTGGCCCGCGTGGCCAGCGCCTTCGTGGCGGTGGAATCGGTGCCCGTTGCCGTGAACGTGCTCAGCGCCCTCGCCAGTGCCTTCACCATCCTCTTCCTGTTCTGGAGCATTACGCACATGGCCTATTACCTGGCCGTGCGCCGTACCGATGAGGAATTCACCAACGGCAAAATGCTGGCCGTGCTCGGCAGCGGCGTGGTGGGCGCACTGGCCTACACCTGGAGCGATTCCTTCTGGTTCAGCGCCGTGGAGGGCGAGGTGTACGGCATGTCGTCCTTCTTCACGGCCATCGTGTTCTGGGCCATATTGAAATGGGAGCGCGAGTCGGAGAAACCACACCACACCCGCTGGTTGATCCTGATCGCCTACCTCATGGGCCTGAGCATCGGGGTGCACCTGCTCAACCTGCTCTGCATACCGGCGATCGCCTTCGTTTACTACTTCAAGAAATTCAAGGTGACCCGCAAGGGGATCATCTACACTTTCGTGATATCAGCGGTCATACTGGGGGCCATCCAGGCGGTGATCATACCCGGCCTGGTAAAGGTGGCCGGCAGCTTCGAACTGCTGTTCGTGAACGACTTCGGCCTGCCCTTCAATACTGGCACGCTGGTGTACGCCCTGCTGCTGATCGGCATGATCACCTGGGGGCTGGTGTGGACCCAGCGGCGCGCCAAGGTGGTGCTGAACACGGTATTGCTGGGCGTGGCCGTGATCATTCTCGGGTACAGCACCTTCGCCATGGTGGTGGTGCGCAGCAATGCCAATCCGCCCATCGATGAGAACAACCCGGAAAACGTGTTCAACCTGCTCAGCTACCTGAACCGGGAACAATACGGCGACCGGCCCTTGGTGTTCGGCCAGTTCTGGGGCAGCCAGCTGGCCAACCAGCGCGAGAACGGAAAGCCCGTCCGCACCGCCACCTACAAGGTGATGAAGGGCAACCGGACCGAGAAGCTGTTCTACGACAGCTGGGCCGCCAAGCACTATGTGGAACAGAACCCCGGCCTGAAGATCAAGCACGAATATGTGGTGACCGACCCGCGGGTGGGCACCGAGCCCGTGTACGACCCCGCCACCACCATGGCCTTTCCGCGCATGTACAGCTCGCAGGCCAACCACGTTACGGCCTACAAGGAATGGAGCAACTTCAAGGGGAAGAGCATCCGCACAACCGACCGTGAAGGCAAGCCCACCATTGTTCAAATGCCCACCCAGGGCGAAAACTTCACGTTCTTCATCAACTATCAGGTGAACTGGATGTACTGGCGCTACTTCCTCTGGAATTTCGCCGGCAGACAGAACGACATCCAGGGGCACGGCAGCATCACCGACGGCAACTGGTACACCGGCATCAAGGCCATTGATGCGCAGCGCCTGGGCAACCAGGACCACCTGCCGCCGAGCATGACCAACAACAAGGGCATGAACAAGCTGTACTTGCTGCCGCTGTTGCTGGGGCTGATCGGGCTGGTGTACCACATCAGCCGCGATGCGCGCAACTGGACCGTGGTGATGCTGCTGTTCTTCTTCACGGGCCTGGCCATTGTGATCTACCTGAACCAATACCCCTACCAGCCCCGCGAGCGTGATTACGCCTATGTGGGCTCGTTCTATGCCTTCGCCATTTGGATCGGGCTTGGGGTATATGCCCTTTTCGATGCGGCCCGTTCGATCGGCAGCAAGGAACTGTTGTACGGCGTGGGCGGCACGCTGGGCATCGGCGCCCTCAAATTCATGGTGGAGGCGGCCACCGGCAGCGACCATTCGGTATCGTACTCGTTCTTCTACCTCGGCCTAGTGGGGGGCGCGGCCCTGGGCCTGATGTTCCTGCTGCGCAACCTGCGCGACGACCGGCCCAAGGCGGCGGTGGCCACCCTGCTGGGCCTGGTGGTGCCCGTTGTAATGGTGAAGGCCGAATGGGACGACCACGACCGCAGCAACCGCTACCCGGCGCGCGACCTGGCGGCCGACTACCTGGAGAGCTGCGCGCCCAACGCCATACTCTTCACCAACGGCGACAACGACACCTTCCCGCTGTGGTACGCCCAGGAGGTGGAAGGCATACGCACCGATGTGCGCGTGGTGAACCTCAGCCTGCTGAACACCGACTGGTACATCGACCAGATGCGCCGCAAGGCCTACCTGAGCGACCCCGTTCCATTCAGCATGGAACCCTCCAAGTACCGCCAGGGCACGCGCGATGTGGTGGCGCTGATCCCCAGCGAAAAGGTGACCGGGTACCTCGACCTGAAGCGTGCGATCGATTTTGCCACCGACGACCGCAACCTGCAACAGATCTTCCAGCTCGGCATGAAGGATGCCTACATCCCCTCGCAGAATTTCCGCATACCCGCTGACAGCGCGTACTGCTTCGGGCCGCAAGGCATGCTGCCCTTGTCGGACACGGCGATCTTCACCGGTGATGTACGCTGGACCATCAACCGCCAGTACGTGCTGAAGAACCATTTCATGATGATGGACCTGCTGGCCAACAACGACTGGAAACGCCCGATCTACTTCGCGGTGACCACCGGGCCTGACAGCTACCTGAACCTGCAGAACTACTTCCGCTTGGAGGGACTCACCTACCGCCTGGTGCCCGTGGCCGGGAAATCGGCGACCGCCAATACATACGGCAGCGTGGCCACGGACATCATGCTGAACAATGTGATGACCAAATTCCGCTGGGGCGGCATGGATCACGAAAAGGGCGTGTACCTTGACGAGAACGTGCTGCGCATGACCACCAACCTGCGCTTGCAGATCGCCACGTTGGCATCGGAGCTTGCCGCCGAAGGACGTAAGGAGGAGGCCAAGCAGGTGCTGGACCTTGCCTTGGCGAAAATGCCTGAGCACAACGTGCCGTACGACCGCATCATGCTGCCGCTGATCGAGGCCTACTACCAGGCGGGCGACACCACTTCGGCCAACCGCCTCAACGAGCGCCTGTTCACCATCATGGATGAGAACATGGCGTGGTACCTGAGCCTGGAGACGCAATTCGCCGAACAGGTGGGCGATGACATGAACCTGGCCAAACTGGTAATGGACCGCTTGGCGCGCGCAGCCCAAATGAATGGCCAGCAGGCGCTGGCCGCCAAGCTAACGGCCCGCGCCGCGGAAGTGGACACCCTGTACCAGATGAAGCTGGAGGAGATCGCCATCAGCGGCAGGCGCACGGTCAACGCCCGTTTCTGATGCTGGGGCCATGGGCCATGCGGTTGCTGGCCCCGCTGGGCCCGCACATTGTGTGGCGGGTGCCCCGCGCCACCAACGAGGTGTTCCTCACCTTCGATGATGGCCCGCACCCCGATATAACGCCCTGGGTGCTGGACACCTTGGCGCGGCACGGCGCGGGCGCCACCTTCTTTTGCCTCGGCGGCCATGCCGCACTGCACCCGGGGCTGCTCCAGCGCATGCGCGATGAGGGCCATACCGTGGGCCACCACACCTGGGACCATGCCGATGGGTGGCGAACACGGGCAAAGGCCTACCTGGAAAGCGTGCACCGCGCGGCAACGCTCATCGGTGGCCCGTGGTTCCGTGCGCCCTACGGACGCATCCCGCCCGCACTTTTCTCCGAGATCACCCGCCGGTACCGCACGGTGATGTGGGACATCATGCCCGGTGATTTCCTGCCTGGCAGGCAGGGCCTTGCATGCGCCGAACAGGTACTGCGCCAGGCCAACCCGGGCAGCATCGTGGTGCTGCACGACAACCCGAAAAGCGCGGATTGCCTTCGCGAGGCCCTGGACCCGTTGCTGGAGGGCCTTGCAGCACGCGGGTTGCGCCCGGTGCCGCTGGACCGCTTTTACGAGCCCGTGGTCCCCGTGACCGTGTAATCGGTGCGCTCATTGCCGGCGTGCTGTGCATCGCTGCACTCCACGCCGGGCCCGCATGGGTTCAGGGGCTTGGAATTGCCGTACGGCTTCACGGTGATCCGGTCCTTGCGGATGCCTTTGGTGCGCAGATGATCCTCAATGGCCTTGGCCCTTGCTTGGCTTTGCTTCAGGGCGGCATCGGCAGGCAGCTTGGTGCTGCCGTGCACGCCCAGCTCGAACATCAGCGACGGGTTCACTTGCACGCGGTCGGCCAGCTGGTCAAGTTCGGCCTTGGCCTGCGGCGATAAGGTGGTGGCGGCTTCGGCCCACTTCACGTACTTCAACGGCAGCGGCCTGCCCACCTGCACCTTCTCCAATTCCAAAGGCGTGATCTCCGCCAATTCCATGATCCCCCGCTTCATGCCCACCGTGCTGAAGGGCACGCTCATGGTGAAGTAGTCGGCTTTTTCCAGCATGGCCTCAAACTGCTCGTTGGGCTGTAGCCTGAACAGGAAATCGCCCCCGGCGGGTGTGGTTTGCACATCGCTGAAAAAGCTGGTGAGGTTCACCACGCTCACCTTCACGCCTTCGGCAAAGCCGAGCCGGTCCTTGTAGCGCACTGCGCCGCGCAGCCAAATGCCTGCATCCGGCACCAGGTGCACATCGCGCGCCATGATCTGCTGCTGGGCGATGTTCTCCGTGCTCAAGTGCACCAGCGCATCGTAATGCCCGGCCAGGCGGGCCCGTACCGCATATTCCTTGTTCTCCTCCACGGGGAAGGAAAAGCGGCCCTCGGCATCACTGGCGGCATTGGCCACTACGGCGCCGGCGGCATCCAGCAGTTCCACCTCGGCGCCGGGCGCCGGTTCGCCGGTATCGTCGTCGATCACCGTGCCGATGCACAGGTAATGCTGCTCCAGCGGGTAGTGCATGGTGAACGAATAGATATCATCGCCACCCACGCCCCCCGGCCTGTTGCTGGTGAAATACCCCTTGGCATTGGCCGCGTCGATGATGAAGGCGAAATCATCCTGGGGCCCGTTCACCGGCGCGCCCACATTCACGGCGAAGGCAAACTCGCCATTGGCGCCGCGCTTGGCCGCGAATACGTCAAGCCCGCCCAAACCGGGCAACCCCGAACTGGCGAAGTAGAGCGTGCCATCGGCCGCCACGAACGGGAACAGTTCATCGCGTGCGCTGTTGATGCCAGGTCCGAGGTTGCGCGGCTCCGCCCATTGCCCTCCCCGGTTTTCGCACACATACAGGTCCGTGCCGCCGTAGCCGCCGGGCATATCGCTCACAAAAAAGAACCAACGCCCATCGGCGGAAATGGCCGGATGCCCCACCGAGCATTCGGTGTTGTTGTACAGGAAGGGGTCGTTCCCTTTCCATCCGGCACCGTCGCGTTCGGCCCTGAAAATGCTCAAGCGCTGCACGCCGTTGCGGCCTTTCGCGGGATTGGTGCGCGTGTACCACAGGCCTCCATCGGGCGCCACCACGGCAGGCCCGTCGTGGAACTTCGAGTTCACATTGCCCTGCACGCGGCGCGGGTCCACCAGGTCGCCAGTGGCCTGCCGCTGCGCGGAATACAGGTCCATGAAGGGCTCATCGTCCCAGGCGGAACGCCATTGGATGCCCACGGTGGTATCGCGGGAGGAGCAGAAGATCACGCGCTCCGGGCCGTCCCAGGTGGGCGCCATGTCATCGCGGGCCGAATTGGAGGAAATGCTGGAGACGGTGAAGCGGTCCGGATTGGCATTGAACTTTCTTGCGAAATCGACGATGTTGCTCTTGCGCGGCCCACCTTCGTGCTGGGTAAGCGCCAGGTACTGGTCCATCCAATGTTCGGCCTCCTCGTACTTGCCGTTGCCCTTCAGCGCCTGGGCGTACATGTACAGGTCCATGGGCTCGCGGTTCAGGAACTTCACCACCTGGGCATACCAGATCTCGCCGTCCTTGGTATCGCCCAATTTCATGGCCGATTCCGCGAGCCTCTTCACCACGTGTTCATTCACCGCACCCAGGTCGGCGGCCTTGCGGTACTCGGCCCGGGCCTGGGCATAGGCCATCTTTTGGTAGTACCGGTCGGCGATCCGCGTGTGTGCCTCCGGGTTTCCTTGTGCCAGGCAACGGCCGCCGGCTGCCGCCAGCAGCAGGAAGGAGAATGTGATCAGGGGCCGCATGTGCATCAGAAATATCGGGGTGAGATCGTCCGGCCCTTGGTGTACTTCAGATCGTAGCCCAGCATCAGCTCATGGGTGCCGGCGTTGTAGGCACCAATGCGCGTGGTGGTCATGTCGAAGGCGTACCCCACCCTCAACTGTTCGTTCACCTGGTACTGGGCCATTACGCCCAGGGCATTGCCCAACCTGTACATCGCACCGAACCACACGCGCTCGCGCAGCAGGAAGTTCGCGTTCAGGTCGAGGGACAGCGGTGCTCCTTCCACGGCCCTCAGCATCACCGATGGGCGGAACATCAGGTCAGGTCCCAAGGGCATCACATGGCCGGCCATGACGAAGTAATGCCGCTTTTCGCGGTTGGTGGCCACCACGCCATCCTCACCGATCTCGTTCTCCAGCAATTTGGGCGCGCTCAGCCCCACGTAGTAGCGCGGCCCGTGCAGGTATATGCCGAAACCGAAGTTGGGCAGCAGTTTTCCGCTGATGTTCGCATTGTGCGGGTCCTGCTCGACGGTGCTGAGCGAGGCGAGGTCGGCGGCGAAATGGTTGATGCCCCCGGAAAGGCCGAATGCGAGCCGGGTCTCCCCTGCCACACGCAACCGGTAGGCCACATCGATGAAGGCGGAGTTCTGTTTGGCCGGGCCCGCCACATCGTGGATCAGGTTGCCGCCCAAGGCCAGCTTGTTGCCGGGCAAGGGCGAATGCAGCGAGAGCGTTTGCGTGGTGGGCGCACCCTTGAACCCCAGCCATTGATGGCGGCTGAGCGCCATGGCCGTGAACACATCGGCGCTGCCCGCGTAACCCGGGTTGAAGGCCAGCGTGTTGAACATGTACTGGCTGTACAGCGGGTCTTGCTGGGCGTGCCCGGCACCGCCCGAACCGAGGGCCAAGGCCAACAGGGCCATGCAATAGGGGTTGGCGCGTTTCATCGGTTCAGGTAAACAAAGCCCTTGATCACCTCGGCACCGTTGCCCAGGTCCAAGATGTAGTAGTACGTGCCGGTGCTGGCATCACCGGGGATCAGTGCGTTGGGCGAGTGCCCGTCCCACACCACTTGGCGATTGTCGTAGCCACTGCCCTTGTACACCTCGCCGCCCCAGCGGTTGAAGATGCTGATGGTGTTGTTGGGGTACCCCTCTATGCCGGGGATGACGAACTTGTCGTTATGGCCATCGCCATTGGGGCTGAAGGATTCCGGCACGAATACCGCATCGCCGAACACGCAGGGCGTTACGCCCTCCAGTTCCACGGGCGCGCATTGGTTGGCATCATCCACGATGAATGCGAAAGGTTCACTGGTGAAGAATGGGGTGCTGGTGAACACGTATGGCGGTGCGCCCGAAAGGCTTCCTCCGCCGCCCGTCACCTGGTAGCTGGCAGGGTCGCCATGGCTGATGGTGAAGCGCACGATGTAGGTGCGGTCCTGTTCGTTGCAGATGCGTTCCAGGCCGCTCACCTGCACCCCGTCCACCACGGTAAGCCGCACCTCGGCGCTATCGGCCGGGCAGCCCTCCACTTCCACGCGGTAATGGAAGCGGTACAGGCCGGGTTCCAGCGGTGCGGCATCCACCCCGCCACCGGCCAAGGTCCCGGCCCCGTCCAGGTCCCACCATTGCCCGCCCGTTTGCGGCGACCCGCCAAGCAGCGGGAACAGTTGCGTGGTGCCGCTGTTGCAGGTTTGGGCCGCCCCATCGGTGCCCGCATCGGCAGGCTGGTTCACCGTAATGGTCACCACGGCGGCCGTGTCCGCACAGACCTGGTTGCCTTGGAGCGCGTAGCTGTAATTCCCTCCTGGGTGCACCGCAGGGTTGAACGTTCCCCCGAAGAAAGTGCCATCCGGTGCCTGCCAGCTCCCCCCCGGGGCGGCGCCGCGCAACAAACCGTTCAGGTCGAGCGGTGCACCTGTCACGCATACCGTGATCGTGGTATCCAGGCCGGGATCCGGGTACGGCATGATGTAGAGGAACACCACGCTTTGAACCTGTCCGCATACGGGATCGGTCACGGTATACGCCATGGGGTAGGCGGAACCGGGGATAAGGGCGGTGGCATTGAGCAGGTTGCCGTTCAGTGCCCCTGCTCCCGTCTGTTCACTCCAAACCCCGCCCTGATCGGGATTTCCGCCCAGCGATTGGAACATGTTGTAGGCCGTTTGGGCCCCGCAAATGGTGTCGTTGCCGCCCACACCGGCATTCATGCCAATACCCACGTTCACCGTTACGCTGGCGCTGGCATCGGTACAGGGCGCGGTGCCCGCTACGTGGTAGGTGAACTGGTAGCTGCCCACGGTTACCAGGGCCACGTTGAACAGCGGGGTTGCCAGGGTATCGTTCGCGCCGTCCGTCCAAATACCGGTTGTATCAGCACCGGTGCCCAAGGCAGCGAACAGATCGATCACGCTGTCCGTGGGGCATACGGTCAAGGTGGCGTCATTGCCGGCCTGCGGTGCACGCACTTCGGTAACGGTTAGGCGCGCCGTGTCATTGGCGCATGGCGCGGTGCCTGCCCTGATGTACAGGAACACACCACTGCTGTCCACAGCGGGATCGTAGGTGGCGCCATGCGCTGTTGGCGGGTTCCCGTCGCGGCGCCAAGTGCCCCCGGTTTGCGGGTTGAGGGCCAACTTCCCGAACATGTTGAAGGGGCCATCGCTGGAGCAGAAGGTGTAGCTGTTGTCACCCCCGGCGTAAGGCGCCGGCACCTTGGTCACCAGTACGGTGGCCGTGGCGCTGGGGCAGGGCCCTTGTGCCGGCACGGTATAGAAGTAGTTGCCCGCCTGGTCGGTGAGCGGATTGAACACGTTGCCGTGCTGCAGCGAGCTATTCCCGAAGGTCCAGCTGCCGTTGGGGTCCGGATCACCACCCAGGCCAGCGCTGAGCAGCCCGGGTGCGCCGTTGGTGCAGAAACTAAGGCTTCCGTTGGTGCCCGGGTTGGCCGCCGTGGTGATGGACACGGCCACCGTGGCCGTATCGGCCGGGCAAGCGCCCACCGCCGGCACGATGTAGTGGTAATTCCCTTGAGGCCAGCTGCCCGGCACGATCACGGACGAGGGCATGGGCGTGCCATTGGGGCGGTACCATTGGCCAGTGGTATCGAACGGTGGACTGAGCTGGTTGAACAGGTTCAATTCCGCCGTGCTTGAACAGACGGCGATGGATACCCCGTGCCCGGCCATCGGGCCGTTCATGATGGTAACGGTAAGCGTGGCACTGTCCGGTGCGCAACTGCCGCCGCCCCCCAATACATACCGGTAGTGGTGCACCCCTACTCCCGCCTCGGTGGCGTTGAGCACATCATTGAGCAATCCGTTCTGGTTTTCAACCCCGGTCCATACCCCGCCGGGTTGGGGGTTGCCCCCAAGCAGCGGTGTAAGCAGGGTTACTTGGTTGAGGCATAAGGTGGCCGAGGCATCATTTCCGGCATCCAATTCCGGGGTCACTGTTACCCGCACACTGGCCGTATCGGCCGGGCAGGGCCCGTTCGCGGGCTTGGTGTAGCGGAACCGGTAGGTGCCCGGGCCGGCCAGGGAAGGATTGAACACCCCGTTGCTCATGTGGCCGGTGCCGGCCAGGTCCGCCCACGTGCCGCCCGCTTGGGGGTTGCCCTGCAGCCCGGCAAAAAGGTTCAGGCTGGTTTCACTGGTGCACACGGTCATAGAACCATAGGTACCCGCGCTCGGCCTTGGCACCAAGGTGATCTGCACGGTTGCCGTGGCGTTGGTGCAGGGCGCCGTACCCGCCACCGTGTACACGTATTTGCCCTGTGGATCGGTGGCCGGATCGAAGGTGGGGTCGTGCGGCACGGCCGGGCCGCCCACGGGATGGTAGGCCCAGCTGCCGCCGGGATCGGGTGTGCCCCCGAGCAGGCTGCCCAAGGAAACCACCGCGCCCGTGTTGCACAACTGCGGCGCCGTGCTGATGCCCGCATTCGGCTTGCGGTTCACCGTAATGCTAACCCGTGCGGTATCGTTCCGGCAGGGGGCGTTGCCCATGACGATGTACCGGAAGACTTGGGTACCGGCCACCTGGTTCGCGGGGTTGAAGGTGGACGGGGCATAGTTGCCGGAGGAATTGATCCAGCTGCCGGCCGGATTGGCCGAGCTGCCCAGCAGGGTGAACATGTCCACCGACGGGTCGGAGGTGCATAGGGTGAGGCTGGCATTGTTGCCGGCCACCGCTTTTTCATTCTGGATGATGGTGGCCTGCGCCGTTGCGGCGGGGCACGGCGCCACCCCTGCCACGGTGTAGGTGAAGGCATGCACGCCTCCACTGAAGTTCCAGGGCAGGTAGATCTCGCTGGCCGGTGTGCCGCTGTCGGTATGGGTCCATGTGCCGCCGGTTGCCGGGCTGCCGTTGAGCACATCGCGCAGCACAATGGCCGCCAATGTATCGTCGCAGATGGTGCGCACCCCGTTGCTGCCCGCACTGGGCGCCTGGTTCACCACCACGGTTACCATGGCCGTGTCGTTCTTGCAGCCGCCGGTGCCCAGGACGGTGTAGGCAAAATCACCCGGGAGGTCATTGCCTGGATTGAAGGTGCCGCTATGGCCGTTTTGGTTATAGCTCCAGGTGCCGCCGCTGTTGGGCGATCCCCCCAATGAGCCGAAAAGGCCGGTATTCCCACTGGTGGAACAAAGGGCCAGGTTGCCATCGTTGCCGGCATTGGGCGCACCGGTCACCGCAATGTTCAAAAAGGCGGTGTCGGGCGCACAGGGGGAAACGCCGGTGGGCTGCACAATGTACCGGAAGGTGTAGTTGCCCGGCACGGCGGGGCTGAAGATGCCGTTGCTGGCAGGGCCCGAGGGCATGCGCCACCATGTGCCGCTGGGCTGTGGGCTTCCGCCCAGGCTGTCCACCATGGCGAACATGGGGGCATTGGAGCAGATGCTGATGTTGCGGCTTTGGCCGGCATTGGGCGGTTGGGCGATGCTGATGGTTACGCTGGCGCTGGCCGCAGGGCAGGGCGGCATGCCGGGCACGGTGTAGGTGTACTTGCCGGGGGTGTGCTGCCCCGGTTGGAAGACCCCGCCGAAATAGGCCGTGCTGGGCGAGGGGCCGGTCCAGGTGCCGGTAAGGTCATGCGGGCCGCCGAGCAGGTTCACCAAGTTCACCTGTGCCGCATTCGCGCAGAGCACCACGCTCGTATCGCGGCCGGCCTGGGGGCGCGGGGTAACGAACACATTCACCTTTCCCACGGCAACAGCGCAGGGGCTGATGCCCGTTACCCGGTAGGTGTACTCGCCCGCAGGATCGATCCCCGGAACGAACGTGCCGTTCGGCCGCGGTACCATGCCGGGCCCGAACCATTGGCCCCCGGGCGTGGACCCCACCAGCAGGTCCCGCAGTTGGAAGCTGGGCGCATTCTCGCATACCGTGTGGCCCACCACCCCACCGGCCTGCGGCACGGGGTTCACGTTCACGGTAAGCGAACTGCTTTTGTCCACGCAGGGAAAGGAGGCCTGCACGGTGTAGATGTACACCCCCGGCGGGTCCAGGCCGGGCACGAACATGTTGGACCGCGCCTGGTTGTCCGGACCGTACCAGGTTCCCGGATCGGGTGTGCCGCCCAAGGCGGCCGTCATATCGATCGGCGCATCATTGGCGCAAAGGGTCACTACGCCCGGTATGCCCGGGTTGGGGCCGGTCACCTCTTGCACGTGCAGCACGGTAACGGCCGCGCTGCAAGGGGCAGAACCGCTCACCGTGTAGGTGTAATCGCCGGGGTCGAAGGTGGCGGGTACATACGTGCCGCTGAACACCTGGTTGCCCGGGGCGGGCTTGCGCCAGGTGCCTGCCGGATCAGCCATGCCGATATAGGGCTGCAGGCTTACCGGCGGGCCATCGGAGCAGAAAATGGCCGTGTTGCCATGCCCCGCATTGGGGGCAGCGATCACCACCACGGTGGCATTGGCCGATGCGCTCGCACAACCCAGCACCCCCGACAAGGTGTACTTGAAATGGTAGGTGCCCGGCCCGGCACCATTGGCATTGAAATATTGGCCCGTCACAAGGCCCGTGGCATCCAGGTCCTCCCACGCACCGCCCGGTTGCGGCGTGCCCCCCAGGGCGGTGAACAGGTTCACCTGCGTTTCGCTGCTGCACACCGTGCGGCTGCCGTTATTGCCCGCGATCAACACCGGCACGATGGTTACGCGCACCTGGCTGGTATCGCCGGCGCACAGGCCGCTGGGCGGCACCACATAGCGGAAATCGTAATCACCGGCCGGAAGCTGCGTGGGGGTCCCGGGGTTGAAGAAATGCGAGCTCAGCCGGCCCGTTACCGTGATCTCGGACCAAGTGCCGTTCATGTCCGGCGTACCGCCCAGCCCGTTGAACAGGTCAACGCTGGGCTGGCCCGAGCAGATGGTGATGGTGCCGCTCACGCCCGCTTCCGGGGCCTTGGTCACGCTCACCGTTACCAGCGCGCTATCGGCCCGGCAGGGTGCCGTACCGGTCACTTTGTATTTGTACACGAACGTGCCGGCCGCGCCGGGCATGAAGATGCCATTGGTGGGCGTACCGCCGGGCCCGGTCCAGCTGCCGCCCGCATCCGGGCTGCCGCCCAAGCGTTCGAACAGGTTCACCGCAGGATCGGTGCTGCACAACGGAACGGTAACGCTGGTGCCCGCCTTGGGCCGGGTGTGCTGGGTGATGGTCACCACCGCCGTGGCATCGGCACAGGGGCTTTGCCCCTGCACGCGATATGTGTAGCCGCCCTGCAGCGCGCCCGCACCCGGCACGAACGAGCCATTGTTGGTGGCATTGGACGGATCTTTCCAGGTGCCGCCGCTGTTCGGTGTGCCGCCCAACAGCAGGAACAGGTCAACCGGTGCGTCATCACTGCACACCACGGCGGCGCCATTCAATCCGGCGTTGGGCGCGGTGTTCACGTTCACGGTCAGTTGGGCCGTATCATTCGGGCAGGGTGCCAGCCCGGCCACCACGTACCTGTACACGCCCGTTGTGGTCGTTCCGGGCGTGAAGGTGGCGGGCACCACCCCGTTTGAGGCATTGATCCAGGTGCCGCCCGCATCGGGCGTGCCGCCCAGCACATCCCGCATATTGAACGGCGGATTCGTGCTGCATAGGGTGGTGCTCGCCGTGGTTCCGGCGTTGGGCGCCTGGTTCTCCACCACCAATACCGAGGCCGAAGCATTGGGGCACGGTGCCGTGCCATTCACGGTATAGGTATAGGTGCCGGCCGGGTGGGTGGGGTCTGAGGGCTTGTAGATGCCCCCGGCCAAGGTGCCGCCGGGTGGTGTGGGCTTGGTCCAAATGCCACCGCTTTGGGGCGTTCCGCCCAAATGGTTGAACAGATTCTCGTTGGGGCTGGTGCTACACAGGGTCACGGTGCCGTTGCCCCCCGCATTTGCCGCCTCCACCACGTTCACCGTAACGGTGGCCGTGGCATCCGCACAGGGTGATGTGCCCGCCACGCGGTAGGTGTAGATCCCTGCCGGGCTCACCCCGGGGGTAAAGGTTCCCGAGGGCCAGGCCACGCCGCCCGGTCCGGTCCATGTGCCGCCCACACCGGGGGTGCCGCCCAACTTGCTGGCCAGGCTGAAGCTACCGTCGGAACTGCAGACGGTAACGGTGGCCGGGGTGCCCGCATTGGGGGCCGTTACAATGGAAACATTCACCGTGGCCACTGCGGGTTGGCAAGGCGATTGCCCGGTAACGGTATAGGTGTACAGCCCCGGTGGGGTGGTGCCGGGTATGAAATCGCCGGATGGGAAAGGCGTGCCGCCCGGGCCCGTCCAGGTGCCGGTGCTTTGCGGGGTTCCGCCCAATTGCGAGATCAGTGTGAACTGTGCAGCGTTGGAGCATTTGACCACATTTGTACTGGTGCCCGCATTGGGTGCCGGCCGCACTGTTACCGTTACCGTGGCCATGGCCGGTGCGCACGGTGCCTGCCCCGCCACAAGGTACTGGTAGGGCCCGGCCGGATCTATGCCGGGCTTGAACTGGCCCGAATGGGCGCCGCCCGGCCCGGTCCACGTGCCGCCGCCATCGGGCGTGCCGCCCAAGGAATCGGCCAGGTTGAAGATGGCGCCGTTGCTGCACACTGCTATCGAGCGGCCGGTGCCGGCATCGGGCGCCTCCCGCACCACAATGGTCAGGCGCGCCGTGTCATTCGCGCAGGGCGCGGTGCCGGCCACCACATATGTGTACACCCCCGCTGCCGAGGTGCCCGGGGTAAAGGTGTTGCTGCCGCCGGGGGTCCATGTTCCGCCGGCATCGGGCGTGCCCCCCAGGTTGGCGCGCATGCTGAAGGGCGCATCGTTGCTGCACACCGTTATGCTCCGGCTATCACCCGCCACCGGCGCGGGCACCACCGTTACCACCACATTCGCCGTTGCGTTCGGGCATGGGGGCGTGCCATTCACCGTGTACACATAGGTGCCCGCCGCGGAAGTGCCGGGGCTGAACATGCCGCTCACCGGGTTGCCGCCCAAGGTCCATACCCCGCCGTGGTCCGGCGTGCCGCCCAATACGGTGAACAGGTCCACCGGGGCTCCGTTGCTGCAAACGGTCAGCGTGCCGGATGTGCCTGCGTTGGGCAGCGGATTCACCGTTACCTCCACGGTGGCCGTGGCGTTGGCGCAAGGCGGTGTGCCCGCAACGGTGTAGGTGTAGGTGCCGGGCAGCATGGTGGCCGGATCAAACTGGCCACCCGTAACCGCGCTGGGGCCGCTCCAGGTGCCCGTGGCGGATGGGCTTCCGCCCAAGTGGGCCAACAGTGCCGTGGGGGCTGAATTGCTGCAGGTCACCAGCGTGCCCGGGCTGCCGGCACTGGGCTGCGCATTCACGGTCACCACCACGTTGGCGGTGGCATTGGGGCACGGCGGGGTGCCCGTAACGGTGTAGGTGTAGGTGCCGCCCGGCATGGTGGCGGGGTTGAACAGGCCGCCCGGCACAGGTGCCGGTCCGCTCCAAGTGCCGTCCGGATCAGGTGTACCGCCCAGCTGCGCCAACAGCGGAACCGCGGCCCCGCTGGAGCAGGCCACAAGGCTGCCGTTGCTGCCGGCCTGCGGCAGGGCATGCACCACAACGGTCACGGTCGCGCTCTGCACCGGCGGACCTGCAATGGTGTAGGTATAAACGCCGGGCGCATCCGTGGCGGGATCGAAGGTGCCGGGGTGCAGGGCAGGCCCGCTCCAGGTGCCGCCCGGGTCCGGGCTGCCCCCGAGGTAATCGATCAATTGCACCGGCGCACCGTTGCTGCACAACGTGGCCGTGCCATTGGTGCCAGGCCCGGCGGCCAGCAGCAGAAAGGGACAACATACCGCCATGGCCGCCGCCCAACGGAGCGGTGCACTGCCAACGGTTCGCCCAAAAGCCCAATTCCAGACCATAAGCCAATATTGCCCGGCAAGGCACCGGATGAACGCCGCAAGATAGGGCCGGCGCGGCAACCGGGCCGTTGTGATCGACGGCGCACTTCGCATCTTGCGTTGGGTGCTGCAAAATGGCAGATGAACAAAACCCGCAAAAAACTCCGGGGCCATGGCCATGGAGCGCACCACGAACTTTATTCTTCATGCAATTCCCCACCAAGGCCGTGTTACGCGGTACATATAAGCAAACATGCGGGCCTGTGCCGTTACTTCCCCGTGGGGTATTATGGCCGCCTTAACGGGCTGTCCGCTGTGGTGTCCTCGGCCCGGCTTGCGGGGGCGGGGCTGTGGTGGCTCCCATGGTCGCCTCTTCGCTCCACGCCCCCGCGGGCCGCGCCTTCGGCCAGCCGCCGCTCCCATCCCTGGCGGAAATGCCGGCATGCGGTCAGTTCCCCTCCTCCGCCTTTTTCCGCTCCTTCTGGAAGGTGATCCCCAGCATCAATTCATGCGTGCCGGAGGTGTAGTTGCGCAGGCCCGTGGTGGTAAGGTCGTAGCTGTAGCCGAATTGGAAGGTCTTCTTCAGCCAATAGCCCACCATGAAGCTCAGGGCATCCTCGGTACGGTAGGTGGCGCCCAACCACACCATGTCGCGGTAGCGCACGGTTGCCGTAAGGTCCAGCTTGGGGGGCACCGGCTCCACGTACTTGAGCAGGAAGGAGGGCTCGAGCTTGATGTCCTCGCCCAGGGCGAAGCGGTAGCCGCCCAGCGCGAAGTAGTGGGTTTCGAGGTTGCTGAGCGTGGGGTCGCGCTGTTCGAAGAATTTCACCCGGTTGTGCAGCAGCTGCGGTGCGGCGGCGCCCAGCCACCATTTTTCATGGTACAGGTACAAACCGAAGGTGGCATCGGGCATCAACGAGCCGCGCACCTGGTCATCCATCAGGGGTTCGTCGGGGTCGTGGAACTCGATCTTCGAGCCGTCGATCATGAATTGCAGCATGCCCATGGACAGGCCCATGCCGAGTTTGAGCTGCTCGTTCAGTTTCAGGTGGTAAGCGTAGGTGAATTGTACGCCGGTGCGGCGCGATGGCCCCACATTGTCGGTGAACATGTAACCGCCCAGGCCCATGTTGCGCGCCAGCGGGGTGGTCGCGCTAAGCATGAAGGTGCGTGGTGCATCCTGTATGCCCACCCATTGGTTGCGGTGTGCGCTCCTCACCTCGAACCATTCGCGGCTGCCGGCCACGGCCGGGTCGTAGATGTAATCGAAGCTGTTGTACTGGCTGAGCTGCGGCAGCTGTTGGGCCACCACCGCCTGCGCGCCAAGGCCAAGGGCCAGAAGTATGATGTGGTTTCGCATGGTGCCCATGGTTTAACGGATCACGGTCAGGGGTCCTGTCAATGCTTCGGGGAACCGTTCGTCGTGCAGGTCAACAACGTAGTAGTAGGTGCCCATGGGCACGGGCCTGCCGTCGTACTTGCCATCCCAGGGCACATGGTACCCCACGCTGCGGAACAGGGGTTCGCCCCAACGGTTGAATACCTGCACCTCGATGTTGGGGAACAGGGATGCAAAGTCGAGGATCCAGGTGTCGTTGTGCCCATCGCCATTGGGGGTGAAGCCGCTGGGCACCTTCACTTCGGGCACCACGGTCACGAGCACCGAATCCATGGCGGAGCAGCCGTTGGGTGCCACCACGGTGAGGTAGAACCAAGTGGTGGCATGCACCGTGGCCGTGGGGTTGGCCACGGTGCCATGGTCCAGCAGGCTGTCCGGCTGCCAGGTAAACACGCTTCCTGCAGGCCCGCTGGGCGAGCCACCCAGCACAGTGGTGCCCTGCACGTATACCGCCCGGCCAGGTCCGGCGTCAGCGAACGCGGCCTCAAGCACGGTCACGTGCACGGTGTCGCTGGCCGTGCACGGCCCATCGGCCACCGTGAGCACATAGGTGTAGTTGCCCGGGGCCAGCGGACCCAGGTCAACCACTGCCGCCCCGCCGGCCACATGGCCTTGCAGGTCGCTCCACTGGAAGCTGGTGGCCGCGATGCTTCCTCCGCCGTCCAGCACCACTTCGGCGCCGGGGCAAAGCACCTGGTCGGGGCCGGCATCGGCCACCAAGGGATTGTTGGCGGGCAGTTCAACCGTGCTGGTGATGGAGCACAGGGCCGCATCGGTCACCGTAAGCGTGTAGGTGCCGGGCAGCAGGCCCGCAATGTTCTGGTCCGCGGACTGGAAGCCGCCCGGCCCCTGCCATGCGAAAATGTATCCCGGCGTACCGCCGGAGATGCCGATGTTCACCTCACCGTCGGCAGCATTGTTGCAGCTGGCGGGCACCACGCTTTCCACGGTCAGTACCAGTGCGGCCGGCTCATCCACGTTGAAGGTGAAGGTGCTGTCGCAACCGGCCGCATCGGCTATGGTCACGCTCCATGCGCCGGCGCAAAGGCCTTCCACGGTCGGCGTGCCCTGGCCTGTTGCGGGCTGCGGGTTCCAGGTGTACTGGAGCGTACCGGACCCGCCCGTGGCCGATAGTAAAATGCTGCCATCGCAGGTACCTTGGCAGGTGGCATCCACCACGGTGGCGTGCGCGTCAATGGGCTCGAAGGGCAGGATGGTGAACTCGAGTTCCGTGGAGCAACCGCTGCCATCGGTAATGGTGACGGTGAAATCGCCGGCGCAAAGACCGGTTACCTCATCGGTGCCCTGGCCTGCAGGATTGCCCGGTGCCCACACGATGTTGTAGCCGCTGCCGGAGCCGCCGGTGGGCGCCACGCTGGCGCTGCCATCGCAAGGCCCGAAGCAGCTTTCACCCAGCACTGCCAGGTTGCCCTCTATTTCCGTGCCTTCGGTCACCGTGAAGTCCGCCGTTACCACACAGCCATGGTCATCGGTCACGCTCACCTGGTATGCTCCGGCGCACAGCCCGGCCACCTGCGCCACATGCTGGCCGATCACACCGGAGGGTCCGGTCCAGGTGATGTTGTACGGTGCTGCCCCGCCCTGCACGTCCACCTGCGCGGTGGCGCTGCAATCGCCGTGGCAGGCGTTGTTGGTGCTGGTCAGGTCGATGGTGAGCAGCGGCGGTTCCGGCAATTGCACGGTGGTGGCCGCATTGCAGCCGTTGGCATCTGTTACCGTTACGGTCCAATCACCGGCGCACAGGTCCTGTACCGTGCTGGTGCCCTGCCCGTTTGGCGGCGCGGGGCTCCAGGCATAGGTGAAGGGTGCCGTGCCCCCGGCCACGGATACGGCAATGGTACCGTCGCAGGCACCGTTGCAGGTGATGGGTGTGGACACGGCCGTGGGGTCGATCGGATCGGGCGCTGTGATCAGGGCATCCACCATCACCGTGCAGCCGTCGGCATCGGTAATGGTGGCCGTGTAGTTGCCGGTGCACAGCCCACTGGCCTCCGGGCCTTGCACCGTTGTTCCGCCGATGTCCCACTCGATCACATAGCCCCCCGCGCCCCCGGTCGGGCCCACAATGGCCACACCGTCGCATGCGCCGGGGCAGCTCACTGGCGTGGTGCCCAGGTTGGGCACGATCGGCGCGGGCGAGGCCACCTCCACTTCTTCAATGCTCGTGCAACCCACGTCATTGGTCACCTGCACGTAGTAGATGCCTGCGCACAACCCGGTGATGGTGTTGCCCGATTGCCCGAGATCATTGCCGTCGGCATCAAACCAGGCCACGGTGCAGGTAAGGCCGCTGCAGCTGAAGGCTACTTGGGCGGTGCCATCGCAAATGCCGGGGCAGCTGACCCCGGTGCCGGTGGCGGTCAGCTGTTCGCCATCGGCATCCTGCACCGGCACGGTAAGGTTGATCGAGCAGCCGTTGATGTCGGTCACGAGCACGGTGTAGATCCCGGTGCACAGGCCGGTCAGGTCGGCATCATTCCCCATCGGCGCACCGGCCAGGGCCCAGCTGTAGGAATAAGGCGGGATTCCTCCGCCCACCGACACAGAGGCCGTGCCGTTGCAAATTGCGCAATCGCTCTCCGTGCTGGAAATGCTGGCCGTCAATGGTGCGGGCTCCGATACATCAATGGCCACGGTGGTATCGCAGCCGTTGAGGTCGGTAACGGTAACGCTCCATTGGCCCGCCGGGATGTTCAGCGCGGAATTACTTCCTTGCCCGTTGGGCGGCACGGGGTTCCAGTCGTAGCTGTAGAAACCGGCCCCGCCGGAGGGGGTGACCACAATGGAACCATTGTTCCCACCGGCACAGGAGACTTCCTGCACCTGTATGTCCAGCAGGATCGGCGCAGGCGCGGTAATGTCCACCTGCACCAGGGTATCACACCCCGACTGGTCGGCGATAAGCACGGTGTACTGGCCCGGGCACAGCCCGGTGGCCTGGGCGGTGCCCTGCCCGGCCCCCGGTGCCGGCGTCCAGGTGAAGGTGTACGGTGCCACTCCGCCGCCCGGCGCCACGGTGGCCGTTCCGTCGCACAGGTTGTGGCAGGTGACCGGCGTTGCCGTTGCGTTGGGCGTGATCACCTGCGAGGGCACCACATGGGCCGTATCCATGGCGGTGCAGCCGCCGGCATTGGTCACCAATACGATATAGCTGCCCGGGCAAAGACCGGTGAGCTGGTCCTGGTCGCCCAGGAGATCGCCCGCCATGGTGGTCCACTGCACGGTACAGGGGGCATCGGTGCAGGCGTAGTTCACGGCCACGGCACCATCGCATGAGTTGCCACACAGCGTTTGGCTGTTCACGGCCTGTATGTCCTCGCCATTGGCATCGGGCACGGCCACCGCGGCGCTGGTGGAGCATCCGTTCTCATCGGTCACCGTAACGGTATAGATCCCCGCGCACAGGCCGGTCAGGGTTTCGCCGGTGCCCACCGCCACGCCGCCGCGGGTCCATTCCACCGCAATGTTGCCCGTGCCGCCGGTACTGTTTGCCGTGGCACTGCCGTCGCAGGCCGCGCAATGGCTCAGGGTGGCGGTGGGCGCAACCGCGAGCGGTAGCGGCCCGGCCAGGTTGAAGGTGAGGGTCGTATCGCAGCCGTGCGCATCGGTGACTGTAACGCTGTAGCTGCCGTCGCACAGGAATTTCGCCTCACTGGTGCCTTGGCCCGCGGGTGGGGCGGGGCTCCAGGCATAGGTGTAGGGCCCGGTGCCGCCCTGCACATCCAGGGTGATCAGTCCATTGCATTCGTTGGCACAGGCAATGGGCGTGATCACCGCATCCACGGTCAAGGGGTCGGGCCCCAGGATGAGGACGCTGAAGGTGGCCGCGCAGCCGGAGAGGTCCTGCACCAGCACATCATACGGCCCGGCGCATAGGCCGGTGGCGTGCGGACCGCCCTGGCCGCCGCCGGGGGCCGGGGTCCACGTGTAGCTGAACTGGCCCGATCCGCCCACGAGATCGATCGTGGCGGCGCCATCGCATTGCCCGGCGCAGGAAACCGGTGAGCTGCTGATGTTCGCGGTGAAGGGCTGCGGCGATATCACCGTGGCGGTATCCACGGTGGTGCAGCCCAGGGCATTCGTCACGGCCACGAGGTAATCGCCGGCGCACAGGTCATCCAGCGTGTTCACCCCGGTGGCCAGCGGATTGCCCAGCGCATCGGTCCATTCCACGATGCACGGCGGCTGGCCGCAGTTGAAGTCAACGGCCACCGTTCCATCGCAATCGCCGGGGCAGGTGGTGACGCCATCCACGGCTTGCACCTGCTCGCCATCTTCATCGCTCACCCCTGCTGCCAAGGTGATCAGGCAGCCCGCGGCATCCTCCACCTTCACCACATAGATCCCGGCGCAGAGGCCCACCATCACGCTGTCGGGTGTGTCCACACTAATGGGTGAGGCCCAATGGAACATCAGGGGCGCCGTGCCGCCGGTGGTATGTATCGCTACCGTGCCGTCGCACTGCCCGCAATGGCTTTGCGTGCCCACCGCCACGGCGGCCAACGCCTGGGGTTCCACCACGGTGAAGCTGGTGTCCAATACGCATCCCGCATCATCGGAAATGGTGACCGCATAAATGCCCGCACAAAGCTGGCCCACGCTGGCCGTGCCTTGGCCCGTGCCCGGCTGCGGGTTCCACAGGAAGCCGTGGTTGCCCGTGCCTCCGCTTACGGCCAGGTCAATGGTGCCCGTGCACGCGCTGCCGCAGGAAATGGGCCCAAGCGTGGCTTGCACCGTGATCGGTGCCGGTGCACCTATTTGGAACGGCACGTCGGTACTGCACCCGTCCTGGTCCGTGACGGTGACCGTGTATGCGCCCGGGCACAGCCCTGTGGCCTGCGCAGTGCCCTGGCCCGCTGCGGGCGCGGGGTCCCAGGTATAGGTGTAGGGCGGCGCACCGCCGGTGGGCGTGGCCACACTGGCGGTCCCGTCGCAGGTATTCCAGCAGGTGGCGTCCGTGGCATCCACCAGCGCCACGATCGGCTCGAAGGGTGGCACCGTGAAGGTGATGGTGGTATCGCAGCCGCTGGCATCCGTGATGGTCAGCTGATAATTCGTTCCCGCGCAAAGACCCTCCGCCTGTGGGGTGCCTTGGCCCGAGGCGGGCGCGGGCTCCCAATGGAACAGGAAACCACCGTTGCCGCCAGCGGGTGAGGCCACCGCGGACCCGGAACATGCGGCCGTGCAAGATTCACCGCTCACCAACAGATCCGGCACGATCGGGGCTGCATTGGAAATGGTGAAGTTGAAGGTGCTGGAACATCCCTGCGCATCGGTAATGGTCACCGTGCCGGCCCCCTCACACAGCCCCGTGGCCGTGGCCGTTCCCTGGCCTGCGGCGGGTGCAGGGTTCCAAAGAAAGCCATAGCCTCCTGCCCCGCCCGAGGCATTCGCCGTTACCTGCCCGGTGCAACTTCCCCAGCAACCACCGTCCACCACATCCAGTTGGGCACTGATCGGCTCGTGGGGCAGGATGGTGAAGCACCAGGTGGTATCGCAACCGCTTGCATCGGTGATCTGTACGCACCAGTCGCCGGGGCACAGGCCGCTGGCCGTTGCCGTGCCTTGCCCCTGGGGCGGGGCGGGCGACCATAGGAAAGTGAAGTTGCCCGAGCCGCCCGTGGGCGCCACGGTGGCCGTGCCGTCGCAAGGACCGTTGCAGCTTTCGTGGGTGAAGCTGCCGTTGGGTTCAATGGCAGGCGGTGCGTTCAGTGTAAAGGTGACCGTGGTATCGCAACCGGCCTGGTCGCCGATGGTGAGCTGCCAGGTGCCGGGGCAGAGGCTGCTGGCGACGGGGGTGCCCTGCCCCATGCCCGGCGCGGGGCTCCAAGTCCAGGTGTAGGGCGGCAGCCCGCCGGTGGCGGATGCGTCAATGGCGCCATCGCAGCGGTCGGCGCAACTGGCCGGTACCAACGTAGCCGTGGGATTGATCGGCTGGGGCCGGTCGATGGTGAAATGCAGCGTGGTGTCGCAGCCGTTCGCATCGCCGATGGTGACGGTGTAGTTACCGGGGCAGAGCTGCGTTGCCGTGGGCGTGCCCTGCCCGGCGCCGGGTACCGGCGACCACAGGAAGCTGTAACCGCCCGTTCCGCCTGAAACCGTGAGGCCGATGGAACCATCACAAACGCTTCCACAGGAAGCATTGACCACGTCCGCACCAACCGTGATCGGCAAGGGTGCAGGAATGATGAAGGTCAGCACGGTATCGCACCCCGCGGCATTGGTGACCGTTACCGAGCCCGCCCCCGGACATAGGCCACTGGCGTTGGGCGTGCCCTGCCCGGCTCCCGGCACGGGGTTCCATTGGAAGTCCAGGCCGGTCAGGTCACCGTTAACCTCGGCGCTCCCGTCGCAACTGTTCCAGCAGTTGGCAGGCGTGGTGGAAAGGGCCACATCAATGGCCGGCGGGGGCAACAGCGTGAAGGTGAAGGTGGAATCGCAGCCCCAGCTGGAGATCACCACCGTGTGATCACCCGCGCACAGTCCGGTGGCCTGCGCGGTGCCGTTCCCATTGGGCGGCACGGGTATCCAGTTGTATGCGTAGGTGCCTGCACCACCGCTGGCGGCCAGCACGATCGAGCCATTGCAATCGCCGGGGCAAGTGGGGTCGGTGACCGTGGCATTCGCCTCCAGGGCGGGTGGCTCCGGAATGTTGAAGGTGATGGTGGTGTCGCACCCGAGGGCATCCCTTACGGTAAGGCTGCCGGGCCCGGGACAAAGGCCGGTGGCGTTCGGCGTGCCCTGTCCGGCGGCAGGTGCCGGTGCCCAGGTCCACGTGTAGCCCGGTGCCCCGCCTGCAACGCTGGCCTCGGCGGCGCCATCACAAACGCCGGGGCAGCTGGCGGGATCAAGCTGCAGCACCACGTCCATGGGTACCGCCGGCAAAATGGTGAAGCTGTGCTGTTCGCGGCATCCGTTGGCATCGGTCACGGCCACGGTCCACGTTCCGGCGCACAAGCCGGTGGCCTCGGGCGTGCCTTGCCCGCCGCCGGGCCCGGGTGCCCAGTTGTAGCTATGGGGCGCGGTACCCCCGCTAACGGCGATGGTGGCGGTGCCATCGCAATTGCTGCTGCAGCTCACATTGGTCTGCGAAGGCACAAGGTCCATCGGCGCGGGCTCATTGATCACGAATTGGATGGTGGTGTCGCAGCCGTTTTCATCACTGATGGTCACGCTCCAAGTGCCCGCGCACAGGTCGGCCACGTCCGAGGTGCCCTGGCCATTGGGGTTGCCCGGCTGCCAGAGGTAGGTAAGTACCCCGGTTCCCCCGGTGGCCGGTGCACTGGCCGTGCCGTCGCAGGCGCCTGCACAGCTGACATCGGTTTGCGCGGGGATCGCCGCTATGGGCGGCGGTGCCTGCATGGTGAATTGCATGGTGGTATCGCAGCCGCCGCTGGTGATCACCACCGTGTAGCTGCCCGTGCACAGGCCGGTGGCCTGGGGGGTGCCGTTGCCATTGGGGGGCACCGGTGCCCAGTTATAGGTGTAGCTGCCGCTTCCACCGGTGGGGGCCAGCACGATCGAGCCGTCGCAATCACTTGCGCAATGGGGCGGGGTTACCGTGGCGTGCGCCTCCAGGGCGGGCGGCTCCTGTATGGTGAAGGCGATGGTGGTGTCACACCCCAGCGCATCCATGACGGTCAGGGTGCCTGGCCCTGCGCACAGGCCGGTGGCATGCGGGCTGCCCTGTCCGGCCGCGGGTGCCGGCACCCAACTATAGCTGTAGGGCGCTACCCCGCCGCCCACGGTGGCAGTGGCCTCGCCGTCGCAAATGCCCGGGCAGCTCACGGGTTCAAGCTGCAGGGCCACCTGCATGGGCACGGCAGGCAGTATGTTGAATGTTTGCGTTTCCTGGCAGCCGTTGGCGTCGGTCACTTCCACGGCCCAGGTACCGGGGCATAGGCCGGTGGCCGTGGCCGTGCCCTGGCCACCCGCGGGTGCTGGTGTCCATTGGTACGCGAACGGTGCCGTGCCCCCCTGAACGGCCACATGGGCCGTGCCATCGCAAATGCCTCCGCAGGTCACATCGGTTTGTTGCGGGTCCAGGGCCATCGGCAGTGGCTCTTCGATCACGAACAGCACCGTGGTGTCGCAACCGTTGGCATCGGTGATGGTCACGCTCCAATTGCCCGCGCACAATCCGGTTGCGTCGGGCGTGCCCTGCCCGGCCGGGTTGCCCGGCTGCCAGAGGTAGGTGAGCGTGCCACTGCCGCCGGTGGCCGGGGCGCTGGCGCTGCCGTTGCACTCGCCCGCACAGGCCACATCGGTCTTGGAAGCATTCACCTCAATGGGCGGCGGGGCCTGTATGTTGAATTGGACGGTGGTATCGCAATTGGCCCAATCGCGCACGGTTACGCTCCATGTGCCGGCGCACAGCTGCGAGGCAGTGGGCTGGAACTGGCCCACTGGCGGCGCCGGTGACCAGGTGTAGGAATAGGGGGTGGTGCCGCCGGAGGGGGCCACCGTGGCGGTGCCATCGCAGGCATCGGCGCAGGTGATCGGGGTGCTCGAGGGGTTGGGCAGGAGCAATGGCGGGGCATCGATGAAAATAGGGACAAGTGTGTCGCAGCCGCTGGCCACATCGGTGATCAGCACGGTGTAGGTGCCCTTGCACAGGCCGGTGGCGTGCGCGGTGCCCTGTCCGGCCCCGGGCTGTGGCGTCCACGCATAGGTGTAGGTGCCGCCACCGCCCGTGGGCGCCACGCTGGCGCTGCCGTTGCACAGGTTGCCGCAACGTGCATTCACATGCGTGGCGTTGGGCACGATCGGCGGCGGTTCGGTCACCTGGAATTGCAGCGTGGTGTCGCAGCCGTTGGCATCGCTGATGGTAAGCGTGTAGTTCCCCGCGCACAGCCCGCTCACCGTGGGTGTTCCGTTGCCCGCCGGGTTGCCCGGGCCCCAGTTGTAGGTGTACACCCCGGTGCCGCCCGTGGGGGCCGCGGTGGCCGTGCCGCTGCAGCTATTGGCGCATTGCGCATCGGCCACGGTAAGGTTGGGTGAAATGGGCAGGATCGGGTACCTGAACACCGTGTCGAAGGTGCAGCCATTCACGTCCTGCACGTGCAGCGTGTTGTTGCCCGCGCACAGCGCGTTGAAGGTGGAGCCGCTGCCGGCGCCACTGTTCCAGGAATAGGTGTAACCTGGCACACCGCCCACGGCAAAGCCCGTGGCCGAGCCATTGCACACCCCGGCACAGGTGGGGGGCACCACGCCCATGAAGATCACGCTCAGCAGCGCCGGGTCGGTCACCTGCACCGTGGTGGCACAGCTCACGCCCTGCCCCTGGTCCGTAACGATCACGATCTGGTTGCCCGGGCACACGTTATTCCAAGTGGCCGAGGCCGGTCCGCCCACCCAGTTGTACACAAAGGGACCCACCCCGCCGGTGACCACCACGCGCACCTGGCCGTTGCACACACCATGGCAACTCACACCGAAGCCGTTGTAGTTGCTCATCAATTGGGCATCGATGGTGAAGGGGGTTTGGCCGGTGCCCGTGGCGCATACATTCTGGGCACGTTCTTCGCCCGCTTCCTCGGGGTGGCCCCATTCCATGGGCACGCCGCCCACCAGCAACCGTGACCGGGTGGGCCGGACCTGGCCGGATGGCAACCCGCCAACGGGAAATTGCCCCAGCATCACCACGGAATTCGCGGCCTGCAACAAGCTGCCCTGGCCCATGCCAAGGGTGCCGGCACGCAGCATGTTGCCCTGGGTGGCCAAGGTGGCCTGTGCCAGGTCCAGCGTGCCGCCATCGGCCAGCACCAGGTCGCTTTGCATCTGCCATTGGCCGGGGCCGGTCAGGCGCATGGGGCCGCCCACCGCGGTGCCGCGCAGGTCGAGGCTGCGCACGCCTTCACCGCCTGCACAGTCCACCGTGCCTGGGAAGGTCCAGGCCACGCTGCCCCGGGCCGCCAAATTGCCCGTTATGCGCAAGCGCCCGGCGCTTCCTTCCAACACCACCACGGCCCTGCCGCCATCGATCAGCAGGTCGCCCGCCTCGGCATTGCGGCCGATGTTCACCCTCACTTCCCCCCCGGCCGGGGCTATGGTCACCGCGTCGTTCAGCTTGGGCACGCTGGCGCCGCCGGCACCGCCGGGCATTGCGGACCAATGGGCCTTGTCGTGCCAGGCACCGCTGCCCCCCACCCAATAGCGCTGCTGTTGCGCCTGGGACTGCAACGCGCAAAGCGCCACGGTAAGGGCAAGCAGCAACGGAAATGCTTTTCGCAGGCCGGTATCGCTCATTCGAAAATGGGGCATCGGACAATGGCTTTATTGGGGTCGAGGGGTGCACAGGGATAAATCCCCAGGATCAGTTCGTGGGTGTTGGCCCCACCCGCCCGCAGTTGGCTGGTGGTCACGTCGTAGCTGTAGCCCAGGGTGAAGAACTTCAGGAAGGGCACCTTGATCATGGCGGCCACCGCATCCTGGTTGCGGTAGCTCACGCCCAGGCCCACCTTGCGGCGGTACTCCAGCATTACATTCAGGTCAAGGGCCACGGGCGATGCCGGCGAGAGCTTGAGCAGGGTGCTGGGCACCACGCTGAAGTTCTTGTTCACCCGGTAGCGGTGCCCTGCACTGGCGATGTAATGGCGCGCCAACCTCGATTCAAGCCCCAGCTCGTCGATCCGGTTGCCCAGCATCTGTTGGATCGAAAGCCCCACCCAGGTGGATTTGCCGTAAAGCCAGATCCCCGGTGTGATGTCCGGGTACACCAGCACACTGCCATTATGGGCCAGGGCCGGGTCGTTGTTGTTCTGCGCATACACATCGCCAAGGGAGAACTTCTCCTGCTTGATTCCGCCGAAAAAGCCCAGCGACAGGAAGACGTCCTGCTTCATCTGGATGTGGTAGGCATAGGCCAGCTGCAGCGAGGTGTAGCCCAACGGGCCGGTGTTGTCCGATTCCACCAGCGCGCCAATGCCGTGCCGGTTGGCCTGGATGGTCCTTTTCTTGCGCGGCTTGAGCACGCTGTTCACCGTGGCCCAGCCGGTCTTGGGCGCGCCCGGGAAACCCACCCATTGCTCGCGGTAGCCCAACCGCACGTCGATGCAGTCCTTGCTGCCCGCCACCGCCGGGTTGATGGCGAACATGTTGAATACGTACTGCGTGTACTGCGGCGTTTGCTGCGCCTGTACCGTGGTGCAGGCGGCCAAAAGAAGGAGGGCGTTCCAGCGCTTCATCGCACCAGGGTCACGTAACCGGTATAGGGGTCCGACTTGCCCTTCACGTCGTTCACCTGTATGTACCAATAGTAGGTGCCCATGGGCAGCCCGCCACCGTCGAAGGGTTCTTTGTAGCCAATGCTGTGGAACACGCGCTGGCCCCACCGGTCGAAAACACTCACCTCGGCCTGCGGGAAGTTGCGCAGCTCGGGTATATCCCAGGTATCGTTGATGCCGTCACCATTGGGGGTGAAGGTGTTCACCGGGTTGATCAGCCGCCGCACCCACACGGTGAGCCGGTCCTCGAAGGTGCAGCCGTTGAGGGTGGTGGTTACCGTGTACACGGTGGTTTCGTTGGGCTGTGCCACGGGGTCCGGCACCGTGTTGCCGCTCAGCCCCGAGGTGGGGCTCCACTCGTAGGTGCTGCCGCCGGTGGCATGCAGCTGTGCGCTTCCGCCCACGGGTATGGTAACGTCGGGCCCGGCGTCAAAGTCCACATTCACCACGTTCACCCCCGGCCCGTCCACCGAAATGGTGAAGTCGCAGCTGGCGGGCATGCCGCCACCCGGCCCTGACCGGCCCATCACCACCAGCCAGTACTGCCTGTTGGGTTGCAGGGCCTGCACGCTGCTGGCGCTGAAGGGCACCGAATCTTGCTGGCAGGGGCCCGATACATTCTGGAAGCTGCCGGGCACGCAGCTGCCGTCGCCGGTAAGGAACACCACCGCCAGCCTGTTGTCCATGTTCGGCGCCTGTTGGCATTGCAGGTCGCCCACATGGGCGTAAACCACGCCGCCCACGGAGTTGGTGGTAAAGCTGTACCAGACCATTTGCCCGCCCGGCTGGCAATAGGCGGGCATGCCGGGGTTGAGGGCGCCCGTGTTGGAGCCGGGCACGGGCTGGCCTGCACACAGCGCGGCGGCATGGGCACAGTCGCTGTTGGCCGGTTGCGCCATCAGGCCATGGGCCGCGCAGGCCAACAGGCACAGGACCACGTTTCGCACAATGAACATGTTGCTGCGGTTGCGCCGAAGGTAGCGCCGGCATCCACCATGCTGCGCAACGTGGTGCGCAGTTTCACACACGCCGTTGTTGGCGCACGCCCGGTGCGGCGCCGGGCAGCAGTGGCCTCACCAGGAATCGAACCTGGATCTAGAGTTTAGGAAACTCCTATTCTATCCGTTGAACTATGAGGCCGCACGGGTTGTTCGTGTAAACCGTTCACCCGCCCCGTAAAGGGAGCGCGAAATTAATCGCTTTGCGCATCCGCCATGCGGGGCATGGCCCGGCAACCCCAAGCGGCACATGGCCGTCTATTGCACAACGCTTCGCTGTTCTACCCAAGATCCCATCCCATGCACCCCGACGAACGCGCACTCCGCAACAGTTATGCCGCCTTCAACGCAGGTGATCTTGAGCGCGCCGCCGAGATCATGGCCAACGATGTGGAATGGCCCGACCAGCTCGAAGGGATCACCCTGCATGGCAAAGCCGAGGCGCTGGAGTATTTGAAAAGGCTCGCCACCGTGCAAAGGCACCATTACGAGGTGGTGCATTGCCATTGGAACGACCAAGGTGATATGGTGGCCTCGTTGCTGCGCACGGTTAGCAGCCCCGGGGGCGAAGTGATCAGCAATGGGCTGATCCGCCATGTGTACCGTTTCCAATGTGGAAAGGTGGTGCGCATGCAGATCCTGCTGTGAGTGCGGGACAACAACGATCCATGATGCGAGGCACATGGCCCACGCCCTTCGGGGAAGAAGGCCCCCTGCCCTACCGGGGTGCTTGCGCAATTTCCAAGCTGTCTGATCGGCGATCAGGCCATGCACCGCCGGGGCCGAAAGCAATCGTGGAAGCGTGCATCGGGCGTTTGGGTCGAACACTTACTTTTGGCTGCTTCAGCATACCCCGTACCGTACAGTCGGTCACTATTAACCCATTCCTCATGAAGAAGTTCTTTACGCTGCGTGCAACCTTCGGTCTGATCATTCTGATCGCCGGTCTCATATCCTCGGTAGAGGCACAGGTCACACTGGGGACCTCCCCATATACCCAGAACTTCAACAGTATTGCATCCGGCTTGCCCACTGGATGGACCATTAGAACAGGCGCCACTAATACGGCCCTTGGAACATCTAACACGCTAACCACAACGACCACCGCTTGGACCAGTACGACTGGTGCATTTGCCAATTTTGCTTCCGGCAATTCACCTTCAGCATCGGGAGACAATTCTACAACCCAAGCGGCGCGCACGGACAGGGCCCTCGGTTTGCGGCAAACCAGCACTTACGCCAATCCTGGTGGCGCATTCGTACTTCAATTGGCAAATACCTCAGGCAAAGCCGCATTCCAACTCGCCTTTAAACTGCAATCCTTAGATAGTGGGAGTCCCAGAATCACCACATGGAAAGTAGACTATGGAACCGGCGCCACCCCCACTTCTTTTACTACAGCGCCCACCATTCCTGCGTCCATCACCACAGGCGGCTCCACCTTCACCAACCAATCGATCATGGTGGATTTTGGAAGCGCCCTTGACAACTTGACCGGGCCTGTATGGATCCGCATCGTCACCTTGACAGCAAATACCGGTAGCGGCAACAGTCCCACAACCGGCATTGATGATGTTTCACTCAGTTGGTCGGCGGGGGGGCCTTCCCTTTCCGCTGGTGCACTCACTGCCTTCGGCCCACAGTGCATCAACGCTGGCCCATACGGCCCCAACTCCTTTACCATTACTGGGAGCCACCTCACCACCGCCGCGGTGACCGTGGGCGCGTTGAGCGGCTATTCATACAGCACCACCTCCGGCGGCACCTACACCCCCACGCTTTCCCTCACCCAGCCGGGCGGCGCCTTTTCACAGCAGGTTTTCGTGCAATTCAACCCCACGGCCGTGCAGAGCTATAACGGGAACATACCGGTGGGCGGCGGTGGCGCCACCGGCATCAACGTGGCGGCCAGCGGCAGCGGTGTGAATACGGCACCCACGGTAGCCACGGGCAGCGCCTCGGCCATTACCAGTTCCTCGGCCAGCGTGGCCGGTACACTGAACACCACTGGCAGCTGTGGTGCCATTACCGCATATGGCATTGAGTACAGCACCACACCGGGCTTCGCCAACGGAACGGGTACCCAAGTGGCCAGCACCAACCTCAGCGGCACGGCGTTTTCCAGCGCGCTCAGCGGACTGGACCCCTGCACCACTTACTACACCCATGCCTATGCCACGCATGCTTCCGGCACCACCTATGGTGCGCAAACCTCCTTCACCACCGCACCCATCGAAGCACCGGTGGCCACTACGGCAACAGGCATTCTCGGTAATGGCTTTACGGCGAACTGGAGTGCGGTAACGGGTGCAACGGGGTATCAATTGGATGTGAGCACGAGTGCCACCTTCGGCGGACCCGGAGGTGTTTTGGTCGGCTGGAATTTCAACGATGAGAACGCTATTGCGGATGCCGGCATTCCTGCCAATAATGGAAAAACAATTACCAAAACCGCTAGCGGTGCCATCGGGTATAACGCTGGTGTGACGGGTAACCCGGACAAGGCTGCATCCTGCGATGGGTGGGATAATGGCAATGGCACGAAATACTGGTTGGTGGACCTGGTGACCACCGGCTATTATGGCCTCACACTTTCCTCGGCACAAACAAGTTCAGGAAGCGGGCCTAATAACTTTAAGGTACAGTACAGCACCGATGGAACCACGTGGGCCGATGTGCCAGGCGCAACGGTATTCATCAGTTCAGCAAACACTTGGAGCACAACCTCGACACTTGACCAAATCCCGCTTCCCCCCGCCTGTGACAACCAGGCACAGCTTCGCCTCCGCTGGATCATGACCACCAATACGCGCGTGGACGGTAGTTCACCCGTGCCTAGCGGCGGAACAAGCCGGATCGACAACATCGTGGTAGAGGCGGCGAGCGCCCCCTCCTTCCTGCCCGGCTATGAGAATCTCGCAGTAGGCAATGTCACATCCAAAGCTGTAACCGGCCTGGATCCGCTGACCACCTACTACTACCGTGTGCGCTCCATCGCTGGGTGCTCCAGCGCAACCAGCAGCAACACTATTTCCGTAACAACTTCAAGCCCAGGCTGCACCGACCCCCTGGCCGACAACTACGACCCCACCGCAAACCCCGA
>JBIQIX010000005.1:0-171649 GCA_044507815.1 Flavobacteriales bacterium | reverse complement strand
CCTCTCCCTACTGGGCATTGGTGTTCCCGGGTGTTACCCCGGTGAACCCCAACGTGCCCGGCATCTATGATGTGCGCGTACGCCTGGAGTCCGCCCATTCCGGCGTGGAATTGACGCGACTCGCCATCCAGGTGGTGGTGGAGGGCCCAGGCTGCACCGACCCCCTGGCCGACAACTACGACCCCACCGCAAACCCCGATGACGGCAGCTGCACCTACTGCCCGCCCACCATCACCTACAACACGCCGACACCCACGCCGATCCTGATCGGCAGCGGCATACCCGACCAGAACATGGCCGTGGCCACGGATTGCCGCGGCATTGATGTGGCCATGAGCGCCTACGCGCGCTACGTGGGGCCCATCGTGCCAACCGGCAACGTGTACACCTCCACCATGGGCAACAGCCCCACAAGCAGCAGCAACCCCGCACCGGACCCCTTGGCGGCACGCTGGAACATCCTGGGCACCGTGGACCTCGGCAGCCATGACTTCACCGAGGTGAACGTGTACCTGGACCTGGACTTCGACCCCGGTGCCACCCCGGTGTGGAATACGGTGAACGTTAGCCAGACCATGATCGACAGCAGCTGGGGCGGCCAGCACCTGTACCAGGCGGCCGAGAACCTCGCCTCTCCCTACTGGGCATTGGTGTTCCCGGGTGTTACCCCGGTGAACCCCAACGTACCCGGCATCTATGATGTGCGCGTACGCCTGGAGTCCACCCATTCCGGCGTGGAATTAACGCGACTCGCCATCCAGGTGGTGGTGGAGGGGTGCATACCCCATGCCGGCAACATCTGGTACGTGAACGATTCCGACCTTACCGGCGACGTATATACCACTGCCATAGGCAGTGACAGCAATACAGGCACCGCCGAGTGCCCCTTCGCCACCATAGCCCATGCGATCGCTCAGGCCAGTCCGGGCGATACGATCATGGTGGATGCCGGTGAATATGTCCAAGATCTGTTAGTGACCAAACAGGTGGACCTGCGCGGGGCGCAATACAACGCGGACCCGACCACGCGCACCGGTGCCGAAACAATCCTCTATCCCGCCACCTCCGACCCCGATCCGAGCAGTAACAGTGCAACACCCTTAATTTACCTGGATGACAATGCGGCCAGCGGAACCAAGATCAACGGTTTCGTGATCGACGGTGACAACCCGGCCCTCACAAGTGGTGCTGTGTTCAATGGAGCGGACATGGATGCGATCGAAGGCATCGCCAGCTACCTCGGCAACCAGGACCTGGATATTGCCTTCAACATCATCAGGAACTTCACCTATGCCGGCCTTGACCTTGCCCATTACAATGGCGCCGGTTCGCTTTCAGGCAATAGCGTGCGGAACAACCTCATATCGAACGTGTACAGCACAGCATCAGGTCCAGCGATCGTCACGCATTACAACTTCTATGCGGACGTGACAGGCAACACCTTGGAGCAAGTGCGGCTTGGCATACAGACCGGCAACCACATCAACCCATCCACGGGCACACCTCCCGTGATCAGCGGCAACACGATCACCTCTTACCGCCTAGGCATATTCCATAATGTGCAATACGCTTCGGCCACGCCTTTCACCATTTCCGATAACGAGTTGCTGACACAAGCGGGTGCTGCCACCAATACCGGGATCTTCATCGGGGTGATGGACCCCACCACATCGGTAACGATCCTGAACAACAATGTGACCGGTGCCCAGAACGGCATAATGCTGTGGGGCTCCAACAGCGCTGCAGGCGTAACCATTGAGGGAGGCACCATCACCGATTGTGGAACCGGCGTGTTCGTGAACAACTACGATGCCTACCCGCCCAGCCCGAACCAAACACGCAGTACACATGCCATTGTCAAGGACGTGGACATTGTGAATGCCACCACCGGCATTTATGTAAAGGACAACCAGCTCAACACCAATGCTGCGGCCACCGTGCAGGTGGACGTGGTGGGCAGCACCACGGTGAATGTGGCCGATGGCGGTATCAACCTACGCGTGACCGGTGCCAAGGCCAGCGCCAATTTCAGCGGGACGGACGTGGACCTGACCGGGAATGCCCTGCGTTACATCAAGCTGGAAAGCAACGGCTCCACTGTGCCCGCCGCCGACATCGATGCCACACAGGTGCAATTCAACGGTGCCACGGCCACCACGGCCACGGGCTTTACCATTGAAGACCTGATCGATCACAAAGTGGACCTGCTCGCATTGGGCAAGGTGAGCTTTGTGCCGGGCGAAGTGTTCGTTACGGAAAACAGTTTCGTGGCGCCCAACACGGCCGGTTCCGTGCAGCGCGGTATTGATGCCTCGGTAACCGGCGATATCGTTCATGTGAACAATGGCACCTACAACGAGGACGTGAACGTGGACAAAGCGATCACCCTCCGTGGCCATGATCGCGACCTCACCGTCCTCAGGGGCCTCTATAACACCACATTGCCCGCATTGGGCATAGGTGCCAATGCTACCGTTGAGAACCTTACCAGTACCCGCGATTATGGCACCAGCACGGCACAGTGGCAGGCAAGCCCGAAAACGCAAGGCGTGCAATTTAATGGCAACAGCGCCAACATGAACAACGTGCGGGTCACCGGCCATCGCAATGGGGTCTACATCAACAACCGGCAGAACGTTTCCGTTACCAATTCGATCATTGAGGCGAACCGCACGGGCTTCCAATTGGGCAACACCGTCACGGGCACGGCCATCACGAACAATTTCATCCGCGACAACTTCACTATGGGCGTGCTGTTCAACTTCGACCTGGGCGGAACGCCGGACATCACAGGGTTGACCGTGGGCGGGAACAGCATCACCGGCAACTGGTACGCCGATGTCAGCTTCCAAGGCACGCCGAGCAGCGCGGTAAGCGGCGCAAACTTTGAGTGCAACTGGTACGGCACCACCAGCCCGGTTGTAAGCGCCACGGCGACCACCGAGCCCGGCTATGCGAGCCAAGTGCCGAGCCAGTTCGGCGGTACCGCCCCTGCCCCCCCACCGGGCCAGATCATGGGTGTTTCGGCAGGTCTGGTGCCTTACCAGCCTTTCCTCATCAATGGCACGGACGATGACCCCGCCATGCCAGGCTTCCAGCCTGTGCCGGGCAGCTGCGAGCTGATCTATTACAGCCAAACCTCCGGCAATGTCTCCGACGCGATCTGGGACATAGTGCCCGTGGGCGTGGCCGGCCCGGCGGTATTCACCCCGTACGCCAGCATGGTCGTGCAGAACGGCCATACGGTGGTGAACACCAGCACCACCGACGTGAAGAACCTTTCGGTGGAAACCGGGGGAACACTGACCCTGAACTCCAGCAATCAGCTGAACGTGAACGGCGATGAGGCCATCTTCGATGGCACCCTGGTGGCACAGGACCTGAGCGCGTTGGCGCTGCTGGGCACCGATGCCACGATCTTGGAAAGCAACGGCGGCACCCTCGACCTCTGGGACCTTACCGTGAACACTCCGGCCGGCAGCCTTACCGATGCCACCATCAAGATCCGCGGCACCCTGCTGCTGCAGGACGGCACCTTCGATGCCAGCATGGGCAACGTTACCCTTACCAGCACCGCAACGGGCACCGGCCGCTTGGGGCCCGTGGGCAGCGGCGCTGATTATTTGGGCGACCTCACCGTGCAACGCTACATTCCTGCAGGCCGTACCAATTGGCGCATGCTGGGCAGCCCCGTGGCGGGCCAAACCGTGCAGAACTGGAAGGACGACTTTTACACAGCAGGTTTCCCCGGTTCGCACTACCCCAACTTCTACAGCCCCGTGGGCAGCGGCATCCTGTGGCCGAGCATCCGCTGGTACGATGAAACCGTGCTTTCCAGCGATGCCAACGCGGGCATGGTGGGCGCCACCAGCAATCTGCAACCGCTCTCCTTGGGCCAAGGCTTCATGGCCTGGAGCGGCGATAACCTCACCACCACCACGGCATTCACCGTGGACGTTACCGGTGCGCCGCACATCGCGCACAGCCCGTTGGCACTGCCCCTGAGCTTCAGCAGCAGCGGCGATGCAAGCGCGGACGGCTGGAACCTGGTGAGCAATCCGCTGCCCAGCCCGATCAACTTCACCGGCATCAGCCGCGGCAGCGATGTGCAGAACGCCTACTGGATCTTCGACCCCGTGGCCGGCAACAACAAGGCATGGTCGGGTGGCCTGGGCCAAGGAACGGTGAACGGGAAGATCCAAAGCAGCCAAGGCTTCTGGATGAAGGCCAACGGCCCCGATGTGGCCACCATCGTGGATGAATCGGCAAAGGTGAACCAACATGCCGGGGGCACCTTCGGCGGCTCGCAAACACCCGTGCTGCCCATCCTTGAACTGGAGATCGCCAGCAGCCTCAACACCTACAGCGACGTGACCACGATCGTATTCGCCGACGGTACGCCCGCCTATGGCGGCAACGATGCCCTGAAGATGACCTTCAAGACCATCGGCGCACCGCAGATCGGGGTGCGCAGCACCGACGGGCACCAGCTCGCCATCGATTTCTTCGGCAGCTACGACAGCGCGATACAGATCCCCGTGCTGGTGGACGTGGACGTGAGCGGGACCTACACCATCACAGCGGCCATGAGCGGCATGCAGGCCCTGGGCTGCCTGAGCCTGGTGGACCTGCAGACCGGTACCGTGACCAGCCTTGCCGATGGCGCGGGATACAGCTTCCACATCAACGCCGACGATGATGCCGGCCAGCCGCGCTTCATGCTGAACGGTACCGCGCCCATGCCCTTCGCTACCGAGGATGCCGCCTGCCATGGTGGCAACGGTTCCGCCAACGTGCTGGTGAACGGCGACCCCGTGCAGATCACCTGGACCGATGCCGCCGGCAACGTGCTGGAGGTGACCGGGCCCGCGGGCAACGGCACGCAGCAGGTTTTTGAGGCACCGGCCGGCAGCTACATGCTGAAGACCGGGCCCGTGGGAGCCTGCGCCGAATTGTCCACTACATTCACCATCAGCGCACCCGAGGCCCTGGCCGCCGAAGTGCAGCAAACGCCCACCACCTGCCCGCAAAGCGCTGACGGACGCGTGGAACTGGAGCTGGCCGGCGGCACCGCACCCTACACCGTGGCCTGGAGCAACGGTGCCACGGGAACGGAACTGATCGCGCAGGCCGGTGCATACACCGCCGTGGTGACCGATGCGGCCGGTTGCGCCACGGGCCCCGTGCAGGCCAACATTGAAGCGGGCGAAGGCGCTTTGGCCGCATTCGATGTGGCCGGTGCCACCCTGGTGGCGAACGCGCCCGTGCAGTTCACCAACAACTCGGTGCTGGCCGATGCCTACCTCTGGGACTTCGGCGATGGCAGTACCAGCACCGATGCCGCGCCGATGCACGCTTGGGCGGTGCCCGGCATCTACACCGTAACGCTAACGGCCACCGGCGGCGGGTGCACCAGCACCTTCAGCATGGCCTTGGTGGTGGAGGTGAACACCGGCTTGGCGGAAAGCAGCAACACCGGCCGCCTGGCGGTCTGGGGAACGGCCGACCATTTCGTGATCGAGCATCCCTTCCGCAATGCACCGGTTGATGTGGCCGTATTCGATGCCACGGGCAAGTTGGCCCTCGACCGTGCCGAAGTATCGCGGCCGGATCGTTTCACCATCAGCAACCGCAGCCTTGGCACCGGCGTTTGGTTCGTGCGCATCACCAGCGGCGATGTACAGCGCACCTTCCGCGTGCCGCTAACGCGCTGACCAAGCACCATCCGAAAAAGCCCCGCCCCAACAAGGCGGGGCTTTTTCATGCTCCCATGAACCCTTTTTTGCGGGCCACGTAGAAGAATCAACTCCATCCAATTCCCATGCGAGCACTGCAACCCTTCGCCCTGCTCTTGGCCGCCCTGGCCTTTGGCCCGTCCACTGCGCAGCAATGGCACCCCTTGGGCACCGGCACCAACACCAATGGCCCCAACGGCATTCCGTGCCCCTTCGGCGATATCTACGCCGGGCAGCGCGCGCAGTACATCTATCTGGCCACGGAACTGGCGGCCGCCGGCCTGCAACCCGGTGATGCCATAGCCCGTGTGCGCTGGGTGGTCACCGCGCTCAACGGCTCCGGCATGCATGAGAACTATACGGTGCGCTTGGGGCACACCACGGCCACGGCCCTCAGCGGCTTCCTGCCCAACCCCACCGGCGCCACCACCACCCCGGTGGACCACCAGCCCGTGCTGGGCAACAACGACTTCACGTTCAACACGCCCTTTGTTTGGAACGGCACCGGTAACCTGCTGGTGGAGGTCACGCACTTCAGCGCCACCTACGGCACCGCGTCGGCGAATGCCTCGGTGGCCTTCACCAGCACTGCGCCTGTGAAGCGCAGCTATTCCATGCTCGACGACCTGATGTTCTCCGTGGAACAGACCAACCCGCTGGAGGGCGAGCTGATGAACTCCACCGGCCTGCCCAACATCGTGCTGGGCGTGGCCGCGCCATGCGCGCCGTTGGAGGTCACCAACTATTCCATTTGCGAGGGGGGAAGCATTCCGGCCGGGCAAGGTCCCGCCGTGGCCGGGTGCAGCGACGCCCTCGGCGGCAACTTCCAAGTGGCAGCGGATTTCCCCGGCACTGATCTGGTGTGTGCCGCAGGCCCCTGGGTGCAGCGCTCCAGCATCACCCTGCCCGAATTGCCTGCCGGTGCCGTGGTGTCCCGCGCAAGGCTGATCCTCAACACGGTGGAGGCGCCCGACCCCACCTGGATGAACGACCTCTACCTGAAGCTGGAAGGCGCCGTGTCCGGTGAAGTGCAATTGATGCCGGCCTTCGAGGGATACTCCGGCACCGTGCCCCAACTGATCATCGCCATGGCCGGCCCTTATGAGGCAGGTATTGCCACCCTGTGGCTGCGCAGCGCCAGCGGCGAAGGCCACATTGGCAGTGCGCGCATGGAGTTCGATTACCTGTTCCCCACCCCGTTCTGGTACGATGCGCCCACCGGGGGCAACATGGTCGCCTACGGCCAGCAGACGCTGGACCCCATTGCGATCGGCCTTGCCGATGGTGCCACGCCAGGCACCACCACCCTGTATGCCGATTGCGGCCGCCAACCTTCGGCCTGCATCTCCACCCGTGCGGCCGTGGACTTCACCGTGGCCCCACTGCCGGAACCGCAATTCAACGTGCTGGATGAGCCCGTTGTGGCAGGTGTTGCCGCCCAACTTTCGTACACGGGCACATCCGCCGATAGCGTGGTTTGGAACTTCGGCGACGGCACCACCGGCACCGGCACCGCACCCTTGCATACTTGGGCCACGCCGGGCAGCTACACCGTGGTGGTAACGGCCCACGCAGGCGGCTGCCAGGCCACGCTAATGGGCACCGTGGTGGTGGAGGTGAACACCGGCACCGCAACGAGCGATGCACCCTTGGCCATGCTGGCCTTCAACGATGGCCAGCACTTGGTGGTGCAGTATCCCTTCGCGGGCGCACCCGTGCAGGTGGAGGTGTTCGATGCGGTGGGCCGACAGCTTCTGCGGCATACCAGCAGCAACCCCGGGCGCATATTGCTGCCCGCGGACCAGTTGCCGGGTGGCATTTGCTATGTGCGCGTGCAAAGCGGCAGCAGCCAACGCACCTTCCGCGTGCCGGTAGTGCGCTAACACGGCTATATGCCCAACAGCCTGGCCATGCGCCGGGCGGCCCGTGCATGGCGCGCCCTTAGCTCGGCCAGCTCGTTGCAGTGCGCCGCATGCAACCGGTGCAGGCGTGCCAAAAGGGCATCATCCACTTGCCCCGTGGCCGATGCGATCAACCCCCCGATGGTGCTGGGCGCAACACGATCCTCCCCTTCCGTGTGCAGCAATGCCAACAGGTCCTTGCCGAAAACCGCGGCAAGCTGCTGCAACCGTTCCAGATCGAGGCGCGTGGTGCCGCACTCCAGCCGGCTGTAGGCACTCTGTGACATGTTCAAGCGATGCGCCAACTCGGCCTCGCTCCAGCCGCGCCCCAAGCGCAGCTCACGCAAATTCACCGTCAACATCAGCATGCATGGTTTTGGGGGTGATGCAAACTTCGCATAAACCTATGCAAAAAGCGGGTAGGAATTATGGTGGCTGGCAATTCCCTTTGTGATGGTATTGTGCCTGCCTCCCCAAAACCTTCCTCACCCCATGAAGCATTTCGACTTTTCGGCGACACAGCGCATTTCGGATTTGATGAGCACCACGGAAGCTGGCACGCATAAGGTCCCGCGCCCGGTGCCTCGCTGGTTGTTACCC
Source organism: Flavobacteriales bacterium (assembly GCA_044507815.1). Taxonomy (GTDB): domain Bacteria; phylum Bacteroidota; class Bacteroidia; order Flavobacteriales_F; family PHOS-HE28; genus PHOS-HE28. The sequence continues at coordinate 163,413 of JBIQIX010000005.1, read as the reverse complement.
GTGCTATTGGCCGCCATGACCTGGCCATCTTGGGCATTCGGGGCACCGGACACGCTCCTTGTTGTAGCCCAAGTAAGCAACTACAATGGGTTTGCGGTGAGCTGTTTCGGCATGAAGGACGGATGGATCGACCTAACGGTCACAGGTGGCCAAGGCCCGATCGAATTCAAATGGAGCAATGGTGCCGACAGCGAGGACGTCGGCGAGTTGGCTGCCGGGTATTACAAGGTCGATGTTCTCGATCACTCAGGCCAAAGAGTGACCTTGGAATTTACCTTGGAACAGCCGCTGGCCATGAAGCTGGACGTGGACGTGTATGAATACACGAACGGCTATAACATCAGTTGCTACGAATGCTACAATGGGAATGCTTCCGTGGTAGTCCTCGGCGGCGCACCGCCGTTTACGATTGCTTGGAGCGACGGACCTGTAGGCGCGGAACGGTATAACCTCGGACCGAAGGATTACAAGATCACCGCTTCAGATGCCAATGGCTGCCTCGGTGCCGCTGCCACTATCCTCTTGCGCGGACCGGAGCGCAGCGATTGGAGCATGACCGGAAACAGCAACTCTACTCCAGGCCCGCAATATATCGGAACAGCAGACGGCAAGGACGTGGTATTCAAGAGTAACGGACAGGAGCGGCTGAGGTTGCGGGCGGATGGACATATCACACTTTCGGATACCACACTGTTCGGGAAGAACCTATATGTGCGCGGAGATGGGGTGATCGATGCCATCACAGATCACCCTGAAAACCCTGGACCGGCGGACCCCTGTGCAACAAACCCTGTTGGCCCTGGCATGGATGCACATTGGCGGATAGGCGGGAACTTTATGCCTGACCAATTTCCCTCAAATTGGGACTAAAGTGCCATTGAACTTCGGTTTTATTACCGATGACCAAGTTCGCATGGTAATTAACAGCACGGGTAAGGTAGGCATCGGCACAGGACAACCGATGGCCAAGCTCCATATCGATGGTGACCTGCTGGTTCGAGCTAAGGAAGGTGTGTATGGCGACATAACGAGTTCGGCCGATTCCTTGACAGGAGTGGCCATATGGGCGCGCAACACGCACGCGGCGTGGGGATTGTCGATTGATTCCGCTGGCAATGGCCATATCATGGGTGATTGGAACCAACCTCATCCGATCATGACATTCACCTATAACAAGGTTGGGATCGGCACCGTTCCCCCAAGCAATAGTAACTATCAACTGTTTGTTGAAGGGGGTATTTCGACGCGTGATGTCATGGTGAAAGTTGGTGCTTGGCCTGACTTTGTTTTTGACCCGGATTATCCATTGCTGCCGTTGCCGGAGTTGCGTGCGTTCCTTCAAAGCCGCCACCATCTACCAGGTGTTCCATCCGCTGCTGAACTGGAGGGCAAAGGAGGAATAGAACTCGGCGACATGCAAACGCGGTTGCTGAGGTTAGTGGAAGAGCAAGCACTTTACATCCTCCATTTGGAGGAAAGACAGGCGGACATGGAATACAGGATCCGAGCATTGGAAGGTCAGCAACGCTAAGGCCATGCACTCCATGATGCCCAAACCCGCCCATTCGTTGGAATCGCCCTATCCCACGATACTGGTGCGATTGAAATGGAATGTCCCAGCTCTCCTCGCATCTTGTTCGTCGTTCTTAAGCATCGTGGCATTCGGACAAACCAATTACCCGGACCACTTGGTGCAGGGTGAAACCTGGACGGACGGCGTACACCACATAGCGGTGACCCAAAAAGTCCTCTCGCCGGGCGATGTGCATTACCCCATGAACATAGCGGGCACGGCCCATGCGGAATTCACGTCCGGTACGCGGGTTCATTTGGCACCGGGCTTCCATGCAGGTGGCTTTACCGGTACTGGTGAGTTCCATGTGTACATCGACGATGCATTGGGGCCGGATGGCGATGTGGTGGCGATCGCGCCGGACCCGGCCACGCACATCATCGGCAACGTGCTGCATGTGAACAAATGGGAGAAGTTGGAGATCGGACTGCAATTGCCGCAGGACTATCAAGATGCCATCGACCGGTTCTTCAATCATTACTACGCCGACCCCGTTGATCCCTTTGTGGCCACGCCGGACGACGTGGACCCCGCGCATGACCTGAATCCTTATGCGGACGATTCCCTGCAAGTGGTGTTGACACTTACCAAGCCCGATGGCAGCAAAACCCTGAAGTGGGGCTACTTCATGCGCGAAGCCAAATGGAATGGTACCGCGCGAACATCACTACTTGTAGAAGACCCCGCGAACCCGCTGCATCCCTACCACATCCGCTTCCGCATGGCTCCGGACATGGAGGGAACGTGGCGGTTCAAGGTGAGCTTGGCGGCACCGGGCGTACGCACCTTGGCGAACGTACAGTTGGCGCCCTATGAATACACCGGCTATGCCTTCGTATGTGACCAGCCCCTGCCGGACAACCATGGGGCCCTGCGCGTGAACGAAGCGAACCGGCGCACACTGAGGTTTGAGGATGGCACACCGTATTTCGGTTTGGGCACCAATTTCTCCGTGGTCGCGGGACATGGGAATGGTTGGTGGGATATGGATGATTACCGCTTGACAAGGGAAAGCTTCACGGAAGCAGGGGATGCCTTGGAGGCCTTGCGAAGCGTGGGGGGCAATTTCGTGCGGATCTTCCTTGGGAACAGGACGTTTTCACCCGAGTATGTGCACTTGGGGGTCTATGACCGGTATGTGGAATCGCTGGGTTGCAATCCTGGAGACATCCCGATCGGCAAGGGCAGCTACCAGAACAATTGCTGGGCTCTCGACCAATTGGTCAACCATGCACGGACCACTGGCACCTATCTCCAGGCCTGTGTCAAGCCCTACCCGCCCATCACTGCCTACGAGACATGGGGGTGGCATAACGATGCCTATTTGAGCAACTTCGTGGAGCCACGAAATCCCCTGACGAGTATGTACGACATGAAACGCTATTTCTACACAAATGGCGACCCGGCCACCGCGCAGGACAGTGGCAGTGCCTTCTACTACTGGAAGCGCAGGTACAAATACATAATGAACCGTTGGGGGTACTCGGTGAACATCCCCATCATCGAGCCTTTCAATGAGATCGACCAGACGCTCACATATCAGGATGTGACGGCGACCGAACTGTGCCCAGAAAATAATATTCACTGGGCCAAGGATGACAGCCTCCCAGGTCTCATTAGCCAATGGATCTCGGACATCGCACAGTTCGTGCGTGGCGATGTGGACTTGAATGATCCCACCAGCTCCCCGCTGGGCTATGACAAGAAGCTCTTCTTGATGAGCTATGCCATGTCTGACCCGAACATGGCCGATGGCAGCAACTTCTATGCGCCATTTCTGAACCCCGACGTGGACCTTATCGATGCACACCGCGGAATGTATTCGGGGGAGCATGAACTTTCAAACAGTTTTGATCATTCCCAGGATTTTCGGAACAATTACGCGAGCACCACGAATGGGGTCACCAATACAAAGCCCTTCCACCAAGGGGAGTCCAATTACTACCAGTCCGTGGATATAGCCACTTATGAAGGGAACGATACCGTACCCAACGTGAAGGAGGCCGCTGCCTACTTTGACAACTACGATGTCTCCTTCCACAACGAGCTGTGGGCCAGCACCTTCTTCGGCAACTTCGCGGCAGCCAGCACTTGGCACAAGGAGAGGGTGTTCTGGTGGATCAGGGACGAAGAGAAGGGAAGGCCAATTTTTGATAATAATAACCCGTTTTACTTTGATTACCCGAGGACCGCAGCGTTAGGTGGGGTGAATGCCTTAAAAATCCCAAGCGATTCACTGCCGATCCTTGTTCAGAATCGAACGCTCTATCACCACTTCAAACCGCTTTCGGATTTCCTGGGCGTGGTAGCAACCGAACCGGGCGGATTCTTTGACCAAGCCCATGAGCCTCGGAAAGTGTACGATGATACCGGAGAAATTGAGTGTTACTACCTGCTGAATGAAACCCAGAACATGGCCGTCGGTTGGGTACACAATCTGAACGCCCATTGGGAGAACCATTACTACGTGTTGAATCAGAAGCAGAATTACTTGGGCTGCACCTCTCCCAATGCCCAGAGCGTGGCCCTTCCCGGGTTACAGCCGGGCATGGACTACCATGTAAGCTGGTTCCCCACCCGGATGGACATGATCGACCTGCCTACCGATCACGACGATACCACCCAAACGGGGACGGTGGTCTTGGATTTCTCCACATTGCCGTTCAATGGTATATACTCTTGGCCCCCAAACGACAACTTGGACACCCTTCGGAGCGACTATGCCTTCCTGATACAACCCAAAATGGAATTGCGGATGGTACCGAACAGTCTGGCAGAAAGCCCTTCATCCGTTCCGTGGGATTTCAGTCTTTACCCCAATCCCACCACCGGCCGTTTGCACGTGCTGTTGCCGCCAGGCCCACCGATGGAACTCGCGGTAATGGATGCCTCCGGGAGGCAGCTGTTGCACCTGTACGACCTTTCCGAAGGCATGCACCAACTCGATCTTTCGAAGCTATCGCCAGGCGCTTACGGAGTGAGAGTTACAGTGGATAAACAAACAAGGACCAAACTCTTGATCAAGCACTGAACGATGAAAAAGTTGATAGCCTTTCTTATCGTGGCTTTGTGTAGCGGGCAACCTGAAGCCATGGCACAATACACCTTTGGCAAAGCATATTCCTGCGATGGGGCAGCAAGATTGATTCCTCTAAGCGGCGGGAAGACGCTGGCCAACATCGGGTGGGGTTCCGCCCTGACCCTGTTGGACAGCCTTGGCCAGCCCATATGGACCCAATGGAAACGAGGCAATGAGGCACAGCCCATCTACTACCCATGGCGCATCGCCAAGCTCAGCGAGTCCTCTTTCTATGGGGTTGGAGGATACCAGAGTTCCGGGTTCCAACCCGTGCTGGCCCGCTTGGATTCCACCGGGGATGTCGTTGAAGCGGCACGATACGCCATTGCAAATACCATGGTGAACTTTGTCGAGGACTTGACCGTGACCATGGATAGCGGCACTGTGATGTGGAGTGAACCAGGGTTCAATGGCTTTTTCATGCTCAGGACCCGATCGGACCTTTCGCATCAATGGTCCCATTTCTTCAACAAGAATGGAGCAATCAAATTCGTGAAGGAGCTTCCCGGCGGGGACTTGTTGGCCGGCATCAACATGGACACGGCAGGTGCTGCCGTTGCGCGTTATGACGCAGAGGGTAATTTGCTTTGGTGCAAGAGCTACATCCGCCCCAAGGGCGTGGTGCATGATGCCGTGGTGGAGTCCGACTCTTCCTTCGTCATCACCGGCTATACGGACAGCACCGCTGCGCAAAATGTGCCGCCCGGTTATGCCCCGAAGCTTTTCCTGATGAAGCTGAATGGCGCTGGTGAAGTGCAATGGTGCAAAGGGTACAAGGGGGCCAACCGCTGGTATGCCCGGGATGGACAGAAAACCGTACCCGCACAGGGCGGTGGCTATGTGCTGATGGCAAATGCTGGACCGGTGCCCGTATTGCTGAAGTTGGATGCCAATGGCGACACCCTGTGGACCCGCGCTACCAACACACCTACTTATACGTATAGCACCATGGACATGACCGGGAGGGAGGATGGAGGCTATATGCTATCCATGGCGGCATTTGGTTATGGTTTCGAATCCGGTGGGCCCAGCCTGATCAAGACCGACTCCCTCGGCCATTTCCCCTGTGGCGACCGTATTTACCCGGTTCAGATCACGGACCTGTTCCCTGTGGACAGCGCCTTCGCCCTGGTTCCTTCGGTGAGTGGCGCCACTGCCTATCCTGTCACTTTCAGGGATACAGTGTTCGACCCGATCACCACGTATGACCTCTGCTCCCTCGTTACCGATGTGCCCAACCCCGTACGGCTTACCCAGCCCCGCATCCGTCCCAACCCCTCCACAGGCCAATTCACCGTTTCCTTCACCGACCCGCTCACAGCGGACAGCTTCTATTCAGTGTATGATGCCACCGGGCAACTGCTCTTCCAGCGGCCGCTCACAACGGGCAGCGCGGAAGTGCAGATGGATCTTTCGCGCTACGGCAAAGGCATGTACCTGGTCCGCTTTTCGGACAGGAACGGGGTGTGCTCGGAGCGGGTGGTTGTGGAGTGAGGCAATTTGCCAAATTGCCAATGGGCCAGATCGCCAATACCTTGGGATGCCGCCGAGTGGCCGCAGGACCTCTGGTGAGGGAGGCCATGCGCCAATGCGGAGGCACAAAACCCACTATGCACATACGATCGCGAATATTGACTACATTACTTCTATTCCCATTCACACCCCTAGTAGCCCAGCAAACGGTTGATTCCACTTTGCTTCACGGCAAAGGCAACTTAAGATTCGTGCACGATGTATTATTGGCGAACTTGGTTTTCGGCCGGTACGCAATAACCCAGGATGGATTCACCTTTTACCCTCTACATCCAACTTGGTTTATGGATTCTCTCCGCATTCCAGCTGTTGCTATTGACTCAGTAACGTCAGGACTATTTGCACTACACATCCATTTTAAAGATAAAGAACCTGGAAGGCTCAGGCTGAAGTGCCAACATCCGGGCAAGGTGGCAGCCGAATGGCGGTTGCTCATGGGGCAAGGGGATGCATTACCCGCTGATTCCGTTCCGGACCAAAATGACTTGGGCGCTGGTTATGTGGCAAACGTGTGCGGCACCACCTTCGGAAGTACACTCTATACCCCGATCTGCTTTAATGCCCGCTTGATATTCGACGCCAATGGCTTAACGATGAGGCCTGTGGATACACCCTTGTCCTTCATTCATGTTCACTATGCACGGGATCAAATAAAGCGAGTTCAGATGCGATCAAACCGGATAGCCGTGATCCTTCATGAAGGCGGACGTTTCGCCATACGCAAATCCGATAATGATCAGCTGAAAAAGGCCATGTCGGACTGGTCCTCCTCCTCGGGGCCAAACATGCGATGAGCTCCAAGAATGAAGTGAGGCGTATGATTTGACGTCACGTGCCCTCTGAAAGTTGGGATCACCGCACTTTCACTCCAGCAAAAAGTTGGGATCACCGCCCCTTCCCTTCCCTTCCCTTCCCTTCCCTCCGCAGGGTCTCCGCCTCGGGACCCTGCGTAACCCGATCATGTCCCTCCGTACACTCCAACGAATTGACGCCGCCACGTTCTACTGCACGTCCACCTGTTGGAATTGGCTGCCCCTAATTGAGCGGACGAACGTTTACGATCACATTTATCGCTGGATGCATCAGTGACAGCCGCAGGGTCCCCGAGGCGGGAGACCCTGCGGGGGGGAGGAAACGTTTACGATCACATTTATCGCCCCTTCCCTCCAGCAGGGTCTCCGCCTCGGGACCCTGCGTAACATGCTTATTTTCATCCGATCATGTCCGTCCGTACACTCCAACGAATTGATGGCGCCACGTTCTACTGCACGTTCACCTGTTGGAACTGGCTGCCCCTCATTGAGCGGGCGAACGTTTACGATCACATTTATCGCTGGATGCATCAGTGACAGCCGCAGGGTCCCCGAGGCGGGAGACCCTGCGGGGGGGAGGCCGGGTCAACGAATTGATGGCGACACGTTTTCTTCCCTCCAGCAGGGTCTCCGCCTCGGGACCCTGCGTAACATGCTTATTTTGACCCGATCATGTCCGTCCGTACACTCCAACGAATTGATGGTGCCACGTTCTATTGCACGTTCACCTGTTGGAACTGGCTGCCCCTCTTAGAGCGGACGAACGTTTACGATCACATTTATCGCTGGATGCATATCTCGAACGCAAAGGGATGCCGCATTTTCGGCTACGTGATCATGCCGAACCACGTACACCTGATCATCAATGTGCCTGTAGGACTGTCGATCAATTCCCTGTTGGCCAATGCCAAGCGTTTCTTGGCGTATGAGATCCGCAGCCGGTTGATCGAACCGGGCGAGCGCGCCTTGCTTGAAACGTTAATGGCAGCCGTTAGGCCCAGCGATGCCGCCCGTGGCCAAGCATACAGGGTGTTCATGCCCTCGTCGGATATCCGGGAATGTTATGACGAAGCCATGATCCAACACAAGCTGGACTATATCCACGCCAACCCGGTGAAAGGAAGATGGATGCTTGCGGAGAACTACCTCGACTACCCCCATTCCAGTGCAGGATATTATTTCCGGGGTGATGCTTCACGAGCGCCTGTGGAGAATTACCAGATCGCATTGCGAGCATGAGTCGGGCAGTGACGGGCCGCAGGGTCCCCGAGGCGGGAGACCCCTGCGGGGGAGAAGTGGCGGGCCGCAGGGTCCCCGAGACGGGAGACCCTGCGGGAGGAGGAGATACACGCTCAATCCACCGCGTTGAACGCGCCGCAATTCACTACCGCACCTCCGCGCCTGCTTCCACATTCCGCGTGGGCTGCAGGAATACCAGTTTGCCTTCGGCATCCTCGGTCATCAGCACCATGCCTTGGCTTTCGACGCCGCGCATTTTGCGGGGTTCCAGGTTGCAGAGCACCAGCACTTGTTTGCCGGGCAGTTCTTCCGGCGTGAAGTGCTGCGCAATGCCGCTGAGTATGGTGCGCGGCGCGGCCTCTCCCACTTCGATGGAGAGTTTCAGCAGCTTGTCCGCCTTCGGCACGCGCTCCGCGGTGGCAATGGTGCCGATCCGGATGTCCATGTTGGAGAAGGCGTCGAAGCTGATGTTCGGCTTGGGCTGTGCTACAGGTGCAGCGGCTTTCGGGGCTTCGGTGGGCGTTGCGGCGGGTGCTGTGGGCGCGTTGGCGAGCAAGCGGTCCAGCTCGGGCTGGATCTCCGCGTCGGTAATGGGCTTGAAGAGGTGCTCGGGCTTGCCGATGGGCGCACCGGGCACGATCAGGTCGTCGCGCAGCGCGTCGGACCATTTCAATTCACCCAGGCCCAGCATGGTGCGCAGTTTTTGCGCGGTGAAGGGCATGAACGGCTCCAGCAGCACGCTGAGCGCGGCGCTGATGCGCAATCCGTTGAAAAGCACGGTGCGCACGCGGTCGGGATCGGTCTTGTACAGTTTCCACGGCTCGGTCCCGGTGAGGTACTTGTTGCCGAGGCGGCCCGTGTTCATGGCGTTGAGCAGTGCATCGCGGAAGCGGAACTTGTCGATGTCCGCCGCGATCTGGCCGGGCATGGCGGAGAGCTCGCGCCACAGCTCGGCGTCCAGCGCCGCATCGGCGCCGGTGGCGGGCACCGGTTCGGGCACCTTGCCATCGTAGTACTTGTTGCACAGCACGAACACGCGCTGCACGAAGTTGCCGATCACGGCCACCAGTTCGTTGTTGTTCTTGTCCTGGAAATCCTTCCAGGTGAACTCGCTGTCGCGGAACTCGGGGAGGATGGTGCCCAGTGCATAGCGCAGCTCATCCTGCCGGCCGGGCCAGCGCTCGAGGTATTCGTGCAGCCATACGGCCCAGTTGCGGCTGGTGCTCAGCTTCTGCCCTTCCAGGTTGAGGAATTCGTTGGCGGGCACGTTCTGCGGCAGGATGTACCCGCCGTGCATCTTGAGCAGGATGGGGAAGATGATGGCGTGGAAAACGATGTTGTCCTTGCCGATGAAATGCAGCAGGCGCGTATCGTCCGCCTTCCACCACTTTTCCCATTCGGCGTTGTTGTTTTCCGCCCATTGCTTGGTGGCGCTGATGTAGCCGATGGGTGCATCGAGCCACACGTAGAGCACCTTGCCATCAGCGCCGGGCAGGGGCACGGGCACGCCCCAATCCAGGTCGCGCGTCATGGCGCGGGGGCGCAGCCCTTCCTTGAGCCAACTGTTGCACTGGCCCAGCACCTGCGGCTTCCACTCGGAAGGGTCGTGTTGCTGCGCACCGTCCAGCATGCCCGTGTTGATCCACTCCGTCATCCACTCCTGGCTGCGCTCCATGGGCAGGTACCAGTGCTTGGTGGGGCGCAGTTCGGGCGTGGAGCCGGTAAGCGTGCTCTTGGGGTTCACCAGTTCCTTCGGGCTGAGGGCGCTGCCACACTTCTCGCACTGATCGCCGTAGGCACCCGGATTGCCGCAATGCGGGCATGTGCCGGTGATGTAGCGGTCGGCCAGGAATTGCTTGGCCTGCGCATCGTAATACTGCTCCTCGGTGTTTTCCGTGAAGGCGCCGTTGCGCTCCAGTTGCAGGAAGAACTCCTGCGAGGTTTTCCGGTGCAGCTCGCTGCTGGTACGGTGGTAGATATCGAATGCAATGCCGAATTCCGCGAAGGCCTTGCCGATCATCGCGTGGTATTTGTCCACGATGGCTTGCGGTGTGGAGCCTTCCTTGAGGGCACGCAGGGTGATGGCCGCGCCATGCTCATCGCTGCCGCAGATGAAGAGCACCTCCTTGCCGCGGGCGCGCAGGCACCGCACATAAATGTCGGCCGGCAGGTAGGCCCCGGCGATGTGTCCGATGTGGAGCGGGCCGTTGGCGTAGGGCAGTGCGGCGGTAACGGTGGTGCGGGCAGGTGTTTTCATGCAGAAGCCGCGAAATTAGGGCCGGGGAATGCGTTTCACCGCCAAGACGCTAAGCACGCCACGGGGGTCCGCGAGGAAAGCTTTTCCGGGGCTACTGCGCGGCAATGTGCATCAAGCGCTTTGCGACGGCACTGTTGGCGCCTACGGCCCGAATGGTAAACAACCCTGCGGGCAGGTGTTGCAGGTTTACCTGCATTTGCGTGGCATTGGCGCCCACGGCCTGCTCCAGCACCAAGGCGCCATCCATGGCGAACACTTGCACATGCTGCGGGCACTGTGCGACAGACCAAGTGAGCAGCACCTGGTCTCCGGCAGGGTTGGGCTGCAGGGTGAATCCGGCAGGGTCTGCAAGGCTGGCCACGCCCACCGTTGTGGCCGGCACCACCCGCACGTACACGGTATAGGTGGAGTTCAAGGGAACGGGTGCGTTATTGTGCGCGGTGAACACGATGGCGTGCAGGCCCAGCTCGCTGGCCGCCGGGGTAAGTGTGGCACTGATCTTGGCGCCTCCGGTAACGTTGGTCACCACCGGTTGGAAAGCGGCGATCCCCGGGCACTCCGCCCCGGCGGTGATCACCTGTCCGCCGCCGCCGGCCACCACCATCATCGGGTAATCATAGGAACTGCCCACTTCCACCTCCATCGTATCGCAGTTGATGCTTACGAAGATGGGCGCGATGGCCTCGGTGGCCGTGCTGAAGGAGAAGTGCCTTCCGGTGAGCCAGCCCACGCCGCCCGGGTTGGCGAAGGGTCCGCCCCAATCATCGCCTGCATGATCAAAGCGCCCCACCTGCAGGAACTGCATGAAGTCCCCCTTGTTAGCGCCCACCGTGGCGGCGGTGCCACCGAATCCTGATGTACCGCCGGATGCTGAACCGGTGGTCCATTCCATGCTGCCGTAGCAGAAGGAGACGTTGTTGCCGCCGGGGATCACGGGGTCTTCCCCATCGGAAATGATGAGCTGGAAGGAGTTCAGCTTGTCCGTCTGCAGGTTGTAATAGCCCACATTGCTCCAGCTTACCAGCAGGGCCGTTGGCGTCAGTTTGTACTGCACGGTATTGATGTCGGGGCCTTGGGCGCGCAGGTCCACATCGGCCCAGAAAGGCGCGATGAGCGTGGGTCCGTTCATGGGGAACGGCGAGGAGGTATAGCCTGAGAGCGGGTTCCCGAAGGAGATATTGCCATTGATGTTGATATAGGCCTGGGTGTATGAGGCGCCGTAGATCTGGAATGTGAAAGGCAGATTGATGGGGCCATGGGAGCCATCATCCCCGTTGTTGAACCCGTTGGAAGCGTTCCATTGGGTGCCAAGGTCGATAGTGGTCCACGAGGTGTCGGGAGCAACCCAGCACCCGCAGGAATCGGCATCGCGGCTGGTACCGCGCAGGGTGGGCGGTGACGGATGGCCCATTGCCCCTGCGGGCACCAATGCCGCCTTGATGGCGTCATACTGTGCGGCAGTCATGCCCTCTTGGGCGGCCGCCGTGCCAAGCGCGCAGATCAGCAGCAGGGTAGTTGCAGTTTTCATGGTTCGGGGAATTACGTTGTGAATGTAGACAGTTCCATCGGGAAAGATGTTGCCCGGGCCAAGCCTCTTGCGGCAGCATGCCCATTGCGGCACACGGGCATGCATCACCTGGCAATGGCCATCCGGGCCACCGCAGTGCCCCCGCGTGAAACAAGGCGCACCATGTACACCCCGTCCGGCAGGCCGCCTGCATCCCATTGGAAGGTGTGCCCGGCAACCGGCGTGGTGACCAGGATGCGCCCTTCGGCATTGGCCACTTGCAGTACGGCCCCTGCCCAAGACCTGTTCCAAGAGAGCTGCACCAGGCCACTTGCAGGGTTGGGAAAGATGTTGATCGGCAACTGCCCGGAAGGCGCGGCAACGCCCAGCGGCAAACGCACCTTTACAAAGCGCTGCGTGGTGGAAAGCGGCCCCAAGTTGGTGGCTGCCTGAAAATACAGCGTGTGTAAGCCCACTTCATCCGTTGTGGGCGTGAAGGAAGCGGTAAGCACGTGGGCACCGTCCACCTGCTGGTTTGCGATGGCGAAACTTGGAAGCGTAGGGCAGGCGGCACTCACGACCACCGGTGGTGCCGGGCTGCCCCTGTGCGCAATGATCCGATAATATCCCGTGCTACCGGCGTCCACCTCCACCGTATCACATTCAGTGGTGCTGAAAAAAGGCGGCACCTGTGCATTGCTGGCATTCAGCTCCATCCTTCGGCCGGTAAGCCAACCGCAGCCTGAGCCCACGAAGCGTCCGTTCCAAAGGCTGTCCAATTGATCAAAACGGCCCACTTGCACGAAATTCACGCCATCGCCCTGGTTGATGCCGACGATGGAGGGCCGTGGCTGAGCAGCAGGTGCCACGAAGTTCCGGCCCAAGCCCCAACGCATGCGATCATAGCAAAAGGCGATGTTGTTCCCATTGGGGAGCAGGGGATCCGCCCCGTTGCTGATGATCAGTTGGAAGGAATTGACCGTGTCCTGTTCGTTGGCCGCATTCCCCATGTTCTTCCAGCTCACGAACAAGGCCGTTGGCGTAAGCTTGTACGCCACCTCGTTCAATCTTTCCATGGCCTGGCCGGGCGGGTAGCCTGGGTTGTACACCGTGGTCATCGCCCAGTACGGCGCGATAAAGGCCGTTGTGGGAACAGGCAGGTTTACCGGCTGCTGATCGGCCATGGGGCTGCCGAATGAGACGGTGCCGATCTGGTTGATGTAGAGGGAGTGCACCGTATTGCCGAAAAAGCCGAATGCGAACGGCAGCTCAAGGTGGAAGTAATGGCCGATGTTCCCGTACGGGTAGGGTTGCCAAATGCTTGGGCGCACCGCCTGAGAACCTGAATTGCCCAAGTAGGTCCAACTGCTGTCCGGGTCGATCCAACACCCGCAATCCTCCTCTTGGGCCAGCACGGGCGATGCGGCGAGGAACAGCAAGATCAAGTAAAGGATGCGCATGGCCAGGTATTTCACCAAAACAATTGGGTTGCAGCGTTCTTAGGGCGGCGGAACAGGCTGTGGTCGGTTGCGCGGAAGGAACGGTGACGGCGGGCGTTCATCACGCGTTCCCCCGCACGGTGAAACGCCATGGCACGGCCGTCGGCAAGCCGCGTTGTTCCGGGCTGGCTGCGTTAACTTCGCGGGCCTTTTTCGCCCGCCCCCATGAAGCACATCCGCAACTTCTGCATCATCGCCCATATCGACCATGGCAAAAGCACCTTGGCCGACCGGTTGCTGCAAATGACGGGCACCATTGCCGACCGCGATATGCAAGCGCAGAACCTGGACGATATGGACCTGGAGCGCGAGCGCGGCATTACGATCAAGAGCAAGGCGATCCAGATGAACTACGCGCTCAACGGCGAGCAGTACATCCTGAACCTGATCGACACGCCCGGCCACGTGGATTTCAGCTACGAGGTGAGCCGCAGCATCGCCGCCTGCGAGGGTGCCCTATTGATCGTGGACGCCACGCAGGGCATCCAGGCGCAGACCATCAGCAACCTGTACCTGGCACTGGAGCACGACCTGGAGATCATCCCCATACTGAACAAAATGGACCTGGCCAGCGCCAACCCCGAGGAGGTGAAGGACCAGATCGTGGACCTGATCGGTTGCAAGCGCGAGGACATTTTGGCGGCCAGCGGCAAAACCGGGCTTGGCGTGGACAAGGTGCTGGAGGAGATCGTGCACCGCATCCCCGCGCCCAAGGGCGATCCGCAAGCGCCGCTGCAGGCCTTGATCTTCGACAGCGTGTTCAACTCCTTCCGCGGCATCGTGGCCTATTTCCGGGTGATGAACGGCACCATCCGCAAGGGCGACAAAGTGAAGTTCTTTAACACAGGCGTGGTGTACGACGCGGACGAGATCGGCGTGCTGAAGATGGACCTGCTGCCCCGGAGCCCGCTGAGCGCCGGCGATGTGGGCTACATCATCAGCGGCATCAAAACGGCCAGCGAGGTGAAGGTGGGCGATACGATCACGCATGCGGAGCGTCCTTGCGCCGAGGCCATCCACGGCTTCGAGGATGTGAAGCCCATGGTGTGGGCCGGCATTTTCCCGGTGGACACCGCGGAATACGAGGAGCTGCGCGAGGCCATGGAAAAGCTGAAGCTGAACGACGCCAGCCTTACGTGGACCCCCGAGAGCAGCGCGGCGCTGGGCTTCGGTTTCCGCTGCGGGTTCCTGGGCCTGCTGCACATGGAGATCATCCAGGAACGGATCGAGCGCGAATTCAACATCACGGTGATCACCACCGTGCCCAACGTGGGGTATGTGGTGACCAAGACCAACGGCGAGGTGCTGGACGTGCACAACCCCACGGAGCTGCCACCGGTCATGCACATTGAAACGATCGAGGAGCCGTACATCAAGGCGCAGATCATCACCAAGAGCGAATACATCGGCGCGATCATGACGCTCTGCATCGAAAAACGGGGCATCCTCACCGGGCAGAATTACCTGACCACCGACCGCGTGGAGCTTCACTTCGAGCTTCCCTTGGGCGAGGTGGTGTTCGACTTTTTCGACAAGCTCAAGAGCATCAGCCGCGGCTATGCCAGCTTCGACTACCACCCCATCGGATTCAAGGAAAGCGACCTGATCAAGCTGGACATCCTGCTGAACGGTGAAAAAGTGGATGCCCTGAGCGCGTTGATCCACCGCGATCACGCGCACGAGCTGGGCAAGAAGATGTGCGGCAAGCTGAAGGAGCTCCTGCCGCGCCAGCAATTCGACATCCCCATACAGGCCGCCATCGGCGCGAAGATCGTGGCCCGCGAAACGGTGAAGGCACTGCGCAAGGACGTGACCGCCAAGTGCTACGGCGGCGACATCAGCCGCAAGCGCAAGCTGCTGGAAAAGCAGAAGGAGGGCAAAAAGCGCATGCGCTCAGTGGGTAGCGTGGAAATCCCGCAAGAGGCCTTCCTGGCGGTGCTGAAATTGGATTGAGCCCGCGGACGGAAACTTCCCCGCGGTCCGCGGATCAATCCTCCGCCGGCGTGCCATCGCCGCACATGCGCACGATCTTGGGCGTGAACGAGCCCACCACTTCCACCAGGTCCTTTTGGCTGGCCATCACCGTGCCGATGTCCTTGTAGGCCATGGGCGCTTCGTCCAACCCGCCACCGATCAAGGTGATGCTGTGGCGCTGCAGGTGGCGTTCCACCTTGGCCGGGTCGATGGTGCGTTTGGCCATGGTGCGGCTCATGGTGCGGCCCGCTCCGTGGCTTGCCGAATCAAGACTTTCGGCCACACCCGTGCCCCGCACGATGTAACCGGGGGCGGTCATGCTGCCGGGAATGACGCCCAGCACACCCTTGCCGGCCGGGGTGGCACCCTTGCGGTGCACGATCACCTCTTTTCCGGCGTGGTATTCCTTCCAGGCGAAATTGTGATGGTTCTCCACCCGGGCGATCGGCTGCTCGCCCAAGGCAGCGGCCAAGCGCGCGTGGATCTGATGGTGGCAGGCCGAGGCATAATCACCCGCCAGCTCCATGGCGCGCCAGTATTCCTGCCCCTCCGCAGTGTCCAGCGACAGCCAGGCCAGGTTGCGCGCTTCATCCGGCAAATGGCAAAGCTCCTTGGCCAGCCGCGTGTAATGCGCCGCTATGGCCGCCCCAAGTCCGCGTGAGCCGGAGTGCGACAGCAGCGCGGAATAGGAACCGGTGGGCAGGCCGAATTCGTTGGCCGGGTCCACGATCTCCACCACACCGAATTCAACGAAGTGGTTGCCGCTGCCCGATGATCCGATCTGCCGCCAAGCGCGGTCCTTCAACTGGCGCACCACAGGGATCTCATCAAATTCCGGGCGCTCGAGCACAGGATGTTCCATCGGCCTGTGGTGCACCTCACGCCCGAACCGCGTGTGCTCCTTCAACAGCCGGGCGTGATCCTCGCGGTGCTGGGCCAGCTTACCCTGCTCCATGGCGAAAATGCTCAGGCTCATGCGGCACCCGATGTCAACACCCACGCCGTAAGGGATCACGGCATGGTCCGCCGCCAGCACACCGCCGATCGGCAAGCCATAGCCCAAGTGTGCATCCGCCATCAATGCGCCCGCCACCGCGATCGGCAGTTTCATCGCGGTCTCCATCTGCTGCACCGCGCCTGCCTCAATGTGGTCCCGGCCATAGATGCGGTAGGCTTGGCGCGGCACCAGTTGGTGCACCCCGTCGTTCCTGTGCCCCGGCTGCAGCAACGCTTCGGCCACCGGGCCGTACATCGCATGGCCCGAATAAGCGGCAGGGTCCGCCGACAGGTGCGCCAGTTCCGCCAGTACGGCCGCCTTTTCACCCTTCAGGTGGTGCTTGGCCACGATCTCGATCGCCAGACCGATGGCCCTGCCCTCCGGTAAGCCAACGGCCATCAGTTCCTTCCCGCTCAATTTCAGCTCTTTCATCCCACCAACCATTGGGCACGGGCAATTATCGTTCCCGGACCTGCCTTGGGCTTTTGTAACCGCTCCGCCGGACGTGCATCCAATGGGCAGTACAAAACAAGATAAACAATGAAGAACATGATCCATAAACTCGGCCATGGTGCATTGATGTTGGGGCTTACCGCCTTCATCGGCGGCGCGGCCATGGCCCAATCGCCCAAATTGGATGATGCCCAGATCGCGCATGTGGGCGTTACCGCCAACCAGATCGATGTGAACTACGGCAAGATCGCGCTGGGCAAATCGAAGAACAAGGATGTGCGCCGCTTCGCGGAAACCATGATCAAGGACCACGAAGGGGTGATCAAGCAGGCCAGTGACCTGGCGGCCAAGCTTGGCGTGAAACCGGAGGACAACGCCATGAGCAAATCATTGAAGGAGGGCGAGGCCACGCAAACGAAGAAGTTCAAGGACCTGGAAGGGGCCGCTTTTGACAAGGCCTATATCGACAACGAGGTGGCCTACCACGAGGCCGTGATCAATGCGGTGAAAACCGTGTTGATCCCCCAAACACAGAATGCCGAGCTGAAGAACCTTTTCGTGAGCATATCGCCCGTGTTGGATGCGCACTTGGAGCACGCCAAAATGGTGCAGAAGGAATTCGCCTCCAAGAAATGATGCGGTCCACACTGCCATTGGGGCTTGCCCTGTTGTTCGCCGCGTGCGGCAACCCCGAAGAGGCACTAAAGGGAACCACGGGCCACACGCCTGCACGCGTGGACGTTTCGATCAAGCAGATGAAGTTCCTCCCGGATTCCGTGCATGTGCACCGCGGCGATACCGTGGTTTGGACCAATGACGATGTAGTGGACCATGATGTAACGGCCCTTCCGGACAGTGCTTGGCAATCGCCACTTCTGCACCCCGGCGACCGATGGACACATGTGGTGCAGGAAGGGGGCGACTACTTCTGCAGCATACATGTGGTGATGCGGGGCGTGTTGATGGCACATTGAACGAGCCCTGCTTAAAACAGAACGGGCGGCCTGCGGGCCGCCTTTCTTGTGCAGCGGCGTGGGGAAAGCCGGAACATGCCGCCGGTGCATTGAGGAAAATATGCCTCGTTCAGCGTGCACGGCGGTGCTCCTCCGTGCCGGACGGGGCCTGTGGCATGAAGCTGGGTTGAGCCATGGGAAAAATACCAACCATCATGAGAACTGCATACTTCAATTTGATGCTCACCTGCGGCGCCGCGTTGATCATGTCCACCGCCATGGCGCAAGGCCCCGTTTTCGGGGTGAAAGGCGGCCTGAACTACACCAACCTGGCCGGCGTTGATGCCGACGACCAAAATGCCCGCTTGGGCTTCAATGCCGGTATTTTCGGGCGCACCGACCCTTCCACACCGGTGGGGCTGCAGGCCGAATTGCTCTATTCGACCAAGGGCAACCATACCACCTACCACGCCTTTTTTGGCCTGGTGGACCAGGACGTGGATTTCAACCTGAATTACCTTGAGCTGCCCATTATGGCATCGGTGCGTTTGGCCGATGTGGTGGACCTTCAACTGGGTGGTTACCTGGCCTACCTGCTTTCAGCCCAGGTGAAGACCTCGGGCGACCTGGGCAGCGATTCCGGAACGCTTGACCGGGACAACTTCAAGTCGATCGATGGCGGTATCGTGGGCGGTGTAGGCTTCAACGCCGGTGAAAACCTGCAGATCGGCATCCGCTACCTGCATGGCCTTACCGACATCGTTGACAATTCCACGCTGCACGATATGGTGGGCGATGCCCAGAACCGTACGTTGCAACTCTACCTCGCGCTGGGGATCGGTGGCCGATAGGCCCGGTTTTTTTCCTGGCATCCTGAAAGATCCCGATGGCATGTGCGCCTTCGGGATCTTTCCATGTTGATCAACGGATGGACCGGCTTGCGCTGATGCTGAAGTTGTCACCAACGCGCAATTTGAACCGTTCCCTGCCGTGCCGTCGCTGGATGTCCAAGCCGCCCTCGCCCTTGGTCACGGCGTTCAATGTCCTGTCCGCAATTACCAGCGCATCCGTTGCATCCAGCGCGTTGTTGCGCGCGGGTTGCTTGAGGATGTGCTCCCGGACCATATTGGCCAAGGTTTGGGCGGTTTCTGGCGCGGGGAGCTTGGCGACCACTGGCGCTTCGTGCACATGCATGGCCAACGCCGCATCCTCGTCTTGGCCCGATGGCTCCACAGGTTCGACCCCGGCAGTGCCCGGCCCTTCCGTGCCCAAGGCAAGTGCGCTGGCTTCTTCAACCGTATCGGGCCCATCCGGGGCAAGGTCCGCTACGGCATGTTCCGGCCGCTTGGTCTGTGCCCTTGCTGTGCGCGCAGTAACGGGTGCCGCAGGAAGGAGCGGTTCACCCGGTTCGTTCGCTCCTGGCCCTGCATTCACCGCGCCCGGTGTGGAAGAACGTTGAACGGTCGTCGTTGCCACTTCAGCAGCGGCAGGCACCTGTGTTTTCGGCTGTTCCGCCACAAGGGCCCGGTCATTCCCCGGACGTTGCAGCCAAAGCCCAACACCGAACACCAACAGCACGCTTGCGGCAGCGGCCAGCCGTGGCCAGAGGAAAACCACCCGGCCCTTTTTCTTCTTGAGTTCTCCCTTCCCTGGGAAATGCACCGGTGCCGCCGCCACTTTTGTGGCCTGCAGCAGAGCGAACCTGCGGCGGACCCCGGGGTCGCGCTGCACCAGTGCCTCCATTTCCTTGCGCTGTCCGGCGGAAAGGTCCCCTTCAAGCAAGGCCACGAGAAAGTCATCCAAGCGGTGTGCGTCCGGGTGGCCCTGCGGTGGAAACTGCCTCCGCAAAACCTCCTTATCCGGGAAATTGACCGGCACCGCAGGCACTTCCGTCATGGCCAGCAACGCCGCCCCGCGGCTGCACTCGGGATGCTCGTACAGGTAGCGGGCCAGGGCCTCCTCCTGCATGGCATCCAGTTCATGATGCATGCGGGCCACTAAAAAGTCGTTGAGCCGGGCCGCATTGGGTAGTCCCGTTGGCGGGAAGGTCCGCTTCAGGCCCTCCTTGCCGGGAAATGTCGTGCTATCGCCCGTGACCGTGGGCAAGGTCCCGCGTTCAGTGGCGAGGTCCGGATCGGACTTGAGGAATTGGTCCAAGGCCCGCTCCTGTTCCGCGTTGAGCCGCCCTTCCATGCGGTCGAGCAGCCATGCTTCATAGTTATGTGGCCCGATGTTCATATCACGTTCTCCAGTTGGCCGATGAAATCCTTCAGTGCCACGCGGCCGCGGTAGATGTACACCTTCACCTGGCCGACGTTGAGCCCGGTTGTCTCGGCTATTTCCTCGTAGCTATAGCCTTCAAGGTCGCGCAACAGCACCACGCTGCGTTGCACCTCTGGCAAAGTGGCCAAGGCATCGTCCAGCACCGCCTTCAGGTCGGGTGGCGGCATGGTGCCGGCACGCAGGTATTCGTGGTGCTTCTCCATGCGGGCCGTGCGTTGCCGCGTGCGGGCCCCATCCACCAGCAGGTGGTGCGCCGTGGTGAACAGGTAGCTTTTCGCCTTGGCCCCGTCCACTTGCTCGAGCCGTTGCCACAAGCGGGCGAAGCTTTCCTGCACCACGTCCTTGGCCTCCTCGGTATCGCGCAGGTGTTTCAGCGCGAAGCGATAAAGCCCATCGGCATGCAGGTCAACCGCACGGTTGTATTCGGCCAGTTCCACGGGGCGCGTTTTTGGTGTGACGGACAGGTGGACCGAAAGTTACAGGCGGCCTGCCAACCCTTCCTTCCGCGCCCTTGTCCATCGCGCTTCTTTCACCCGCACCACGAATTTCCCGCCGCGCCCGGCCGTCCGTCACCGCGGTTCGGCCGTTCATCACAGGGCCTGTAACAATCCACCGGCTGCTGTTGTCATACGCAGAAACCGTTGAACCATGAAAGCTTTACTGTCCACTTCCCTACTGGCACTCATGCTGTTTTCCGCCACGGCACAGGCGGGTCATCCGCGCAGCATACCGGAGCAGCAGGCCCTGCACACCGCCCTGCGGAAGGCCGTGCAGAAACAGATCGACCGCAAGGTGGTTTATCCCTTGGGCGTTGAAGGCGATGCGATGATGGGGCGTGTGGATGTGACCTATGCCGTGGATGCCGCGGGTCGTTTGGTCGTGATCACCGCCAGCTCGGACAACCGCGCCCTGCGCGATTATGTAGTGGCCAAATTGGGCGGCATCCGCGTGGGCGCCAACCCTTCCGGCGTATGGACACCCTCGCATGTGCGTTTCGTTTTCAGGGCCGAGGCATAAACGGTGTAACAAAGGGCGCGGCTGTCCGTCACACAACAAACCGATGAACATGAAAGCCCCGATCCTCCTGCTGGCCCTGCTGCCCTTTGCCGCCTTTGGCCAGCGCGACAGCGTGGCCACTGACAGCGCCGCCACGCGCACCACGCACAGTTTTTCCATAACCGCGGGCGGCGAAGGCGTGAAGGTGCGCGTTGATCCCTTGGACACCGCTGCCGCCGCTGAGGGCGATACGATCCGCATCCGCACGGGCGGCAAGCTGATCCGCATCATCACCACGCGCCTGGACACCGACTCCACGGTCAACTTCGAGAACGAACTGGCGCGGCTGAAGCGCAAGCGCCGGCGGCTATTCACCTACTGGGCCGGGCTGGAATTGGGCCTTAACACCTTCGTGACGCCGGACGGCCGCCTTGGCGATGGGCCGCAAAGTGGCCCGCTGCAGCTCAACAACTCCCGCAGCCGCTTCTTCGCCATCAACTTCATCGAGCGCAAGGTGGAGTTCGGCAGCCACCACATCGGGCTGTTCACCGGGCTGGGCATGGAGTTCCTGAATTACCGGCTGAGTTCGAACAGCACCTTGGCCTATAACGCGGACAGTACCTATGCCGTGGCGATGGATGTGCCCCAACTGCGCAAGAACAAGCTGCGGCAGATCGGCCTTCGCATGCCGCTGATGTTGGAATTCAACACGGCCAGGGCCAAGCTGCCCGCCAACCGGGAGGACCTGCTCCGCCGGCCGCGTTGGTCGATGTCCCGCAAGGAAAATTTCCATCTGGCGGCGGGCGTGGTCGGCAGTTGGTACTTCGATACCATGTACAAGCAGAAGTGGAGCTCGGACGGGCACAGCGAGAAACAGCGCGACAAGGGGGACTATAACCTGTTGCCTTACCGGCTGGCAGCCCGCGGGCAGATCGGCTTCGGCAGCTGGAACTTCTTTGCCGAATACAGCCTGACCCCCATGTTCAACAAGGGCACGGCGCCCGAACTGATGCCGCTGAACGTGGGGCTTACGCTGCTCGGCTTCAATTGACGGTATTCCGGGGTGCGACGAGGGTAAATGCTCGCTTGGCCGGAGCATGGGGCTGCCGCATTGCGGTGGCCCCTTTTGCTTCAGGGCTGTGTCCTTCACAATGGCTTGGCCCATACTTCGTAAATTCGTGGCCGCCATATCCGGCGCCACTTCAATACCGCAATCCGCTCCCATGGGCCGTATTTTCGAGAAACGCAAGCACAAGATCTTTGCCCGCAATGCGAAGCTGAGCAAATTATTCACCCGTATCGGCAAGGAGATATCCATGGCGGTGAAGGCGGGCGGCCCCAACCCCGATGCCAACCACCGCCTGAAGGTGGCGATACAGAACGCGAAGGGCATGAACATGCCCAAGGACAACATTGACCGGGCCATAAAAAAGGCCGCTGGTGCCCATGAGGAGAACTATACGGAAATGAACTACGAGGGCTACGCACCCGGCGGCGTGGCCATTTTCGTTGAAACGGCCACCAACAACCCCACCCGTACCGTGGCGAACGTGCGCAGCTACTTCAACAAATGCGACGGCAACCTGGGCAACACGGGTTCGCTGGCGCATGTGTTCGACCGCAAGGCCGAATTCAATGTGGCCACGGATGCCTTGAAGAACGTGGACCACGACGAGTTTGAAATGGCCTGCATCGATGCCGGCGCGGAGGACCTGTTGCACGATGAGGGGGCGGTGGTGATCCTTGCGCCATTCACCGAGTTCGGCCCGCTGCAGCATAAGCTGGATGAACTGGGCGTAGAGGCTAAAAGCGCCGAGCTGAAGCGCTTTCCGCTGACCACCATGCCCGTGGACCTGGCCACCGCGCGCAACGTCATGAAATTGGTGGACCTGTTGGAGGACGACGAGGACGTGAACGCCGTGTACCACAACATGGAATTGAGCGAGGAGGTGGAGGCCGCGCTTGCCGCGGACTAGTCTTTGCCCGCCTGGATGCGGAAATGGATGTGGTAGCGGGTACCGCTGTTGTCCGATTCCAAGGTGATGAACCCGTTGAGCTGTTCCACCAGGCTTTCGATCAGGCCACGACCCAAGGTATCGGCGGGTTGCTCCAAGGTTTCCGTGGGAATGCCTTTCCCGTTGTCGCTGTAATAAAGGTCCACCTCCTGCGCATTGGCGCGGTGGATCCGCAGGTTGATGAAGCCCTCGGCGCGATCCGTGAAGGCATGCTTGAATGAGTTGGTGATCAACTCGTTCAAGATCAGCCCAAGCGGCACCATGGTATCAAGGTCCAGCACAAGGTCAGGGTCGATGGCGGTGCGGTAGTGCACATTCTCGCGCACCTTGTTCAATTGCACCAGTTCGATGAACAGGTCGCGGATGTACTGTGAAAGGTCCACCTGGGCCAGGTCCTCACCCTTGTACAATTTTTCATGGATCAAGGCCATGGAAGCCACGCGGCTTTGGCTTTGTGCGAACACCTGTTGCAGGTTCTCATCGGTGATGCGGCCGGCTTGCAGGCGGAGCATGCTGGAGACCACCTGCATATTGTTCTTCACGCGGTGGTGGATCTCGCGCAATAGCACCCTGATCCTTTCGTTGGCGCGCTCGAGCTTTTCCTTCTCATTGAAGAGTTCGCGGGTTTGCTGCAGGTCGCGTTCCCTCGCTGCCTTGAGGTTATCGCGCATGCGGGTGAGCGAATGCCCGAGCACATCGCTTTCGCCGCGCACGATCACCGGCGTTTCGTAGTTGCCCTGCCCAATGGAATCGGCACTTGCTGAAAGCGATCGCATGGCATCGATCATGGCGTTGAACGATCCGGCCATTTGGCCCACTTCATCCTTTGACCTCACCGGCACGCGCTCGCTTACGTCGCCCACGGCCAGTGCGGCCGCGGCGCGGGTAACCCCGCTGATGGTGCTGCGCAGGCCCCGCGTGATCACCATGGCCATTACCGTAACCGCGCCCACCACCACCAACAGGGCCAAAAGCACCAGTACCAGCCGCTCCTTGGCCTCGTTGGCCACACTGCCACTGGCGCCGATGATCGATTGGATGGAGCGCTGCTCCACGTCGCGCAGCCGCTCCATCACCTGGCCGCTAAGGGTCCACCATTGTTGGGCATCAAGCCCGAAGGCGCCCATGCCCTCCTTGGCCCGCAGGGCACCCAGGGCGGAGCGCAACAGGTTCACCTCGGGGCCGCGGTAAGTGCTTCTGTAATACTCCAGCACATCGGCGGTTGCATCGCGTTGGAAAAGCTGCAGGCCCGTGTCGTAGAACGAGATCCGTTCGTTCAACATGCCCATCTCCATGGGGCTTAGGCCCGAGGTAAGGGCGCGCAGCACATCGGTGCGGATCTCGCTGAGCGCATCCTTGGCGTACAGGATGTTCTGGTGGGCGAACATCTTCGCGCTCACCTCCATGTCCAACGCCTGCTTGGATGTTTCACCCAGGTTCCGCAGCAGCGTGTTGTTCATTTCGCCATACAGCTCCGCCGCCTGGCCCGGGGTAATGCCCCCGCTATCGATGCGCTTGCGGTCGCGCTGCAGCGGCGCCAAGGCCTCCAAGGGCCTGAACTCCTGGTTGATGATGCGCCCGCGGCTGTTCAGGCGGCCGATCATATCGTCGCTGGTGGCACGCGCCACCCGCAGCGCCTGTTTGTTGTTGATCACCTTTTCCATGGTGGCCACGCTTACCGCCGATTCCTGCTGAAGCGCATCCACCACATCGGCGATCAGCTTAATGGTGTATGCCTGCGAGGAAACGTAGCCCAGCACATTGCTTTTCCTCAGGCTGGAATCCACCTGCCTGCCGATCAACAACACCAGTCCCACCACGGGAATGCCCAGGGTGATCAGGAACTTGGTACGGATGGGAAGGTCTGCAAAGCGCCAATTCATGGGCCAGCGAAAGTAGATGAACGGACCATGCCGCGCTTTTTACATTTGGCCGCGGCCGCCAAAGGCCGTGCCTGAACACTACTTTGCCCGCATGGACATGAAAGCAAAATTCGGCCTTTTGGCCGAAAAGACCGCATTGGCGCTGAAGGGCGGCGGCGATGAGCGTATCGCCGCCCAGCACAAAAAGGGCAAGCTCACCGCCCGCGAGCGGTTGAACCTCCTGCTGGACCAGGGCAGTTTCCAGGAGATCGGCCAACTGGTGACCCACCGAAGCGTGAATTTCGGGTTGGATAAGCAGCATTTCCTGGGCGACGGCGTGGTCACAGGCCACGGTACCATCAACGGCCGCACGGTATTCGTTTTCTCCCAGGACTTCACGGTGCTTGGCGGGTCCTTGGCCGAGGCCCACGCGCAGAAGATCTGCCAGGTGATGGACCTTGCCATGCGCACCGGTGCGCCCGTGATCGGGTTGAACGACAGCGGTGGCGCGCGGATCCAGGAGGGCGTGGTATCGCTGGGCAGCTATGCGGATATTTTCCACCGCAACGTGCAGGCCAGTGGTGTGGTGCCCCAGATCAGTGCCATACTGGGCCCCTGTGCCGGGGGTGCGGTGTACAGCCCGGCCCTCACGGACTTCGTGCTGATGGTGGAGGGCACCAGCTACATGTTCGTCACCGGGCCCAACGTGGTGAAAACGGTGACCCATGAAACCGTGACCTCCGAGGAACTTGGCGGCGCCTCCACCCACGCCAGCAAAAGCGGTGTGGCCCATTTCACCGCCAGCGACGAGCTGCACGCCATCGACCAACTGCGCCAATTAGTGGGCTACCTGCCCTCCAATTGCGAGGAAAAGCCGCCCGTGGCACCCTACGTGCCGGCCGATGAATCGAGGCCCATGCTGGACGATATCCTGCCGGAGAACCCCAACCAGCCGTACGACATCCGGGAGGTGCTCAACGCGGTGATCGACCCGGGCAGCAGCATGGAGGTTCATGCCGATTATGCCCGCAACATGGTGATCGGCTTTGCGCGCGTGGCCGGCGAAACCGTGGGTTGTGTGGCCAACCAGCCCGCTGTACTGGCCGGCGTGCTCGATATCGATGCCAGCCTGAAGGCCGCACGGTTCGTGCGTTTCTGCGATGCCTTCAACATCCCGCTCGTGGTGTTCGTGGACGTGCCCGGCTTTTTGCCTGGCACCGAGCAGGAATGGCGCGGCATCATCAACCACGGGGCAAAACTCCTGTATGCGTTCAGCGAGGCCACCGTGCCGCGCATTTCAGTGATCACCCGCAAGGCCTATGGTGGCGCCTACGATGTGATGAACAGCAAGCACATCGGCTGCGACATGAACTTTGCATGGCCCGCGGCCGAGATCGCGGTGATGGGGGCCAAGGGTGCGGCCGAGATCATCTTCCGCAACGACATCGGCCGCTCGGCCGACCCCGCAGCCACCTTGGCCGAAAAAGAGGCGGAGTACCGGGAGCGCTTCGCCAATCCGTACGAGGCCGCCGCACGCGGGTTCATCGACGAGGTGATCCGCCCGCGCGACACCCGGCTGAAGGTGATCGAATCCCTGCGCATGCTGCGGAACAAGGCCACCACCATGCCGCGGAAAAAGCACGGCAACATCCCGCTTTGACCGCCCCTCCCGTGCATCGCCATCTTCGCCCCGTACCCACCACCATGAGGCGTATTTCGTACAAGCGATGGACCTGGGCGCTTGCGTTGTGCACGCTGCTGTCACCGTGGGCGGCCGCACAGGGCCTGTCCGAACAGGCGGCCGCCGTTGCCGCCATGCCGCCCGACACGGCCAAAGTGCTCAAACTATCCGACCTATGCTACGCCTATCGGCGGGCCAACCCCGACTCGGCGCGCCTGTTCGGCGAGGCCGCGCTGCAATTGGCGCGAAAGCTGAACTACGCCAAGGGCAAGGCCCAGGCCTACAATGACCTGGCCATCCTGCGGATCGACCACAGCAACTACCACGCGGCCGATAGCCTGCTGCAATTGTCCCTGGCACTGCGCGTGCAGCTCGCCGATTCGTCGGGCATGGCCGCAGTGCACAACAAGCTGGGCATCATCCACCAGGCGCGCTACATGTTCGAACAGGCCCTGGAAGAGGACTTCAAGGCCCTGGCGATCTACGAACGCATAGGGCCGCCCGCACACGAGGCCACACTGCTGAACAACATCGCCATCCTGCAATTCAACCTGGGCCGGCTGCAGGAGGCCATGGCCACGCACGAAAAGGCGGCCAAGATCCGCGAGCAGATCGGCGATGTGGCCGGACTGGCGGCCTCATTGGGCAACCTGGCCAACGTGGAGGCCCGCCTGGGCGATACGGCAAGGGCCGTGGCACACTACCGCTCCGCCATCGATTTCTTCCGCTCGCGCGAAATGCCGGGCGAGCTTTCGACCCAATTGAACAACCTGGCCGGCATACAAATGGCGCAGGGCCAGTTGTACCATGCCGCCGCCAATTACGGCGAGGCCCTCGCGCTGCGCATGTCATTGGGCGACCGCAAGGGCGTGGCCTCCTCCCTGATCGGCATGGGCGGCACCCGTATACGGCAAGGGCATTTGGCCGAGGCCGGTGAACTGTTGCACAGGGGGCTGCAGATCGGGCATGAAGTGGACGGCCGCAGCGAACAAATGCAGGCCCTGATCGAGCTTGCACGGCTGCATGCCAAGCTGGGCAACAGCGACAGCACCTTCCTGTACCACCAGCAGTACGCGGCCCTCAAGGATTCCACCTTCAACACCGACATGGGCATGCGGCTTGCACAAGCACAGACCCGTTTCGAGACCGAGCGCAAGGAGCGCGAGATCCTGGCGCAGCGTGCCGCCATTGCCGAGCTGGAGCGTGAGAGCGAGCACCGCAAGCTATGGTTGGTGAGCGCCTTGGGTGGCCTGGCCCTGGTGACCATGGGCGGGGCCTTGCTGCTGCAGGTGCAACGCCGCCGGAGCAAGGCACGGCACGATGCGGCCCTGCTTGCCGAAAGGGAGGCCGGCCTGCGCGGCGTGCTCAAGGCCACCGACAACGAACGGGCGCGCATTTCACGCGAGCTCCACGACGGCATTGGCCAACAGGTGGCCGGGCTGCGCTTCCGGCTGGAGCAAATGGCCGCAAAGGCCGCAACTGGAGAGCCACCACCGGAACAGGCCATGTCCGAGGCCCTGGGCATCAGCACCGATGTGGGCCGTGAAGTGCGTGAGATCGCCCATGCGTTGATGCCACGCACACTGGGCCAGGCCGGATTGGCCGCTGCCACGCAGGAAATGCTCGAACGCTCATGCAGCGCCGCGGGGATCAAGCACACCTTCGACCACTATGCCCTGCCCGGCCAGTTGCCCAGCGAAATGGAGACCGGCCTGTACCGCATTGCACAGGAATTGGTGCAGAACACCCTGAAGCATGCCGGGGCCAGCCAGGTGAACCTGCAATTGATGAAGAACAAGGACCATTTGGTGCTGCTTTACGAGGACGATGGCCGGGGGCTTGGGGCCGGGCCTGCGAACGGCGGCATCGGCCTGCGCAACATCCACGAACGCGTGCACGCCCTGCGCGGCAAGTTCTCCATCGGCAACGGGCCCAAGGGCATACTGGCCACCGTGCGCGTTCCGTTGGCGATTGCCGATATTTGAGCGCATGTTCACCGGATCCCCGATGCGCCTGGTCATTTGCGACGACCACCGCATCGTTATTGAAGGGTTGCAGCGGCTACTGGAGGATGTGCCCCACGTGGAATGCGTGGCCTCCGCCACCAGTGGCCCCCATTTGCTGGAATTGCTCGAGGTGGTGGCCACCGACATTGTGGTGCTCGACCTGAACATGCCCGTGATGGACGGCACCGACGCGCTCGGCCGCATTAAGCAACAATGGCCGCACCTGAAGGTGATCATCCTCACCATGGATGATTCGCCATCCTCCATCAGGGCCGTGCTGGAGCGTGGTGCCGATGGGTACCTGTTGAAAACGTGCAGCCGCGATGAATTCCTATTGGCCGTGAAGGCCGTGCACGCCGGCAACAAGCATATTTCCGCCGATGTGACGCAAGTGCTGCTGAACCCGGCGATGGAAACGAGCCGCGCAACAGGCAGGCTCGATGTGCTTAGCGTGCGGGAAAAAGAGATCCTGGCCGCCTTGGCCGAAGGACTTTCCAACAAGGAGATCGGTGCCCGCTTGTTCATTTCGCACCGTACGGTGGACACGCACCGCACCAACCTGATGAAGAAACTCGGCGTGCACAACATTGCCGAACTGGTGCGGATCGCCATTACCGAGGGCCTGGTGCATTGAGCGCGAGGCCGGGTTTTCAACAAACACCCGGCCCATGAAAAACCGTGGCACGCATGGCCTGGTACGCCTGGAACCCGCGCCGATCAAGCCAACCGGGCGGCCCACCCATGCCGCCGTCCCTTCCGGGCAGCGCGTATTGTGCACACCGCAACGCACAGCGGCCGGAATGTTGGCAAATTCATTTCACCATGCGGAATAACGGTTCTTCCTTTGTACGAAAGGAAAGTGGACCATGAACGTACTCTTGATCGGCGGCGGGGGCCGCGAGCATGCCTTGGCCTGGAAGTTGGCCCAAAGCTCCATGCTCGATGAACTCTACATCACCCCGGGCAACCCGGGCACCCTTCGCCATGGCCGCAATGTGCCGCTCGACCTGCACGACCAGCGCGCCCTGCGCCAGCTCATCATCGATAAGCGCATCCGCATGGTGGTAATTGGCCCCGAAGCGCCCTTGGCCGACGGCCTGCACGACCGCATAATGGCCGACCCCCAATTGAAACCGTTGGTAACGGTGATCGGCCCCGGTGCCGAAGGCGCACGCTTGGAGAGCAGCAAGGAATTCGCCAAGGAGTTCATGCTGCGCCACAACATTCCCACGGCGGCCTTCCGCGCCTTCGGCCGCGACCAGTTGGAGCAGGCCCTCCAATTCGTGCAGCGCAGCAATGGCCCGTACGTGATCAAGGCCGATGGCCTGGCACAAGGCAAGGGCGTGGTGATCGCCGCTGAAGTGGGGCATGCCGTGGACGCCCTGAAGGACATGCTGGGCGGTGGCGGACTGGGGAAGGCGGCCGATCGTGTGCTCATCGAACAACACCTCACGGGCATAGAGCTGTCCGCCTTTCTGATCACCGACGGCGAGGCCTACAAGATGCTGCCCTGCGCCAAGGACTACAAACGCATCGGCGATGACGATACAGGCCCGAACACGGGCGGCATGGGCGCAGTTTCACCCGTGCCTTTCGCCGACCCGGAATTCATGGGCAAGGTGCAGGACCGCATTGCCACGCCCACCATACGTGGCCTGCAGGCCGAGGGCATCCCGTACCAGGGCTTCTTGTTCCTGGGCTTGATGAATGTGGACGGCGAGCCGTACTTGATCGAATACAACGTGCGGCTGGGCGACCCCGAAACGCAGGCCATACTGCCGCGGCTGCGCAGCGACCTGATGGACCTGTTCGAGGGCATTGCCACGGGCACGCTGAGCGAGCGGCATGTGGACGTGGACGACCGCGCATGCGCCACCATCGTGCTGGCCTCCGAGGGCTACCCCGGCCAATACGAAACCGGGAAACCCATTGTAGGGCTCGACCTGGTGAAGGGGGCCTACGTGTTCCAATCGGGCACCGCCCTGGGGAATGACAACGCCCTGGCGACCTCCGGCGGCCGGGTGATGAGCGTGACGGCGCTGGGCAAGGACATTGAGCATGCCGTGCTCAACGCCTACACCAACGCTGCATTGATCAGTTACGAAGGGAAAACGCACCGCACCGATATCGGCCACGACCTGTTGCGGCCCAAGGCGGGCAAAGGCGGGAACACCGCGATGAAACTGGGCACTAAATGAACTCGTCGCGCTCCTTGGCGCGGCGGGTGTACCGCGTTTCTGCCCACAGCCAGTATGCCATGCCGAAGAGCAGCACCGCGGTGATCAGGGCGGGAATGATCCAACCGGCGGCGGAGATCACGCCAAGGATCCATTGGATAAATTGGCCGATGCCGTAGAAAATGTTCGTGGAGCTCATTCAATTCCAACCGTTCAAGTGGGGCAAATATAGCCGCGCCGCATCTTGGGCGCCCTTTCTCCCGCAACAGCCATGCTGACGCGTCTTTTCCGCCAGGACCGGCCCATGGTTTTCCTGCTGCTGCCGGTATTGATCCTGCTGCTTTGGCCGGGCGCCGGTGCGGGCGGCGTGGCTTGGCCGCAGGACGTTCCGATGCAGACGGTGCTGGGCATGCCGCTGTACGCCCCTGTGCGCGCCCTATTGCTGGCCGTCCCCTGGGCGGCGGTGCTGCTTGGCGTTGCGCTTACCCTGGCCCTGGCGCATGCCACGGTGCGCATGGCCAACGAAGCCGAACTGTTCGGGCGCCGGAACCACATGCCGGCGTTGCTGCTCGTATTACTGGCCGCCCTGCTGCCCTTCGGCCTCATGCCCGGGCCGGGAATGTTCGGCATGTACCTGGTGCTGCTGGCCGTGGGCCGTGTATGGAACACCTCCGCCCGGGCCAACATGGCCATGCCCCTGTTCGACGCCGGCCTGTTGCTCGGTCTGGCCGCCTTGTTCTACCTGCCCTATGCTTTCCTGACCGTGGCGATCTGGGCGGCGCTGGCCGTTACCCGGCCATTCAAGCTGCGCGAATATGTGCTTACCCCCGTGGCCTTGGGCGCCATCCTAACGCTGGGCTGGGGCGTTGTGCATTTCATCGATCCCGCGCTTTGGGCCCCGGCAGCCTCGCTGCATTTTCCCGAGGATGTGGCGCCACCCCGGCCGGCGCACTGGATGCACAGCGTGCTGCTTACGGCACTCCTGGGGTTCCTGCTGCTGGCCGCCGTACTGGCATTCGCGAAACTGTATGGCCACAGCGTGATGCGCGAAAAGAACATCCGTGCGTCATTCCTCGCATTCGTCTTTATCACCGGCATCGTAGCACTGTTCGCCGGTTGGCTGGACGGGCGACTGCCGCCGGTATTACTGGCCACCCCCGCCTCGGTGCTGCTGGCCTACCCGTTGGTGGAGACCAAGCGCACCGGTTGGCCCGATGCGGCGCTGTGGGGCATGCTGCTGCTGGCGTGCTGGGCACGCTGGGCGCCCTGAGCTACCTTTGTGGCGAGTAAAAAACCCCTGTCAGCAGGCCAGATCATGAAATTCGGCATCGTCACCTTCCCCGGTTCAAATTGCGACGACGACATGGCCCATGCCGTGGAGGCCATAACCGGCCGGCCGGCCGAGCGGCTTTGGCATAAGGACCATGACCTGAAGGGCTGCGACATGGTCCTGCTTCCCGGCGGTTTCTCCTACGGCGATTACCTGCGCAGCGGGGCCATTGCCCGTTTTTCGCCCATCATGCAGGAAGTGGCCTCACATGCACGAAAGGGAGGATTGGTATTCGGTGTATGCAACGGCTTCCAAGTGTTGTGTGAGGCCGGACTGCTGCCCGGCGCCCTGCTTCACAACGACAGCCTCAAGTTCATTTGCCGCAATGTTTGGATAAGGCCCGCTACGCGCAATACCGTGCTTACCGCAGCGCTGAAGGACAAGCCGTTGCGCATACCCATTGCGCACGGCGAGGGACGGTACCATGCGGACAGCGAAACGCTGAAAAAGCTGGACCAGGAGGACCAGGTGCTGTTCCATTACTGCGACCATGAGGGCCGATTGAAAGAAGAGTCCAATCCGAACGGCAGCGTGGAGAACATTGCCGGTGTGTGCAATGCAGGGCGGAACGTATTCGGCATGATGCCACACCCCGAGCGTGCGGTGGATCCATTGCTGGGCAATACGGACGGCAGGCTACTGTTCGAATCGCTGCTGCAGGCGGCGCTGGCCTAAGGCATTTGGCGGGCGGCCGTGGCCGCCGGGCGGAAAACCGCCACGACCCGTTTGCCCGGCACCAGGCCCACCTCCAAGCGGGGGTCCTGCCCCTCCAACCCTTTCCAACCCGCGAATTCCATGCCCGCAGCGGGAATTGCGTGCAACTGGCCACGCACCCCGCGGAACCACTGCAGCTGCACATGATCCCCTGCCAGGGGCAGCCCATCAAGCTCCACCTGCCCGGCACCGGCCGGTTCCACTTGCACCGTGATCAGCTGAAGTGTACGCCCGGTGGCGGCCGCCAATTGCGGGAGAATAACGGCGCTGCGCCGCCCGGCTTGTTCCAGCATTTGGTTGCGGGCTTGGCGCGGCAAGGGGCAGGGCATGGCATCGGCCCAGCGCCCGTGGTCCTTTTCCATGGCCGCTGCGTGTGCGCGGTACAGCGAATCGGAGAGCGCTGCCGCTTGGCGCGGGGATAACACGGTGGCGCACAACGCGGCCATGCGGGCCAGCAGCATCTCCTGCAGCTCACCATGGGCCAGGAGCTCCTGCAGGAACGGCGCCAGTGGCCCGGGTTCACCCATCATCCGGGCCACGGTGCGATCCTCGGGCGTAGCCCAGGAATCCATGTCGTACAATACCCATCGCCAGCGTCCACCTGGCCGCGTGGGGCGCCAGGCACGCACATTCAGCTCATGGTCCACACGGCCCGTCCAAAGGTCCAGGCAGGCCATTTCCACGAGGCTTTGCAGCTCCATCAGCTTATTCAGGCTGTCCGCAGGCATGCCACGCACCAAGGCCTGCACCGCCTGTGCATACGGGCCGGGCCCCAAGCCCTGTGCGGCCCCATCCTGGACAGTGACAAGCTCAACGGCATTGCCGCCCGCAAGCCCGCGCAGCCAGCCCTTGCCCTTAGTGGGCATGGCCCGGTACAAGCCATGATAGCGGCCGTTGATATACAGCTCCGCAGCGGTCGAGGCTTGCACGTCCACCCTGGCGCCGCTTCGTTCCACCACTTGCTCCATGAACAGGTTGCGCAGAAAAGCATGCGGAGTGGCATCGGCGCGCAAGAGGATGTTGCCGCCCGTTGCCACCTTGGGCAACGGCATCGGCGAAACACTGCCGTAGCGGTCCGATGCGGTGAGCTTGAAATTACGTTTGGGCAATCCGCGCGAACCGCTTCCGGCAACGGAAAGGCCCACGGGCGAAAGCCTTCCATTGTGCGCCACAAATGCCTGCCGCGTCCAGGCTTTTCCCTTTCGCGCGTGGTTGCCGTACAGCGTATCGGCCAAGCCATTGGGACCCGCCAGATCCTGCGGGTCCACCGCTATGCCCCAAGCCCCTTCGGGCAGGCCGGGTATGAGCACGGCCTCGGTGCCGGGGACTGCATCGGCAGCAAATGCACGTGCGCGCACCACCGCAGGTCCGGATATGCGCAGCGGCTCCGCCAGCAAGGCTGAGTTAGGGCCGGGTGTGGACCCGTCCAATGTATAGCGCACTTCCACTCCTTCAGGCGCCCGGCTTTCAATGCTGCCGTTCGTGCATGCCAGGTCCGGTGGGGGCAATAGCTTGGCCTTTCCCCCTTGGTTGAGGGCTCCGGGTGTGGGCATGCTGAAGAAATTAGCCTGTCGCGCCCCATCGGGAAAGCGGCCCATGGAAACACCCTGGGGCAGTGCCGGCCAACGAAAAACATCGAGCACTTGGCTCCCGCCCGGCGCCAACAACAGCACTGCACCCCCTGTACGCGGCAGCTTCAGGTCCAGCGCACCTGCCCCGCCGCCACAAGCGAATACGCGAAATTCACCCGGCCGCAGCACGCCCTGGGGCAGTGTTTGCGCCAGTGGGCCCACGGAAAGCACATGGTGGTACAATTCCACGGCATGCGGCCCGGCATTGTACAATTCGATCCATTGGCCCTGACCCGCATGGACCGCATCGCCCGGGGCGCATTGCACCTCGTTCACCAACAGTTGGGCATGGGCGTGGCATACCAACAGGAATGGCATGAAAAGGCCCACGGAACGCATAAGGCAAAATAACGGCCATTGCGGATTGCTTCTACATTTGAAGACCAACCCGACCCGATGCGCCCTATTCTACCCGTCCTGCTTTTTTCGGCCCTTGCCTTTCCTGCCCGGGCCCAACAGATCACCAACGTTACCTGGAACCCCTCGCCGCTTCATGCATGCCAGTCCTTCACCTTGAACGTGATCGGCACTGCGGCACCGGGCATGAATTTCACCTTTGTGAACAACAACAGTACGGCCAACAGCCTCACTTTGGTGATTGATGTGAACACCGGATCGCCCGGAAGCGCATCCTTCAACAAGCCGATCGGCCCCATGGCTGCGCTTGGCGAGGGGGTTTACGCCCTGTCGATCAGCCTGCGCTACAACAACACGATCCTTACCACATGGACCGGCAACATGACGGTGCTGCCGCCGGACCTGCCCGATGTGGGCGAACCGGCCTCGGTCTCGATCTGCCCCAATGCAGCACCCTTCACCTTGCTCTCGCAACTGGGCGGCACGCCCAGCCCGGGGGGCGAATGGATTGACCCGATGCTCAACGTGGTGGCCAATGGCATGTTCGTGCCGGGCGTCAGCCTGCCGGGCGATTACCTGTACATCTTCAACCTTGAGCAGCCATGCGAACCCGTGGGGCAAGTGCTTACCATCGCCTACCTGCCGAACAATAGCGCGGGCACGAGCGCCACGGTGACCTTATGCACCTTGGCCGGACTTCCCCCGGTTGACCTGTTCACCAAGCTGGGCGGCACACCCATGCCCGGCGGCACCTGGGCTGGTCCCAGTGGTGCGAGTGGCATATTCACCCCCGGTGTCAGCGCGCCCGGGCAGTACGTGTACCAAGTGGCGCCCATCGCTCCCTGTCCCGCGCCCACGGCCACGGTCACGGTTATCGGGGGCGCACCGTCCAATGCGGGCATCGGCGATAGCGCGCTGTACTGTTGGAATGAAACCTCCGCCCATTTGGCCGACCACCTTACCGGCAGCGCCAACAGCGGGATCTGGTACTCACCGGCCGGGCTGGGCATGGGCTACTACAATGAAAGCTTCAACGTTTCGGCTTATGGGGCCGGCGAATACCTTTACGTGGTGACCAGCGCGCCCTGCCCTTCGGACACGGCCTTTGTACACGTTACACTGGACGGGCCGCCCTGCACCGTGGGCGTGGGCACGCCGCAACACGACGGCGCGCTGGCGCTGCATCCCAATCCGGCGCGAGGCAGCCTTACGGTGGAGGTGCCCGCGGCCCTATTGGCTCCTGGCAATGAATTGCTGGTGACGGACGTGCACGGCAGGACCGTGTTGCGGGCGCCAGCATCGGCACGGCGGCAATTGGACCTTTCCGGCCTGAAGCCCGGCGTGTATGCGGTAACGCTGCACGGCCGGAAGCAAACGGCGCCGCAGCGCTTGGTGGTGCAGTAGGCCTACAAGGCGTTACGCGTGACCCAGTAACGCCAGGCCACGAGCAATTTGCGCGCCTTGCCCAAGTTGGCCAGGTCACGGTCCCATTGCTTGGGCAACACGGCCTTGTTCAATTTGGCCAATAGGCGGAATAAACGCTTTCGCAGGTGCATGACGCAGCAAGTCCGCCCGAAATTACTCGATCGGTGATCACGCGACGATCACCCTTCCCGTGGCTTGGGCCAGGTCTTTTTTCGCTGCAAGCAGGGCCTGTTGCCGCTGCAGGTTGGCCAATACGCGGTCCGGCAGCAGCTCATCGGTGTTTTCGCGATCGGCACTGGCCTCCAGCTCCTTCAGTTCCTCCTGTGCCTGCTTCAGCATGCGGTCCACGCGGCGGCCCTTGAATGCGTTGAGCTCGTGCTGCACAGTCTTGCAAAGATCATCGCTTTCCAAGGGCACATGGATCTTGTGGCCCGACCAGCCGGGGCTGAGCAGGTGGCGCTGCGTGAGCAGGTCGATGGTAAGCTTGCGCCACTCCTCCTTCTCATTCTCCAGGTAGCGCGATCGGCCCACCGGCTCGCCCATGTTGCGCGCGAAGCGGTAATCGCGGTAAATGGCCTGGAACAAGGGTTCCTCGAACACGATATCGTCGGTGGCCAAGGAGATGAACATCAATTCGGCCACGGACATCTCCTCGTCCTGTGTGGTGCCATCGGATTCCTGGATGGGCACGGTAATGCTCTGCTCACCATAGGCGATCAGCAGGCGCAGCAATTCCTCTTCCTGCGGCTTGGTGCCCAGGTCCTCGGCAATGGCCTGTGGCGGCGCCACTTCGGGCGCCAGCATTTCGGGCGCGGGCGCATTGTCCGGCCCCACCTTCTTGCGGTATTGCTTGCGCAATTCCTTGTTCAATTCCGCCACCAGCGCCTGTTCGGCGATCTGCAGCAGCGATGCGCACCGCTTCACGTAAAGGGAACGCAGCACATGGTCGGGCACCAGGGCGATGCTCTGCACCAGCTCATGGATGGCCTGTGCGCGGGCCACGGGATCATCCCCGGCCTCCGCCACCAACAGGTCGGCCTTGAACACCAGGAAGTCCTTGGCCTGCTGCTCGAGGTAGGTGGTGATCTCGCTGCTGCTGTGGCCGCGGGCAAAACTGTCGGGGTCCTCGCCCTCGGGCAGGGCCACCACCTTCACGTGCAGCCCCTCGGCCAAAATGAGGTCGATGCCGCGCAACGAGGCTTTCATGCCGGCGGCATCACCATCATAAAGCATGACCACCAACGGTGCAAAGCGCTTGATCAGCCGCACTTGTTCCACCGTAAGGCTGGTACCGCTGCTGGCCACCACGTTCAGCACGCCCGCCTGGTGCAGGCTGATCACGTCGGTGTAGCCCTCCACCAGCAGGCACTGCTTGGCCTCCACAATGGCCTTCTTGGCCAGCGCAATGCCGTACAACGAGCGGCCTTTCACGTAAAGGGCGCTTTCCGGGCTATTGAAGTACTTGGCCAGTTTCTTGTCGCTGCGCAGCGTGCGTGCCCCAAAGGCGATCGGCTGCCCGCCCAGGCCATGGATGGGGAAGGTGACCCGGCCCTGGAAAAAATCCCATGCGGTGCCGTCCTCGCGGAGCTTCACCCAGCCGGCCTTCTCGAGCTGCTCCGCGGTGAATCCGTGCGCCAATGCCGCTTTCGCAAAGGCATCGCCGCGCTCGGGCACATAGCCCAACTGGAACTCGCGGATGGTGGTCTCCAAGAAGCCGCGTTCGCGGAAATAGGCCAGGCCGATGCGCTGTCCTTCTTCCGATTCCCAAAGCTGGCCGATGCTCCATTTCAGCGCCCACTCCTGCACCACGGCCAACGATTCCCTTTCACTTTGGGCGGCCTGTTGCTCCTCGTTCCGCTCCTCTTCCTGCAATTCGATGCCGTAGCGCTTGGCCAGCCAACGGATGGACTCCACGAAGGAGAGGTGCTCGTGCTTTTGCAGGAAGCCGATGGCATCACCGCTTTCGCCGCAACCGAAGCATTTGAAAATGCCCAACTGCGGGCTCACATTGAACGATGGCGTTTTTTCGTTGTGGAAGGGGCACAGGCCCAGGAAACGCGGCCCTTTGCGCTTGAGGTGCACGAAATCGCCCACCACCTCCTCCACGCGGGCGGCGTCCTTCACCAGTTGTATTGAACTGTCGGCGATCACGGCGATTGAACGGCTGAAGCTGCCCCGCTAATGTACCGCTTGGCCGGGCCGCACGACCAGGCTGTCCATCCGGCTCCCGCCAGCGCCGTACTGCACCGTGCGTTCCAGGTCGCCCTCCTCGTTATAGAAGCGCCACTCCCCGGTTTCCGTTCCCATGTTGTACTGGCCCGTATAGTACAGCGTGCCGCCCGGGCGGAACACGGTGGTCAGCCCATTGAGCTCCCCGTTTGCGTATTCGCTGCGGCTGCGTACGCGGCCATCGGCGAAATAGCTTGTCCACACTCCATGGCGCAGCCCATTTCGTTTCATGCCCTCCATTTGCAGGCGCCCCTCGGGGTCCAGCACTTTCTCGTGCCCTTCCGTAACGGCCGGTTGCACAACGGCCACGCTATCGGCCGGTGTTGCCGCAGGCGCGGCATTTTGCGGGGCGTTTTGGCAACCGGCCCATGCCAGCGCCAGCAGCCAGGGTGCGTACCGCATGGCCCGGCCTGTTCGTAGCCCTTGTCTCATTTGTTCCTTTCCACGGTCATTTCGAGCAATCCTTCCAGGGCCATCCTGGCCTCGGTGAGGGGCAATTGGCGCAGCAGGCCCAGGGCCTGGTCGCGCTGTTGGTACATGTGGCCCCGCGCATAGGCTATGCCGCCGGCTTCTTCCACCTTGGCCACCAGTTTGGCCACGGCCTTGCCCTTGGTGTTCTCGTATTTGATGGTGCGCACCATCCACCGGCGGTCCCCGGCCCCCACTTGTTGAAGGGCATGGATCAACGGCAGGGTGAGCTTGCCTTCCTTGATGTCGATGCCGGTGGGCTTGCCCACGTTTTGCCCGGCCCCGTAGTCGAACAGGTCATCCTTGATCTGGAAGGCAATGCCGGCATGGGTGCCGAATTGGTGCATGAGCTTCACTTCCTGTGGTGTGGCGCCGCCGGCCTCCGCCCCACTGGCGCAGCACGCCGCGATCAGGCTGGCGGTTTTCTTGCGGATGATCTCGAAGTACACATCCTCCTTGAAATTCAATCCCCTCGCCTTCTCCATTTGCAGCAGTTCGCCCTCGCTCATTTCGCGCACGGCCGTGCTTACGGTGTGCAGCAGGCCGAACTGCTGCTGGTCCACGGCAAGCAACAATCCCTTGCTCAACAGGTAGTCGCCCACGAGCACCGCCACCTTGTTCTTCCACAATGCGTTAATGCTGAAGAACCCACGGCGCATGTTGCTGTCGTCCACCACATCATCGTGCACCAGAGTGGCCGTATGCAACAGTTCGATCAACGAGGCCGCGGTGTACCCGGCATCGTTCACCGGCCCGAATTGCCTTGCGGCAAGCAGGGTGAACAGGGGCCGGATCTGTTTTCCCTTGCGCTGCACGATGTAGTGCATCACGCGATCGAGCAGCGCCACCTTGCTGCTCATGGCTTGGCGGAAACGCTGCTCGAAGAGCTGCATTTCCGCCGCTACCGGCCTGCGGATCTCCGCCATGGTGCGGGGCAGCACGGGTGCATGCTCGGTAACAGGCAGGGCCATTGCACAAAGATGGGCCGATCGCCGCTTTCCGACACCGACATTCATCAGGCGCGACCCGCAGTTCATTGGACTACCCGGCCCATATGCCATGCCGTACCGCCGGGTGGCAGGCCCGTGCTTGCACGGGTGCCATGGGCCCTATGCCGGGCCGGGCGGGCAACCTGCACGGTTTTGGGTGCATGCTCTGTACATTCGGCACATGATGGCACACTGCCGCGCATGGCTCCTTGCCGCCGCACTCCCGGCCCTGCTGACACCCGCGGCGGCACAACCCGGCGGCGCAAGAACAAAAGTGGTGCTGTACAAGGACCGCATTGCCGCCCAATGGGACACGGTGAACTGCGTGAAGAACGTGTTCAAGCTGAACCCGTTGATCTTTCTGCGGGGTGAAATACCGCTGTACTACGAACGTGCGCTTTCCCCGCGCCTGAGCGCTGAATTGGGGGCGGGCATCACCACGCGCAATTACCTCGGCGGCGGATTCGCCGGCGACCTTGCCGACGATTTCGGCGCGGGCACGAAGATCCTGAACCGGCCCGCGCTTCACGCCGGGTTCCGCTGGTACTTCACGCACGACCTGGAGCCCGTGGGCTTTTACACCCAGGTGGAGTTTGCATACCTGGACCACGTCAAGGACATTTTCATGAAGGACAGCACGGGCCATGTGGGCACCAATAGCTTGCGGGACCGGCGGCTGTACAACGATGTCAGGCTGTACGGCGGTTTCCAGAGCCTTTCACCAAGCAGCAATTGGCTGGTCGACGTTTATGCAGGCGTGGGTTTCCGGAACCGGTCCATCACCCGGGTGAAAGAGCACATGGACCTGCACGACCGCAGCTGGCAATACACGGTGACCGAGGAGCACGACAACGTGCCGGCCCTTTTCCTGGGGGTGAAGCTGGGTTACGGTTTTTGAGGCTTCAGCACACGGGCTTCCGTGGCCATGGCCGGCTCGTTCTTATTGGCCAACTGTCCGCAGGCCGCATCGATATCGCGCCCCCGGCTCCTGCGTATGCGGGCCACCACGCCCTTGGACTCCAGGTAATTCTGGAAGGCCATGGCGCGCTCCATGGGTGAGCGCTGGAAGCGTGGATTGCCCGCCGGGTTGTACTCGATCAAATTCACCTTGGCGTCCACCTTGGAACAGATCCGCGCCAGCTCCCTGGCATCCTCGATCGAATCATTCAGGTCGCGGAAAAGGATGTACTCGAAGGTGACGGTGCGCCGGGTAAGCTGTGTGTAATACTGCAATGCCTGCACCAATTCCGCAATGTTGTTGGTGTCGTTGATGGGCATAAAACTGCTGCGCTTTTGATCGGTGGGGGCGTGCAACGAAAGGGCCAGGTTGAATTTGGCCCCCTCGTCCGCCAGGTGCCGGATCTGCTTGGCAATGCCGGCGGTACTTACCGTAATGCGCCGGTGGGCCATGGCCAACCCGTCCGGCGCGGTCACCCGCTCTATGCTGCGCATAACGTTGCTGTAGTTGAGCAGTGGCTCGCCCATGCCCATGTACACGATGTTGGTGAGTGGTCGGCCCAATTGCTCCGTGGCCATGCGCGCAATGGCCACCACTTGGTCCACGATCTCGCCCGCGGTAAGGTTGCGCAGCCGCTTGAGCTGGCCGGTGGCGCAAAACTCGCAGGCCAGGCTGCAACCCACTTGGCAGCTGACACAGGCGGTGATCCGCTTTTCGGTGGGGATCAATACGCCCTCCACCACGTGCCCGTCCCATGTTTTGAACGCACACTTCACGGTGCCATCATCGCTCTGTTGCTGCTCGGCAAGCACCAAGGGACGGATCATGGCACGCTGGGCCAGCCGCTCCCGGAATTCCTTGGAAAGGTTGCTCATGTCCGCAATGGAGCGCACGTGTGCTTTCCAGATCCATTCCCAAACCTGCTTGGCACGGAAAGGCTTCTCGCCCAGCTCCACCACCAGCGAGGTCAATTCCTCCTTCGACAGTTCGCGGAGATCGGTCAGTTGGGCGTTCATGCTGCAAAGTTCGTGATGCGCGGACAAAGCCGGGGCCCCTGCCCGGTTGCATGGCTTCTTCCGTTGTCAACCGGGAGGTGGGCCATCCACCGTACGCCCTTGGCTTGATCGGTACAGGGTGTTCGCCACAAGCACCAGCAATGCCGCGTACACGACAAGCCCGATGTGCGGGTACACGCGAAGGTCGGCCGCAGCACCATCGCTGTTGTTGATCACCCCCGCGGTGTAGAAGCCGAGCCACAAGGGAAAGAGCAGCAACAAAATCATTTGGACCGTGACAAGAAGCATGATCCGTTTTCCCCGACGGATCCGCTGCACCACCGCAAAGGCGCAATAAATGAACAGCATACCGAAAATCAATTGGAATACGGTTGCCATGGCCAATGGCAGGAAGCCGAGGTCCTTGCCCAGGACGATGGCGCCAAGGATGTAAATATCCGGGACGGCGGGACCGTAATATGCCTTTCCCATCGGCCCAATCCTTATCCAGATGAACGGCAATGCCAATTCTGCCAAGGCCAGCCATGCGGTGAGCCAAGCCGATCGCTGGAGGACCATGCCTGCATGAACGAAGCCCTTTAACCGATAGTACCCGGCACCCGGGTCATTCCATTTCAACCGGGCCAATTTTCCGCCAACAGCATTTCCGCCACGCGCAGGTCCCACGGTGTGGTCACCTTGATGTTGCGTTCCTCCCCTTCCACCAAGTGCACCTGTGCCCCTACGCGCTCCACGAGGGTGGCCTCATCGGT
The DNA here is from genome assembly GCA_044507815.1 of Flavobacteriales bacterium. Taxonomy (GTDB): domain Bacteria; phylum Bacteroidota; class Bacteroidia; order Flavobacteriales_F; family PHOS-HE28; genus PHOS-HE28. The sequence goes on along the minus strand of JBIQIX010000005.1, from coordinate 120,648 downwards.
GAAAGCGGGATCGTAGGGCAGGTTGAACGCCTTGCGCAACAAGGGCGCGGAGAAGCACTGCGGGGTTTGCACCAACCGCAGGGTGCTGCGGTCCACCGGCATGGAACGGCCCTCGCGGAGTTGCCGCACGGATGAGCTCACCGGCAGCACGGGGATCGCTGCGCCGTGCTTTTCCGCAGCTGCAAAACACCTTTCCACCAATGGCGCCGTGGCCAGGGGCCGCACTCCATCATGCACGGCCACCAGCCCATCGTGCCCCACGGCCTGCAGGCCTTCCCGTACACTGTGGAAACGCTCCGCGCCCCCCGGCACCACGGTATGTGGCACGCCGATGCCGTGCACGGTGCACAGCCGCCGCCATTCTTCGGTCCAGTCACCGGGCAGCACCACGATCAGTTGCATGGCCGGCGCAAATTGATGAAAGACCTCCAGCGGCCAGGCGAGCAAGGGTTTGCCGCCAAGCGGCATGAACTGTTTGGGCAGCGCGGCCCCCATGCGCCTGCCCGCGCCACCTGCCACAATGATGGTGCTGGCCTGTTCCATGGCTTGTTGGGGCGGCTGCGGTTCGTTCCGGGCGGCCTGCCCTTCGGGCGGTCAAATGATCAACATCGCGTCGCCGTAGCTGAAGAAGCGGTACTTCTCCTTGATCGCCACCTTGTACGCATTCCAGACGTGGTCGTACCCCCCGAAGGCGGCCACCATCATCAGCAGGGTGCTTTCAGGCATGTGGAAGTTGGTGAGCATGCGGTCCGCCACGGAGAACTCGTAGGGAGGAAAGATGAACTTGTTGGTCCATCCGTTGAACGGCTTGATGTGCTCATCGGTGCTTACGCTGCTTTCGATGGCGCGCATGGTGGTGGTGCCCACGCTGCAAACGCTGCGCTTGGCATCGATGCTGGCATTGATCACATCGCAGGCGGCCTGGTCGATGATCACCTGCTCGCTGTCCATCTTGTGCTTGGTCAGGTCCTCCACCTCCACCGGGCGGAAGGTGCCCAGGCCCACGTGCAGGGTGACGTAAGCGAAGTTCACGCCCTTGAGCTCGGCGCGCTTCATCAGCTCGCGGCTGAAGTGGATGCCTGCAGTGGGTGCCGCCACAGCGCCCTCGTGGCGCGCGAAAATGGTTTGGTAGCGCTCCGCGTCGCTGGGTTGCAGGTCGCGCTTGATGTAGTGGGGCAGCGGCGTTTCACCCATTTCGGTGATGGTGCGCTTGAACTCCTCGTAACTGCCGTCGAACAGGAAGCGCAGCGTGCGGCCGCGGCTGGTGGTGTTGTCGATCACCTCGGCCACCAGCTCATCGTCCTTGCCGAAATACAGCTTGTTGCCGATCCTGATCTTGCGGGCGGGGTCCACCACCACATCCCACAACAGGCTGTCGCGGTTGAGCTCGCGCAGCAGGAACACCTCGATCTTCGCACCGGTCTTCTCCTTGTTCCCCCACATACGGGCGGGGAATACCTTCGTATCGTTCACTACAAAGCTGTCGCCTTCCTGGAAATAATCCAGTACGTTCTTGAACTTGTCGTGCTTGATCTTTCCGGTCTTGCGCTCCATCACCATAAGCTTGGCACCGTCACGGTCCTTGGTGGGGTACAAAGCGATCAGTTCCTTGGGCACATCGAATTTAAAGGCAGCTAATTTCATGTTGTTGAGGGGCTTACAGGCCCCGTTTCTGGTTTTTTCGGGCTGCAAAGATACGTGATCGCGCAGGGTGTGTGTTCCAAGGACCTATTCGCGTGGCCGTGCCGGCCGCCCGGCGGCCCACTCATCCAGCCATTGCGACCATTCCGCCGGGGTGCGTGCGTCGCTCACATGAAGTTGGCCGCTGGCCGTGCGCCGCAGGGCGGAGAGGTAGGCGCCACAGCCCAGGGCCTCGCCGATGTCGTGCGCCAGTGATCGGATGTAGGTGCCCTTGCTGCACTCCACCTCCAGCTTCACCACGGGACCATCGCGGCCCAACAGCTCCAGGCGGTGTATGGCCACCGGCACCGCCGGCAGGTCCACGGTTTCACCGGCCCGGGCCAGCCTGTACGCCCTTTCACCCTGCATGCGCTTGGCCGAGAAATCAGGCGGCCGTTGCATCTGTTCACCCCGGAAATGGGCCAATACCTCGCCGATGCGTTCCGTGGTGAGGTGCTCCCATGGACGCTCACGCTCCACCTCGGTCTCGGCATCGTAACTGGGCGTGGATTTACCGAGCGTCAATTCGGCCACATAGGTCTTGTCCTCATCGGCCAGTTGCTGCAATTGCTTGGTGCAATTGCCCGTGCCCAGCACCAACAGGCCACTGGCCAACGGGTCGAGGGTGCCAGCATGGCCCACCTTCACGCGGTGCCCGGTAAGCGCCCGCAGGGCCGCACGGACCTTGCTCACCACATTGAAGCTGGTCCAGCCCACCGGTTTATCCACAAGCAGTATGGCCCCGGCCCCTGGATCCAAACCCGCGCTCATATCACGCTGAGGTCGCTGCCCATGGCGATCAGTACGAGCAGCACGGCGCCCACTCCTATCCGGTACCATCCAAAGGCCCGGAAACCGTGGCGGGTGAGGAAGCTGACGAATGCCTTGATGGCCAGCATGGCCACCACGAAGGCCACGGCATTGCCCAGCAGCAGCAGCCCGAGGTTGTTGCCGGCGAACAGGCCGGGATCGGCGTGCCAACCCTTGAGCAGCTTATAGCCCGATGCGGCCGCCATGGTGGGCACGGCGAGGAAGAAGGAGAATTCCGCCGCATGCTTGCGGGTAAGGCCCAGGGCCATGCCGCCGATGATGGTGGCCGCAGAGCGGGAAACCCCCGGCACCAGGGCCAGGCACTGGAACAGTCCGATGCCGAAGGCACGGGGGTAGGAAACCTGGTCCACGCCCTTCGGCCTGAACCATTTGTCAACGAAAAGCAGCACCACCCCGCCCAACAACAGGGCCACGGCCACCACGCTCACATTCTCCAGCAGCGCATCGATGGCATCACCGAAAAGCAGCCCGAATATGGCGGCCGGCACGAATGCCACAAGCAAGCGCCAGTAAAAATCCCAGCTGCGCACAAACCGCCTCCAGTAGAGCACCACCACCGAAAGGATGGCCCCGAACTGGATGTTCACCATGAAGGCCTTGGTGAATTCGGTGGGCTGCAGGCCCAGCAGGGCCTGCACGATCACCATGTGCCCGGTGCTGGAGATGGGCAGGAACTCGGTGAGCCCCTCCACGATGGCGATAACAATGGCTTCAAGAACGGTCATGCACGATGGCTGCGCCCGGGCAGGGCTACTCTTGCGGGCGGGGCTTGCGCATAATGGCGTACACGATGAACACGTAGCCGATCAGGCAGGTGATGGGCGCGATGGTGATGCGCCGCGCGCTGAACAACGCTTTTTCATCGAACACTTCGGGATCGCCGCTGCCACCCCCGCTCATGAGGATGAAGCCCAGGATGACGATGCCCATCCCGATGACCAGCAGTTTGTAATTGAGCGGTTCGAACGCCAGTTCGTCCTGGGTGTTGTTGGCCATGGGTCAAGTCCAATTGATGTCGTCGGTGTTCATGCGAAGATAGCGGCCCACCGCAATGGCCGTTGAGAGCAAACTGATCAACAGGCCCAGCACCACGATGCCGGCCAACAAATAGGCCAGCGCCATGGGGTGCACCAAACTGGCCAGGTCGGGCTGCCAATGCACCAGCATGCGTATGCTGCCCACCAGCAGCCCAATGGCCAGCACCGATGCCACCACCCCCTGCCAAAGGCTGTTGCCCAGGAAGGGGCGCTTGATGAACCAGCCGGTGGCGCCCACCAGGTACATGGTGCGGATAAGGAACCGCTTGCTGTAGATGGCCAAGCGGATGGTGTTGTTGATCAGGGCCACGGCGATCACCAGCAGCAGCGCGCTGAAGCCGAGCATGATCCACCGCAGCTTGCCCATGTTGGCATCGATGTTCTCCACCACCACGGGGTTGTACTTCACTTCGTGCACACTCGCATCCTGCCGCAAATGCCCGGCCACCCATTTCAGGCTGTCAGGTGCCGCATATTCCTCCTTCATGCGCAGTTCGATCGAGGGCAGCAGCGGGTTCTCGCCCAATACGCCCAGGAAATCCTCGCCCATGTCCTCCTTCAGTTGCTCGGCGGCCTCATCAGCCGTTACATAGCGCGTTTCCCGCGCAAAAGGCTCGGCCTCCAGCTGCTTCCTGAATTTCATCACATCCACTTCCTTCAGGTCGCGCTTCAGGTACACGTCCACTTTCACATTCTCCTTGAAATGGCGCTCCAATTCGCGTGCATTCAGCAACATGAAGCCGAGGACGCCCAGCATGAACAGCACCAGGGTGATGCCCGTGATCGTGCCCAGGTTGCTGCTGCGGATGTACCTGCGTATGCGCCTGCCTTTGCCCATTGCCGAACGGCCAATAAGGCGGCGAAGTTATTCGCAGCGGGTGAAATGGTTTTCAATGCCGCATGGGCACAAGGCCGCCAAGGCTGGCCGCAACGGCTAAATTCGCCGACCATAAACCGAAGATGGCATACGACCACGGCACCATTGAGCCGAAATGGCAACGGATCTGGCGCGAGCGGAAAACCTTCCGGGCCGTGAACGGCACCGGCATGCCGAAGTATTATGTGCTGGACATGTTCCCCTACCCCAGTGGCGCCGGCCTGCATGTTGGGCATCCGCTGGGCTACATCGCCAGCGACATCGTGGCGCGCCACAAGCGCCATAGCGGCTTCAACGTGCTGCACCCCATGGGTTACGACAGCTTCGGGCTGCCGGCCGAGCAATATGCCATCCAAACCGGCCAGCACCCGGCAAAAACCACGGCGGAGAACGCCGCCCGCTACCGCGAACAACTGGACCGCATCGGCTTCAGCTTCGATTGGGACCGCGAGGTGCGCACCAGCGACCCCGGCTTCTACAAGTGGACGCAGTGGATCTTCATCCAGCTCTTCAACAGCTGGTACGACCCGCGCGCGGGCAAGGCCCGCCCCATCAGCGAACTCACCGCGCGCTTCGCGATGCAGGGCTGCCGCGGGCAGGACGCCAGCGTGCTCACCGGCGATGTGGAGGACTACATCGGCGAATTCAGCGCGGAGGAATGGAACGCCTTTGACGAGCGCACCAGGCAGATGGTGCTGCAGCGCTTCAGGCTCGCCTACCTCAGCGATGCCTGGGTGAACTGGTGCCCGGCACTGGGCACGGTACTGGCCAACGACGAAGTGAAGGACGGAGTGAGCGAACGTGGCGGACACCGCGTGGAACGCAAGCGCATGCCGCAATGGAGCCTGCGCATCACAGCGTACGCACAGCGGCTGCTCGATGGCCTGGAGCCGTTGGATTGGCCCGCCTCACTGAAGGAGGCCCAACGCAACTGGATCGGGAAAAGCACGGGCGCCAGCGTCCGGTTCCGCCTGGCGCCGGTCCCGGCCAACCCCGGGCTGGAGAATGAGGCGATCGAGGTGTTCACCACCCGGCCCGACACGCTTTTCGGCGTTTCCTTCCTCGCCTTGGCGCCGGAACACCCGCTGGTGGGCAAACTCACCACACCCGGGCGCAAGGCCGAGGTGGAGGCCTACGTAAAGTCATCCATCAACCGCAGCGAACGCGAGCGGCAGGCCGATGTGGAGCGGATCACCGGCGTGTTCACCGGCAGCCACGCCGTACACCCCTTTACCGGCGAGGCCGTGCCCGTATGGGTGGGCGATTACGTGCTGGCCGGGTACGGCACCGGTGCCGTGATGGCCGTGCCGGGCGGCGACCAGCGCGATTGGCGTTTCGCCAAGCATTTCGGCCTGCCGATCATTGCGGTCACACAAGGCGCGGACGTGGACAAGGGCGCCGATGACAGCAAGGATGGAGTGATCAGCAGCGAAGGTTTCCTCCAAGGGTTGCGGGTGCCGGAGGCCATTGAGCGGGCGATCGCGGAGCTGGAGCGCCTTGGCGCGGGAGAGGGCAAGGTGAACTTCCGCCTGCGCGACGCCGCCTTCGGCAGGCAGCGCTACTGGGGCGAACCCATTCCGATCTATTACAAGGACGACATTCCGCATTCATTGCCGGAAAGCGAACTGCCCTTGGTGTTGCCCGAAGTGGACAAATTCCTGCCCACCGAAACCGGCGAGCCGCCCTTGGCGCGCGCCAAGGATTGGACCTTCCAAGGATACCCGCTGGAAACCACCACCATGCCCGGCTGGGCCGGCAGCAGCTGGTACTTCCTGCGCTACATGGACCCCCACAACACGGAACGCCCCGCCAGCAAGGAGGCCATTGACTATTGGGGCCAGGTGGACCTGTACATCGGTGGTAGCGAGCACAGCACCGGGCACCTGCTCTATTTCCGCTTTTGGACCAAATTCTTGTACGACCTGGGCCTGGTGCCTTTTGATGAACCGGCCAAGAAACTGGTGAACCAAGGGATGATCCAGGGGATCAGCATGATGACGCGCGTGGTCGCGGAACATGACGATGGCCGGGAGCATTACCGGATGATCGATCATGGCGACGACCAACCGGGCAGCTTTGAGCGCAACTACCTGATCCACCACGTAACCATGCGCGATGGGAAATATTACGTGGACCAGGCCGGTGCGGAGGCCACCCGCCAGGAGCCGACATTCCGCGATTTCCACCTGGCGGCACCAGCCGTTGAAGTGAGGCCCATGGTGGAAAAAATGTCCAAGTCCAAGTTCAACGTGGTGAACCCGGACAGCATCATTGCCAAATACGGTGCGGACACCCTGCGGTTGTACGAAATGTTCCTGGGGCCGCTGGAGCAGAGCAAACCCTGGGACACGCACGGCATTGAGGGCACCTACCGTTTCCTGAAGAAGTTCTGGAACCTGTTCCACGACCGCAATGGGAACTTTGCCGCCAACGATGGTGCACCCACGCCGGCGGAGCTGAAGGTGCTGCACGGCACCTTGAAAAAAGTGACCGGGGACATCGGCAAGATGAGCTTCAACACCGCGGTATCGCAATTCATGATCGCGGTGAACGAATTGCAATCGCTCAAGTGCGACAAATTGGCGATCCTTGGCCCGCTAACGATCGCCTTGGCCCCATTTGCGCCCCACATTGCGGAGGAACTGTGGAGCCTTATGGGTCATGAAGAGAGCATTGCCACGGCCCCATGGCCGCAATGGGAGGCCAAATACCTGGAGGAGGACAGCTTCACCTACCCGGTCAGCATCAATGGCAAAGTACGCGTGCAACTGGCCTTGCCCTTGGCATTAGGGCCGAAGGAACTTGAAGAAGCGGTGCTGGCCAACACGAAGGTACAGCAGCGGCTCGAGGGCCGGATACCCAAGAAAGTGATCGTGGTGCCCAAGCGGATCGTCAATATCGTATTGTAGCCGCAAGCGCCACTTCGGCCCGCATACCGATCGGCACCGCTTTTGCGTATAGGGTGCTGCAATGTCACCACGACCGATCATAACCACCTTGGCCGCGGCCATTTTCAGCTTGGGTTTTGCCCAAGGCGACGCGGCGCGCCCTGCGCCGGCCGGCGAAGTATCCGCGCTGCGCACCTTGGAGCACAACGCCTTCAAGCCCGGGGAACGGCTTACCTACGTGCTGCACTATGGCTGGCTGAACGCGGGCGTGGCCACGCTGGAGCTGAAGGAATCGGACAAGGACATCGGCGGACGCAAGGTGCTGCATGCGGTGGGCCGTGGCGAAAGCACCGGCGCATTCAAGGCCTTCTACAAGGTGGATGACCTGTACGAAACCTATTTCGACCGCAGCGGCGTGTTCCCCTACATATTCGTCCGCAGGGTGGATGAAGGCGGCTTCAAATTCAGCCAGGACTATGTTTTCATGCAGCGCCGCCACCAAGTGACCACCCAAGAGAAGAAAACATACGATGTGCCGCCGCATGTGCAGGATATGCTCAGCGCCTTCTACTATGCCCGCACGCTCGACTTTTCCAACGCCAAGCCGGGGCAGGAATTCGTGATCCCCTGCTTTTTGGACAACGAGCTTTGGCCGCTGCGCATGCGCTTCATGGGCCGCGAAACGGTGAAGCTGCGCAACGGCAAATACAAGGCCCTGAAGTTCCAGCCGGTGGTGCAGGAAGGCCGGATCTTCAAGACCAACGAGGATTTGAACGTGTGGATCACGGACGACCCGAACCACATTCCGTTGTTGGCCCAGGCGAAGGTTTTGGTGGGCTCCATCAAAATGGAATTGTCGGGCTACGAGGGCCTGGCACACCCGGTGGCCAAGTTGTAGCCTGTTGGCAAAGGGCCGTGCCTGTAAGGCTTTTTACGGTTCCGCTGTTGAAAAAGCGCGGAGGGCGCAACTATTTTCGCCCGCCTTCGTTGCTTCATTCGTGCCATGCGGAAAAAAACTGTGCTGAGTGTTGGGGGGCTGGTGTTGGCCGCTGGGGTTTCAACCTACCTCTACACGGGAGTGGACCTTGCCCCACATGTGGAATATACCCAGGAACGTACGCTTAGCGCCGAGGACAGCGTGGCCGCGCCGCCCAGTGCCTACGGCATACCGCTCGACGGTTTCCGGGTGGAGCGCGACCGGGTGAAGTCGGGCGCCACGTTCAGCAGCATGCTGGCCCCATTCGGCTTTGCGCCGGCCCTGATCGACAGCCTGGTGCGCATGGCCGAGCCCATCTTCAATGTCTCACGCATGCGGGCCGGCCATCCTTTCGCCTACATCATGCCCGAGCAGGACAGCGGAGTGCCCGCCTTCTTCGTTTACGAGGCCGACCTGGTGGACCATATCGTTTTCGATCTGCGCCAGCCCTGTGCCGTGCGGCTTGAAAAACGGCCCGTGCGCACCGAGGAAAAAAGCCTGAGCATTGAAGTGACCGGCGCGCTGTGGAACGACCTCGTACGGGCCGGCGCCACACCTGACCTGGCCATGGAACTGAGCCGTGTCTTCGCCTGGACCGTGGACTTCCACCGCATCCAGAAAGGCGATCGTTTCAGCATGGTATACCGGCAGGGCAGTGTGGACGGTGAGCCGTACGGGAGCCCGGTGCTGCTTGGCGTGCGCTACGAAGGGGCCAAGGTGCAGGAAGCCTACCTGTATGAAAAGGGCGCTGAGAAAGGCTACTACGACGCGGAGGGCAAAAGCCTGAAAAAGGCATTCCTGGCCGCACCGGTGAAATACTCGCGGATCAGTTCGGGCTTCAACCTGAAACGGTTCCATCCTGTGCAGAAAAAGATGAAAGCCCACTTGGGCACCGATTATGCCGCCCCGTATGGCACACCCATTCAATCGGTGGGCGACGGGGTGGTGACCAAGGCGGGGTACACCGCAGGCAACGGCAACTACGTGAAGATCCGCCACAACAGCACCTACGAAACACAATACCTGCACATGCGGAAGATCCTGGTGAAACAAGGCCAGGTGGTGCAACAGGGGCAAACGATCGGTGAGGTGGGCAGCACCGGATTGGCCACGGGGCCGCACGTGTGCTATCGATTTTGGAAGAACGGCAAGCAAGTGGACCCGCGGCGCGAGGTGATGCCCAGTGCAGAGCCGCTGAAACCTTCGGAATTGCTGGCTTTCCGCGAATTGCGCGATAACATTTCCGCCCGCTTGGACGAAGTGGTGGACCAGGCCTCGAACGTGCGCGTGGCCTCCTTCTAAGCTAAGGCCCGCCCGCCATCGTGCGATATTTGCACCCTTATCCGGCTTCCATTGCAGCATTCCGTACGGAACCGCGCCGTGATCATTTTGATCCTTGGGCTGCTCACCTCGGTGGGCCCCTTCTCGATCGACATGTACCTGCCCGGGCTGGACGCGATCGCGGAATCGCTGGGCACCAGCATCGACAAGGCGCAGCTTTCGCTCACCTCCTTCTTCTTCGGCATTGCCGTGGGCCAAATGATCTACGGCCCCCTGCTGGACCGTTTCGGGCGCAAGCCGCCGCTGGTCGTGGGCCTGTTGATCTACATCGCCGCCTCCATCGTGCTTTCCACAGTAACCACGGTCGAGGGGTTGATCGTCCACCGTTTTGTGCAGGCGCTGGGCAGCTGCGCCGGCATGGTTGCGGCCAGGGCCTTCGTGCGCGACTATTTCCCCCCAGCGGAAACAGCCCGCATCTTCTCGCTCCTCATGCTCATTCTCGGTGTTTCTCCCGTGCTGGCGCCCACCATCGGCGGCTACATCATCTATTTCCTCGGCTGGCCTTATGTGTTCATCACCCTGGGGGCCATCATTCTCGTTGTGTTGCTGGGCGTCATATTCCTTTTGCCGGAAAAGAAAGGCCCCGACCCGGGGATCTCGCTCATGCCCGGCCCGATCCTGCATTCCTTCGGGCAGGTGTTGCGCCTGCCCCAGTTCAGCGTGTTCACCATGGCGGGCGCCTTCAGTTCGTCGGGCCTTTATGCCTGGCTCTCGGGCTCGGCGTTCGTGATGCTCCAGCTTTTCGGCCTGACCGAGCGCGAGTTCGGCTGGACATTCGCCTTTCTGGCCTCGGGCATCATCCTTTCCAGCCAAGTGAACAATTGGGTGCTGAAGCGCCACGACAGCGTGGCCATCTCGCGTACCGCCTCCGGCGTGCAGGCATTGATCAGCCTTGTGCTTGTGTTGCTGGCTGCCCTGCACCTGCTCAGCGTGGTGCCCTTCACCGCGCTGCTGTTCCTTTACCTGTGCTGCCAGGGCTTCATTTTCCCCAACACCTCGGCGTTGGCCCTGAACCCCTTCAGCCGCTTGGCGGGCAGCGCCTCGGCCCTGATGGGCAGCCTGCAAATGGGCGTGGGCGCGGTGGCCTCCTTCCTCACAAGCCTGCTCTTCAACGGTACCGCATTGCCGATGCTCGGCATCATGGCGGCATGCGCGGCAGGCTGCAGCCTGTTGATCCATTTCCGCGGAAGGCAGCTGGAGCTGGTGAATGAGGTGATGTAGCCTGCTCAATGCGCCGGAGCAGGCCCTTCGCGCGCAACCTTTACGCGCAGCCGCCACTTCACAGCCTCATACCACAGCACGCTTGCCAGGCCCACCGCAGCGGAAATGGCCAACAACGAAAGCCCCGGTGAGTCGAGCCGGAAGAAATCACGGAGGAAAGGCACGTACAGCAATGCCGGCAGCAACAGCAATGTGGCCCAGAGGATGCCGCGCAGCACCGGATTGCGGTACCGCAGGGTGCTGGCCACCGAATGCTCAAAGGAGCGGTTGACCAGCGTTAGCGCCACGTTGGCCACGATGAGCGTGGTGAAAACCGCCGTGCGCACCATGTCCTCGTTCCCGCCCAAATGCAGGGCGTACTGGTAGCTGAACAGCGTGCCCGCAGTGATCATCAGGCCTTGAAGGAGGCTGGTGCGCAGCTCCACCCAGGAAAGGAAGGTGTGCTCCAGGCGACGCGGTGGCCGGTGCATGGTACCGGGTTCGCGCGGCTCGCTTTCGTAGGCGATGCTGCAGGTGGGGCCCATCAGCAATTCGAGGAAGATCACGTGCACGGGCGTGAATATGTTGGGGTAGGCCCAACCCAGTACCAGCGGCAAGGCCACGGTGAGGATGATGGGGATGTGGATGCTGATGACGTACTGGATCGCCTTTTTCAGGTTGGCATAGATGCGCCTGCCCTGCGCGATCGCGTCCACCATGCGCCCCAGGTCATCATCCAGTAGCACCAGGTCCGCGGCCTCCTTGGCCAGTTCGCTGCCGCGCTTGCCCATGGCAATGCCGATGTCTGCCGCCTTCAACGCGGGTCCGTCATTCACGCCGTCGCCGGTCATGGCCACCACATTGCCTTGCTCCTTCAGGGCCTTTACCACGCGCAACTTGGCCTCCGGGAACATGCGGGTGAAGCAGTTGCTGTTGCGCACAAGTGCATTCAGCGCACTATCATCCAGCTGCTGCATCTGCTGGCCATCCACTACTTCGCCTTGTGGCACGAAACCCACCTCCTTGGCCACGGCAAGGGTGGTATGCGCGTTATCGCCCGTGATGATCACCGTTAATATGCCCGCATCGCGGAAACTGGCGAGCACCTCGCGGATGTTCGCCTTTGGCGGGTCGTTGAACGCCACCAACCCCAGGTAGTTGAAGGCGATCTGCTGCTGCTGCCCGGGCCACGGCGCCAACGGGTCCTTGGCCTCGGCCACGGCCAATAACCGCAAGCCCTTGGCGGCCATGGCATGCACCTGCGACATCACCTGCTGCCTGGCCCCGTGGTCAAGCCCGCACACCTCCAAAATGGCCTCGGGAGCGCCTTTGGCGGCAACGATCCGGTTTCCCTGGCCATCGCTGAAGATGTGCGTCATCATCGGCGGCCGCCCGCCCAACGGGTACTCGTGCACCATGTGGTACGCCCCGCGCCGATCGGCCGTGCCGTGTTTGGCATACGCCCCGTGCAGCGCCACCTCCATGGGGTTGAAGGGCACGGGTTCACTGGCCCACATGGCCACCTCCAGCAGGTGTGCGGCATCCGGCCGGCCCCATTCTTGCGCGCCAAGCGGGCCGCCGGTGCCCGGCAATTGCACGAAGGCCAGCTCCATGCGGTTCTGCGTGATGGTGCCGGTCTTATCGGTGCAGATCACTGTCGCGGCGCCCAGCGTTTCCACCGTTCGCGAGCGTTTCACCAATATGCCCAGCTGCATCATGCGCCAAGCACCCAGCGCCATGAATGTGGTAAAGGCCACGGGGATCTCCTCCGGCAGGATGCTCATGGCCAGGGTAAGGCCCTTCAACAGGCTGTCCAGCAGGTTGTGGCCGTTGGTGAAATTGAGCGCCCATACCAGCAGGAAAAAAGCGCCGCCAATGAAGGCCATGGCACGCACGAAACGCTGGATCTGCTTTTCCAGGGGCGAGCGTTGGTCCTCAATGGCCGCCAATGAATCGCCGATCTTGCCCAGCTCGGTGGCATGGCCCACCGCGGTGATCTCAAACACGGCAAGGCCGTCCACGGCCTGGGTGCCGCGGAACAACTGGTCGCCCTCAGCTGATTTCTGCACCGGGAAGGCCTCGCCCGTGAGGATGGATTCATTCACCGCGAAATCATTGGCGTGCCGTACGCGGCCGTCGGCTGGCACCAATTCACCCTCGCTCACCACCACATGGTCGCCAACCACAAGCTCATCGGCATGCACCTCGGCCAACACACCGTTGCGGATGGCCTTGGCCTTTGATGCGGCGAACTCCTGCAGGACCTCCAACGCACGGCGGCTGCGGTGGTCCTGGTACAGGGAAATGGCGCTCACCAGCACGATGGCACCGGTCATGAACCAGGCCTCCGCCCACTCGCCCAGGATGAAATAAATGCCAGCCGCCGCGAACAGCAGCAGCAGCATGGGTTCCGCCAGGGCAGTCTTCAAGGCCTGCCAAAACCCTTTGTTCGCCGCTTTGCGGAGTGCGTTGGAGCCATGGTGCGCGCGTGAAGCCAATACTTCACCATCGTTCAGCCCCTGAAAAGGGAACGGGTTTACGGCCATCGGCCCGAATGTAGCTCGCCGCCCGGCCGGTTGGTGCCGGTGTAGCTTTAAGCCACTTTTGCCAGGCACATGAAAGAGCTGCTCGCCCTGTCCAACAGGTCCATCACCCTGCGTCGCCACGAATACTTGGTCACGCCAGGGCAAACGGACAAAAGCGCTTATTACATCGCCAGCGGAAGCGTGCGCATTTTTGTGATGATCGGTGAGGAGGAGCGCGTGGTGCGCTTCGGCTATGCCGGCAACCTGGTCGTGGCGCTCGATTCCTTCTTTGGCGGCGGCCCTACCGGCCTTTACATACAGGCGCTGAAGAAGACCACGGTGCATTGCATCCACAAGGACCAGATCCAGCGGTATAGCGATGGGCACGCCCATGGCAACTACTGGATTGACGCCCTGCAGGACCTGGTGCTGCAACAGCACGAACGCGAGCTGGACCTGTTGGTGCAGTCGCCGCTGCAGCGCTACCAGCGCGTAAGGGCACGCAGCCCGCGCCTCTTCCAAGAGATCCCGGGGAAACACATCGCCAATTATTTGGGCATGACGCCGGAGACGCTGTCGAGGATCAAAAAGGCTTGATCCGGATCAAGCTTTGAGGATACCCGCTCCCTGACCTTCGCGAAAATTCCCGACCATGACCCCAAGCCAACAACTGCTCGACACCTTGGTGGAACAAACCCGCCAGGTGCGCGGCCAGGCCTTGCAACTGGCCGCGCTGCCCTTGGACCAGCTCACCCGAAAACCAACGCCCACGGCCTGGAACATACTGGAATGCCTGGAACACCTGAACCGGTATGGCGCATTCTACCTGCCCGAGATCGACCGGAGGCTAAGCGCCACCCGCCACGGTGCACGCCCCACCTTCAAAAGCGGCTGGCTGGGCAACTACTTCGCGCAAAGCATGCTGCCGCGGGAGAAGCTGAACAAAATGAAAACCTTCAGGAACATGGACCCGCTCAACACCAAGGTGGGCCCGGGGGTGATCCACACGTTCATCCAGCAACAGGACCAGCTGCTTGCACTGTTGCACCGTGCGCGGCAGGCGGACCTTGCCCGGACGCGCACCAACATCACCCTTCCGCTGATCAAGCTTCGCCTTGGCGATACGCTGCGCTTCCATGTGAACCACATGCTGCGCCACATGCGCCAGATCGACCGCCTCCAAGGGCGATAGCACGCGAACGGACCATCGGTGGCTCCGGCACGCCCGGTATCTTTGCAGATCATGTCCACCCAGGCATCCACGCCCACCTCCATCGCTCCTTGGCAGTATTGCCCCAGCATGACCCGTTATGAGCGCTGGCGCACGCGCGCCGTGCAGGTGGGAACGGTGGGCATCGGCGGCGCCAACCCGATCCGGGTACAAAGCATGACCACCACGGACACCATGGACACCGCGGGCACCGTGGCCCAAAGCATCCGCATGATCGAGGCGGGCTGCGAACTGGTGCGCATAACCGCCCCCAACAAGGTGGACGCCGAGAATTTGGCCGAGATCAAAAAGCAGATCCGGGCAGCGGGCTACGACACCCCCTTGGTGGCCGACATCCACTTCACGCCCAACGCGGCCGAGATCGCGGCACGCATCGTGGAAAAGGTGCGCGTGAACCCGGGCAACTACGCCGACAAGAAAAAATTCGATGTGCGCGAGTACACCGACGACCAGTATGCCGCCGAGCTCGAGCGCATCGACAAGCGTTTCCGGCCGTTGGTGCGCATTTGCAAGGAATACGGCACGGCCATGCGCATCGGCACCAACCACGGCAGCCTGAGCGACCGCATCCTGAACCGCTACGGCGACACACCGCTGGGCATGGTGGAAAGCGCGTTCGAGTTCCTGCGCATCTGCCGCGATGAACATTACCACAACATCGTGCTGAGCATGAAGGCCAGCAACACCCAAGTGATGGTGCAGGCCTACCGGCTGCTGGTGCACCGCATGATGGAGCTGGGCTGGGATTATCCGCTGCACCTCGGCGTTACCGAGGCGGGCGACGGTGAGGACGGGCGGATCAAGAGTGCCGTGGGCATCGGTGCGCTGCTGGAGGATGGGCTTGGCGACACGATCCGGGTATCGCTCACCGAGGAGCCCGAGGCGGAAATGCCGGTGGCCCGCGCACTGGTGGCGCGGTACCCGCGCAGGCACGCCCCCATCCTGCCACTATCCACGCCCATGCTGGGCGACGGTACGGGCGGCATGCCCATCGACCCCTTCGCCTACCGCCGCCGCCAAACACGGGAAGTGCTCAACATCGGCGGAAGGCAGGTGCCCGTGGTGGTGGCCGACCTGTCCGATAAGACCGCGGTCACCCCGGCCTCGCTTTTCTCGTGGGGCTACCGCTACAGCGTGCCTACGGACAAATGGAACCTGGCCGACCAGGCCATCGATTACGCATACATCGGCAAGCAAGGGATCAATTTCCACATCCCGGGCACACTGGGCATCATACAGGACCATGCCACTTGGCTGAAGCACCGGGCCAAGGAACGCCACTACCCGCTGATCAGCGCCAACGACTACCGCGCCGGTGTTGAAGGCCACCACGACCTCAATTTTGTGCGCGCCAGCCTGCCCGTGTTCGATGCTGCGCTGGTGGTAAAGCTGCGCAACGACCCAACCGCCGTGCTGGTGGTGGAAACCGGCAACGAGCACGGCATGGCCGAGCAGCGCCGGCTGATCTTCGGGCTGATCAACGGCAAATGCCCGGTACCGGTGATCCTGCGGCGCAGTTACGGCACACCGGGCCGCGAGCAATTCGTGCTGCATGCCAGCACCGACATCGGGCCGCTGCTGCTCGATGGCATGGGCGACGGCATCCTGCTTTCACCGGCGCCGGAGCAGCCCGCCGCGGGTGTCCACGACGACCTGTGCTGCCGCACCTCATTCGGCATACTCCAGGCCACCCGCACACGCATCAGCAAAACCGAGTACATCAGCTGCCCCAGTTGCGGCCGTACCCAATTCGACCTGCAGGAAACCACCGCACGCATACGCGCACGCACCAGCCACCTCAAGGGCGTGAAGATCGGCATCATGGGCTGCATCGTGAACGGGCCGGGGGAAATGGCCGATGCCCATTACGGCTATGTGGGCACCGGCGTGGGCGTGATCACCCTGTACAAGGAGAAACAGGTGGTCAAGCGCAACATTCCCGCGGCCGACGCGGTGGATGAACTGATCGCCCTGATCAAGGAGGGCGGCGATTGGGTGGAACCCAAGGAGGAATGAGTTGAGGATGCCCACGGGAAAACCCACCTCAGGCCAGCGCATACTGCTGGCCGGGGCCACCGGGCTGGTGGGAAGCGCCGTGCTGCCATTGCTGTTGGCCAATGCACGGGTCGGACAGGTGATCTCGCTGGCCCGCCGGGCGCAGCCCCGCCCACACGCCAAACTGTTGGAATGGACCGCTCCTGACCTGGTCAGCGCGCTGCGCGACGAAAGGGCCGATGCCGTGATCTGCTGCTTGGGCACCACCATGAAAAAGGCCGGCAGCCGCGAGGCCTTTTCCGCCGTGGACAAGCACCTGCCGCTGGCCATTGCCCGTTGGGCGGAAAGGCTGGGCGTGCCCACCTTCGTGATCATCAGTGCCGTGGGCGCCGATCCGCATTCGCGTTTCTTCTACAACCGGGTGAAGGGCGAGGTGGAACACGCGCTCGGGGCCATGCGCTTCAATAGCCTGGCGCTTATGCAGCCTTCGGTGATCAGCGGCCCGCGCCAGGAAAGGCGGCCCGCCGAGGCCATGGGCCTGGCGGCCTTGAAACTGCTCGCCCCCCTTTTCGCCGGGCCGATGGCCAAATACCGGCTGATGCCGCACACCACGCTGGCCAAGGCCTTGGTACAGGCCGCCTTGTACCCCGCACCGGGCTTGCACCGCTACCTGTACCGCGGGATCATGCGGTTGGCGGGATCCCGCCACTAAAACCTGAAGATCAGGTTGCCATAAAGGTTGCGCCCCATGCGTGGTATGCCCGCCCAATCGGCGAAGGTTGAATAGTACGTGTCGAGGATGTTCTCCACGCCCGCTTTCATCACCAGGCTTTTCTTCCCACCCAGCGCCATTTCCTTGGAAACAGCGGCGTTCACCACGGCATAGGCGGCCTTCCGCGTTTCGCCGAACTCGATGCTGTTGCGATTGCTGCTGCTGCCATCCAGGCTGGCCTCGGCAAAGAATTTACCCTTGCCGTAACGCAGCGCGGCCTGGTAGCCAAGGGGCTGGATCAAGGGCAAAATGGTGCCACCGCTCCCTTGCCCGTAGCGGTACGATGCGCCCGCGCGAACCTTCCACCGCGGGGCCAACTGCTGTTCGGCCTCCAGATAGGTGTTGAACAGCTGTGCATGGGGCAACTGGCCATATACCTTGACGCCCACCGCATTGATGTTCATGGCATGCAGGCCCGCCGCCGGCTTGCCGATGATGTAATCGGAAATGAGGAAATAGCTGGCCTTCCATTTCAGCGCAAGGCCCTTGTGCTTGTAGCTCGTGCCCAAGTCCACATTCACCGATCTCTCATTGCGCAGGTCCGGGTCGCCGACATAGTCGTACCTATCGTTCACGTTAAGCAGGTAGAAGCCATAGCCCTCGGAAACCGACGGCGCCCTGCTGCCGGCACCCAGGGTGAGCTTATGCGTGAAACGGCCGTGGTACATGCTCCACTGCGAGGACAGGGTCGGTAGCAACCGCGTTTTTTCAGCGGTCAGGCCGGGGTAGAAGAGCCGCAGGCTGTTCAGCCCGAGCTGGCTCGCGATCTCGTTGTGGTGCACGCCGATCCCGCCTTGCAGCGCCCACAGCATCTTCTCTCCCAGGCGTATTTGGTCCTCGATATTCACGCTGGCGTAGCTGGTGTTCACATCGGGCCATGTGAGCATGAACATGTGCACCTCCCCCGGATCATTGGGGTACATGGTCATTTCGGCCAGCGAGTTGTTTCGGTGACCCGACACCGTGGCCCTGTAGCGGTGCCTGCCCCGCGAACCGGAGAGGGAACTGTTGAAGCCTTGCGTGCGGGTCCAGCCCGGCATGTCCATGCGGATGGGCACCTCCGGGCGGTGGCTGTCATCCATGATATGGGTGATGGTGTTCACGTACACCTTCGTTTCCCACAGGCTGAATGTCCTTGAAATGTTCTTGTAGCGGTATTCCAGCGAAGCGATCATGGCCTCGGCCAGGGCCACATCCATCGGCAGGCCGGGGTAGCCCACGTCGTTGGCACGGTCGTAGATCAGCGAGGCCTCCAGCTCCTGCCGCCCATTGAACTTATAGCCGGTGATGGCGGAGATGTTGTACTTGGTGAATTGCGAGTATTCCACCTCGCTGGTGTGCCCGGCCCGTGCGCCGGCATGGTAGTTGGCGGCCTTGCGGCGCGTGAAGTCGATGTCCAGGAAATGGTGCGGCGCCGAGTAGTTGAGCGCGGTGCCCAGGACCTGCTGGCCGTTGTTGGTCTCGTACCCGCCGAAGACCGAGCCCCGGAACATCCGTTGCGCGGTGAAGCCCGACCGCCGGCGCACCAGGTCGATGCTTCCTGCGATGGTGCCGCCGGCCCCGGCACCCTGTTGCCCGTCGCTGATCTTGGCCTCGGAAAGATTGGTGTTCTCCACGTATGAGGTGATGGGGTCCATTTTATCGGTGCAGGCATGGTATACCCGCATACCGTCGATGGTGACCACACTGCGCTCGGTGGACATGCCGTTGATCATCGGTTCCCAGCCGTACGCGCCGCGCCGCACCATGTTCACCGCACCTGAGCGCTCGAGGTAGCTGTCCAAGGAACCCAGGGCTTTTGTTTCCTGCATGGGGCCGGCCACGGCATTGGGGATCACCACCACATCCTGAAGTTGCCGGATGGCACTGGTGTCGGCCAGGTTGCGCAACAGGCTGTCCGGCTGCTGGGCCACGGCCAACAGGCCCATGGCCGAAAAGACGGCAAGACAGGGAATTTTCATGCCCTTGGCGCTATGGGGTGCCTACACATTGGGAGGCCGAATGTAACCGGGGCACCACGCACCGGGCTGACGTTTGCCGGTGAGCGGCCCACCGCGGGCTGA
Source organism: Flavobacteriales bacterium (assembly GCA_044507815.1). Classification (GTDB taxonomy): domain Bacteria; phylum Bacteroidota; class Bacteroidia; order Flavobacteriales_F; family PHOS-HE28; genus PHOS-HE28. The sequence goes on along the minus strand of JBIQIX010000005.1, from coordinate 101,232 downwards.
CCAATGGCAGGGTGCGGTCAAAACTCCACCTTGAAGTGCAGGCTGCTGGCAGGGTTATCGGTGGTCACCGGTTCGCCAAGCACCGTTTCATTGAAGCCATTGCGCAGCACCAGGTTGATCTTCCAGTATCCGGACATGGAAAAGCCCACGGCGCCGCGGTACAACCCATCGGCTTGTTGCACCATATCGGCGTTGCCTGGCGCACCGTGGTTGCCCATGCCCGGCATGCGCGGGTCCACCTGTATGGTGTAACCGTCCACTACGGGGAAACTCCCATCGCTATCCATGCGGTAAAGCCCGGCGGTGATCGTATTCACGCCGATCACGGGGGAGGCAGGTTGCATCAGCGCCAGCAAGTACAGCTCGCCGTCCGTGCCCATGCCCGTGGTGAACACCTTGTGGTACGCGGTCTCGGTATTGGCCACGTTCATGGCACCGGTTAGCTCATGTTCCGTACCATCGACATGGATGGTGAGCCGCAGGGCCCAGGTGTTCGCGGTGCCGTCGCTGGCCATGTTGAAAACGATGTGCCCTTCGTAGCCATCGCCCGATGCGGCCGGCGCCAAAGTTGAATAGGGGCAACTGTGCTGGTGCACCATGCCGTCCATGTTCATGGTCATCTGGGGATACCATTCCAGCGAGGCCGGGTTCACCGGCGTGCCATCCGCATCGGTGACCTTCACCTGCAGCTTGTTGTAGCCCACTTGGAGTGCACCTGCATCATTGATCACTTCAGCCTGGAAACCTGGGGCGGACAATGTGGCCACCAGCCGCGGATCCGATGGGCTGCCCGTGGATGGCGGGGCGACCTCCTCCTTGTCCTTTTTGCAGGCCACAAACAGCAACAGGGCGCTGGTGGCCACCAGCAACGGCAGTTTCATCATCCTCATCGGGCAGCTTCGTATTCGTTCATCGCAGGATCGCGCAGCAAAACTATCCCGCACAAAATCAGGCTTGCTGATAATGCTCAACGCGTGGACCTTTCAGCAGCGGCCGCTACATTGCCCAACAACCCCGGAACCCATGAACCCCTTCGGTCTTCTTCCCTTGCTGCTCCTGTGCTGTGCATCTTTTTCCCAACTGCGGGGCCAAGCTGTCCAGCCTCTATTTGCCGTGGAACCGCAACACGCCAGCGTGCAAACCGGTGAACAGCATTTGGCAGAGGCTGAAATACGCATGCGCATCATGCGCCTGGCCAGCACCATCGACCTATCGCAGCCGCTGCTGCTGGAACTTTTCGACGATGTGCAGTACACGGTGCAACTGGAGCGCGCCAAAGACACGGCGTTGCCGTGGCTGCAGGTATGGAGGGGGCGCGCCGCGGACAGCCGCTTCGAGCACCTTCCGCATTACCGCAATACGGTGGTCGTGCTCAACAAACGCACCGGCCGCCTGGTGGCCAACATCGAAACCGACCGCGGCTTCTTCCAAGTGCTGCCCAGCTCAACGCCCAACGAGTACCGCGTGCGCCAGTGCCTGCCGTTCAACGGGCACCGGTGCAGGACGCTGGAGGCTGCACATCCACCCGCCGCGCGCGGGGCAGCGCGCATGGATTGTGGCGGCCCCTGCAATGAAACCGATGCCGATGGGCGCTTCGTGGTGGACGTGTTCGCCGGGTATTCATCCGGCGCTGCACAGGTGGCCGGTGACCTTGATGCACATGCCCAGGCGAACATCGAAACCGTGAACATGGGGTTGGCCAATTCGTTGGTGGATGACGTTTACCTACGCCTGGTGGCCACGGGCACAACGCCGCACAACCCGGGCATCGTGACCAGCGTGCTGGATGATGCCTGGACCTGGTTTTCCGCGGAGATCGGGAACACCGCCCCCGACATGCTCGTGGTGTTCCAAACGCCCACCAACGCACCCGGCTCAGCCGGCGGCTGGGGCTACATGCCAGGCCGCGCCAGTGTGGGCGGCGTGGCCTGGCCCACGGTGTACCGCCATGAGGCCGGGCACAACGCCGGGGGCGCGCACTGCTACCCGGACAATGAGAACCACCAGAACGGCCACGACAATGGCAATTGGCGCACCCACCTCTGCGGCAACGATGTGAATTTCTATTCCACCCCATTGGTGAACGATGACCAGGGCAACCCCATCGGCAATGCCGATGAAGCGGACATGGCACGTGTTTGGCGCGAGACCGCATTCACCATGGCCAACTACGCCATGCACACGATCCCCTACCACGAGAATGACGAATGCCTCGGGCTCACCTGCCTTCCCGAACATTGGGGCGGCCCGATCGAATACATCGATGTGGTGTACTTCAACACGCTGTTGAACCAACAGGGCGACCCGGCATGGACCTGCGCGGATGTGACCGGGTACAGTGATTACCGGCAGCTTTCCACGCAAGTGGCGCCCGGAGAAACGCATGAGCTGTACGTGGGCTCCACCACCAGTTGGCAGGAATCAACGCTTCGGGCCTGGATCGATTGGAATGCGGACGGTACACTATCAGCAGGGGAATTGGTGATGGACCTGGCCGGGAATGGCCCGTGGGCCGCCATGGTCACCGTGCCATCGGATGCCGCCGAAAGCCCGTTGCGCCTGCGGATCCGCTTGCAATACGGGCTGGACAACCCGCCCGACCCCTGTGCAGGCTCCGGCTACTCCTCCGGCGAAACGGAGGACTACACAGTAGAAGTGGTGCCCGCACAGAACGTGGGGATCACACCCAGCGCTGCGCCGCCCATTTCAGCCTACCCCAACCCGGTGGCCGATGTGCTCACCATCACAGGCACCACACTGCGGGGCACCATAACCTGTCGGCTGCTGAATGCATTGGGCCAGGCGGTAAAAACCCAGGAAACCCCATGGCGGCCCCACTTGGCCATTGACGTAACCCACCTTCCCACCGGCCTGTACACCTGCGAACTGCACGACACCAAAGGCCAGGTCCAAACAACTCGCTTCCTGAAGGAATAACCAACAACCGTCCCGCCCCAATCGGTGTAATCGGCGCAATCGGTGGATAACCCCAATCAGTGTAATCGGTGCAATCGGTGGACCAACCCCCAATCGGTGTAATCGGTGTAATCGGTGGATAACTCCAAGTGGTGTAATCGGTGGATAACCCCAATCGGTGTGATCAGTGGACACCAAACACCCCGATCCAGCGTTCGTGGTGAACACCCTCCTGTGCATGATCCCTGGGCAACACCCCCTGAACCACCCATGGATGCCGGTAATTTGCGACCTTCCCCATGCTGCGCTTCATCCGCCGCTTCCTGCTCATCACCCTTGCCGCCGTCGCCGGGCTACTGCTCCTGCTCTCCGCTGTGGCCTATTTCTTCCAAGATGAAGTGAAATCGAGGCTGGTGGCTGTGCTCAACACGCACCTCACCGCACCGCTGCACCAAAAAGCCATCGAGCTTACCCTCATCAAACGCTTCCCACAGGCATCGCTCCGCATCAAGGGCGCTTACATGCAGGAGGTACGCAGCGACGGACAAGCACCCGACACGCTGCTTTACGCCGAGGACCTTTACCTGGAGTTCAGCATCCTCAGCCTGCTCACCGGCAACCAGGTGATCCGCGAACTGCACGGCACCGGCGTGACACTGCGTCCGGGTTTCGACACCAGGGGCAAGGAAAACTGGCTGGTATGGAAATCCGACACCTCGGCCTCGCCATCCACCGGCGGCACCAACATCAACCTCAAGCGCGTGACCTTCGACGGCCTGGCAGCCCGTTTCCGCGATGACCGCAGCTCGCTGGATGTGGCCTTCACCAGCGAAAAGCTCGCGCTGGGCGGCCAATTCCGCGACCAAGGGTCAAGGCTTACCGCCAAGGGCGATATATGGCTGGACCGTTGGAAAGATGCCCAAGGCACCCACCTGTCCGACCGCCGCACGGTGCTGGATGCCAGTATGCGCTTCGGTGGCCAAGGGCGGCCGTTCGAGGTGGAAAAAGGTGAACTGCTCCTCGGCAAAAGTCCGGTTTCCTTCACCTTGGCCGTACTGGAGAAAGAGGACGGCGATCACCTGGAGCTGCGCGCGAACGGCTTCAACGTGGAATTGGCCACCGTGGTGCAAATGATGCCGGACGGCCTGCGCCGCTCGCTCCGCCGCTATGGCATGGCCGGCAGGGCCGATCTGGCCCTGCACTACAGCGGCCCAATGCACGCACCCGGTCCGGCGCTCTCGTTGGGCATGGAGCTGCGCGACGGCCGATTCACCGAACTGGCCTCAGGAACCGTGTTCAAAAAGGTGAATGGCCAATTTTCCATCGACTTCACCCCCGATTGGGTACCGGCCAAGCTGTTGGTGAAGAATTTCATGGCCAATTCATCCTCCGGCCCCATTGGCGGCCACCTGGAACTCACCGGCACGCGTAATGCCAAGGTGCTGGCCGATGTGCATGCCGACCTCGCCCTGGCCGACCTGCTCCGCTTCATTGGCCTGGACACATTGGAGCAAGTGGGCGGAAGGTTGAACGCCACGGCCCATGTACAGGGCAAATTGCGCAACGTGGAGGACCTCCGTGCAAGCGACCTGCAGGCGTTGGCCATCACCGGAAGCGTGAAACTGAACGATGCCAGCCTGAAGCTGAAGGGCCTGCGCCACAGGATCACGGCCTTGAATGCCGAAATGGCCCTGGCCGGCAACGATGCGAAGGTGCACGGATTGCGGTTCAACCTGCAAGGCAATCCCATGGAGCTTACAGGAACGCTCCGCAACCTGATGCCTTATGCCTTCTTCAAGGACCAGCGGCTTACCATTGAGGCCAAGGGATCATCGCCGCTGATCGACCTGGCCTCGCTGCTGGAGGCGGGGGGCGAAAGGTCCGGATCACCATCGGCGTACGCCTTTACCCTGCCGCCATTGATCGACCTTGACCTGCGGGCGGAAGTGGGCGAGCTGCGCATGGAGAAATTCAACGCCAAAGCCATTACCGGTCAATTGAAGATCTCGGGGCAGCAATTGGCCTTGGAACAGCTCAGTTTCCGCACCGCCGATGGCACCGTGCGCGGCAGCCTGAAACTGGATGCGCGGCCCGCGCCGGCCTACCCGCTTTCGATCACCGCCGAGCTCAAGGGAATCGACGTGAACAAGCTTTTCGCGGAGTTCCAGGACTTCGGGCAGTCCTTCATCACCTCGCGGCACGTGAAAGGGCGCGGCGATGCACAACTGGCCTTCAATGCGCCGCTGCGCCCCGACTTCAGCCTGGACCAGGACCGTTTGCGCTGCGTGGCGGACATCAGCTTGGTGAACGGGGAGCTGAATGAACATGCCTCGCTGATCGAAGTGGCCGACTACCTGCAACGGAACAAGCTCACCGCGGCCTTTGTGGATGCCGGCGCATTGCGCAAACAATTCCGCAATGTGCGGTTCGCGAAGCTTGAAAACCGCATCGAGATCAAGGACCGCATGGTGCACTTGCCGCTGATGACCGTGAGCAGTTCGGTAATGGATATGGAAGTAAGCGGCACGCACGGGTTTGACGGCACGGTGGATGACCACCTCAACTTCCGCCTGGGCGACCTGTTCCGCAGCGGAAGGAGCAACGAGGATGAATTCGGGCCGATCATTGACGACGGAACCGGCCTGCGCGTTTTCCTGCACATGTACGGCACCACGGACCAGCTTCAATTCGGGCACGACGGTGCCATGGCCGCCGCCCGGCGCAAGGAGCGCATGCGCCAGGAAACCGCCCAGCTGAAAGGCATATTGAAGGGCATGGTCGGCGGCGAAGGCGCCACAAGGCCCGAAACACCGAAGGCACACGGACAGGACCGCATTACGGTGCAATTCGGGGAGGAAGGAACCACACAGGCACAGCCCGCGCCCAAGCCCAAGAAAGGTCTTGGCCGCCTGCTGCAAAAAGATGAAAAGAACTCGCCCACGCCGGTGATCACCGTGGAATAAAGGAAGTGCCGGCACCGCGCACCGCACCCATGAACCTCTATTCGCGCAAGCAACGCTGGAAGCTGGTGCTGGCCCTGGCCGCCATGCTGATCGTGGGTGCCTCGCTGTGGTACAGCAACCGCATCGTGAACAAGGTGCGCCAGGAGGAACGGCGCAAGGTGGAGCTATGGGCCGAGGCCGTGCGTAACCGCGCCCAACTGGTCAATTACACCGATTCGCTTTTCCACCGCCTGCGCGAGGAGGAACGCAAGCGCGTGGAACTGTGGGCCGACGCCCAGGTGCACTTGGCCAGCGACGACGTGAACGACCTCAGCTTCTACCTGAAAGTGGTAAGCGGAAACACCACCATACCGGTGATCATAACCGATGAGAAAGGAAGGCCCACCGCCAGCCGCAACCTCGAAAGCGGCATCGAGGGCAGCCCCGACTCCTTGCGCGCAGAGGTGGCCCGCATGGATGCCCTTCATGAACCCATTCCCATTACCCTGTACGGCAACCGCAAGCAGTACCTGCATTACAAGGACTCGCACATTGTGACCGAATTGCAGGAAGTGATGGACAACATCATTCGCAGCTTCATCAGCGAAACCGTGATGAACACCGCGGCCGTACCGGTGATCTACACCGACAGCACGCGCACCCGTGTGATCGAGCACAGCAACATCGATGCGGGTGCCATGGCCAACAACACAGAGCTGCAGGCACGCATTGCAGCCATGGCCCAGGTCAACCCGCCCATTGAAGTTTCATTGGCGGGCCGCGGCCGGCATTACATCTTCTACGAGGAAAGCCGCGTGATCACCCAACTGCGCTATTTCCCCTACGTGCAGCTCATCATCATCGGCCTGTTCCTGCTGGTGAGCTACGCCCTGTTCAGCCTTTTCCGCAATGCGGAGCAGAACCAGGTATGGGTGGGCATGGCCAAGGAAACGGCCCACCAGTTGGGCACGCCGCTCAGTTCGCTGATGGCCTGGATGGAGCTTTTGAAAGAGGGCGGAACATCGCCACAGGCCGCCCAGGAAATGAGCCGCGATGTGGAACGCTTGGAAATGATCACCGAGCGGTTCAGCAAGATCGGGTCGGCGCCTGAATTGGTGCCGGAACCCATCGGGCTGGTGATCCGCGACACGGTGCAGTACCTGCGGCCGCGGTTGCCGCGCCACGTCAATATCGTAGTGGAACCCGCGGTCGGCAACCTCATCGTGCCTTTGAACAAGGCCCTGTTCAGTTGGGTCATTGAAAACCTGGTGCGCAACGCCGTGGATGCCATGGAAGGCGAGGGCAACATTGCGATCACCACCGAAAAGAGCGGCAACGAAGTGCATGTGGACGTGGCCGACAGCGGCAAGGGCATACCGTCCACCAAGCTGAAAACCGTATTCCGCCCGGGCTACACAACAAAAAAGCGCGGTTGGGGCCTCGGCCTATCGCTCACCAAGCGCATCATCGAAAGCTACCACAAGGGCCGCATTTACGTGAAGCGCTCAACCGTGGGGAAGGGCACAACCTTCCGGATCACATTGAAAGCGTAACACCCTGGGCCACGAATGAACAGGACCAGCGATCCCATGGGAGCCTAAAAAGCCCCTGCACTGGCCTGCAAATCCGGGCAGCCCCTCCAAAACCTGACAGCGCAACCAGCAACCACGAGCCACTACACCTTTGTGCCCGATCTTCCCGTGCCCGGCCTCTACTTCCATATCCCTTTCTGCCGCAAGGCCTGCGTATACTGCGATTTCCATTTCAGCACCTCGCCGCGCACCAAGCCGCAGGTACTGGCCGCCATGCGGAAGGAATTGCGTGAGCGCCATGGTGAACTGGGTGCGGAGGCCTTGCAAACCATCTATTTCGGCGGCGGCACCCCAAGCCAGCTTACGCCGCAGGAATTGGGCCTGCTGTTGCAGGAGGCCCGATCGCTCACCGCGGTGCTGCCGGAGGCCGAGATCACCATAGAGGCCAATCCGGATGACATGAACGCCGAAGTGCTGGCCGCATGGCAGGAACTGGGCATCAACCGCGTAAGCCTCGGCGTGCAAAGCTTCCGCGAGGAACGCTTGCAGTGGATGGGCCGTGCGCACAACGCCCGGCAAACCTTGGATGCCTTGAAGTTGCTCGCCGGCTCCAACTTGCGCTCATGGACGATCGACCTGCTGTACGCCTTGCCCGGCATGGTCCTGGCCGAATGGGACGAGCAACTCGCCATCGCGCTGGACCATGGCATGCCCCACCTTTCAGCCTATTGCCTTACCGTGGAACCGCATACAGCGCTGATACACCACGTGGAGACCGGAAAAGTGACCCTGCCGCCGGACGACCGGCAAATGCTCCAGTTCGACCATGCCATCAACAAACTGGACCGGGCCGGGCTGCAGCACTACGAGATCAGCAATTTCGGCCGTGAGGGGCATTTTGCCGTGCACAACACGAATTATTGGAAAGGTGTGCCCTACTTGGGCATCGGCCCGTCGGCCCATTCGTTCAGCGGCATGCGCCGGCGATGGAATGTGGCCAACAATGTGCGCTACGCACAGGGCGTTGACCAGGGCACCGTGTATTGGGAGGAAGAAACCCTTACCGCCAGGCAGCGCTCGAACGAGGTGCTGCTCACCGGCCTGCGCACCATGTGGGGCGTGGAGCTGGCCGCCCTGGGCCAGGAATTCGGGCAGATCAGCGGAAAGGCCGTTCAGCACTACATTGCGCTGGGCGAATTGCGCGTGCACGACGGGCGCCTGTTCCTTACCGCCAAGGGCAAGCACTTCGCGGACCGCATCGCCTCGGACCTGTTCATGCCCACTACATGATCGCCGAGATCACCCACCACGGCCGCACCTGGCGCATAGCGCTGGACAAGCCCATCGACCTTTCCATACCCTTGGATGCCGACAGTGGGCCGCGCGCCTGGTATGTCGGTCCACCCCGCTTCACGCCGGTGAGCGATGGGGATCGCACCTACATGGTGCAGGACGGTGCCTCGGTCAATTTCCGCGACGTGCATTTCAACCCCCATGGGCACGGCACGCACACCGAAAGTGTGGGCCACATCGCGCGGTTGGTGCACCCGGTGGGCAATATGCTGCAACGCTTCTGGTTCACCGCGCAACTGATCAGCGTGCTGCCCGTTGAGCGCCGCACCGCCGAAGGACCGGCGCGGATCGTCACCCTGGAGCAATTGCGCAGCACGGTGAATGAAAAACCGCCCGAGGCACTGGTATTGCGCACGTGGCCGAACGACATCGGCAAACGCACGCGGCAGTGGAGCAATACCGACCCGCCCTACGTGGAGGCGGAGGCCTGCAAATGGCTCCGCAGCATCGGCGTGAAACACTTGCTGCTGGACCTGCCCAGCGTGGACCGCGAGCGCGACGAGGGCAGGCTTTCGGCGCATCGCGCCTTCTGGGACCATCCGCGCAGCACCGACCTCACGCGCACCATCACCGAAATGATCTTCGTGCCGGACCATGTGCGCGACGGCGAATACCTGCTGGAACTGCAATTGCCCAACTTCATCAACGACGCTGCCCCGAGCCGCCCGGTGCTGTACGCACCCCTGCCATGAACATCGAACGCTTCCGCGAGCTGTGCCTGGCTAAACCGGGCGCCACAGAGGAAACGCCCTTCGGCCCGGAAACACTCGTGTTCAAGGTGGGTGGAAAGATCTTCGCCCTGACCGATATCCACCTGTTCCAAAGCGTTAACCTCAAGTGCGACCCGGAGCGGGCCGTTGAATTGCGCGAGTACCATGAGGGCATTACGCCCGGGTACCACATGAACAAGAAACACTGGAACACCGTGCGTACCGACGGCAGTGTGAAGGATGCCTTGATCGAGGAATTGTTGCAGCACAGCTATGCCCTGGTGGCCGAAGCCCTGCCCAAACGCGTGCGCGAGGGTTTGCAAGGGCGACCCCGGCACTGATGCATGCCGACAGCGCGGGCCGCCGTACATTGACCGTGGAATAATTTCGCGCCATGAAGGAGAACCGCAAGCCGGGCCAAAAGATCCTCGGCTATTTCTTCCGCGGCCTGCTGCTGATCGTTCCCGTGGCCGTCATTGCCCTGGTGGCCTACGAGGTGCTGGCCTGGCTGGACCAGATCGTGCAGGTGGAAATACCCGGCCTTGGCCTGCTGATCGTTCTGGTAAGCGTGGTGCTCATCGGCTGGCTTGGCTCCACCTTCCTGTACCAGCGGCTCGCCGAGATCGGCGACGACCTGTTGCGCCGCGTGCCCTTCCTGAAAACCGTGTATGATGCCCTGAAGGACCTGATGGAAGGGCTGGTGGGCAGCAAGAAGAAATTCGACCGGCCGGTTTTGATCATGCCCTTGGACGGCTCCGGTCTTGGCCAATTGGGCTTCCTCACCCAGGAAGACCTTGCCCACTTGGGCATCGGGGCCGACCACGTGGCTGTTTACGTGCCCTACAGTTTCGCCTGGAGCGGCCGGCTCTTCATCGTGCCCGTGGCCAGTGTGAAACCCATCGACGCCAAGGCGGCCGAGGTGATGAAGTTCATCCTCAGCGGCGGCGTAACCCGCGTGGACGAGGAATGAAGACCGGCCGTGTGCATCATTTCCTTCGGGTGGCCATGCTACTGGCCAGTGCCATCGCGCTGCAACCGGGCGCACAGGCCCAGGCGGATGTGATGCGCGGCGCCCACCAGTACAGCAACGGGGTGCATCCGTGCTTCGATGTCATGGTGGAAGGTGCACGGCTCCGCGAGGTCTCGCGCTTCTGGCACAACGAATTGAAGGCGGTGAGCATGAAGGTGACCGACCGCAAGGAGATGACCGGTGCCGCTGCGCGCATCCCTGCGGCATCGGCGGATACCATGCGCATACAGATCGCCGTGGAGCAGCCCAAGGGATCCAGCTACACCTTGGCACACATCGCCTTTTTTACCACAAGCGGCTACGTGGGCCCCGATTCGCCGGAGCGCGAATTGGCCGGCTGTACCGATTGGGTGCAACAACGCGCACTGCTGCTCAGGCGCCAATTGGCACAGGCCGACCTGGACCAGGGTTTGCGGCAGGCCGACCTGCTCGAACGGCAACTGGAGCTGCTGAAACGCGAGGAGCAACGCGCCGGGGACAACATTCGAAAGGCTGAACAACGCGGGCAACAAGCCACGCGCGACCGCCAGGCCGGGGAAGAACGTTTGCAGGAAATGGCGGGAAACCTGGCCCACACGGACAGCGCGGCAGCGGGTGATATGCGCGCACAACAAAAGGAACAACGGATGCTGCAGGACAAGGTCAAGCGCGCAGCACACACCATGCAGGCGCAAGAAAAGCGCAAGGAGGACCTGCAATGGGCATTGAAAAAGAACCGGCAGGACCAGCAGGCCAAACAGGCCGAGATCGAACGCCAGCGGGCCTTGGTGGAGGAATTGAGGACCAAGCTGCAGAACATCCGATAGCATGGGCACAGCCCCCGCCGATCAACCGGGCGCGGACGCATCGCGGCGCAGCGCCCTGCTGCTGCTGCACATCACCGTCTTCATCTGGGGCTGGACCGGCATCCTGGGCAAGTGGATCGACCAGAGCGCGGAACACATCGTGCTGGTGCGCACCATCATTGCCTGCGTCGGCCTTGTGGCCGTGGCACGCTGGATGAAAGTGACCCTTTCGCCGCGCACTCCCGATCTGGGCCGCTACCTGCTTACCGGCCTCATCATCCTGGCCCATTGGACCACCTTTTATCTGGCCATCAAGCGGGGCAGCGCATCGGTGGCCGTTACTTGCCTTAGCACCAGCACCTTTTTCACCGCCTTGATCACCCCGTTCTGGACCAAGCAGCGCGTAAGCTTGTTCGAGCTGATGCTCGGCCTGGTGATCATGGGTGCCCTGCTGTTGATCTTCGGCCTGGAGACCGAGTACCGCGAAGGCATCGTGCTGGGCACGCTCAGCGCCCTGTTCAGCGCCTGGTTCAACGTGGTCAACAGCAGACTTGTGAAACGCGGGGAGGCCGTGCGCATCTGCTTTTATGAATTGCTCACCGTGATCGCGGGCATGGGCCTTTGGCTGGCCTGGCGCGGCGACCTGCCCCCACCCTTGTGGAACATGCCCGCCTCCGACGTGGCCGGCTACCTGGTGCTGGGCCTGGTGTGCACCACTTTCGCCTTCACCGCGGGCATTCATGTCCTCAAGCGCCTTACACCCTTCACCGTGATCCTTACCGTGAATCTTGAACCGGTGTACACGATCCTCATTGCCTTGGTGCTGTGGCCGGAAAGCGAACGCATGCGCATGGGTTCCTACATCGGTTTTGCCCTCATACTCGCCTGTATATCGCTCAACGGGTGGCACCAGCGCAGGTTGGAACAAAGGGCCATCAGGCCACAGGCCATCGTGCGGGGGTGAACAAAACAACCGGGCCGTGCATTCATCCATGGCCGGACAGGACAAGCATGGAGAACAAATCGATCGAAGCGGTGGTTGCGCCACCCGCGCCGCATTTCGTGGGCGATGGATTCCGCGTGCACGGCTTCATCCAAGGCGTGCCCTTGCTCAGCCGCCAACGCATGGATCCGTTCCTGGTGCTCGATTACAACTCATTGATCGAATTCCCCCCTTCGGAAAAGCCGAAGGGCGTGGGCGTGCATCCGCACAAAGGCTTCGAAACGGTGACCTTGGCATACCGCGGCAGCGTGGCGCACCAGGACAGCAGTGGCGGCGGGGGTCTGATCAGCGAGGGCGGGGTGCAGTGGATGACCGCGGGCAGGGGCGTGCTCCACAAGGAATACCACGAAGAAGCGTTCAGCAGGGCCGGCGGCCCGTTCCAAATGGTGCAGCTGTGGGTGAACCTGCCCGCCAAGAGCAAGAACACCCCGGCCAAGTACCAGGCATTGGCACCTGCCGACATGGGCCGGCATGAATTGCCCAACGCGGCCGGCATGGTGGAAGTGATCGCCGGGACCTACCAGGGCACACAGGGGCCCGCCACCACATTTTCACCCGTGCACCTGTACAATGCGAAGTTGCGGGCACACGGCCGGGCCGGATTCGAATTCCCGGCGCACTATACCTGTTTCCTGTTGGTGATCGAGGGCAGCATACGGGTGAACGATCAGGCCGATGCCGGCACGGACCACCTTGTGCTGTTTGCCGCTGCGGGTACGCAATTCACCATAGAGGCGACCACGGACGCCGTGGTGCTGGTGGCCGCCGGCGAACCCTTGCGCGAACCCATCGCCGCCTATGGGCCATTTGTCATGAACACCCAAGCGGAATTGGCACAGGCGTTCCAGGATTTCAACGCAGGCAAGTTCGGCGAGCTGAAGTGAAGCAGCACGGCCGGTGCCCGCTGGTAGCTTTGCACCATGCGCAAGGGCGGTTTGATCCTGATGGCCGCATGCGGCCTGTGGTCGTGTACAAGGCCCGCCTCGGTGAGTGGCCTTCGCAACGAATCAATGGCGCTGCTGGAAGGTGGCCAACAAACCTTGGGGAGCCTGCTGGGTGAAAAGGCCACAATATTCTTCACCCTCGACCCCGAATGCCCCATCACCCAATTGTACACGCACGATTTCCAGCGCTTCGCGGATGATCACACCGCCAAGGGCGTATCTGTCGTTGGCGTATACACCGGGGCTTTCATGCAGCATGACGAGGCCGGGGCATTCGCGCAAGGGGCTGGCCTGGCCTTCCCACAGATCATGGACAACGACTGCCGGCTCGCCTTGGCGCTGCAGGCGCGGGTAACGCCGGAATGTTTCATCGTTGCACCAGATGGCCGCGTGGTGTACCGGGGGGCCTTGGATGACCGCCCCGTGCGCGAAGGGCGGAAAAAGCCGATGGCCACCAAGGCCTACCTGGCCGAAGCGTTGGAGGCGTTCCTGGCAACCGGCAAGCCTCAACAGGAAGTGGTAGCGGTAGGCTGTATTGTGGAATGCGACGATTGAACAGCATGCAGGCGGCTTGGCATTGGCCGGTGTTCATCGGCCTAGTGGCCGTATTGCTGCCGGGCTGCAGTGCGCCAACGGGAAACTCGGCCCAGATGGACCCCATGCCCGTGGTGGCGGGCCTGCCCGATACGGTGACCTTTGCCCACGTGGCGCCGATCATCCGTGCCAACTGCATCGGTTGTCATCGCCAGGGCCGGTCAGGGCCCTTTCCGCTGATCAGTTACGAGGACGTGCGGCGCAAGGCCCGGACCGTGCGCAAAATGGTGGTGGGCCGCTGGATGCCGCCCTGGCCCGCCGATACGGCCTATACCCGTTTCCTGGGGGAGCGCGCACTGAATGCCCGGCAGATCGCCTTGATCGCCAAATGGGTGGACCAGGGCGCCTTGGCCGGCGACACTTCAGGGCTGGGTACCATTGACACATTGAAATTGGCGCAGGGCGGCATGCCCTGGGAGATCGGGCCGCCCGATGCCGTGGTCTGGCTGCCCGATACGCTCCACCTGCCCGGCGACAACCGCGACCGTTTCATGATCGCCAAAGCACCCTTCGAACTGCCGGCCGATACCTTTCTGCGCGCCGTTGAATTTGTGCCCGGCAACCGGCGGTACGTGCATCACATGAACGGGGCCATGGTATCCTATGCACCCGGCGCCAAACGCGACGTTTTCGCCGGCCCGGCCTACATGGACGCAGATGCCACCCAAAGCCTGGATGCATACGCGGACCTGGGGTTGCAGAACGACGACGGCAGCTGGCCCGAGCTTACCCCCAACATGGTGAACTACCTGCCGGGGTTATCGCCGCCGGTTTATCCGCCAGGGATCGGGGGGTACTGGCTACCACGAAAAGGTGCCTTTCTGATGAACACCCTGCATTACGGGCCCAGCATGCGCGACACGGTGGACCGGTCGCGGTTCAACTTATGGTTCAGCCCCAAACCGCCGCAAAGGCCCATGAAGGAATTGATGCTGGGCACCTTGGGCAGCAGCCCCGTGGTGCCCGAATTGGTGATACCGCCCGACACCATCATGACCTTCCGCACAAGCCTGGCCGTGCCCGGCGACATCAGCGTGCTCACCGTGAACCCCCACCTGCACCTGTTGGGCCGGTCATTCCTGGCGTATGCCGTTACCGCCAAGGGCGACACCATCCCGCTGATCCGCATACCGGACTGGGATTTCCGTTGGCAATTCGCATACACCTTCCCACGCATGTTGCATATCCCGGCACAAAGCGTCATTCACGTTGAAGCGGTGATGGACAATACCGCGGCCAACCCCAACAACCCGTTCGACCCGCCGCGCACGGCATTGGCCCCCAAGGGACGCCACATGCGCACCACCGATGAAATGCTGCAATTCTTCGTGAACTACGTGGATTACCGGCCCGGTGATGAGCGCATCAGCTTGGATGGCCGGCAGCCTTAACCCAGGACCCGTTCCGCAATGGCACGGTAGGTCGCGAATGTGCGCCCATCGAAGCAGACCATGTGCACCGCGGTGATCTCCGGTGCGTTCAGCAGGAATTGCGACACCTCGCGAAGGGCCACCGTTGTGGCCTCCTCCACCGGATATCCGTATGCTCCCGTGCTGATCGCAGGGAAGGCGATGCTCTTCGCCCCGTGGTCAATCGCCAATTGCATGCTTTTCCTGTAGCACGCGGCCAGCAGTTGCGCCTCGTAGGCACCGCCGCCCTGCCATACCGGGCCAACGGCATGCACCACATACTTCGCGGGGAGCCGATAGCCCGCTGTGATCTTCGCCCCGCCGGTGGCGCAGCCATTCAAGCGCCGGCATGCTTCCAGCAATTCGGGGCCGGCGGCCCGGTGGATCGCACCATCCACGCCACCGCCGCCCAGCAGGCTTTGGTTGGCCGCATTCACGATCACATCCACCCGCTGGGTGGTAATGTCGCCCTGTATGATCTTGATCCTGCCATCCATTGCTTCACAAGGTAGGGCCTATGTTTACCCGCCAAGGCGGCACGTGCGCGCTTGGTGGCAAGCGGATTCATGGCGGTGGGTGAAAACGGGCGGGAGAAAAGCGCCCTGTCCCGAATGAGGAACAGCCGTGTCCCGGTGGTCCGGGGACTATATTTCCTCATTAAGGGTGTAAGCTTGGTCTTCATGGGTATCGCCACGTTCATCGCCTGGCTGATCAGCATCCTGCTGTTATGAAAATTGGTATTCCGCTGCCTTGGCTTCATCTATATGCCCTGGCATCCCTGTTGGTGTTTCTCGCCCATTCGTGGCTTGTCCATCAGGGCTTTCCCCTGCCTTGGTGGGTAACCGGCCACCTCAACGACCTGTTGTGCATTCCGCTGGTGGGTGTGCTGGCCCTGCACGGGGCCTGGCTCCGCGGAAAGGATCGCGCCTGGCTTGCGGGGCGCTACCACATGCTGGCCGTTGTGGCCATTTTTTCAGTGTATTTTGAAGTTTACCTGCCCGCTGTTTCGCCGCGCTATACGGGTGACCCGCTCGACGTCCTGTGCTATGCCATTGGCGCCCTGGTGTTCCTGGGCCTCCAGCGCCTGGGTTCCGGTCCTGGGCACCGCCGGTGCCGGCCGCGCCTACGATAGCACCTCGGGCGAGGGGACCGCACCGGCAGGCCCGCCCTTGGCTTCCGGCAAGGGAATGAACTCCTTGTTGTCCGTTGGTGGCAGCACGATGCGCCCCGCTTTCCAATCGGCCTTGGCCTGCTCGATCCGTTCCTTGCTGGAGGAAACGAAATTCCACCAGATGAACCGCTCGCCCAAGGGTTCGCCGCCCAGGAGCATCAAGGTGGAATCCAGTACGGCCTTTACCACCGCTGAGGCCCCGGGCGAGAACACGAGCATTTGCCCGGGCCGGTAACGTACCCCGCCCAATTCAACTTCCCCGTGCACCACGTACACCGCACGTTCGGTATGGCCTTGCGGCAAATCGATGCGCGCACCAGGCTGCAGCCGGGCGTGGATGTAGAACAGCGGGGAATGCGTCCTCACCGGGCTGCGCAGCCCGTAGGCATCACCTGCGATCACGCGCATCCACAACCCGCCCTCATCCACGGTGGGCATGTGCCCGGGTTTGTAGTTGGTGAACTCAGGTGCCGTTTCCTCAGCCTTTTCAGGCAAGGCCACCCACGTCTGCAGCATCTCCAACGAACCTTGCGACAGGACCCCGGGATCTTCAAAGCGCTCCGAGTGGGAAATGCCGCTTCCGGCGGTCATCCAGTTCACCTCACCGGGCCTGATCTCCTGTTCCACCCCAAGTCCGTCGCGGTGCATCACCGCCCCGCCCAAGAGATAGCTTACCGTGGAAAGCCCGATATGCGGATGCGGCAGCACGTCCATGGCGGAAAGTTCCTTGGGTGCCAGGTTCACCGGCCCGGCATGGTCCATGAAGATGAAAGGGCCCACCATGCGGCGCTTGCGGAATGGCAGGATCCTGCGCACGCCCAGCAGCTCGCTGATGAACGCCTTGCGCGCCTCAATAACCAGTTCCGGCATGAAATCGTGCGTATTGCGGCTGCAATTTGCAGCGGGATGAAGTTAGCGCTTGCAGCTGATCTTCATCGAACGCGGTTCATCGGCGGAGGGCACATCCATCGGCCCGTTGTAAATGACCGAATCGCCCTCGAAATTCTTCTTGGTCCATACCGTTAGCACCGTGCCTTCCGCCACCTTGAACGAATCGGCCTCATCATCCCAGTTCTTAGTGGCGCCCGGCAGTTTGGAAAGGTCGGCAAATTCACCCGGACCCTGAACAATGATGTTGTCGTCCTTGAAATTATCGCCATCGAACAGCTGAACGCTGCAATCGCCGAGGTCCAGGGTGGTCCTGCTGGGTGAATTTGCATCGCTGGTACAGGCCATGGCGGCCAAGGCCACGAAGGGAACGGCGATCAAGCGCAGGCCATAACGCAGCGCGGTGTCGCGGGTTTTCGTATTGCTCATCCTTCACCATACAACCCCGCCAGGCAATTGGTTCGGCATCCTTCCTTGCCCATGAAAAAGTGTTACAGAAGGGCAGGCCCCTTTGCGCCTCCAGATACCTTGTGACCGGTATACACGGAACCATTGGCCATGTCCCTACTGTTCCTCCGTATCATTCTCGGCCTGGTCGCCCTCATTTGTTTCCTGGGCGGCACGAACATCATGCTGAAAGGGGCAATGCACTATTTGCCCGTTGGTACGCCAACCCAGCCCGTACTCGACAATCTCCTCCGGTTCTTGTCGGGCATCTATTTCGGATGCGGCTTCCTTTTGGCTTTTGCTGCATACCGGCCAGCCGCCATGGGCAGCGCCATTCCGCTGCTCGGGGTGGTCGTACTTTTTTCCGGCCTCGGCCGGCTGTATTCCCGGAGAAAGCTTGGCCCGGCGGGCAATTACCTCATGTTCGCCATGCTTCTGGAACTGGTCCTCGGCATGGCCATCATCATCCTTTCGCTGAATATGGCACCTGGAGCTACTGCCCTCCTTTCGTACGCGGCCTTTTCGGTGCTGGCTTGATCTGTTTCAACCACACCACCTCCTTTTCTGAAAGGTGGCGCCAACGCCCGCGCTGCAGGTCCTTTTTGGTGAGTCCCGCAAACATCACGCGGTCCAGCTTCACCACCTCGGCCCCAAGGGCCTCGAACATGCGGCGCACCACGCGGTTGCGCCCCATGTGGATCTTCAGGCCCACCTCGCGCTTGCTGTCGCCCACAAAGCTTGCCTCATCCGCCTGTGCCGGCCCGTCGTCCAGCATCACACCTTCCACCAAGCGGTGCAGGTCCTCCACGGTGATCGAGCGGTCGAGGGTGGCATGGTACAGCTTCTCCGCGCCATACGATGGATGGGTGAGCTTTTTGGCCAGGTCGCCGTCGTTGGTGAGCAGCAGCACACCGGTGGTATTACGGTCCAAGCGGCCCACGGGGTACAATCGTTCGGGGCCGGCCTTGGCCACCAGGGACATTACCGTGTGCCGCTCGCGCGGGTCGTCCGTTGTGGTAATGGTGTCCTTCGGCTTGTTCAGCAGCACGTAGCGCAGCTGTTCCAGGCTGAGCCTTTGGCCACCGAAATGCACCTTGTCGGTGGGGTGCACCTTGGTGCCCAATTCGGTCACCACCTTGCCATTCACGGTCACTGCCCCGGCCGCGATCAATTCATCGGCCTCGCGGCGGCTGCCCACGCCGGCCTGCGCCAAATAGCGGTTCAGGCGGATCAATCCATCATTGGCCGGATTGGGCAGGCTGAAGCGGTTGCTGCGTTCGCCTTTGCGGAACGGCCTCCGTGCGCCGGGGTCGTTCTCGCGCCAGTTGCGCTCATCCTTGCTCTGCCGGTCCCACGGCCTATCCGCCGCTTTTCGGTCCCTTCCTTCCAATCGCCGGGCCGCTCCCGGGAACGGGCCTTTGCGGGCAGGTGGGCGGCCCGTGCTTTCCCCGCCTTGGCGACCCGTGCCCCGCTTGGCCCGCATGGGGCGTTCGGCACCCCTTTCCGCGTAGGGGTCATCATCGGTTCTTTCCCGGCGTGGACCGCCCCCGGGCCGGGAGTTTCTTCCAGAGGGCCGTTGGCCGGGCCGGGGCTTTCCACCTGGTTGGCCAGGCCGTTGCGGCCTGCCGGTATTGCGTTTGCTCATAGGGTCGCGTAGAATGCGTTGGGGATATGCACGATCTCGTGGCCTTCGGCGGAGTTTACGATACTAATGATGTCGAAACGCACCTCAAGATCCTCGGCCTGCAGGCGCACAAGCTCGTCAGCCGCGCGGATCAATTGCTTGCGTTTGGCATGGTTCACCGCCAGTTCGGGTTCGCCCCACTGGCCACTGGCGCGTGTCTTCACCTCCACCACCACCAGAAAACGGCCATCGCGGGCCACAATGTCGATCTCCGCCCGGCCATGCCGCCAGTTGCGGTGCAGCACGGTGAAGCCGTTCTCCACCAACCATTGGCGTGCCAAGCGTTCGCCCTCTGCACCGGTACGGTTATGTTCGGCCATTGAAACTAAAGTTGAACGGTCGCGTAACCCGGTGGCCGGGCCGCGCGTTGGAAGGCAAAGGTCAGCATCTTTCGCCGGGTCCCATTCATTCCCAAAAATTAGCCGCATGATCCCATTGTTCCGAACACTTACCATGGCCGGCGGCATGCTGGCCGGAGCCGCCGCCGTGAATGCCCAGGCATTCGAGGGCACCATCGAATTCACCAAGACCACCGGGCCGGTGGTCACCAATTACAAATACTACGTCAAGGGCGACCATGTGCGCATTGAGGAATTGAGCGCGCGTGGTGCCGTGCAAGGCATTATGCTCGTGGACAACCGCGACCGGTCGGTAACGGCCTTGAGCCCCGACCGCAAGCTGTACATGGATGTGCCCAACATGCGGCTCCCCAAAGAATTCAAGGCCGAGGTGAAAAAGACCGGCGAAACCAAGGACATGGCAGGCTATAAGTGCGAAAAATGGGTGGTGAAAAGCCCTTCCGAGGACCGTACCCTCACCTATTGGGTGGCACAGGACGCCTTCGATTTTTTCATTCCCATGCTCGAAACCCTGAACCGCAAGGATGAACAGGCGCTCTTTTTCCTGAAGATCGACGGGGCGAAAGGCGTGTTCCCCATGCTGGGCGTGGAACAGAAGATGGATGGCAGCGAAGTGAGCCGCTTGGAAGTGACCAAGGTGGCACGCGGGCAGCAGCGCACCGATCTCTTCCAGGTCCCCGCAGGCTTCACCAAGTTCGAGCGGAACTAGCCCGCCGCATCGGCCGCAACGCCGTCGAAGCTCAGCGCCGCACCCGCCAGGGTGACGCTGAGCTTTGCTTTTGTGCCCATGGCCAGGCAGCGGTTATCGGCCATGTGGCCTGCCGGGAAACCAAAACAAACGGGGAAAGGCGCGTCGCCCAGGGCGCGGTCAAGGATCTCTTCCGCACTTTGCCCAAAGGGGTCATCCGGGTTCTTGTCGTGCATATCGGACATGCCACCCACCACCAGCCCGGCCAACTGGTCGAACCATCCGCCCAGTTTCAGGTTCATCACCATACGGTCCACGTGGTAAAGCAATTCGTCAAGGTCCTCCAGGAAAAGGATCTTGCCCCGGGGGTCCAGGTCGTAGGGCGTTCCGCGCATGGAATAAAGAATGGAAAGGTTGCCTCCCACCAGCTCGCCCACGGCCGTGCCCTGCCGGTTCAAGGGGTGCGGCACCGGGGTGGCCAGTTCCATGGGCCATTGGCCGAACAGGGCCTGCTGCAGCGAACCCGTGCACGCCGCGGTCTTACCCTGCACATTGAACGGCATCTGGGCGTGCAGCGAAGCCACGCCAACGTGGTTCAGTGCGGAGTGCAGCACGGTAACGTCGCTGAAGCCCACGATCCATTTCGGGTGGGCGCGCAGTTGGGCAAGGTCCACATGCCCCAGCAGGTGCACCGTGCCATAGCCTCCCCGGGCGCACCAAATGGCTTTCACCTTCGGGTCGGCAACGGCCTCGCACAAATCGGCGGCCCGTTCGGCCATGGTGCCTGCCTGCTGAAAGTGCTTTCGGCCAACACCCATGCCCAGCTTCACATTCAGCCCCCAACCGCGGGCCAGCTCCATCCCGGCCTGCAATTCGGCCCTGCTGATGGCCCGGGCCGTGGGCACAATGGCCATGGTATCGCCTGGTTGCAGGGCGGAAGGAATGATCATGGCGCGAAGGTCGCATGCGTAGCGGGGACACGGTGAACGGACCGGCCAAAACGTTGTAGGGCCGGGTATGCTGAAGCAATAAAACAGACCTTTGCATGGATGGATGCAGCCTTCAGGCAACCTTGCCGGGGCCGATCGCATCATAAGCCACACAAGGCCATGACTGATGAGCAGATGGTTGCGGGATGCCTTCGGGGTGACGCGATCGCCCAAAAGGCGCTCTACCAGGCCTATGCACGAAAAATGATGAGCATTTGCATGCGATACGCATCGGATCGGGACCGGGCTCAGGACATCCTGCAGGACGGTTTCGTGAAAGTGTTCCAGAAGTTGGAGCACTTTCGCGGTGATGGCCCGTTGGGCGGCTGGATCGCACGCACCATGGTGAATACCGCCCTGGACCAGATCCGCCGCGATAAGCCCTTTGGGCACAGCCTTGACCTGACCGAGGCCGAGCATTTGCATGCGGTGGACGAGCAGGCCCTGAGCCGGCTGCAGACCGGCGAACTGATGAAGCTGATACAGGCGTTGCCCACCGGCTACCGCACCGTGTTCAACCTGTTCGCCATTGAGGGCTACCCGCATAAGGAGATCGGGGAAATGCTCGGCATATCGGAGAATACATCGAAATCACAATTCATGAAGGCAAGGGCATACCTGCGCAAGCTGTTGCCGAAGGAAACCGTTGACCTGCACGGCAATTGAAAATGGCAGATCAATTCATCAACATATTCCGCGAACGTTTCGCGACCCATGAGGCTGACGTGCCGGCCGGTGCCTGGGAAAACATCAGCTCGCAATTGGGCGGGGCCGAAGGCTCCTTCCGCGAGAGCCTGCAACGCAAGTTCGAGGGCCACGAGGTGGATGTGGACCCCGGGGCATGGGCGCAGATCAGCGGACAACTCGCAACAACCGGCACCGCGGCCACCGGTACCGGCCTGGGCGCGGGTTGGATCGCGGCCGGTATTGCCGCCGTGGCCATAACGGCCGGCGCGTTGCTGTGGCCCACCCCGCCAGGGCAAACACAGAATGCCACTCCCGTGACCACCGTTGAATCACTGGAAACGGCCGCCGCACAGGCCCAAACGGCAGTGGCGGTTGATCCGGAACAGGCCATGCCAGCGCATTCCGGGGAACAGGCACAACCCGCGGAAGCAATAGCCGCCCCGGCCCTTAAAAAGGCCATGCCCGCGGTGGCACCAAAAACCGGGCGCCATGCGCAACGCAACCCGCAGGACACCGGCGATGCTGAAGAAAAGCGCGCCGCCGCCTTGGAAACCGCTGATACACCTGCGCAAACCGAGGCCAGCCCCGGCACGGAAAGCAACGCTGCGACCCCAGTGCCGGCCACTGCACCCCCAGCACCGGTGGCACAAGCCAACGATGGCCCGCCCGTAACGCCCGCCCAACGGACCACGACCATGAACCAGCCCCCCTCGGTACCGGAAGAAACGATGCAACCGGTGCAGGCGGGCAATGAAACGGCACCCGCCACGGCTGATGACCCATTAGCCACACTCGAGGAAAGCAACTTGATCATGATCCCCAACGTGTTCAGCCCGCAAGGTGATGGCATCAACGATAAGTTGATGGTTGTGGCGCGCAACTACGAGCACGTTGATGTGAAGGTCTTTTCAACCAAGACCGGTGCCTTGGTGTTCCACACGAACGACCTTTCCAACATGTGGGACGGCCGACTGCCCAATGGCAACAATGCCGACGAGGGCTATTACCGCTGCGTGGTGCGCATCACCGGCGCCAACGGCAAGCCTGAAATAAAGACCGAAGTTGTACGCCTCTACCGCTAAGAATGAAAATGCTTCGCAAGCTGTCCATCCTCTTCGCCCTGGCCCTCTTGGCCATGGCGGCCCGCGCCCAGGAAGTGCACTTCAATTCCGCTGCCGAATACGATGCCTGGAAGGCCCAGCTGGCCAGTGAACAAACGCCAGTAGCGCCCGCCCACCCTGGCGACACCGGGGATGGTGGCGCCGAGCGCGATGGCATAGCCAGTTGCGATTGCTGGATCACCCCGGATGCCAGCTATACCACCATTAACAACCAGACCCAGTGGGACGCCAGCGGCTGGGGCAATGGCGACGATGGCTCTTACGGACCGGTCGCGCTGCCATTCAGCTTCTATCTGTATGGCCAAACCTACACCCAGGCCTACATCAACATCAACGGCAGTGTTTCCTTCAGTGCGCCGGTCGGTACCTTCAGCTCCAGCGCCTTCCCCACCAACGGGCCATCGCTGGTAGCTCCTTTCTGGGCGGACGTGGACCTGCGCGGGGGAGGGCCCAACCAAAACAAGGTTCAGTACAAGGTCACGCCAACCGCCTTGTACGTGAATTGGACCAACGTGGGCTACTACAACCAACAGCTGGACAAGTTGAACTCGTTCCAGGTGATCATTACCAATGGCAGCGACCCCATTGTGCCCGGCAGTGCGAACGTTTCATTCTGCTACGGCACCATGCAGTGGACCACCGGTTCAGCATCAGGCGGCTCCAACGGTTTCGGGGGCACGCCGGCCACCGTTGGTGCCAACAAAGGGGATGGGGTGAACTACATCCAGTTCGGCCGGTTCGACCACGCCGGCACCGATTACAACGGACCGTTCGGCGCACCTGGGGGGATCAGCTGGCTAACGGGCAAGTATTTCAGCTTCGCCACCGACATTACCGTGGGAAACCTCAATCCGGTGATCGCAGGCCAATCGGTGTGCGATTCATTGATCGTGTGCACCGGCGTAACCAGCCAGCTGAGCGTGGAGTTCCTATCCCCCGAACCGGCACAGATCACCGTGCCCAGTTCCGTGGCCCCCACCCTGAGCAACTATACCACGGTGGACAGCGTGGCGGCCAACGTCGCATTGATCACCACCGAATTCACGCCCACAGCGGCCGACATCGGTTACCATGATGTTTATTTCACCGGGCAGGACAATGGCACACCACCGTTGAGCTCCACGCTGCACATTGTGGTACAGGTGCTTCAAACACCCCAATTGCAAAACGACACCATGGTCGTTTGTGACAATGCCGCGCCCGTGAACATGCTGCCGGTACTTGGCCCGACCGCCCAGCCAGGCGGTACTTGGACCGGACCCGATGGCAGCGCCCATACCGGCATATTCGACCCGCTCACCGACCCGGAAGGGCCTTACACCTACTTTATGAACACCGGTGGCCAATGCGATGCCAGTGGAACTGCATACATGTTGAAAATGCCGCATGCCGATGCGGGCAACGACGGCAACCTTGCCTTCTGTTCCTGGGACCTTCCCGAACCGCTGTTCCCGATGATCACCGGCACACCGCAGGCCGGTGGCGCATGGTTCTCTCCGGATGGGTCCGCGTTCGCCGGAACATTGAACCCCGCCACGGCCGCTGAGGGCACCTACCAGTACGTGAAATACGGCGATTCCCCGTGCCCGAACGATACGGCTTTCATTCACCTGGCCATACCCCGAAGTGTGGACGCCGGGCTGAATAACAACCTTGCCCTTTGCCGTGATGCACAGCCATTCAGCATGCGCTCGCAACTGGGCGGTACGCCAGATGCCACGGGCGTGTGGACCAGCACGGCCGGTGCCATTATGCCCGACCTCTTCGATCCCGCCACCGGCGAAGTGGGCATCTACACCTATACGGTGAGCGCGGTGCTCCCCTGCCCGGACCAAACCGCCACCCTTACCATCAACCTGAACGAGCTGCCCTATGCCGGCACGGACAGCTCGCTGGTGGTCTGTGGGAACAGCAACAACACGATGCTCTTCCCCTTGCTGGGCAACGAACCCGATACCGGTGGACATTGGCTGGACCCCTTGGGCGGGGTGGTGGACGACGGCCTATTGAAGCCGATGTACAGCGTTACCGGGAATTTCAAATATGTATCGGTGGGCCTCGGCGCTTGTGCCCACCGGTCGGATACGGCCGTGGTGGCGGTGCAGATCAATCCCTTGCCGGTGATCACCTACACCGCCGTGCCCGATAGCGGGTGCAACCCATTGGACGTGGTATTCACCAATACCACCGATCCCATTTATGTGGGCGGTAACTGTGTTTGGGATTTTGGCGATGGCAGCAGCCCGGAAAATGCCTGCGGCACCGTGTCGCACACCTATACCGAACCAGGCTGGTACCATGTGAAACTGCGGATCACCACGCCAGAAGGCTGCACCGACCAATTGATCGATCAAGGCGCGGTGCTCGTGGACCCCGCCCCCAAGGCCACGTTCACCTACACACCCAACCCGGGTTCCGCAGGCAATAGCCGGTTGGTGTTCACCGCCACCGATCCGCATGCGACCATCTTCCAGTGGTACCTGCCCGACGGCACCGCACCCACAGGGCCACAAGCGGCCTACCAGTTCCCCGACAAGATCGCCGACACTTATACCGTATGCCTCTACGTGGCCGATCGTTATGGCTGCGAGGACACGCAATGCGATACCACCATTACCATACAAGTGCCCAACCTTTGGGTGCCCCTGGGCTTTACACCGGATGGCAATGGCATCAACGATGAATTCAAGCCCGTGATGCTTGACATGGCCTTGGAAGATTACCACCTCATGGTATTCGACCGTTGGGGCCGCCTGCAATTTGAAACACGCGACGCTGAAAAAGGCTGGGACGGCACCGGAACCAATGGCAATGCGCTGCCCACGGGCGTATATGTCTGGCGCATCAAGTACCGCCCCCTCAATTCATCGGACCTCCAGGAACAATTCGGCTACGTTGTCCTGAATAAGTAGAAACGAATACAAAAAACCCGCTCTGGGCAAGGACATATCATGTGAATGGGATTACATTGGCCGTCCCCAGAAATGACCGAAGACCCAAGGCAGACCCTCCGAACATGATGAAACGTATCGTCACAGCAGCAGCCCTTGTTTGCACCGGCGTACTGGCCCATGGCCAAGTGGTGCAACTTAACGTGGAGCAATACCAGGAAATGAAACTCCAGGGAACGCTTCCCGACCAATTCCAAGTGAGCTTTCCCACGCTGCCACCACCGCAGGTGCAGCCACAGAACCAGCTCAAGGGAGGTGGTGGCAGTGGTGGCCAATGCAATTGCTGGAAGGAGCCGGACAACACCTACACGCTTGCCTTGCAACCGAATGACGACGGCTCATCGTCGATGATCACCTTGCCATTCCAGTTCAATCTCTACGGCGACCTGTATTCCACGTGCTACGTGAACAACAATGGAAACGTATCCTTTCTTACACCGTTCAGCACATATTCATCGGCCGCCTTCCCGAACACGCAATTCAAGATGGTAGCCCCTTTCTGGGCCGATGTGGACACGCGCAACAACGGCGGCACCGTGAAATACAAGCTCACGAACAATGCCTTGTACGTGAACTGGACCGACGTAGGGTATTTCAGCCAACAGACCGATAAGCTCAACAGCTTCCAATTGATCATCAGCGATGGCACCAACACCGACGTTGGCATCGGCAACACGGTTTCGTTCTGTTACAAACAAATGGAATGGACCACCGGCAGCGCCTCGCAAGGGGTGAATGGTTTTGGTGGCACGCCGGCGACCGTGGGCGCGAACCGCGGCAATGGAACGGACTTTATCCAATTCGGCCGTTTCGACCATGCGGGTGCCGACTATGATGGGCCATTCGGGGCCAACGATGGCGTGGGCTGGCTGAGCAACAAGAATTTCGTGTTCACCACCACTACCACAACCTCGAACATTCCACCCATTGCCAGCAGCGGCTCCTTGTGCGACACGGTTGATGTGTGCGTGAACGAATTGGTAAGCCTGGATGTGAATTTCCTTTCTCCAGAACCCGGGCAGCTTACCACGGTGAGCTACACCATAGACCCGCCATTGAACGCGGTGATCACCGAATCCAATACGGGTCCGGCAAACACCGTTAACCTGCACCTGCAATTCATTCCCACGGTGCCCGACACGGGATTCCATACCATCACCTACATGGCCACCGACGATGGCGACCCGTCCATGACCACTTTGGTTTCCACGGTGATCCGCATTTTCTATGTGGACGCCCCCCCGCCGCTGATCTCCGGCGACAGTATAGCATGTGCCGGGCAAGGCGTGCTCCTTACCGCAACCGGCGGATTTGAGCATTATGAATGGGCCAACGGATACAATGGGCAAACCGTGCTTGTGGGGCCGGGAACGTATTATGTACAGGCCAGCACAGGGGCTTGCATCATGGTCTCAAACTTCATTACGGTGAATGAGGCACCCTCGCCGGCGCCAGTGATCTCCGGCGTACTCTTCAACTGCGGAGGCCAGCCCTCCCTGCTGAGCACCACCGAACCCTACACCTCGTACCAGTGGAGCAACGGGGCCACTACGCCTACGATCAACGTGGGCACAGGCACTTACACGGTCACCGTTACCAACGATAACGGCTGTTCAACAACCTCCGATGCGGTGAACGTGCACAGTGCAAACTCCCCCATTGCCCATTTCACGGGAGTGCCGTTGGGTGAAGTTTTCCCCGGCACCACGGTGGAATATTCCGACAACTCCGACCCCAACGGAACAACCATTGTATCGTTGCAATGGAGCAGCGACAGCCTTGGGACGGCCAGCGGAGCCTCCTTTGCGCCTACGTTCACGCAACCCGGCGAATACCCGATCACCCTCACGGTGACCACTTCAGATGGGTGCACCCACAGCTACACCTACGTGCAGATCGTTATCCCCGTGGAGATCATTCTGCCGAACGTATTCACGCCCAACAGCGACGGGCATAACGATGCCCTGGTATTCGAGGGTGCACAATACTATCCGAATACCTCGCTGAAGGTGATGAACCGCTGGGGTAAGGAGGTGTTCACCAGCGCCAATTACAAAAACACCTGGAAACCTACGAAGGACATTCCGGACGGCACCTATTTCTACATTCTGAAATTGTTCAACGGCACCGAATACACGGGAAGCGTGACCTTATTGCGCTGATAGCCCTTGCCCTCATGAAAAAGTCCCGGAAAGCGGGACTTTTTCATGTGATATCGATCATAGGTGGCTGAGGCGGAATACATTCGTGAAATAATTCCCGCCCGATGCGCTTGACCTTGCTTGCTGCCTGTTCGCTGAATGTATTGCTGCTGCAGGCCCAATTCGCGGATATCGACCCGCTGGATGCGATCATTGCCGCGGAACGGAACAGGCCCCTGCTGTCGCCGGAGCGCAGCGGCGATGCGACCGCGCGAGGCTTCGATGTGACCTATGCACGGTGTGAATGGCAACTGGATCCCGCCGTGCGCTATATCCAAGGCAGTGTGACCACCTATCTCCGCGCGGCCACGGACCTGTCAACAGTCGTGCTGGACCTTAGTGAGGCCTTGGTAGTAACAGCCGTCAGCATGCATGGCACAGCTGTACCGTTCAACCACGGCCCGCAGGACCTGCTCACGATAGATCTGCCGACACCATTGGCCAACGGGCAGCTCGATTCCGTTACGGTTACCTACCATGGCGAGCCACCCAACACCGGGTTCGGCAGCTTTGACACCATTGTGCACGCAGGGGCACCGGTGGTTTGGACCCTGAGCCAACCGTATGGCGCCAAGGATTGGTGGCCCTGCAAGCAGGACCTGAACGACAAGATCGACTCGCTGGATTGCCTGATCTCGGTGCCGTTGGGCAATCGCGCGGCCTGCAATGGGTTGCTGCTCGGCGGCGACACGGTGGGCAATGAAGTGACCTGGCATTGGCGCCACCGCTACCCGATCGATGCGTACCTGGTGGGCGTGGCCGTAACGGATTACATGGTGAACGAGCAATATGTCCAATTGCAGGAAGACAGCCTGCTGATGCTCACCTACGCCTATCCGGACCACTACGACGACGCTGTAGCGGCCGCCACCAACCTACTGCCCGTGATCAGCCTGTACGACCAGTTGTTCGGCACATATCCGTTCATCAGGGAAAAATATGGCCACGCCGAGTTCAGCTGGTCCGGTGGCATGGAGCACCAGACCATGAGCTTCATGGGCACGTACCATCCCGAAATTGCCGCGCACGAGCTTGGGCACCAATGGTTCGGCGACAAGGTTACCTGCGCCAGTTGGGCCGAAGTATGGCTGAACGAAGGATTTGCCACCTACCTCAGCGGCCTCTACTACGAGCATCTTTCGCCCGAATATTGGCCCATCTGGAAAAAGCAGAAGGTGGCGCACATCACCAATTTACCCGACGGCAGCGTATTCTGTACGGACACCACCTCCATCAATCGCTTGTTCAACAGCCGCCTTACGTACAACAAGGCCGCCATGGTAATCCACATGTTGCGCTGGATATGCGGGGACAGTGCGTTCTATGCCGGCTTGCGCAATTACCTCAACGATCCCGCATTGGCCTACGCCACGGCCACCACCGCCGACCTGCAATCCCATCTGGAGGCCAGTTCCGGGCTGGACCTCAACCAATTCATGGCCGATTGGTACACCGGCGAAGGTTATCCATCTTACACGGTGGTATGGGGACAGGACCAGCAAGGCGTGGTAACGGTGCAGCTATCGCAGGCCACCTCGCATCCATCCGTTGATTTCTTCGCCTTGCCCGTGCCGTTGCAATTCATTGGTAGCGCAGGGGATACCACTGTGGTGCTGGAGAATACTTCCAATGGGCAATTGTACTACTTCACGCTGCCTTTCACGGTGGACAGTGTTGCATTCGACCCGGACACGTGGCTGATCAGCGCGCATAACTTCGTGACCGGCGTGGACGGCCCTGTGAGCGGGGGCCGGCAATTATTGCTGCACCCCAATCCCGTCCATGACCGGTTGTTCTGGCAACAGCCGTGGCCTGCCGCGCGCGGGCAGGTGCATGTTGTGGACATGAACGGCCGCGTAGTGCTGGCCAGGAACCCAGGTCAAACGGGCCTGGACGTCTCTTCCTTGGCCCGCGGCGTTTATATGCTCGAATTGCGCGGCACGGGCGGAGTGGTGCGCGGGCGCTTCATCAAGGAATAGCGCGTGTGGCCAGCATACGGGCCACGTACTTGCCCAGCACATCATACTCCACATTCACCCGCTGCCCCACGGCCAAGCGATGAAAGGTGGTATGGGCATAGGTGTACGGGATCACGGCCACACTGAAGTGCCCGCTATCCATTGCGGCAATGGTGAGGCTTACGCCGTTGAGGCATATGGAACCTTTGGGCACCAGTAATTCCGGCTTTTCCGGCAGGCGGAAAGTGAACCACCAACTACCCTCGCGTTCATTCAAGGCCGTGCATTCGGCCATGGTGTCCACATGGCCTTGCACAATGTGCCCATCCAGCCGGTCACCGAGGTGCAGGCTGCGCTCCAGGTTCACAAGATCGCCGGGCCGAAGCAGGCCCAAATTGCTGCGCTGCAGGGTCTCCTCCACCGCGGTCACCCGGTATGAACCGGCCAGCGGGCCGGACTTGGCCAGCTCCACCACCGTAAGGCAAACCCCATTATGCGATACGCTCTGGTCCACCTTCAGTTCGGTGGCCATGGTGGCCTGTACCCAAATGTCCCTGTTGCTCCCCCGCGGCTGAACCTCCTTCACGGCACCAAGCTGCTCCACGATCCCGGTGAACATCAGTTGCGTGTGGTGTGGTTGCCGCCGAGTACGTGCACACTGCCCTTCAGCACCTCCGTGGCCGCTCCTTCCAGCCGCTGGAAATACACCTGGCACACGTAGAAGTACACCCCGTCCGGCACAGGCTCCCCCGAATTGTTCAACGTGCCGTCCCACTTTATGTCGGGGTCAGTGGTAGAGAAGACCTGCTGGCCCCAACGGTTGAAGACCTGCAGATCGATCTTCTTCACCCCCCGGTAGGGAAATGGGATGAATTGGTCATTCACCCTGTCGCCGTTGGGGGTGAACACATTGGGCAGGGTATACAACGGACAATTATCGCCGCAAACGCGGTTGCTGAACCCGCTTTCGTTGCCAGTGGAATCAATGGCGGTAACCCAATAGCAGCCTGCCACGGAACTGCCATCGGTATGCACATACACGGTATCCTCCGCTCCGGTGATGGTATGCACCAACTGTGGGGTCCCGCCCAAGCTATCAGAAAACCAGATGTTGTACCGCCACGTGTCGCTTGCACAGCTGTTGTTGGGGTTGGTCCAGGCCAGTGTATTCAGCGGCCGCTCGCAATCATTGTCCAAGGCCAGTACCGGCGGGCATGGCGGTGTCAGGTCCTGGGGGCGCGCACAGGTTTGCTGGCTGAAGTTGATCAATGGCGCGGTGATCCGGGGGTCGTCATAGGCGCCGATGCTCTTCACATAGTAGCAGTATTCCTGGCCATTCACCAGGCCCGTATCCGTGTATGAAGGTTGCGTGGTGGTGGCGACCAGTTCGAACACGGCACCATTCTGCCTGTACACCTCGTATTGGGTGTTGATCCATGGCGTGAAGTGCTCCATGTGCAGGGTGATCTGCCCGTCATTCGGATCGGGCACCAGGAATACGGAGGATGCCGCATTGCCCGTGCCCACCAAGTCGGTGCCATGGTTCGCATAAAATGCCACGCTGTAGGAATGACCCGTGGTGCGCGTGTCCAACCCCTGGTCGATGAAGCTGGTATCCGGATGTGCCAAGTAAGGGTATGTGGAACTCGTGTAGACCAGTTGCGGGTTGGCGTTGTTCAGTCCGTTGCCCCGGTATAGCTTGAACTGGTAGGGTCCTGGGTATTGCAGGGTGTCCAGGTCGTAGGCATTGCTCCATCGAACAGTATCAACCCCTGTGGCCTGGTCCGTGATCCCTACGGAAACATGTGTCATTACCGGCAGGTCGCGTTGCAGCATGTTGCAGAACTCAACGCTGGCATAGCTCTCCGCACCATCCGGGAAGGTGGCCACTACCCGGTAGCAATATTGTATGCCGAAATTGAGTCCCTGATCGGTAAAGCTTGTGCTGTTCAGGCCCGTGGTACTTCCAATGTATTGGTAGCCGGCATAGGCGGGCACTCCTGTTTCGCAGTACCCATGTTCCCAGGGGGAGTGGCCCACGCGGCGGTACAGCCGGTACCCGGTGGCATTGGTGCACGGGCCAGCATCCCAGGCAAGCAGCATTTGTGCGGCATCGGGCGTTGCCGTTGGGTTTTCCGGCCCCGGGGCCACCACGGTAACGAACATGCTGGCATAATCCTGCAGCTGCACCGGGTTGTAATTGTCCCGCGCACTGAACACCACTTGGTAGGGTTGCTGGCGTACATGGGAGCAATTGGTATTCCATGAGAACACGCCGTTCACCACGCCTTGTGCTGGTGAGGAAGCGAATACGGCCGGCGAGCTGGGCACTTGGAAAGGGCCGCCCATTGCATCCAGCGTAATGGTCTGGCCCGCATCGGGGTCTGTTGCCTGCACGGCGAACGTGAGCAATGTACCGGCCTCAACGCAGGTATCGTTCAACTGCACCAGCTGTGGCGGCCGGTTGTTGCACGGCCCCACGATCACCTGCATATCGCGTTCCACCCAGCCCACGCATACCCATTGGCCATTGATCATGCGCCATTCCCTTACTATGAATGCGATGTTGTAGATCCCGCTCTGCTGCGGCGCATTCCATGTGATGGTGCCGGTCACCGGGTCAATGGCATATTGGTTGTTCGGCCCCGGCATTACCTCATTGGGGAACTTGTAGCCCGGAATGGGATCGCCCAACCCATCGCCGTCCAGGTCGCCCCCAAGGCATACCATGGGTTCAAAGGAAAGGCTGTCGCCATCTGTATCGTAGGCGCCGGGGTTGTGCACCCAGGGCTGGCCCAAACAGGCATTTTGAATGGGCGGGTTGAGGAACCTTGGGCTGCAATTGTTGCCGGCCACGCTGATCACCAGCTGTGTTTGCACGCACATCGGCACATTCACCGACCCCTGGATATTCAATACATCGGCCACCCGGTTGGGGTCTATGTACTGCAACAGGTAAACGCCCGGCCCGGGGTACACATGCGAATGGATATAGAGGTTGCGCTGGGTGGTGACGCCGGCCACCACCACCACATCGGATGAAGTGCGTGCAATGGTGTCCTGCTGGCTGTTATCACCCCAATCCACAATGAACTCCGGCCGGTCGGCGGGGGAATTGGGATTTGTGTACGTGATGATGGTGACCTCATAGGTCAACGAACCCGGCCCGCCCACATGGCAGACCAGTATTTCACCGGCCTCGTTGTGCGTGGCCTGGGCCAAAGTGGCCAAGCCCAACAGCAGCATGCTGAGCAGCGGGCGCAAAAAGCTTCCCATCGTTGTTACAAAGTACGGGAATTCCCGGCCAACCCTGGCATGCGCTTGGCGCCGTTCCCCGTGCCGGGCGGACCGCTCCCTGCTTTCCATGCACGCACGCTGGCCCGCGTCCATCGGACGGCGGCCGCGCGCCGGTTTATCTTCGGCCTCCCTTTTCCATTATTTCCTATCGATCCCGAAAAAATGCTGCAGATCACAAAAAGCGCACGTGCGGCCGGTGCCAAGGACCTGATGGTGATCTTGTCCGACCCCGCGCAACTGCGCAGCATCGACCTGGTGCGCAACGACAGGCAATACCTGCTCGAGCAACTGAAGGACGACGCGCCCGTGGCCCATTGCGACATCAGCGGGCGGCTGGTGATGGTGCACCAGGTACGGCCCGGCGCCCCGGCCCTGCAACTGGAGCTTGCGCGCCGCGCGGGCAACGCCATGGCCGCCAAGCTGGATGGCGCCAAACGGGAGGAAGCGCAGGTGATCAGCCTGCAGGACAACCCGGACCTTACCCTGGCCCTGCTGGAAGGTGCCGTACTGGGGAATTATTCCTTCCTGCGCCATAAGACCGGCGAACAGCCGCGCAGGTTGAAAAAACTGGTCCTTTCGGCCCCCGGTGTGAAAACCGCGGCGCTGCAAGAGATGACCGATGTATGCAGCGCGGTGCTGGCCATGCGCGACCTGGTGAACGAGCCCGCAAGCCACCTGGGCGCGGTGCAACTCGGCGAAGCGGCCCAAGCGCTGGGCAAGCAGCATGGCTTCACCACCAAGGTGCTGGGCAAAAAACAGATCGAAGCGCTGCGCATGGGCGGATTATTGGCGGTGAACCAAGGCAGCCTGGAGCCGCCCGCATTCATCATCATGGAATATAAGCCCAAAGGCGCCGTGAACAAACAGCCGATCGTGCTGGTGGGCAAGGGCGTGGTGTACGATACGGGAGGGCTGAGCCTTAAACCCACGCCCAACAGCATGGACGCCATGAAATGCGACATGGCGGGCGCGGCGGCGGTGATCGGCGCCATTTCCGCAACGGCCCAGCGCAAACTGCCCGTGCACGTGGTTGCACTGGTGCCCGCCACCGACAATCGCCCTGGCGGCAAGGCCTTTGCCCCCGGTGATGTGTTGTACATGCACAATGGAAAAACCGTTGAGAACCTGAACTCGGATGCGGAGGGCCGCCTGATCCTGGCAGATGCGTTGAGCTATGGCGAACGGTACAAGGCCGAGACCATCTTCACCGTGGCAACGCTTACCGGGGCTGCCTCGCGCGCCATCGGCACACAGGGTTCGGTGGTCATGGGAACCGCCCCCGAAGAGCAATTCGCTGCCCTGCAGGAATCGGCCGCGGTCACGCACGAGCGCTTGGCACGCATGCCATTTTGGGAGGAATACGATGAGGAATTGAAGAGTGATATCGCGGACATGAAGAACATCGGCGGCCCATTGGCCGGGCAGATCACCGCCGGCAAATTCCTGGCCCGGTTCACCACCCGCCCGTTCATCCACCTCGACATTGCGGGCACCGCCTTTCTCGACAAGCGTGACCACTACCGCCCGAAGGGTGGCACGGGCGTGGGCGTACGCCTTTTGTTCGCGTACCTCAAGCAACGGTCGGCCAACAAGTAAGCGCATGAGCGTCATCCCCAAGATCGGCATCAGCTGTGGCGACCTGAACGGCGTTGGGTTGGAGGTGGTACTGAAAACCTTCGAGGACCCGCGCATGCTGCAGGACCTTACGCCGGTGCTCTACTGTGGCGCCCGGGCCGTAAGCCTGCACCGCAGGGCCATTGGCGGCGCCGAGCAAATGCCCGTGCACGGCCTGGCCGATGCCGCAGAGGCACTGCCCCGCAAGCTGAACGTGGTACACGCCTGGGAGGATGAAGCGCCCATTGAGCTGGGCAAACCCTCCGCCGCCGTGGCCGCTTACGCCATAAGAAGCCTGGAGGCGGCCGCCAACGACCTGGCCGCGGGAAAAGTGGACGTGCTGGTGACCGCTCCGATCGACAAGCACACCATGGAGCAGGCTGGGTTCGGCTTCCCCGGGCATACCGAATACCTGGCCCACCTGGCCGGCAGTTCGGGCGGGGAGTTGATGATGCTGATAAGCGAGGAAATGCGCGTGGGCACGGTAACCGGGCATATCCCGTTGAAGGATGTGCCGGCGGCCATCACCATGGAGCGCATCCTGGCCAAGGCCCGCATCATGCGGCAAAGCCTTGAACGCGATTTCGGCATTGATGGGCCCAAGATCGCCGTGCTCGGCCTCAACCCGCATGCCGGCGATGGCGGAACCTTGGGCAACGAGGACAAGGAACGCATAGCTCCCGCCGTGCGAAAGCTCAATGAGGAAGGCATAACCGCCATCGGCCCCTACCCCGCCGATGGATTCTTCGGCAATGGCACCTACCAACACTTTGATGGCATATTGGCCATGTACCACGATCAAGGGTTGGCCCCGTTCAAGGCGCTAAGCTTTGGGCACGGGGTGAACTACACCGCGGGGCTGCCCGTGGTACGCACCAGCCCCGACCATGGCACAGCGTACGACATAGCAGGCCTGGGGAAGGCCGATGAAGGCTCATTCCGGCATGCGGTATGGCTGGCGCGGGACATCCTCGCCAACCGCCGCGCCTACCAGAAAATGACGGCCAACCCGCTGCAAATGCAAAAGAGGGAGAAGGAACGCAAGGAGAAATAGCGGCAGCACCGGAAGGCCTGCCCTGGCCCATTTGCAACGAAATGGCCGAACCTCCTTACATTTGCCGGTCCATTTCCGGAAACGGGGGTCTTCCTCATGGAAGCATTAGCCGAACATACCATCGTCATCACCGGCCTGAAGGACGGGCTGCACAGCTTCGACATGGAGCTGGGCGATTCCTTTTTCGCGGCCAGCGGCATGGAGGAATTCCTTGGTGGAAGGACCATGGCGCACCTTGACCTGGAGAAGACCAACCACCTCTACGTGGCGAGCATCCAAGTGGATGGCCATGTGACCATGCTGTGCGACCGTTGCAACTCCCGTATGGAGCAGCCCGTGCATGGCAGCCAACGGCAGATCTTTCAACTGAACGGCGACGGGGAAAGCGATGATGACGAACTGGTGAACCTGGACCCCGCCACCACCGAGATCAACTTCACCCATTACTTCTTCGAGTGCATCAGCCTCAACCTGCCCATACGCCACGTACACCCGGCCGGGCAATGCGACCCCGAGGTAACGCGGGTGCTTGAAAAGCTGCAGGTGCACCACGAACCCGATCCGCGCTGGTCGGCCTTGCAAAAACTGAAAAAACCAGGCGCCTAAGCGCTCCTCATTCCTTGGACCATGCCAAATCCAAAACGTCGATTCTCGAAAACGCGCACCGCCAAGCGCCGCACGCACCAAAGCGCGCCTGAGGTCACCCTCAGCACCTGCAGCACCACCGGCGAAGTACACCTGCGCCACCGCGCCTACAAGGTGGGCGACGACCTGATGTACCGCGGAAAGGTGGTCGTCACCAAATCCTCAGAGGCGTAACCAAACCCCAGTTCGTCCGCGCAAGCAGGCATGCGGATAGGTTTGGACATCATGGGCAGCGACCACGGGCCGCTGGTACCCATACGCGCAGCCATATTGGCCGGCAGGGAACTGCCGGAAGAGGTGCGCATTGTGCTGATCGGCAACGAACAGGCCATACGTGAGGGGCTGGCGGGGCAGGGCGGTGACCCTGGCCGCTTTGAGATCGTGCCCAGCACGAACGACATCCTGATGAGCGACCATGCCTCAAAGGCCTTGGCCGCCAAGCCCGAAAGCAGCATTGCCGTGGGTTTCCGCATGCTGAAGGCCGGGCAGCTGGATGCTTTCGCCAGCACCGGCAACACCGGTGCCATGCTGGTGGGCAGCGTAATGGTGATGAAACCCATGCCCGGCGTGCTGAGGCCATGCATCACCAGCATATTGCCCAAGGCCGATGGCAGCTTCGGCCTGATGGTGGACGTGGGTTCCAATGCCGACTGCAAGCCGGAGATGCTCTTCCAATTCGGCCTGCTCGGCTCGCTGTACGCCAAATACGTGTACCGCCTGCCCAAGCCCAAGGTGGGGCTATTGAGCATTGGCGAGGAGGAAAAGAAGGGCAATGCGCTCACCTTGGCCGCGCACGCGCTTATGAAAGGTACCACGCGCTTCAACTTCATCGGCAATGTGGAAGGGCGGGACCTTTTCCTTGACAAGGCGGACGTGGTGGTTTGCGACGGCTTCACGGGCAACGTGGTATTGAAGGCCCTGGAGGGTTTCCATGGCCTTGTGAAGGAGCGTGGCGGCAACAACGACCCCTTCCTGGAACGCTTTGACTACCAGAATTATGGCGGCACGCCCGTGCTGGGGGTTGACGGCACGGTGATGATCGGCCACGGCATCAGCAACGAGGCCACGGTAAAGAACATGCTGCTGCTCACACGCAAGGTGGTGGAAAGCAAATTGCACCAACGCATCCACGAAGCGTTCCAATGACCAACTTGCGCCGCCGTATGCAAGTACATTGCGGCCCCCGATAGTACATGAAGATCACCGCCGCCATTACCGCCGTACAGGGCCACCTGCCAGAATTCGTGCTCTCCAACGCCATGCTCGAGACCATGGTGGAAACCAACGATGCATGGATCACCGAGCGCACAGGCATTAAGGAACGGCGCATACTCAAGGGCAAGGACCAAGGGGTAAGCGTGATCGCGGCCGAGGCCGTGAAGGGCCTGTGCGCCAAGCGCGGCATAGACCCCATGGAGATCGACCTGCTGATCTGCTGCACGGTCACGCCCGACATGCAATTCCCGGCCACGGCCAACATCATTTGCGACAACGTGGGGGCGCGCAATGCCTGGGGATACGACATCAATGCAGCATGTTCGGGCTTCATCTACGGGCTCGTCACGGGTGCGCAGTTCATTGAAACGGGCAAATACCGCAAGGTGGTGGTGGTCGGGGCCGATAAAATGTCGAGCATCATCGACTACACGGACCGGGCCACCTGCATCATTTTCGGCGATGGCGGTGGCGCCGTGCTGCTGGAGCCCAACACCGAGGGGCTGGGCGTGATCGACAGCATTTTGCGCGCCGATGGCAGCGGTTGCCAATACCTGCACCAGAAAGCCGGCGGCTCCATGCGGCCAGCTTCCATACAGACCGTGGAGGCCAAGGAGCACTTCGTGCACCAAGAAGGCAAGGCCGTGTTCAAATTCGCCGTTACCAACATGGCGGACGTGAGCGCGGAGATCATGGAAAAGAACGGCCTGCGCGCCGAGGACGTGGCCTGGCTGGTGCCCCACCAGGCGAACAAGCGCATCATCGATGCCACCGCGCACCGCATGGGGCTTGATGACAGCAAGGTGATGCTGAACATCCACAAATACGGCAACACCACCTCGGGCACCATCCCCCTGTGCCTGTGGGAATGGGAGGGCCGGTTGAAGAAAGGTGACAACTTGATCTTGTCGGCATTCGGCGGCGGCTTCACCTGGGGCGCTATCTTCGTGAAGTGGGCCTACGGCTCGTGAAGTTGCCGCGTAACTAACTTGGCCCGCCGTGGCCAAAACCATTGCAGCGAACCCATGAACATTACCCAGATCCAGGACTTGATCAAATTCGTGGCCAAGAGCGGCGTTAGCGAAGTGGAGATCGAGCAAAAGGACTTCAAGCTCACGATCAAGGCGGCCAGCAAGGAGTCGGCCCCGGTGCAGTTAATCGCCCCTCCGGCATATGCCCAAGCGCCCCTTCCGCCGCCGCCACCCGTGGCGCCTGCTGCCCCAGCACCTGCGGCAGCTGCGGCACCCGCCGCACCGGCACCCGCTGCCGAAGCGAAGTACATCACCATTAAATCACCCATGATCGGCACCTTCTACCGATCATCGGGCCCGGGCAAGCCCGTGTTCGTGAACGTGGGCGATGACATCAAGCCCGGCAAGACCATCTGCATCATCGAGGCCATGAAGCTCTTCAATGAGATCGAGAGCGAGGTGACCGGGAAGATCGTGAAGGTGCTGGTGGACGACGCCAAACCGGTGGAGTACGACCAGCCCCTGTTCCTGGTGGACCCATCCTAGCCCGCCCAGTGGCGCGGAGAATGCACTTTGACCCTGAAAAAGACGCATGCCCCGGCCGATCCCGCGCCCCAAGCGCACCTGTGGCCAAATCCTTTACCGATGTTCAAGAAGATCCTTATAGCGAACCGGGGCGAGATCGCGCTCCGCGTAATACGGACGGCCCGCGAAATGGGCATCAAAACGGTGGCCGTTTACAGCACCGCCGACCGCGACAGCCTGCCGGTGCGCTTTGCCGATGAAGCGGTGTGCATAGGCCCGCCCGCCAGCAAGGACAGTTACCTGAACATGAGCCGGATCATCGCCGCGGCCGAGATCACCAACGCCGATGCGATCCACCCGGGCTACGGCTTCCTGAGCGAGAATGCCAAGTTCAGCCGCATCTGCCAAGAGCACGGGATCAAGTTCATCGGTGCACTGCCCGAGCAGATCGAGGCCATGGGCGACAAGGCCAGCGCCAAAAAGACC
This sequence comes from Flavobacteriales bacterium, assembly GCA_044507815.1. Classification (GTDB taxonomy): domain Bacteria; phylum Bacteroidota; class Bacteroidia; order Flavobacteriales_F; family PHOS-HE28; genus PHOS-HE28. The sequence goes on along the minus strand of JBIQIX010000005.1, from coordinate 61,063 downwards.
ATGCTGGCCGCCGGTGTACCCTGCGTGCCCGGCACCGAGGGCCTGGTGGACGACCTGGCCGTGGCCAAGGCCGAGGCCAAGCGCATCGGCTACCCGGTGATCCTGAAGGCCACCGCCGGCGGCGGCGGCAAGGGCATGCGCCTGGTTTGGAAGGAAGAGGAATTCGACCACGCCTTCGAGCAGGCCAGCCAAGAGGCCGGCGCCGCCTTCGGCAACCCCGGCATGTACATGGAAAAGTACATCCAGGAGCCGCGCCACATTGAGATCCAGATCGCGGGCGACCAGTACGGCACCTTCTGCCACATGAGCGAGCGCGACTGCAGCATACAACGCCGCCACCAAAAGCTGGTGGAGGAAACGCCCAGCCCGTTCATGACCAAGGCGCTACGCAAGAAAATGGGCGAGGCCGCCATAAAGGCCGCCGCCAGCGTGAATTACGAAGGCGTGGGCACCGTGGAGTTCCTGGTGGACAAGGACCGCAACTTCTACTTCATGGAAATGAACACGCGGATCCAAGTGGAGCACACCATCACCGAGGAAGTGATCGACTTCGACCTGGTTCGCGAGCAGATCAAAATTGCAGCGGGCATACCCATCAGCGGCCTCAATTACGAACCCACGCGGCACAGCATCCAGTGCCGGATCAACGCCGAGGACCCCTTCCACGAATTCCGCCCGAACCCCGGCAAGATCACCAGCTACCACAGCCCAGGCGGCCACGGCGTGCGCATCGATACCCATGCCTATGCCGGCTACACCATTCCCCCCAACTACGACAGCATGATCGGCAAGCTGATCGTAAGCGCGCAAACACGTGAGGAGGCCTTGGCCAAAATGGAACGCGCCCTCAGCGAGTACGTGATCGAGGGCATCCACACCACCATCCCATTCCACCTGCAGCTGCTGCAGGACCCGAAGTTCAGGGCGGGCGACTTCACCACCAAGTTCCTCGAAACCTTCGAGTTGAAGAAGCCCTGACCACGCCGGTGGCCGTGCATCGCGCACGCTTTGACCCGGCGGGCTGGATCCGTGCCTGACGCTTACCTTTGCAGGAACCGTGGAACCCTGTTAGGTTCGCGCGGAATTTCCAACCGTGACATGAGCGCCCCGCACGATTTTTCCCCGTTGCTGATCCAGCTGATCATTGCCGCCGGCTTTGTAGGCACCGCCTTGGCTTTCGCCGCCTGGATCGGCCCCAAGCGGCACGGCCGCCGCAAGGACGAGAGCTTTGAGTGCGGCATCGAGCAGCACGGCAACGCCCGCTCGCCCTTCTCGGTCAAGTATTTCCTCATCGCCATCCTCTTCGTCCTGTTCGACGTGGAGGTGATCTTCCTGTACCCATGGGCCGTCAACTTCAAGGCCCTGGGCTGGTTCGGCCTTGCTGAAATGCTTGTCTTCCTGGGCTTCGTGCTGGCGGGGTTCTTCTACGTAATAAAGAAAGGCGCACTGAAGTGGGAGTAACACCCCTGCCCGGTACGCAACAGCATCCATGAGCACCGAAAAAAACAATCCAGCGCCCGCGCCAGGGCGGGAAAAGCCGACCATCCTCCCGGAAGGCCCCCCCGGCTATTCCGGTTCGGGCTTCTTCGCCACAAGTGCCGAGAAGGCCATTGGCATGGCCCGCAAGAACAGCCTGTGGCCCCTGCCGTTCGCCACAAGCTGCTGCGGCATCGAATTCATGAGCCTGATGAGCTCGCACTACGACCTGGCGCGTTTCGGCATGGAGCGCCTGAGCTTCAGCCCGCGCCAAAGCGACCTGCTGATGGTAATGGGCACCATTGCCAAGAAAATGGGGCCGGTGCTGCGCGAAGTGTATATGCAGATGGCCGAGCCCAAATGGGTGCTGAGCATGGGCGCCTGCGCCAGCAGCGGCGGCATATTCGACAGCTACAGCGTGCTGCAGGGCATAGACCGGATCATTCCGGTGGACGTGTACGTGCCCGGCTGCCCACCAAGGCCCGAGCAAGTGATCAACGGCATCATGAAGATCCAGGAACTTGCCCAGAACGAAAGCCTGCGGCGCCGCTACAGCAAGGAGTACGAGGACCTGCTCACCAAGTATAAGATCGATTGAGCCGTGCCAGCATTCACCATCAAAACGGACCGCGACCAATTGACGGTCGATAAGCTCACCGCCCTGCTGGGGCCAGGTGGCTTCACCTTCGAGCGCCTGTACGACACGATGTGCTTCACCGTGCCGCGCGAGCGCATACACGAAACGCTCGCCTATTTGCGCAACGAGCTCGATTTCAATTTCCTCACCTCGCTGTGCGGCATGCACTTCCCGGGCCTGGAGTTGGAATTGGGCGCCGTGTACTTCCTGCACAGCATGCGCAACGGGCACCGCATCAGGGTGAAGACGCACATGCCCATGGCCGACGCCAAGCTCCCCTCCGTTACCGACCTGTGGCCCACCGCCAATTGGATGGAGCGCGAAACATGGGATTTCTTCGGCATCCATTTCACCGGGCACCCCAACCTGATCCGCATCCTCAACATGGAGGATTTCCCCGCTTTCCCCATGCGCAAGGATTATCCCATGGAAGACCCCACGCGCGACGATAAGAACGATACCTTCTTCGGACGATGAGCCAGACCATCCTGCGACCCGACCATTGGAAGGAGGACCACGTGAAGGGCGAGGGCCTCACCGAGCTCACCACCCTCAACCTCGGGCCCACACACCCGGCCACGCACGGCATTTTCCAGAATGTGCTCACCATGGACGGGGAGATCGTGCTGGACACCGTGCAGACCATCGGGTACATACACCGGGCCTTTGAAAAGATCTGCGAGCGGCGGCCCTTCTACCAGATCACCACCCTTACCGACCGCATGAACTACTGCAGTGCGCCCATCAACAACCTGGGCTGGCACATGGCGGTGGAAAAACTGGCCGGCATTGAACTGCCCCGCCGCGTGGAATACATGCGCGTGGTGATCATGGAGCTCGCCCGCATCATCGACCACATCATTTGCAACACCATCATTTGCCAGGACTCGGGTGCCACCACCCCCTTCCTGTACGTGTACCAGTGGCGCGAGAAGGTGTATGATATTTTCGAGGAGATCTGCGGTGCGCGCCTTACCACCAACATCGGCCGCATCGGCGGCTTTGAGCGCAACTTTAGCGAGCTGGCCTGGCAGCGCACCCGCGCGATCGTGAGGGACTTTCCCGCTGTACTCGACGAGTTCGACAAACTGATCGTGCGCAACCGGATCTTCATGGACCGCTGCATCAATTGCGGCCCCATTTCGGCCCAGCGCGCATTGGAGTACGGCCTTACCGGGCCCAACCTGCGCGCTGCGGGCGTGGATTATGACGTGCGCGTGGCCGACCCGTACAGCGCCTATCCGGAATTCGACTTCCAGGTCCCCATCGGCAACGGCGGCGACGTGTACGACCGCTTCGTGGTGCGCCAGGAGGAAATGCGCCAGAGCATCTCCATCATCCGGCAGGCCCTGGAGAAGTTGGACAAGATGCCGGACAAGACCACCTTCCAAGCCGATGTGCCCGATTGGGTACTGCCGCCCAAGGAAAAGGTGTACAACGAAATGGAGGCGATGATCTACCATTTCAAGATCGTTTACGGGGAAACCACCATCCCCGTGGGCGAGATCTACCACTGCGTGGAGGGCGGCAACGGTGAATTGGGCTTCTATATCGTTAGCGATGGCGGCCGGACACCGTTCCGCGTGCACTTCCGCAGGCCCTGTTTCATCTATTACCAGGCCTACCCCGAAATGATCAAGGGCGGCATGCTCAGCGATGCGATCCTGACCATGAGCAGCCTGAACGTGATCGCTGGCGAACTCGATGCCTAAGCACTGCACGGGCCGCACCGCCGGCCTGCCATCAAGGGTACAATGACCACCATGGAAGACGCGACCAAACCAACCTCCGAAGGCGTGCAGCCCTACGTGATGAGCGCCGGGGCACTGGCCGAATGCCAGGCCTTGATCCAGCGCTATCCGCCGGAGTTCCCCAAAAGCGCACTGCTGCCCATATTGCACGTGGTGCAGGCCGATAACAACGGTTGGCTGAGCGTGCCGGCCATGGATGCCGTGGCGCAACTGTTGGGCATCCAATACATCGAAGTGTACGAGGTGGCCACCTTTTACAGCATGTACCACCTGCAACCGGTGGGCAAGCACGTGATCGATGTATGCCACACGGTACCGTGCATGCTGCGCGGTGCCGATGACGTGATCGCGCACATCCAGAAAAAGCTGGGCATAAAAGTGGGTGAAACCACCGCCGACGGCATGTTCACACTGCGCACGGGCGAATGCCTGGGAAGCTGTGGCGGCGCGCCGATGCTGCAATGCGGCCCACGCTACCACGAGAACCTCACCATTGAAAAGGTGGACCAATTGATCGAGGAGCTGCGCAACAAGGAAACGCGCACCAACTTTACCGATATCATACCTGCCGGGGAAAATGGGACGAAAGCTTCTGCTTGACAACATCGACAAGCCGGGCATCCGCGGCCTGGAGGGTTATCGCGCCAGCGGCGGCTACCGCAGCGTGGAAAAGGCCCTGCGCACCATGAGCCCCGAGCAGGTGCTGGAGGAGGTAAAGAAAAGCGGCCTGCGCGGCCGTGGCGGTGCCGGTTTTCCCGCGGGCATGAAGTGGAGCTTCATCGCCAAGCCCGAGGGTGTGCCCCGCTACCTGGTGGTGAATGCCGACGAGAGCGAACCCGGCACCTTCAAGGACCGCTACCTGATGGAGCGCAAGCCCCACATGCTCATCGAGGGCATCATCAGCAGCTGCTTCGCCCTGGGTGCCAACACCTCATACATCTACATCCGTGGCGAGTATTTCTACATCGCGCGGATCTTGGAACAGGCCATTGGCGAGGCCCGTGCGGCGGGCTGGCTGGGCAAGAACATACTGGGCACCGGCTTCGACCTTGAGGTTTATGTGCACGTGGGCGCTGGCGCCTACATCTGCGGTGAGGAAACGGCCCTGCTCGAAAGCTTGGAGGGCAAGCGCGGGAACCCGCGGATCAAGCCGCCGTTCCCCGCCGTGAAAGGACTGTGGCAGCGCCCCACCGTGGTGAACAACGTGGAAACCATATGCGCCGTGGTGCCCATATTGAACGACGGCGGTGAGGAATACGCCAAGATCGGTGTGGGAAAAAGCACCGGCACCAAGCTGATCAGTGCCAGCGGGCACATCAACAAGCCGGGGGTGTACGAGATCGAGCTGGGCGTACCCGTTGAGGAATTCGTGAACAGCGATGAGTATTGCGGGGGCATCAGCGGCGGAAGACCGTTGAAGGCCTGCATCCCCGGCGGCTCATCCGTGCCCATCCTGCCCGCCGAGCTGTTGTACCGCACGGCCAAGTTCGAAACGCGCCTGATGACCTATGAGAGCCTTAGCGACGGTGGCTTCGAGACCGGCAGCATGCTCGGGTCGGGCGGTTTCTACGTGTTCAACGATACGGCCTGCATCGTGCGTGCCACTTGGAACCACTCGCGCTTTTACCATCACGAAAGCTGCGGCCAATGCAGCCCTTGCCGCGAAGGCACAGGCTGGATGGAAAAGATCCTGTACCGCTTCGAGCACGGCCTGGCCCGCACGGACGACATCGACCTGCTTTGGGATGTGCAGCGCCGGATCGAGGGAAAGACCATCTGCCCCTTCGGCGATGCCGCGGCATGGCCGGTGGCCGCTTCCATCCGGCACTTCCGCCACGAGTTCGAGTACCATGCCACGCACCCCACCAAGGTGAGGGACCCGAAGCACTGCGAGAAGGAGCCGATCCCGGTGCCGGAACGGTCGTATGCTGGATAAAGGACCACACCTGGAATTTCAGGGCTTCCAGTACCGCTTCGTGATTTATTGCAAGCACCGGACGGTAGCATTTCCGTGTGCGGCCTTCCCATGACGTGCAGATGCTTGCCGCCGGGTGCGACACGGTGGAGGTACGCACGCCGCTCGGCCGGTGCTTGCTGCGTTGGCTGAAGCGATAGGCCAACCCCTCACAGCCTATGCGCCAGCACCACCGTCTTCCGGAATTTCTCCACGTTGCCGGCCAGATCATAGGCCTCCATGTACACCACATACGGGCCCGTGCGGGCCAACTCGTTGGTGTCCATCATGCCGTTCCATGTAACGGCGCCGCGGGTACCTAGCAATTCATTGTTCAACAGGGTGCGCAATTCGCGCCCGGCCAGGTCGAACACCTTCAGGGTGGCCACGAAACCGGGTTCATCGAACGCGTAGGTGATGGTAAGCAGGTCCTGGTAACCGTCATTATCCGGTGAGAAGATCGCGGGCTCAATGGTCATGGTGCCACGGGGTTCCGGCGCAGGTGCGTACTGCGAATTCTGGTAGCCGGGCGTGGCAAAATTCACCGCTGCGGACGCACTATGCCAGTTGCCCGGGTCTTCCGTGGGCCGGTCGGGGTCCACGCGCTCAAGACTCACCCCGTCAACGCTTTTCAGCAGCGGGAAATGCATGGCATCGCTATAGGCGAACCAATCGAGCGTATCGCCCGTGGCGCCTAGGAAAACCACCGTGCCGCCACCGTTGGGGTAACTCGGCAACGCCGCCTGCAGCATGCGGCCGGCATGGCCAAGTGGATAGTTCATGAGCACGTTGGCCACATCCGTGGCAACGGCCACGTACTGGCCGGGCAGCAACAGGTATGGGTCGGGGCTGATCACCTTGGCATTGGCCACCGCGCCGTTGGAAGTGTTGGCGAGCTTCAGGCCTTGCAGGCTCACTACCTTTTCAGAACGGTTGTACAGCTCCACGAAATCGCTGCCGCTACCGCGCGGATCATAAAGCACTTCGTTGATGATGACGTCGCCCTTGGCCAAGGGCTGGGGCAGTGCGAATGAAAATGCATTGGGGCTGCCAATGGGGTTGCCTGGGCAATCCGTCACTTCCAGCACGGTAAGCTGGTACATCTGCCCCTCCATCAAAGGGCCGGCCAGGTGCAGCCGTACGCGCTTGGGGTCCACCACTTCCACGCTCGCCACCGCCAGGTACGGCTCGAAAACATAAGAACCGGCCAGCAGGCTGCCCGTATCCATCAATTCATCGAACACCAGGTCCACGGTGCTCGCATCGATCACAAAGAGCTGCTGCAATGCAGGGGGTATGGTATCATGCTGCAACGCAAACACGCTGTTCAACGCCCCCGGTGTGCCGCCCTGCACCGCCACGGAAGCTGTCCAGTTGAGTCGATCGGAGCAAGGGGTGTAAGGGTCCATCCGTTCCAACGTCCATCCGCCATTGGCCTTCACCGCATCGTTGTACCAGCCCAGGTCGTAGGTCACCGCATCAATGCTGGTACCGTCCGGCTTCTTCAGGTCCATGGCATCACCGGCATTCACCAGGGCGGGAAAGGAGGGTACGCCCACCGCATGGCCGAAGGCGGAGAACTGCGCCGCTGAGGACGTTCCGGAAAGGATCACATATTCCCCTGGCAGCAATTGCACGTTCGGTATGGTACCCGATGAGGTGCCGGCGAAGATCTTCCAGCCGTTGAGGTTGAATGCCTTGTCGGTAGTGGCATTGAACAACTCCACGAACTCCGCGTTGGGCAGGCCCACAACAGGGTCAGGGTCCGGCAGCAGCTCATTGATCACCACTTCGCCCGGCTGGGCCTCGGAGAAGACCAGGTAAGTGAAGCTGGCGGTACCGTTGGAGATAGCATTTCCCGAAAGGTCCTCCACACCGTTCACCATAAGGGTGTAAGTATTCAGGTTTTGCATGGGCGCCTGAAGGGTGAGGTGCACCAAGGCTGGATCGCTGCCGTCGAGCGTGGCAGCGGCCACGCCATTGAAAGGGATCAATTGGTAGTTGTCCGGGTGCTCCGCCGTGGCCTGCAATAGCGGTTCGTTGAACTGGAGGTCCACATGTTGCGCATCCACAACGGTTGCGGACACGATCTGTGGCGGCGCGGTATCCAGAATGATAGGGCCCGCATAAAAATCATCGAAAAAGTGGTTGTTGCTTGGCGAGGCTGCCGTGCTTTGCTGGATCCTTACGCCGAACCAATTGCTGGCGTTGATGCTGGCATCGGTGGCCGTGCCCGCCACCGTGTATGCGCCCAGGTCCCCGTCATCGAAGTACAGCGTCCAAAGGTTGCCGGCATCACGTACCACCTTGATGCGGAAGGGATTGTTCGTGGAACTGTTCACGATCCCATCCGGGCTGGCGGCGAGCAGCGTGGTGGTTGCCCCGTTCATGCGGTACAGTGCCACCCGCTTGGCGGTTTCCCCGATGCGCACCGCATACCCGTTGGCGCCGGCGGTGAGTTCCTGCACATCACTGGTAAGGAAAACGTCCACATAGTTGGCCCCTGATGGCGCGAACTTGAGGTTGACGAAAAATTCCCACTGCCCTTGGGCCTGCCCCGATGGTGTCGAAAGGTAGTAGGATGCGCTTGCGCCCAGCTGGCCAGCATTGGAGCGCAACTGCCCGCCCTGCACCGTGAACATGGCGGTGTTGCCGGACCATGCCGGGTTGTTGGTGAAATCACCATCGCTGAAATCGTCGGTGAACTGTGCGCTTGCGTGTGCCGCCAGGAACAGCGTTGCACAAGCGTACAGGAAACGGGAAGGCCGATGCATGCAACAAGTGTAGGGTAGGAAAGATAGTAGTTTTGCCAAAGGCCAAAGGAATAACATGCGATGAAGGTAGCTGTGGTGGGCGTAACGGGCCTTGTGGGCGGCGTGATGCTTGAGGTATTGGAAAAGCGGCTGGGTGGCAAGGTCGGCGAGCTGGTCCCGGTGGCCTCGGAACGCAGCGTGGGCAGCACTGTGCGCTTCATGGGCCAAGACCATGTAGTGATCGGCATGGAACAGGCCTTGGCCGCCAAGCCCGATGTCGCGCTGTTTTCAGCAGGCGGAGGCACGTCGTTGGAATGGGCACCGCGCTTCGCGGCCGCGGGCACGGTTGTGATCGACAACAGCAGCGCGTGGCGCAAGGACCCCTCGAAGCTGCTCGTGGTACCGGAGATCAACGGGCACCTGTTGCGCGAGACCGATTTCTCGCAGGGGGGCATCATTGCCAACCCCAACTGCAGCACCATCCAATTGGTAGTGGCCCTGGCCCCGCTGCACAAGCGATACCAAGTGCAGCGCGTGGTGGTAAGCACTTACCAAAGCGTCACCGGTACCGGAACCAAGGCCGTGCGGCAGCTGGAGGATGAGCGGCGCGGCCTGGAAGGGGAAAAAGCCTATCCGTTCCGCATAGAAGGCAACGTGCTGGCCCGCTGCGATGATTTTCAGCCCAACGGCTACACCAAGGAAGAAATGAAGCTGGTGGAAGAGACCCGGAAGATCCTTGATCCAGGCATCCGCTTGACCGCCACCGCGGTGCGTGTTCCGGTTACAGGCGGCCACAGCGAAGCCGTGAACGTGCAATTCGCACAGGATTATTCCCTGGAGGACGTACGGCACCTGCTTGCCGGGGCCCCGGGGGTGGAAGTAGTGGACGATCCCGCGCGCGATGCCTATCCCATGCCCTTGCACGCCGATGGCAAGGACAGTGTTTTCGTGGGCAGGCTGCGGCGCGATGAAAGCCAGCCCAACACCCTGAACATGTGGGTGGTGGCCGACAACCTGCGCAAGGGCGCGGCCACCAATGCCGTGCAGATCCTGGAGGAACTGATGGCCAACCGGCCCTGAAATGTACCGGGCCTTGCAGTACATGTTGGCATTGGTGCTGTACTGCGGGGCGTGCCCGATGGGGCTTATGGGGCAAGTAGAGGCCGGGCCGGCATCCCGTTGGGGTTTTGCCCATGTTGCCGGTGGCAACTATGCGGAACCTTTCACGGCCCTACTGCCGGCTGATATTGAACGGTTGGCAAATAATTCCCCCCTGCTCTCCAGCATGCCCGAAGGGTACCTGTTCAACAACCACCCCGGATCAGTACCGGAGCCGGGCGCAGGCTCCGTGGGCGTGTTCGCCGGAGGGATCAGCCTATTTCCGTTCATGCGGCAGCGCAGCGGGCCGGAGTTACGCTTGGGCTTGTTCGCTACCGCGCCCTTGAACATGCGTGCCTCGTATGATCGCGTGGCCCGTGTGCCCATTGATACCCTTGCGTCCGCGCACACAGGGGCCATTTACCTGATCGACTCGATGCATTGGGGGCATTACCAGATCAGTTTCCAATACAGGATCCTTGCGGTACAGGCCGCGCTGATCTGGCGCATGCCCACGCGCTTCTCGCTATATGGCGGAATTGGGATGGGCGCGGGATTGATCCACAACACCCGCACGGAAATTCACCACACGGCCGGGCACTTCTTTTCGCCTGGTTACGGCCCACCGGATGGCCGGCCCGCAAGCGGCCGTGAACAGGAAGCCGCGGAATGGCACCCGGACGGCACCGGGTTATGGCTGCAATGGCACATACCCCTGGGCGTGGACTTTTTGCTGCACCGAATGCATCCCTTTTGGCGGCGTATTCACCTGTTTTCCGAGGTTGATCCGCAGTTGCGCCATGCTAAGCTCTCCCACACCGGTGCGGTTTGGGACATCGGGTCGTTGCACTACCTCGGGTTGAGGGTGGAATTGTGAGGCCATCGGGGCCTGAAGGGCCCGATCACTCCCCCGCCCCCATTCCCACGGTGTCCTTTGCGGCTGGTGCGGCTTTGGGGCTCTTCGGGTTCTTTTCATGATGCCGCTGCACCAGCACGACCATGACAATGCCCACACTAATGGCCGCGTCAGCAATGTTGAACACCGGCCTGAAGAACTCATACTCCTGCCCGCCCCATAGCGGCACCCATTGGGGGAAGCGGCCATGCAGCAGCGGGAAATAGAACATGTCCACAACGGCACCGTGGAGCAACGGGGCATAACCGCCATCAGGCGGGAACAGGACGGCCTTTTGGAACGGGGTGCTGGCATCGAAGATCAGGCCATAGAAGGTGCTGTCGATGATATTCCCGAGAGCGCCTGCGAACACCAATGCGAGGCTTACCACAAGCATGCCGCCTCGCCTCTCTTTCACGGCCTTATGCAGCAGCCAGCCGATGCCCACCAGGGCCAGGATGCGGAAAATGGTGAGGGCCATTTTACCGGCGTTACCGCCGAACTCGAGGCCGAACGCCATGCCGCGGTTCTCCACGAATTGCAAATACGCCCAGGTATGGCCTTGCCCGAAAAGAGGCACGGACTCTCCCAGGAAAAAGCTCTGCTTCACCCAGAACTTCAGGAGCTGATCCGCCAACAGGACGGCCAGTATGATCAACGCAGGACGCTTCACCGGGCGGGTGCGGTCAGTTGCTCATCTGCTGTTTGGCCTCAATGCTCAGGGTGGCGTGCGGCACCAGGCGCAGGCGTTCCTTGCTGATCAAACGGCCGGTTACCCTGCAGATGCCGTATGTTTTATTGCGGATACGGAGCAGGGCATCCTCGAGGTGCTTGATGAACTTTTCCTGCCGGCCGGCCAGTTGCGCGGTCTCTTCCCGGCCGAGGGTCTCGCTACCGTCCTCGATCATCTTGAATGAAGGGCTGGTGTCCTCGGTGCCGTTGTTGTCGGTGTTGGCCAGTGTTTGCTTCAACAGCTCATAGTCGCGCCGCGCATCCTCAAGCTTCGTGTTGATGATGGCGCGGAACTCCTCAAGCTCCTGATCGGTGTAACGCACCTTATCACTGCTTTCCAAGGTGCTTACCTGCACGGCCACCATTGGTGTGACCCGGGGCATGGGCGGGGCCACGCCGAACGTGACCAGCGGCTGCTTGGCACTGGGCCTGGGTTCGGCGGCGGCTTCGGTCTTGGCGCTCCGGCGGCGTTTGCGGCTTTCCTTCTTGGGGGCAGCACTTTTAACGGGCGCCGCCTTTTTTGCCGCTACCTTATTAGGGGCCGTCCTGGCCTCCTTCGTTACAGCTGCGGGCTTTGCCGGGGGGGCCGCTTTCTTGGGGGCTGCTTTCGGCGCTGCTTTTACGGTCGTGCCCTTTTTTGCGGCAGCCTTGGATGTGGCCTTGGTGGTCGCTGGTTTCTTTTCCGCGGCCTTCTTTCCTGCTTTCGCCGGGGCGATCGCCTTGGCTGCGGGCTTTACTGTCGTCTTCTTCACGGTCTTCACTGCTTTCTTCGTTGTGGCCGCCGTTTGCTTGGCCTTTGCCGGCTTTTTGGCCACAGGCTTTTTAATGGCTGCTTTTTTCGCCGGGGCCGCCTTTTTAGGGGCGGCTTTCTTGGTGGCGGCCTTTTTCGTCGGGGCCTTGGCAGCAGCTTTAGGCGCCGCTGACTTCTTCACGGGCTTTTTGGCCACGGCCTTTTTTGCCGGTTTGGTCGCGGGTTTTTTTGCTGCCATGAGTACCCCTTTTTCAATTGATCCGCGAATATAGGCAATTTAGCGCCTCATTCGTCCGCTTTGGCCAAGGCCAGCAGGCATTTTCCGCCACCTTCCAGTTCCATCTCAACGGCCGGGCCCATATCCGCCGCCAAGGCTGTTACAAGCAGCTCATTTACAGGTGTTACGGACAGTGTTTCGCCAATGATGCGCTCAGCATGGCGATCCACGGCCTGCTCAATCGGACCTGTTCCCTCGGGCTTGATCTGTAGCTTGATCCGGTCCGTGACCTCCAAGCCTTTGTCCTTGCGCAGGTTTTGTATGCGGCTCACCAGCTCCCTGGCCAATCCTTCCAGCACGAGGTCCTCATCCAGGCCGATGTCCACCGCCACGGTCAACGCACCGTCGCTGGCCACGCTCAGGCCGGGCACGTCATCGGCCGCTATTTCCACCTCTTCACGCAACAATTCCAGGGGTTCTCCCTCCACGTTCAACAGCAAGCGGCCATTTTGTTCGATCGCGGCGATGGCGGCCTGGTCCAACGCGGCAATGGCAACGGCCGCGGCCTTCATCTTCTTGCCCAACTTGGCCCCCAGCTTCTTGAAGTCAGGCCGTATTTTTTTAGTGAGCTTGCTCTCCGCGGGATCCAGGATCACCAGCTCCTTCACATTCACTTCGCCCAGTACCAGCTCCTTCATGGCCAACAGGTCTTGGTGCATGGAGTGGTCCAGCGCGGGCACCATCATTTTGCGCAACGGTTGGCGCACCCGGTGGCCCTCTTTTTTTCGGATGGACAATACCAGGCTGGTAAGCTTCTGGGCCAATGCGGTGCGCCGTTCAAGCCCGCGGTCGATCAAGCCCGTTTCCATTTCGGGCCAATCGCTCAAGTGCACGCCCCGCTCGCCGGCCGCGGTGCCCGGATGCAGGTCGCGGTAGAGCCGATCGCTGAAGAAGGGCGCGATGGGTGCGCTGAGCATGGACACAACGTCCAAGCAACGGTACAGCGTTTGGAACGCAGCGATCTTGTCCTCACCCTGCCCGCCCTTCCAGAAACGGCGCCGGTTGAGCCTTACATACCAATTGCTCAGGTCCTCCACCACAAAATCCTGGATGGCGCGCGCCGCCTGGGTCGGCTCGTAGGCATTGAATGCGCGTTCCACATCGCCGATCAAGCTGTTCAACCGGGACAGTACCCACCGGTCCATCTCGGTGCGGTTGGCCATTTGCGCGGGGGTTGCCTGCGGATCGAAATTGTCGATGTTGGCGTAGAGTGCGAAGAAGCCGTACGTGTTGAACAGCGCGCGGAAGAATTTGCGTTGCACTTCCGTGATCCCTTCAGCGTCGAATTTCAGGTTGTCCCAAGGTTGGGCGTTGCTGATCATGTACCAGCGCACGGCATCGGCACCGTATTCCTCCAGTGTTTTGAAGGGATCCACGGCATTGCCGAGCCGCTTGCTCATTTTCAGCCCGTTCTTGTCCAGTACAAGGCCATTGCTCACCACGGTCCTAAAAGCCACTTGGTCGAACAGCAGCGTGCTGATGGCGTGCAGGGTGTAGAACCAGCCGCGTGTCTGGTCCACGCCCTCGGCGATGAAATCGGCCGGATAACTGGTTTCGAAGGGCGCCTTGAAGGGCCGGGGGTGGCCCGCTTTCAGTTTGCCATAGTCCAGGCCCCATTGTGCATACGGCATGCTGCCACTATCGAACCACACGTCGATGAGGTCGCTTTCGCGCTTCATCGGCTGCCCGCTTTCGCTTACCAGCGTGATCCTGTCCACGTACGGCTTATGCAGGTCCACGAGGCCATAATCGCCGACGGTGGGATCTTCGGCATTGAATCCTTCCAGCGGGTCGGCTTGCATGAGGCCGGCGGCCAACGCCTTGGCCACTTCCCCCTTCAGCTCGGCCAACGTGCCGATGCATTTCTCCTCCGTGCCGTCGGCGGTGCGCCAAATGGGCAAGGGGATGCCCCAATAGCGGCTGCGCGAAAGGTTCCAGTCCTGCAGGTTCTCCAGCCAGTTGCCGAAGCGGCCCGTCCCGGTGCTTTCAGGCTTCCAGTTGATGGTGCGGTTGAGTTCGGCCATGCGCTCCTTGGCGGCGGTGCTGCGCACGAACCAACTGTCCAACGGATAGTACAGCACCGGCTTGTCCGTGCGCCAGCAGTGCGGGTAGTTGTGCTCGTACTTCTCCACCCTGAACGCGCGGCCCATCTCTTTCAGGCGAATGGCGATCTCCACGTCCACGCTCTTTTCCGGGGCTTGGCCCTCCGGGTAGTATTCGCTCTTCACGAACTTGCCCGCCAGGTCGCCCATTTCCTTGGTGAAGCGGCCTTGCAGGTCCACCAGCGTTAGCGATCCGATGCCGTGCTGCCTGGCCACGCGCATGTCGTCCGCACCGAAGCTGGGGGCCGTATGCACCACGCCCGTTCCGTCCTCCGTGGTCACAAAGTCGCCGGTGATCACGCGGAACGCATCGCCATCGGCAGGCTGGGCGTAGGGCAATAGTTGTTCGTAGTGGACGCCCGCCAATTGAGCGCCGCTCCATTCACCGTCAAGCATCCAGGGGATGTGCTTGCCGCTCTTGTCGTAGGTGCCGGCGGTTTGCTCCCATTCCTGCGCCCCTTTTTCATCCTTGGGGTTGAAGTAGGCATGCAGCCGTGCTTTTGCCAGCACAACCGTTTGCGGTTCGTGCGTGTACGGGTTGAAGGTGCGGACGCGCACGTACTCCAACTTGGGTCCCACGGTAAGCGCGGTATTGCTGGGCAGGGTCCAGGGGGTGGTGGTCCAAGCGAGGATGAACACATCGCCGGAGGTGTCCTTGAAAAGGAATTCGCTTTGCCGGTCGCGGATCACCTTGAACAGGGCCACCACGGTGGTGTCCTTCATCGGCTTGTATGTGCCCGGTTGGTTCAGCTCGTGGCTGCTAAGGCCGGTGCCCGCTGCAGGCGAGTAAGGCTGAATGGTATAGCCCTTATAGAGCAGGCCCTTGGTGTGCAGTTGTTTCAGCAACCACCATACGCTTTCCATGTACGCCGTATGGTAGGTCACGTACGGATGGTCCATGTCCAGCCAGAAACCGATCCGTTTGGTCAGGTCGTTCCAAACGTCGGTGTAGCGCATCACGGCCTCCCGGCATTTGCGGTTGTACTCCTCCACGGAGATGCTCTTGCCGATGTCCTCCTTGGTGATGCCCAGCTCCTTTTCCACGCCCAATTCCACGGGCAGGCCGTGCGTATCCCAACCTGCCTTGCGGTCCACGCGCTTGCCTTGCTGCGTTTGGAAACGGCAAAAAATATCCTTGATGGTGCGGGCCATAACGTGATGGATGCCAGGCAGGCCGTTGGCACTCGGCGGACCTTCATAGAATACAAAAGGAGGCGCATTCTTGCGCAGCTCCAGGCTCTGGCCGAAGGTGTCCTCCGTTTCCCATTGCTTCAGGATGTCCGCCGCAAGCTTGGGCAGGTCCAATTCGTCGTACTGCGGGAAAGTCTTGTCACCGCGCATCTGGATCGTTTTCGTCATTTAGGCGTTGGATGAAGGCCGCCATCATCGGAGCCGCAAAGGAACATTGCCCATGCCGGTTCTTGCGGATATGGCCCGAATCACTTATTGCGGGCAGCATCTGGCCCGCTTGTGTTGCGTTGAACGGTTGCTCGCCATACCGTTCGGAGGCGCCCCCAACTGCCATGTCCGACACCGCATCAACGGTGTTGCACAGTGAAGCAAACTGGGCGAAGAGATACCGCCACCGGTCCGAAAAGTTGCCCCCACGCATTGCGGGTGCTGTGGCGCGCCGGGCCGGGAAGGGTTCATGAAATCCATGGTTCCGCAAAGCTAAATGTACTTGGTCGGCGGCCGGATCCAGTCCGCCATTTGCTATGCTTTTTCAACCCCACCGGGGCCACCTGGGCCGCGGGAAACACAGGCCGCTCGCCCGAATGGGCTGTGGGTCGTTGGTCTGCCGTCGTCCAACATCCATAGCGCGCCTGGAGAATGCATTTGGATCTCTGGGATATGCTGCTGCGGCCTGGATCGTAAGAGAAGCCCCATTCCCCCCGTACAGCCGCTGCAGGCCCATGTCACTATCATATTGACATGGGCCAGTTGTCTATCCGACCCGCGTTGCTTGGGAATATTACCTAATATCGTTGGCCTTAACGGGCTAATGGCCTGATCCCATGAATCTTTCCAGAAATAAAGTGTTGTTATTGGCACTGGCCTTGATCACCCTGTTCAGCTTGCTGATCGACTTCCACTGTACACGGAAATATGCGGGGATTGATCTCCGCGATAAGCTCGTTGGCAGCAGGAGCCTGATAGCTGGCCGATCGCTCTATTTCGAGCCTTGGCGACCCGGCGAACCGGAAACTTTTGCCGACCCCATGGTTCCGGCCGGTGCCGTGATGACCCGGTACACCGGAACGCCCTTCCAGGCACTGTTTACCGCCCCGTTGGCCATATTGCCTTACAAGGTGGCGCGCTTCGCCTGGCTGCCCCTGCAATACGCTTTGCTGATCCTTGCAGCCTGGCTGGCTGCCATGGCCGTGGGCCAGGGCACCGACGAGCGCGTGCGTGCCATAACGATCGTGCTGGGCATCATGCTGGTCTCAAGCTCATGGCGGTTGCATGTGGAACGCGGCCAACTGTATGTATTGCCGGCATTTTTGATCGCATGCATTTTCGCCGCTACCATCAAAGGCCGCCCATTATTGGCCGGCGTCCTGGGGACTGTACTGATCCTGATCAAACCAACCTATGGATTATTGTTGGCACCCCTGATTTTCTCATTCCGGCCCAAATACGTGACCGGTGGCCTGATTACCCTCGGGGCGGCGACGTTATGCTTTGCCGTCATACCCAAAGGATTCCTGGCATGGCAGGAATACGCACAAGCGATGGAAATATGGCAGCACGGCATGGAAGAAGGACCCAAACCCCCACCAGGCGCGATACACTTTCCATATCCGTCCCCCATCGAAGGGGTCACTGACCCTGCATCCTCGCATCCGATGTCCTTCCAGAACGGCTCCATCCTCTCGATCTTACATGGCTTCGGCATCATGATACCCGGTTGGATAACGGCTGTGACGTATGCGGCATTCTTGGCCGTGGGTGCTGTGGTGCTGCGGAAGCGGCTTCAGCGGCTTGGGCCCGTGGGCCTGCTGCTGGTGGGCTATTGCTGTTGGACCGTGCTGATGTGGTTGTTGCCGGCACCACGGTTCAACTATCAAGCGGTGCACTGGGTGGCACCGCTCGTGGCCGTGCTCATTTCCTTCCCGAAAAAGCCATACGCCTGGCGTGTAGCCGCGATCATCACCGCAGCCTTGTTCCTCGGTGCCTGGAAAATAGTTCCGTTGACCTACCTGCTTGCGGACATGATGATGGTGGGGTTGACCGGGTGGCTGCTCTGGAAGGGGACCAGCCCGTTGGAACCGGCCGCCCGCCGATCCGCGGTGCCGCACGCACCGGCCGCCTGATCGGCATGCTCTATGCAGGACCGCGGCCTTTTCATGAGCATGCAAAGCACCGATTCCACAACACGGCACCATCCCAATTCCTCAGGCTTATTCACCCTCGCGCTCCGTTTGGTGGTCGGCTGGACCTATTTCTCGGCCTTTTGGCGCCGCGTGGCCTTGGAGAACAAGCTTGACCCGGAGGTTGCGGGTTATATCGGCGAAAAATTCAACCACTTCCTGCCGCATGCACTCGGCATCAAGCCGTTGATCGAGTATTTGGTGTTGAACCCCGATGCCCTTTGGTGGAGCATGGTCGTGTTCACCATTGTTGAAGGCGTGGTCGGCTTGCTGTTGATGCTTGGCCTGTTCACCCGGGCGATGGGCTTGGCGGTCTTCGGCCTGGCCATGGGCATATTGCTCGGCTCGGGCTGGATCGGCACCACCTGCCTGGATGAGTGGCAGATCGGGATCTTGGGCCTCGCCTCCGGCTTCACCTTTTTCCTCAGCGGCAGCGGACCGTACTCCTTGGACCATTGGCTGATGCAGCGCGGGTCGGGCATCACCCGCAAGCGTTGGTTCCCTTGGATCGGGTCGGGCCGGCTTGATCTGTTCACAAACCGTTGGAAGCCCCTTGTGTTGGGCGGTTCATTGGCCATTTTCGCCTTGGCCTTGTTCACCAACCAGGTTTTCCATGGCGGTGTTTGGGGCACGCTGCATAACAAATCCGTTCGGCCCCAATTGGCCATTCATCGGGCAACCCATACACCCGAAGGCATTTCGTTTACCGTGCAGCGCGTGGAAGGCGCCGATGTTTACGGCTCGTTCCTGATCGGCATGGCCCTGCTCGATGCCGGGGACCGCATCATTGCGGAGCTGGACGGTGAGGGCCTCGCTGCATTCCCGGCCGCGCAGATCCACAACCATTACGTGGCCAAGATCAGGCCGGGCAGGCACAGCATGGTATTGCCGTTGGGCGCCAAGGCCGATATCCATTGGCAGCACCCGGCGCTCACCGCCTTGCCGAATGGCACCTACCGCGTGCTGCTTACCGATATTTCCGGGGCCACCTGGCAAGCCGGGATCGAACGGTGAACCGCGCTTAGGATCATTCCAGATAAGCGGCCCCGGCACAGCTTGGGGATAATGCTTGCGCAGGACCGCTACTTTTGCCCATCATCAACCGGCGGCATTCTTAGCCCCGCCACCCTTCGCATGGCAAGACAAGGACTCCTCGGCTCGGCCCTGATCAAGAAGTACTGGATGGCCCTGACGGGCCTTTTCCTTATTTCGTTCCTGGTGATCCACGCCCTGATCAATGGCATGATCTTTTTCAACGATGGCGGTGTCACGTTCAATAAATGGGCACACTTCATGGGCACCAACCTCATCGTGCGCACCATGGAGCTTGTGTTGTTCCTCGGGTTGATCCTGCACGTTGTGGACGGCATCATCCTTTTCCGCCAGAACCGTGCGGCACGGCCGCAGAACTATGTCTACGTGAGGCACCAGGCCAACAGTAAATGGTACTCGCGCAGCATGGCCATCCTGGGCATCCTCATCCTGCTCTTCCTGGTGGTGCACCTCTGGCACTTCTGGTTGCCGAGCCGGCACATCGTGGGCAACCTCGATCCCTATGGCACCGATGCTGCAGGCCAGGCCAACATGTTCGCCTTGATGAAGGAAGTTTTCTCCAATCCCCTGCCGGTGGTGATCTATGTGCTGGGCTGCTTCGCCTTGTTCTGGCATTTGCTGCATGGCTTCCGCAGCGCTTTCCAATCGCTGGGGATCAACCACCGCAAGTACAATGCATTCATCGCGGCGTCCGGCACCTTGTTCTCGATCGTGGTGCCACTGGTCTTTGCATCCATGCCCGTGAGCATGTACCTCGGCTGGGTGAACTAAGAAAGAAACCATGAACGAGCCGCGTCAACACTTCAAGCAACCATGAGCATTCTCGACGCCAAAGTCCCCGACGGCCCCCTGGAGAAAAAGTGGGCGCACCACAAAGAACATCTCCGCCTGGTAAACCCCGCCAATAAGCGCCGGATCGACGTGATCGTTGTGGGCACCGGGTTGGCCGGCGCCTCGGCGGCCGCCTCACTGGCCGAACTGGGCTACAACGTGAAATCGTTCTGCTACCAGGACAGTGCCCGCCGCGCGCACAGCATTGCCGCGCAAGGCGGCATCAACGCGGCCAAGAACTACCCCAACGACGGCGATTCGGTGTACCGGCTGTTCTACGACACGCTCAAGGGCGGCGATTACCGCTCGCGTGAATCCAACACCTACCGCCTGGCCGAGGTAAGCGCCAACATCATCGACCAGTGCGTGGCCCAAGGTGTGCCCTTCGCCCGTGAATACGGCGGGCTGCTGGACAACCGTTCCTTCGGTGGCGCCTTGGTGAGCCGCACCTTTTACGCCCGCGGCCAAACCGGCCAGCAATTGTTGCTGGGCGCGTACAGCGCCCTCATGCGCCAAGTGGGCAAGGGCAAGGTGAAAATGTACGACCGGCATGAAATGCTGGACCTGGTGCTGGTGGACGGCAAGGCGCGCGGGATCATAGCCCGCAACCTGGTGACCGGGGAGCTCGAGCGCCATGGCGCACATGCCGTGCTGTTGTGCACCGGCGGCTACGGCAACGTCTTCTTCCTGAGCACCAATGCCATGGGCAGCAACGTTACCGCCGCCTGGAAGGCGCACAAGCGCGGTGCGTTCTTCGCCAACCCGTGCTACACACAGATCCATCCCACCTGCATACCGGTGAGCGGCCACCACCAAAGCAAGCTCACGCTTATGAGCGAAAGCCTGCGCAACGACGGGCGCATCTGGGTGCCCAAGAAAAAAGAGGATGCCGAGGCCATTCAACAGGGCCGCAAAAAAGGCAGCGACATACCCGAGCAGGACCGTGATTACTATCTGGAGCGGCGCTACCCCAGTTTCGGCAACCTGGTGCCGCGTGACGTGGCCAGCCGGGCCGCCAAGGAACGCTGCGATGCCGGTTTCGGCGTGAACCGCACCGGCGAGGCCGTTTTCCTCGACTTCAACTCCGCCATCGAACGGTACGGGAAAGTGGAGGCCAATATGCACCACATCGAGAACCCGTCCGGCGAAAAGATCCGCGAACTGGGCAAGAAGGTGATCAGCGCCAAGTATGGCAACCTGTTCGACATGTACGAGAATATCGTGGGTGAAAACCCGTACGAGCAGCCCATGAAGATCTATCCGGCCGTGCACTACACCATGGGCGGCCTTTGGGTGGACTACAACCTGCAAAGCACCATACCCGGCATGTACGTGCTGGGCGAGGCCAATTTCAGCGACCATGGCGCAAACCGGTTGGGCGCCTCGGCCCTGATGCAGGGCCTGGCCGACGGATATTTCGTGCTGCCCTACACCATTGCCGATCAACTGGCCGGCGAGATCCGCACCGGGCCGATCAACACCGATTCGCCCGAGTTCGAAGCGGCGGAAAAACAGGTGCGCGACCAGGTGGACCGGCTGCTTGCGGTGAAGGGCACCGAACCGGTGGACCACTTCCACCGCCGCCTGGGCAAGGTGATGTGGGACAAATGCGGCATGGCCCGCAATGCCCAAGGGCTGCAGGAGGCCATTATTGAGATCCGCAAGATCCGCGAGGATTTTTGGAGCAACGTGCGCGTGACCGGCAAGAGCGGGGAGTTCAACCAGGAACTGGAAAAGGCCGGCCGGGTGGCCGATTTCCTCGAATTGGGCGAATTGATGTGCATGGATGCATTGAACAGGAACGAAAGCTGCGGCGGCCATTTCCGCGAAGAATACCAGACCGAGGAGGGCGAGGCCCTGCGCGACGATGAGAACTATGCCTACGTGGCCGCGTGGGAGTGGAAAGGCGAACCCGGAAAAGGCGAATTGCACAAGGAGAAGCTGGCATTCGAGGTGCTGAAATTGTCGCAACGTTCATACAAGTAAGCGCAAGGCCGGCCTGCCGTCGGCCACAACAAACAGCAAGGCAATGGGCAACATGAAACTGACACTGAAGATCTGGCGCCAAGCAGGACCCGATGCCAAGGGCGCCATGGTGGATTACCAGGTATCGGATGTTTCCGAGGATATGTCCTTCCTGGAAATGCTCGATGTACTGAATGACCGTTTGGTGCGCGAGGGAAAGGAACCCATCGCCTTCGACCACGATTGCAGGGAAGGCATTTGCGGCATGTGCAGCCTGTTCATCAATGGCAGGCCCCATGGCCCCGAGCGGCATATCACCACATGCCAACTGCATATGCGCAAGTTCAAGGATGGCGATACCATTTATGTCGAACCTTGGCGGGCGAAACCGTTCCCGGTGATCAAGGACCTGGTGGTGGACCGCACCGCTTTTGACCGGATACAGCAGGCCGGCGGCTTTATCAGTGTGAACACCAATGGCAACCTGGTTGACGCCAATGCACTGCCTGTGCCCAAGGCCGATGCCGACAAGTCCTTCGATGCGGCCACCTGCATCGGTTGCGGCGCCTGCGTGGCAGCCTGCCCGAACGGGTCGGCCATGTTGTTCGTTTCCGCCAAGGTGAGCCAGTACGCGTTGCTGCCGCAAGGCCGCGTGGAGGCCAATGACCGGGCCTTGAACATGGTGGAACAAATGGACAAGGAAGGCTTCGGCAATTGCACCAACATCGGCGCGTGCGAGATCGAATGCCCCAAGGACATCTCCTTGGAGAACATTGCCCGGCTGAACCGCGAGTACATGGCAGCCACCCTCGGCAAGGAGGACTGAGACAGCCCGGTTTGCTACAACCTTGGGCCCTGCCCATGGTGCTCGAATACATCGCGTTGCCAAGTGCCGATCCATTGCGGCGCGGGCCGGCCGCAATGGATGGCATGCCCTCAATTCCCGGCCGGCCGCGCCCCTTCCCTCCGGAACATCGCCCACGCACCCGCTGAATAGGCGCAACAGGGCATAGCTTCGGGCCATGGCCCTGAAACTCGAAAGCAAGCTCCCCCGCGTGGGCACCACCATCTTTTCAGTAATGAGCCAATTGGCCCTTGAACACCGGGCGGTGAACCTCGGCCAAGGTTTTCCCGATTTCGCGGTGGACCCCATGCTTACTGAGCTGGTGGCAGCGGCCATGCGCGATGGCCACAACCAATATGCGCCCATGCCGGGCCTGTATGCGTTGCGTGAGGCTGTGTCCACCAAGGCGGAAAGGCTTTATGGCCATCGCTATGACCCGGCGGAAGAGGTAACGATAACCGCTGGTGCCACCCAAGCCATATTCACCGCATTGGCCGCAGTTATCCGCCCCGGGGATGAGGTGATCATCATTGATCCCGCGTACGATTGCTATGCCCCTGCCGTGGAACTGTTCGGCGGCATACCGGTGCATGTGAGGCCGGATACCGGCTTGCGTTTCGATGCCCATGCCGTGGAGCAGGCCATTTCGCCACGCACGCGCTTGTTGGTGATCAACACGCCGCACAACCCTGCGGGCACCACCTTGCATGATGCGGACATGCAGGGCATTGCGCAGTTGTTGCATGGCACGGACATTTTATTGCTGAGCGACGAGGTGTACGAGCATTTGGTTTTTGATGGCAGGGCGCATGCCTCCGCGATCCGTTACCCCGCCTTGCGCAGCCGCGCCTTCGTGGTGTTCAGCTTCGGCAAGGTCTTTCATGCCACCGGATGGAAGGTGGGCTATGCCTTCGCCCCGCAAAACCTGATGCACGAGTTCCGAAAGGCGCACCAATTCAACGTGTTCAGCGTGAACACGCCGGTACAGCATGCGTTGTCCGCCTATGTGCAGGATCCCGCCAAACATCAAGGACTCGCCGCATTCTTCCAGGCCAAGCGCGACCGCTTTGCAGGAGCACTGAAGGAATCCCGCTTCAAGCTGCTGCCCTGCGAGGGCTCCTATTTCCAATTGGCGGATTACAGTGCCATCAGTGATGCGCCCGACGTGGAATTCGCGCAGCAACTGACCCGTTCCCATGGAGTTGCCGGCATTCCGCTTTCGCCATTCTACCACGAGCCGCCGCACGGGCAAAGGCTGCTCCGCTTTTGCTTCGCGAAGGAGGATGCTACCTTGGACGCCGCCATTGAAAAGCTATGCAGGATCTGAGGGTGACGATCGTACAAAGCATGCTCCAGTGGGAGGATGCAACGGCCAACCGCGCCATGTTCGGGAAGAAACTGGCGGGCTTGGAAGGCACCACCGACTTGATCGTGTTGCCGGAGATGTTCAACACCGGCTTCAGCATGCGCAGTGCGGCCCTGGCCGAGACCATGGACGGGCCCACGGTGCAATGGATGCGCGAGCAGGCCGCAGCGCTTGATGCGGCACTGTACGGCAGCATGATCATGCAGGAGCATGGCCGCTATACCAACCGTGGCATTTTCATGCGCCCCGATGGAAGCTGCACCTGGTACGACAAGCGCCACCTGTTCCGCATGGGCGAGGAAAATGACCATTACACCCCCGGCGCGAAGCGGGTGGTAACGGATTTCCGCGGTTGGCGCATATTGCTGCAGGTCTGTTACGACCTCAGGTTCCCGGTATTCAGCCGCAACCGCGGCGATTATGACCTGGCCCTGTATGTGGCATGTTGGCCTTCGGCCAGGCATTTTGCATGGCAACACCTGCTGATCGCCCGGGCCATAGAGAACCAAAGTTGCGTGGTGGGCGTGAACCGTGTGGGCATGGACGGCAAGGGCCTGCACTATGGCGGTGGCTGCACCGCGCTCAACGCGCTTGGCCAAGCCCCCGGCGACCTGCCGCAAAGCGATGCCGAATGGATCTACACCGCCACACTGTCCCGGGGGGAATTGCTGGCGCTCCGCGAAAAGTTCCCGGTGGCCATGGACGCCGACGCGTTCAACTTGAAGGGTGCCTAGCGCAGCACCTGCACGTGGCCGGTGCGCTTCTGCTCAAACCCGAGCCGGCCGCTGCTGTCCTCCTGCAACCGATAGGTCACGTAGTACACGTAAATATCGTTCGGTACCACACGCCCCGATACGGTGCCGTCCCAGCCCTGGTCAGGACTTTTTGAATGGAAGATCTCACCGCCCCAGCGGTCGAAGACCACCACCTCGTACTCCGCGATGTGATTGCCGACGGGGAGCCAGATATCGTTCCGGCCGTCGCCATTGGGCGTGAAGGTGTTCGGTATGAACAGCGTGGGCCTGCAGAATTCCTCCACCAGAACGCTGTCCCGGCGCATGCAGCCGTACACGTTCGTGATCTCCACACCGTGCCAACCGTACTGCGTGGAGCGTATCCGTTGCGTCAATTGTCCATTGTCCCAGCGGTAAGCACAACCCGGGTTGCCCGCGTCCATCTCCACGTAATGGGGGTCATCATCCAGGCAGATGAAAAGATGCCTTTCCGGCACCGGCGCAGGAATGGGGTTGAACAGCACATTCACTGAATCGGCACGCTGGCAATGGCCGTTGTCCACCACCACGGTGTAACGGCCGCCCGAGAACACATCCAACAAACGCGATTGCGCGCCGGTGCTCCAAGCGTAGTTGCTGCCGGGGTTGCCCGCGTCCAACTGCAGCAGCTGACCGGCGCACAGCACAGTGTCCGCCCCGAGATCAATAACCGGCGGCGCAACAAAGGTGGCCGTGGCCGTGAACTCAGCGGAACAGCCTGCCGCGTTGATGACCAGGACCGAATAATCGCCGTTGTCCGCCACGGTGATCGATTGGCCCAGGCTACCCGTGCTCCAGTTGAATACGTCACCAGCGTTACCCGCGTCGAGCGTGATCGTTTCACCCACGCAGGCCGTTTGGTCGACCAAATGGTTCGTGGGTACGGCATTGAACAGCACCGACACCGTATCCGACCCGGAGCAATATCCATTTGTGGCCACCACGCTGTAGGTGCCGCTGGTGGTAACAGCCAGCACCGGGCCACCGGCACCTGTGTTCCATGTATAATTCAATCCGGTACCAGCGGTGGCATCGAGGTGTGCCACCTCTCCTTCGCACAGCACCTGGTCCGGCCCAAGCTGCACGGCCACGCGCGCCATCAGCTCCACTTCCGCTGAGAAGGTCGCGCTGCACTGCTCAGGCGTGGTAACGGTAACGCTGTACGGCCCGCTTGTCGCAGGCACCATGGTTTGCGCGGTGGAACCATTGCTCCACAGGTAGCTTGCGCCCACGTTGCCGGCATCAAGCGTTACGGGATCGAGCTCACAGGCCGTGATGTCCTGCAAATTGTTTGCGGGCAGGGCGTTCAGGGCAATGTTTACTTGGTCCTGCGCTTGGCAGCCATGCGCGTCGGTAACGGTAACGGAATAGCTGCCCGTGCCGGTAACCGTAAGCTGTTGGCCTGTGGCCCCCGTGCTCCACAGCACGGAGTTGCCCGGGTTGCCTGCATCCAGCGTGTGGGACGCTTGGCCGCAAAGCGATAGGTCAGGGCCAAGTTCCACGGTGGGCAAGGGGTTGAAAACGGCGTAGAAGGTCTTGACCACTTGGCAGGCGTTCACGTCCGCGATGTTCACCACGTACTGGCCCGGCTGGGTAACGGCGATGGTTTGGCTGGTTTCGTTGGTGCTCCAGCTATAAATGGAGCCGGGATAGCCGGCATCCAACACCAGTGTTTCACCGGCGCAGGCCGAAATGTTCACCGGTGTAACGAGGCTCTCGAAGGCCACGGTAATGGTGGTGGAGGCCGTGGCCGTACAGCCGTTCGCATCCGTGAAAATGGCTGTATAGGTGGCCGATTGGTCCACCAGGATTGTCGGTGCGGCAATATTGGCCGCGTTCAGGTTGGCTGCAGGCGTCCATTGCACCTGGTAGGGCTGCGCCATGTTATGCACCGGCTGCAACTGCATCCCCAGCGCAGAACACACGGTGGTGTCGTTGGGCAATTGGATGCTGTAGGCAGGCGACACATTCACGGCAACCGTGGACGACCGGGTGCATCCGGTCAGTACATCCATTGCCGTGCAGGTGAATGTTGTGGTTGCCGTCGGCGTGGCGCTCGTGGTGGCCGCCGTTGGATCGGCCACGGCCGCCGCCGGGCTCCAGGCCAAGGTGTAATCGCCCCCGGCATTCACTGCGGCCGAAAGGTTCACTGTGGAACCGTGGCAGATCGCGGCCTGGTCCGCACTGGCCGATACCGCGGCCAACTGGCTAACGGCCACGGTTACCTGGCCTTGCGCCGTGCAACCCCAGGAGTTGGTGGCCTGTGCCGTGTAAGTGGTGGTGGCCGCGGGCGAGGCCGCGGGGTTTGCCACGTTCGTGGCACTAAGCCCGGTGGCCGGTGCCCAGTTCCAAACTATGCCGGTGCCCGAGGTGGCCTGGGCGGACAGCGGCACGCCCGCTTGGCCGCAGCGCGTGGTGTCGTTCATCGGCAACAAGTTGAAGGCAGGCGCCACGTGCACCAGCACCGAATCGGTGAAATGGCAACCCGAATTATTGTCCACCACGGCCTTGTACCAGGTATTTGCCGTGGGGTTGGCGGGCGTGTTCGCGCTGTTGGGGCTGGCCACCGTTGCTGCCGGCGACCACTGCAGTTGACCGTTGGCATCCTCATAGCGGGTGATCAACACGTTGTCCATGCTCCAGTTGTCCTGGCCAGCACCGGAATGGGCGAGCTGGCGCCAGCGTAACCTCACGGCCGTGCCGGTTGGGCCCAGGGCGGGCACCGGCACATCCAATTGGGTAAAGGCCGGGTAAGACGCCTCGTTGAAGGTGGCCAGCAGTTGCCACGGCCCACCGTTGTTGCTGTATTCGATCACCACATCCTCCCCGGGATCCGCATCGTCGCAAGGGACAGCGCCCGAGGCGATCTTCAATGCAAAATGCGCCATTCCCCCGCCGCTGAAATTGATTGCCGGGGAAATGGCGGACCGTGGCCCGCTGCCATTGAAGTACAAGGCTGTGCCGGTCACCGATCCGCAAGCGGCGGAAACCGTACCTCCTTGGATCTGTTGCCACCAGGTGGCAGGCGCACCTTCAAATGCATCGGCATACAACACGCGCTCCACCTCGGCATGCAGCTCCGTGAAATTGCCTGCGCAAATGGAATCGTTGCTTACCGATGCACGCAGCGCATAAATGTTGCTGGGCTGCACATGCACCAGCACGCTGTCCACGGCGCTTCCGCAGCCCACCGGGCTGGTGACCAACAGCTTGTACCAGGTATCGGTACTGGGGTAGGCCACAGGGTCGGCAATGTGCGGATCGGTCATTTGCGCCGATGGGCTCCAGTTCAGGTCGAACCATTCGGCATTGGCAATGGATCCCGCATCGAGCTGCACCGCGCTGAATTGGCATACGGTGGTGGTGGGCTGGCCATTGGCGGTAAGGCCAAGCTGCGGTTGCACGGGCAGGCCCACCTGGAATTCGAAATGCTGAGGGCAGCCGCTGGGCAGCACCTCGCCGTCCACGCGGTATACATCGTTATGGTCCGGGGTGAAGGTGTAGCTATCACCGGTGGCCAGTACCGTGCCCGGCGCACTGGCCATGGTCCACTGGGCATTGGCCAAGGGGATCAGGCTGGAAAGGGTAATGGGATCGGCGGAACAAATGATGGGGTTGGGGGGCAATGGGTCTGCCATGGTGCCCGAAAGCCCGTACAAGTAGCTCTCGCCCGAGGCCGTTCCGTAGGCATATGCCAAGAATCCGGTGGTAGACGTGATGCGGTGGCTGCCCGGCGTTACGGCCATCTTGGCATAGGAGAACCCAGGACAGGCGGCGTAACTGCTGAATTGCGAAGCGGGAATGGCCGCTCCGTCCAGCAGCAGCTGGCCAATGGCGCCCGTGGGGGTTACCACGCTTACATAATGCGTAATGCTGGACTGTGTGGAGAACAACGTGGTGAAGCCCACGGACATGCTCATCCGGTCATCCGGGGTAAGCAGCAGCAGCGAGGGATCGCCGCTGCCGGTGCAGGTGGCACCCTGCATGTATTGCGCCACGCTGATCGGCCTGTCGCTGGTGATGCAGGCTGGCTGGTTGGTGTTGTTCACCGTATGCACTGCCCCGGCCGACAAGGTGATCGGCGCACCTCCGTTGATGGACACCTGGGTGTTGTTTTCATTGGCCATCACGCGGAAACCCCAAGCGAGCAGGTTGCCCAGGGGCACCGTGCGGAATGAGGTCCCCCAGGTATTCACCGGTGTCATTTGTTCATTCACATGGTCGCAAGCGGCGCACTCCACCACGGCGCACATGCTCCCGCCAAACACGGCGAAAGGGCGGCAACTGCCATTCTGGTCGGTGCCCGCAACCACGGTGCCGGTAAGGTCGGTAAGGCCGCTAAGGGCCTGCACCTGGTAGGTTTGGCCGGCGTTCAGGTTGACGATGAAGGGCACTCCCGGCGCATTGCCGGCCGTGGTTGTGGCGGTGGGCGTAATGCTGATCTGTGTTCCATCCTGCGTGGCCACGATCAAAAATTCGCTGCGGAACACATAGGTGCCATTCTGGTAGGCGGTGGATGTGCCGGGAAGGGCATCCACACGGTATGCAGTGCCCAAGGCTTGTACGGGAAGCACCTGCGTGGCATCGGTGGTCTGGTTCTGGTAATTCACCGCCGTTACGGTGATGGGTTCCGCGGAGTTGATGTAGACGCCCTTGGCCTGGGCTGTTTCCGACCCAGTAGCCTCGTACACATTGGGCACCGCCACGGATATGACCCCGTTGGCCCCTACGGTGAACGGTGTGCTCCACCCGGCCAAGGGTACGCTCACCGTGCCCGTAGTGGCTTGTATGGCCGAAATCTTCAAGGTCAATTGTTGCGTGCCGGAGGCGTTCTGCATGAAGCCCATCCAGAACTCCCGCCCCCGGGTGTCCAGCTCAGGGCTTTGGGCCGGGGCCACAATGGAGCAAACCAAGAGCAGGACGGCAATAGTGTAGCGCATCAATGGAGTGGTCACGTGCTGTTCCGTATCCGAAATACGTCGGCTTTTAACGCAGTCCGTCCGTCAAGGTTCGTTTCGATGAATGGACGAATTTAGTCGACGAAAGGTTTGCTCTGAAAAAAATAATTGTGTGCCTCGGCCTCATCAAAGCTCCTGCCGAATATGGCTTTCCCTTGGGTCCCAACGGTTTAAGGGCGGCCCAGGCGGGGCATCGCTACCTCATTCCTTCTTCGACGAAAGCAGTTGCCAGCTGTGTTCCACCGACCACCCTGCCCGCACCGCAATGGCCTGCGTTTCGGCATACACCCGTTCGGGTTGGCGCCTTGCCGCATAGGAACCCGTGGTCCAACGGCCGTTTCGATCACTGTCCTGTACCAGCCGCAGGGTATAATTCCCTGGCGTCAGGCCGGCCCACTCAATCCCAGCGGGCACGCTTTCCAATTGCCTCGATCGCACGATCCGGCCCCCACCGGCCAACAACTGCAGCACAAAAGGTCCTGTCGGCGCTTCAACGCTGTCCGAACGCAATTCCACCTTTAACCGGCCCATGGAACGCAAGGCAGGCTCGGCCAAGGTCAAGCGCAGCGTATCGTTCGTTCCTCCACTGTTCGCCTTAATGGCCTTTGGCAATAGCGTAAGTTGCATGGTACGTCCTTCGGCCGGCTGTGGTGAAAACCAGATGCGGCGCCCGGCCACGCTATCCACCGATAAGGCCACGGCCACCGTGTCCTCCTCCAGTTGCATGCGGCCGGCCTCCACAGCACCGGCCGGTCTTGTGCTTTCCAAATACCAGCGGCCCGTGGCCGGTTCCCGTTTCGCCGCCACGCCCACGTTAAAAGGCATTCGTTCCCTTACGCGGTAGATGACCGTGTCCAGCACCTGCCCCTCCACCCGCACCACAAACCGCTGTCCCTCCAAAGCGGTGGTGTCGGAAGGCCAACAGGTAACGGTGTCGCGGGTATCGCCCCATTCCGGCCACCACTCCAAGGCACCGGGCTCGCGGTCAAGCGGCAACAGCCCGATGCGTTCAGCCGGCCTGGCCAGCACCAATTGCCAGCCTCCATCGGGCAGCACCTTGGCCGACTGCATGAATGGCTTGGCCGGTACCGGTTGGAACAAGAAAAGTTCCTTGGCCCTTTCATCGCCCGGTTGCTGCAGGCTGTCCATGAAGGCAATTTCCTCGTTGGGCAGGTCGAAGCGGTAATTGCCATTCCGGTCGCGCAGGGCATACATGCGCATGGGCGCGGCGGGCAGGTGCGCGATGCTGAAGCTGCCATCCTCCGCGGTGCGCGCGAAGTAGTTCGGCGGAACGGTGCGCACATCGCCCGTATCGGAGGCCAATTGCAGCAGCACCAGCACGTCGGCGGCAGCAGCACCGGTTGCTGCCTGGATCACCGTGCCATGCAAGGAAAGGCTGTCCAAATGGCCACCGGTGGAAATCACATAGGTCAACCCGGCGGCGGTATTTCCTTCGCTGACATCGGCAACGGCCTCGCCAATGTTGAAGGTGTAGGTGGTATTGGGGGCCAGTGGCGCATTCAGGCCGATCAGCACTTGGTTCCCGGGCGCCAGGCGCACATCCGGCGGCTTGGCCAGCGGTGGTGATACGAGCAGCTTTTCGCGCACCTTCTGCAACTTGATCCGCTCATTGAATTGCAATTGGATGCGTTGCCCGGTGAACCCGGTGCTGCCATTAGGCGGGGAGGCCGCCACCATCAGTGGTGGTCGGGCATCCTTGGGGCCTCCTTGCGGCTCACGGATCTGTGCGCAACCGGCAAGCAACAACATCGCCAACACGGTAAGGGCCCTCATGGCAGCAGCGCTTCGATCAATGCGATGAGCTGTCCCAGGCCGTGCACATCGGCCGGGCCGAAATCGTCCAACCGGTCACTGTCAACGTCCAGCACGGCCATAACCTCACCATTTGCTTTGGCCAGGGGCAGCACGATCTCGCTGCGGCTAGCGTTGCTGCATGCGATATGGCCCGGGAAGGCATCCACATCGGGCACAACGATTGTTTCTCGCCTGGCCCACGCGGTGCCACACACCCCTGCGCCCTTTGCGATCGGCGAACAGGCCACCGGCCCCTGGAACGGGCCCAGCACGAGTTGGCCATCCTTCACGCGATAAAAGCCCACCCAATGCCAATCGAACGCTTGTTTCAGCATGGCGGCCATGTTGGCCATGGCGGCGATCACATCCGTTTCTTCCGCCAATAGTGCCCGTGCCTGCGGCAGCAAGGCCGCGTACAGGGTGGCCCGATCGGCACCGGGGGGAAGCACGATTTGTTCAGCCATGCGGTTTGTGGTGCGAAGATACCTGCATGCGGCAGGCGTCACTCTCAGCCCTGCCGCGGCAAGCGCCGCCCCATTCGGAAGGTTTAACCCCGCGGGATGCAAAGGCGTGCACACCTTTGCAGCACATGGGCAAGCGCGAATTATCGGATAGCCAACGCCGGAAGTTGCGGCGCAAGCACCTGATGCGCAAGCTGCGCAGCAAGTACCGCGCGGTATTGATCAACGAGGCCACGTACGAGGAGCGTTTCAGCTTCAGGCTTTCGCGGATGAACGTGATCCTGCTGGCCGTGGTGCTCTTCATCATCAACGCCTTGTTCGTGGCGGCCGTTATTGTGTACACCCCGCTGAAGCAGTACATACCCGGCTACTCGGACCAGCAGGTAAAGTTGAACGCCTACCGGGCCACGCTCACCGCCGATTCGTTGGAACAGGCCATGGACGTGCGCGAGGCCTACATCGCCAACCTGCGCAATGTGCTCAGCGGCGAATTGCCCGCGGACAGCATCACGCTTTCGGTGCCCACCATAAAACCGCCCGACGCCTCGGAACTGCTGCCCACGCGGGCCGATAGCCTGCTGCGCGAAAAAGTACAGGCCGAGGAAGCCTACAGCGTGCATGCTGGTACCGTGGCAGGCGCGGAACGCGTAGGCCTGCCGGGCCTGCTCTTTTTCCCTCCATTGCGTGGCGTGGTCACCAGCACCTTCAATGCCAACGAGGGCCATTACGGCATTGACGTGGTGACCAAGGCGGATGAGGCGGTGAAGGCCTGCCTGGACGGCACCGTGATCCTGGCCAGCTGGACCAGCGATGCGGGCTATGTGATACAGGTGCAGCACGGCCTGGACCTGGTGAGCCTGTATAAGCACAATGCCGTACTGCTGAAAAAGCCGGGGGATAAAGTGCGGGCGGGCGAGGCCATAGCGATCGTGGGCAACAGTGGCGAGCTCACCAGTGGGCCGCACCTGCATTTTGAGCTGTGGTCGGGCGGCAAGGCCATAGACCCACTGGCATACATCACTTTCCAATAGGCCATGCTGAAGTCAATCGCTGCGAAATGGTTGGCCCGCGCGGAAACGCGCAAGGCCATGCAGGCCGCACTGCACCCTGCGGAAACGCAGGCCAAGGTGCTGCGGGGGCTGCTGGCCGCCGGGCAGCATACCGCCTTCGGTAAAGAGCATTGCTTGGGCGCGGTATCCGGCCATGCCGGGCTGGTCAGCGCCGTACCCTTGCGCGATTATGAGGGTTTACGCCCTTGGATCGACCGTGTCGTGGCCGGAGAACAAAACGTGCTGTGGCCGGGCAAACCCATTTACCTGTGTAAAACGAGCGGCACCACAAGCGGTGCCAAGTACATTCCCATCACCAAGGCCAGCCTGCCCAACCACATCGGCAGTGCACGGCGCGCCTTGCTGGCCTACATCGCACGCACCGGCAACGCCTCGTTCGTCGACGGCAAAATGATCTTCCTTCAAGGCAGTCCCAAGCTCGATACCAGCGGCGCCATTCCCACAGGCCGCCTCAGCGGCATTGTGGCCAACCATGTACCGGCCTATTTGCTGAGGAACCGGCTGCCCGGCCATGCCACCAATACCATTGCGCAGTGGGAGGAAAAAGTTGAGGCCATTGTAGAGGAAACGATGCGCGCCGACATGCGGCTGATCAGCGGCATACCCCCGTGGGTGCAGATGTACTTTGAACGGTTGCTGGCACGCACCGGCAAGGCCACCGTGCGGGAGGTGTTCCCGAATTTTTCCCTGTTCGTGTATGGCGGGGTGAATTTCACGCCCTACCGCAGCCGCCTCGAGGCCTTGATCGGTGGCGAGGTGGACAGTGTTGAGACCTTTCCTGCGAGCGAAGGATTCATTGCCTACCAGGACCAGGCCCCCGGCGAAGGATTGCTGCTCGTGCTGGACAACGGGATCTATTTCGAATTCATTCCGACCAACGAATTGGGCCGTCCTGATCCGCGCCGTCTTTCCATCGAAGAGGTGGAGCTGGGCGTGAACTATGCCCTGGTGCTGAATACCAATGCAGGGCTTTGGGGCTATGAGCTGGGCGACACGGTGCGTTTTGTATCCCTTGACCCGCCCCGCGTATTGGTGACCGGCCGTACGAAGCATTTCACCAGCGCTTTCGGCGAGCATGTCATTGCCGAAGAGGTGGAAGGTGCCTTGCGCGAGGCCATGGCGGCCCATCCCTGCGAAGTGGCGGAGTTCACCGTGGCACCCCAACTTTCACCCATGGAAGGACTGCCCTACCACGAGTGGCACATTGAATTTGCAGCACCCCCCGCGGACCTGGATGTGTTTGCCGGCACCTTGGACAAGGCGCTGCAGCAGCGCAACGTGTACTACAAGGACCTGATCACGGGCAGTGTGCTGCGCCCCTTGGTGATCAGGCCGGTTCCCCGGGGCGGCTTTGCCGCATGGATGAAGTCGCGCGGCATGAACGATGCCCAGAGCAAGGTGCCGAGGTTGGCGAACGACCGGAAATACGTGGAGGGGTTGAATTGAACGCGCCGCGCCTCAATAGGCCCGCACATTCTTGCCCTCGTGCCAATTGATAAAGGCCCTGTTCACCACGCGGTTGCCGCCCGGGGTCGGATAATCACCGGTGAAATACCAGTCGCCGGTGTGATCGGGCACCGCTGCGCGCAGGCCCTCAATGCTTTGGTACACGATCTTCACCTTGGCCCCGATATCCGGCGGGGTCAACAATTCGCCGATGCGCTGGCTGATCTGGTCCGCGGTGAACGGCCTGTAAATCTCCTTCACCAGGTTCTCCTGCTCCTTCAATGGCCTGCCCACCATGGCCAGGCAACGGTCGTACACATCATCGATGATGTTTTCCTGCTTGGATTCGCGCAACAATGAAATAGCGGCCTGGAAAGCGGCCAGGTCGCCCATGCGGGCCATGTCTATGCCATAGCCATCGGGATAGCGCACCTGGGGTGCGCTGCTCACCACCACGATCAGTTTGGGCTCCAGCCGATCCAGCATTTTGAGGATGCTTTGCCGAAGCGTGGTGCCGCGCACGATGCTGTCGTCGATCACCACCAGGTTGTCCACACCGGGGCGCACGGACCCGTAGGTAACATCGTAAACGTGCGCCACCAGGTCATTGCGGTCATTGTCGTTGGTGATGAAGGTGCGCAGCTTTACGTCCTTCACGGCCACCTTTTCCATGCGCGGCCGCATTTGCAGGATGGCCCTCAGTTCACGCGGGTCGGGGTTCGGCCCCAGCTCCAGTATGCGGCGCTCCTTCACCCGGTTCAGCTCATCCTCCAGCTCCTTCATCATGCCGTAGCTGGCCACTTCCGCAGTGTTTGGGATAAAGGAGAAGACCGTATTCTCCATGTCGTGGTCCACTGCTTCCAGTATGGCCGGGCACACCGAGCGGCCCAGGGCCATGCGCTCGCGGTACACATCGGCATCGCTGCCCCGGCTGAAATAGATGCGCTCAAAACTGCACGCCCTTTTCTCCAAGGGTGCCAGGATCTGTTCGGTGGCGAATGAACCATCCTTTTTCACAATGAGGGCCTTGCCCGGTTCCAGCTCATGCACCTCTTCGGCGCGCAGCCGGAAAGTGGTTTGTATGGCGGGCCGCTCACTGGCCGCCACCACCACCTCATCATCGGCATACCAGAAAGCAGGCCTGATGCCGGCCGGGTCGCGCAGGATGAAGGCATCGCCATGGCCGATCAACCCTGCCAGGGCATAGCCCCCATCAAAGTCGATCGCGCTTTGCTGGAGGATGCTCTTCACATCGAGCTTCTCCTGGATCATATCCGTGATCTGCCGGTCGTTGTAGCCCAACTGGTGGTAGATGCCGCGCAAGCGCTCATTCTCCATGTCCAAGTAGTGCCCGATCTTCTCCAGCACGGTCATGGTATCGCTGCGCTCCTTGGGCACCTGCCCGATGCTGATCAACAGTTCGAACAGCTCGTCCACATTGGTCATGTTGAAATTGCCGGCCACCACCAGGTTGCGCGTGATCCAATTGCTCAGTCTCCGGCGGGGGTGGCAATTCTCCAGCTCATCACGGCCGAAGGTGGCATAGCGCAGGTGGCCCAGCAACAGTTCACCCACATAGGGTGCGGTGCGCTTCAGCGCCCCGGCATCCTGGGCGGCATTGGGGTTGGCGGCGATCGCCGCGTTGATCCCTTTGTTTATGCGATCGAAGATGATGTGGATCCCATCCTTGGAGGTGCTGCGGTCCCGATCGATAAAAGCGGTGCCCGGTGGTGGATCGAGCTTGATGGTGGCGACGCCTGCGCCATCCTGGCCCCGGTTGTGCTGCTTTTCCATCAGCAGGTACAACTTGGTCAATCCATACAGCGGGGTTCCATACCGTTGCTGGTAGTGGGCCAAGGGCTTCCGCAAGCGGATAAAGGCCAGGCCGCACTCATGCTTTAGGGCATCGCTCATGCGAGGTGCGCTACCGCCCCTGAATGGTGGCGCGGATAGGGCTGCAAAGGTACGGAGCCATGGGATCGGGCATGCCCGGAATGCTGGTTGTTTGCGGCATGGCACACGCCGAAGCAACGCGGGCCGCCCATTGCAGGTCATAACTTGGGGCAGTTTTTCCCACTTATCCGTGCGCCACTTTACCTGCATATTGTTGCTCGCCCTTGCCGGTTCTGTACGGGGCGGAACGGACCCGGTGGCGCGCTTCACCGAGAATAAGGGCCAATGGCCCGCCCCTGTTGCCTTCCGCGCAAAAGTGCCTGGCGGCGCGCTGTTCGTGGAGCGCGATGCGTTCACGTTCACCTTCTGCGACGGCCGAACAAATGGCCACGCGGAGAGGGGGACAAGCACACCCCGCGCCCATGCCTACCGTGTGCAGTTCGAGGGTGCGGGCAAAGCTGTGCCGGAAGGCACGGCCCGGCTGCCCTTTCATGAAAACTTTTTCTTGGGCAATGATCCCACGGCATGGGGTACCGGCTGCGCGGTGTACGGCAAGGTGCGCATGAAGGAGCTGTATCCGGGCATCGACCTCGAAGTGGACGGAAGCGCGGGGATCAAATACAGCTTCCTATTGCAAGCAGGCGCGGATCCCGCACAGGTGCGCATGCGGTACACGGGCCAGGGCGCGTTGGAATTGCGGGAGGGCAAATTGCTGGTCACCAATACCACAGGTACTGTAACCGAAGAGGCGCCCGTGGCCTACCAAGGCCAACAGGAGATCCCATGCCGGTTCAGGTTGCAGGGCGACCTGGTCACCTTCGAGCTACCGAACGGGTTTGACCCGGCCCAGGGGCTTGTGATCGACCCGGTGCTCACCTTCAGCAGTTATTCGGGCAGCACGGCGGACAACTTCGGGTTTACGGCCACCTACGACAACAGTGGGCATTTGTACGGCGGCGGCATCGTGTTCAGCAGCAGCGGCTCCTATCCCACCACCTTGGGTGTGCTGGACCCCACGTTCAATGGCGGCACCATCGATATGGGCATCACCAAATTCACACCGGACGGCTCCGCGCTGGCGTGGAGCACCTACATCGGCGGCTCGGCCAATGAGTCGCCGCACAGCCTGGTGGTGAATGATGCCGACGAATTGTACGTGCTGGGCAGCTCGGGATCATCGAACTTCCCCACCACCAGTGGTGCTTACGGCACAACATTCAATGGAGGCACGGCCGTTTCACCGGGCGGTTGGCAGGGCATGAGCGGCGGCTATGGATATGGGCATGCCAACGGCACGGACATCGTGGTGATGCATCTTTCCGCCGACGCCACTACCATGATCGCGTCCACCTATGTAGGCGGCAGTGGCAACGACGGCCTGAACAATGCAGCCCCGCTGCCCCACAATTTCGGCGATCATTTCCGTGGGGAGATCGCGCTGGATGCCTTGGGATGGCCGGTGGTGTGCAGCTCCACCCAAAGTGCGGACATCCCGGTCAGTGCAAACGCCCCCCAAACGGTTTTCGGCGGCGTGCAGGATGCCTACATTTTCCGTATGGACCCGTTGCTTTCCACGCTGCAAGCCACCCTTTTTGGCGGGAGCGGCGCGGATAGCGGCTATGGGATCCAATTCGCCTCGAATGGGCAGATCTATACCACCGGCGGCACCACCAGTACCGACCTGGTTCTCCCTGGCACGCCCCACCAACCTGCATTGGCCGGCGGCGTGGACGGCTATGTGGCCCGCTGGAGCAGTGACCTGGCCCAATTGCAAGCGGCCACCTACGTGGGCACCACACAGTATGACCAAAGCTATTTCGTGCAACTGGACACGGACGATAATGTTTACCTCGTGGGACAGACCAACGGCGTTTTTCCCGTATCGCCCGGCGTGTACAGCAACCCGGGCAGCTCGCAATTCATCCGCAAGTACGATCCGGGCCTGTCCACGGCAACATGGTCCACCGTGATCGGGTCGGGCATGGGCACCGAGGACATTTCGCCGGCCGCATTCCTGGTCAGCGATTGCGGGCAGATCTATTTCAGCGGTTGGGGCGGCGCGGTAAACCATTATGGACCCGCAACGAACAGCACCACCGCCGGTTTGCCGGTAACCCCCGATGCCTTCCAGGCCACGACAGACGGGAATGACTTCTACCTGATGGTGCTCGACCAAAATGCCGCAGCCCTGAACTACGCCACCTTTTTCGGTGGCGGCCTTAGTTCCGAGCATGTGGACGGGGGCACTGCGCGGTTCGACAAGCATGGCACCGTATACCAGGCCGTTTGCGCCGGGTGCCCGGGCCATGACGATTTCCCCACAACGCCCGGCGCTTGGAGCAACACCAACAATTCATTCAACTGCAACCTCGGCGTGTTCAAGTTCGACCTGATCAAACCTACGGCGCACATCGAGGTGGACGGCCCCGCGTACGCCTGCCTGCCGGGGGCCTCGGTCTCCTTCGTGAACCTGAGCACGGGAGGCACCCTGTTCCAGTGGGATTTTGGCGATGGGGGCAGTTCCTCCGCATTCGAGCCCGAGCACACCTATACCGCACCAGGCACCTACACCGTGCGGCTTGTGCTCAGCTCGCAAGATGCTTGCCTCCCCATGGACACCGCCTACCTGGAGTTGAAGATCCTTCATCCCTCAACACCCTACATAGATCCCGTGCAACCGCTTTGCCCGGGCGATTCGGTGCGGTTGCAGGCACACGGCGGACACCTGTACCAGTGGCTTCCCGCCGCCGGGTTGGGCGCACTGAATGTGGCGGACCCCATGGTACAGCCCTTGGCCACCACCGTTTACACCGTGATCGTTACCGATAGCTGCGGAACGGATACTGCGCAGATCGAAGTGCCCGTGCTGGACGTGTCGGGCACGGGTGCCGGGCCGGAGGTCACCGTTTGCGCGGGCCATCCGGTAATGCTTTCAGCCACGGGTGGCGGCCAATACGCCTGGCAACCGGCCGCCAGCCTGAACGATCCCGCCTCGGCCACCCCCATTGCCACGCCATTGGACACCACGCTATACATGGTCACCATCACCACGCCCGAAGGCTGCCTGGTGCACGACTCCCTGTTGGTGCAAACCGTGCCCGGGCTGCCCATTCCGGTGTTGGCCGATACCACCATTTGCAAAGGCGAACAGGTGCAATTGCACGCGTCAGGCGGTGAAACCTATGCCTGGCAGCCGGCCGCGGGCCTTGGACAGACCAATGTGCCGGACCCGATGGTGGCGCCCGCATGGCCAACCACGTATACCGTGGAAATCGGCAATGCCTGCGGCAGTGTTACGGCCACGGCCTTTGTTGACGTGCGGTCGGTGGTGGCGGCCGCTTGGCCGGATACCATTGCCTGCCCCGGCACACCGGTGCAGCTCTGGGCCAGCGGCGGGGTGCATTACCAGTGGTGGCCGGTGCCTGGCGAAACCAGTGGCCTGTTGCTGCAACCGGCAGTGGCGGGCACGCACCACGTCACCGTATCCGATGCCTACGGCTGTTCCGACACCGCATCGGTCACCGTGCAGTTGCATCCCCCGGCGTTCGTCAATGCCGGTGCCAACAGTACGATCGCTTGGGGGGCAAGCATTCCATTGCAGGCCACCGGAACCGGCTATTTCCTCTGGTCGCCACCGGATTCGCTCAGCTGCATCAATTGCCCCCGGCCCGTGGCCTCGCCCACCACCACTACAACCTACACCGTGGAACTCACTGATGCCAATGGCTGCAAGGCCACGGACCAGGTGACCATTTCGTTGGAAGGAAGTCTTTTTGTGCCCAACACCTTCACCCCGAACGGTGACGGCATGAACGATGGATTCCGCGCATGGTGCACCGAAATGGCCGAGTTCCGATTGTTGATCTTCAATCGCTGGGGCGAATTGATCTTCTCAAGCAACCGGACGGACGAGGCCTGGGACGGCACATACAAGGACCGTGAATCACCGATCGGCACCTACGTATGGCGGATCGATTGCCGCGAGATCACCGGCCGTGCACAAACCTTGTACGGCCACGTGACGCTGTTGCGATGATACCGGTACCGGCCTTCCGCCCGGTCGGGGCCGGTACATGCACGAACGCGTGTGCAACGGCGCACGCACGAACCTGCGCATCACCTGCGTTGTTGGCTCATTGGGAACCTCCCTCTCCCGCGGCACGGCGGGCGCATCCATGAACATCGAGCTGGCCCGATCTTTATTCACCGCCCTGGCACAGGACGTAAGTCTTTTCGGCTACTGCGGGAAATTCCCGGATGAACACTCTCCAAAACTGATCGAGCTTGGTGAACTGCTCAAGCGCAACAAGGGAGAAAATGGCGGCGGAAAAGGCAGGCCGGGCTATGTCATGGTGGAAGCCTTCCAGAACATTATCCGGCACAGGGCACAGCTTCCGTTGGACCATGCGTGGTCCGGTTTCCGGAGCATGTTCGTTTTACGGACCCGGCCACAGGGCCATGTGCTCACCACTTGCAACCCGGTGACCCATGGGCAAGCGCGCCGGTTGGAGCAGCTTTTGGGCGACCTGCGGGGCAAGGATGCCTCGGAACTGAAGGAGCTGTA
Source organism: Flavobacteriales bacterium (assembly GCA_044507815.1). Lineage (GTDB taxonomy): Bacteria > Bacteroidota > Bacteroidia > Flavobacteriales_F > PHOS-HE28 > PHOS-HE28. The sequence continues at coordinate 20,227 of JBIQIX010000005.1, read as the reverse complement.
CCTTGAAGGCCTGGAACGCCGGCAGCCGCCGGGCCGGCGCGGTGCGGGCCTGGGGCTGATCGAAATGGTGCGCCGCTCAGGAGGTACGCCCAGATGGCAGCTCGCGCCCATGGGCGGTGCCCATGAATTGTTCTCCTTCATCCTGGAAATGGGTGGGGCCGTTGCGGCACAGGAGGCCGAATGCGTGCTGGACGGGCCATTGCAGCTAATGGTGCAACAGCACGAGGTCATGCTTTTCCGCGTGGGGCCGTGGACGGCCGATGTGGGCAAGTTGCTGACCACCTTGGCCCAGGCCGAGGTGGCGGCCAGGCCCGGGCGCACCGCAAACCGCGATGCGGTGTGGGGATTGTGCGCTTCCATGGTAATGCCGTTACTGGATGACCGACCCGTGTTGTTCGTACTGCATGGCCACGATTCGCCCATGCTTTCCGTGGGCGGCGCAATGAGCCAGGCCGATGCGGGCGGGCTTCATGCAGCCATGCTGAACACCGATGTGCAGCTAAGCTTCGGCGAGATGCCCGGGCAGGCTGCGGTGCTGGGAATGGTGCATGTGCCGTGGTAGGCGCAAGATGCTGCACAATGATCGGAACAGATCTTGCGTACGCTGCGTACCAACGTATCCATGCGTGCCATTTTCCATAAGATACAGCACCGGTTCCATGCGTTCGAGGCCTGGTTCGGGTCGCGTTTCGGCTGGTTCTTCACCAACGGCATGAAGCAGCAGAGGCCCACCGCGCCGGCCCGGCAGGCGGGCAGGTAGCGGGCTACAGCTTTATGCAAACGTTGCGCGCCTCGGTAAAGAAACGCAGCGCCTCGCCGCCGCCCTCGCGCCCCACGCCACTGTCCTTCATACCCCCGAACGGTGTGCGCAGGTCACGCAGCATCCAGCAATTCACCCAAACGATCCCGCTTTTCAATTGGGCCGCAACGCGGTGCATGCGCGGGCCGTTGCTGGTCCATAGCACGCTGGCCAGGCCGTAGCGCGTTCCATTCGCCGCCCGGACCGCCTCCTCCTCGGTATCGAACGGCTGGATCGTGACCACCGGCCCGAAGATCTCTTCCTGGTTCGTGCGGCACTCGGGACCTAACCCTTCGATCACCGTAGGCGCTATGAACCAGCCCCCGGCCATTCTACCTTCCAATTGCACGCGCTGGCCGCCGCACAGCACCTTGCCGCCTTCCTCCTTGGCCAACTCAATATGGCCGAGCACCTTCTCCATGTGTGCCTGGCTGACCACGGCCCCGATATCCGTGGCGGGATCGGCCGGATCACCCACGCGCAGGCGTGCGGCCCGTTGCACGAAGGCCTCCTTGAAGCGCGGATACAGTGCACGCTGCACAAGGATGCGCGAACCGCATAAACAGATCTGGCCCTGGTTGCGGAACGATGAGCGCAGCGTTTCCTCCAGCATGGCATCGAAGTCGCAATCCTCGAATATGAGCACGGGATTCTTGCCACCCAGCTCCAGGCTCAGTTTCTTGAACATGGGTGCGGCCGTGGCGGCGATCTGGGCGCCCGTGGCCGTACCGCCGGTGAAGGATATGGCGGGGATGCCGGGGTGTGCGGTAATGGCGGCGCCCACCTTGGGCCCCGTACCCTGCACGATGTTCAGCACACCCGGCGGCAGCCCGGCCTCCATGCAGCGCTCGGCCAACATGAAGGAGGTGAGCGGGGTAAGCTCCGATGGCTTGGCCACCACGGTGCAACCGGCCGCCAGGGCGGGCGCGATCTTCCAGGTGAACAGGTATAGCGGCAAATTCCACGGGCTGATGCAACCGGCCACACCCACCGGCTGGCGATCGGTGTAATTAAGGGCCTTTGAATCGGTGATGTGCGCCTCGCTCTGCTCATGCAATATGGCGGTGGCGAAAAAGCGGAGGTTGGCCACAGCCCGCGGAATGTCGACCTCGCGCGCCAGGGACACCGGCTTGCCATTGTCACGGCTTTCGGCTTGTGCGAACAACTCAAGGTCGCGCTCCACAAGTGCGGCGATCCGCATGAGCGCATCGTGCCGGCCTTGCCTGCCCAGGGCCTGCCAACCCGCCAATGCGGCCTGTGCCGCCCCCACGGCAAGGTCCACATCCGGGCCCGCGCTATCGGCAATGCGCGCGAACACGCGTCCTTCGGCCGGGGCGAGGCCATCGATCCAACCGCCGCCCACAGCGGGGCGGAGCACGCCGTTGATGTAATTCGGAACCTGCTGCATTCCCGCAAAGTTAGCGGGGCACCGCCGGGGCCAGGGCGGTTAAACATCGTTACCGGTACGGCGGTTCGGTTGCAGGCCGGTAACTTTCAGCCTGCATGGAGAAAGGGGGCACCACCACGCTGATCATCGTATTGGCCTTGGCCCTGCTGGGGTTGGTGGCCATACAGGCCAAGTGGGTGCACGATACCTGGGAGCTGAAGGACGCTCAATTGAGCGAGAACATCGACAATGCCCTGGTGGCTGTGAGCGAGCGCCTGGAACGCGCCGAGGCGCGCGGCCAATTGGGCCAATTGCCGGGCACCGGCAGCATGCAGCTCGGCTCTCCGGTGGATTCCAGCCTGCATGGCCACGAACTGAACGACCAGACACTCGATGAACTGCTGCGCGGCATCCTCAGCGCGGGCATGTTCCGCAACATCCACGAGCGGATCGATCCGAGGCTGCTCGACTCGCTGATCCGCGAGGAACTGCAACTCAGGCACATTCCATGGAACTACGAATTCGGTGTATTCGGCACGGGCGGGGCCGTACTTCTTGGGCCCGCCGGCGAAGCCGACACTTTGCAGCTTGTGGCCAGCCCGCACCAAGTGCGTCTTTTCCGGAACGATTGGTGGTCCGGCCCGGATGAAGGCAATGCGTGGTGGCTCAGGTTACATGTGGCCCCGGGGCCAGCGGCACTGCTGCACAGCCTGTGGCCCTTGGTGGCCGCCTCTTCCATGTTGCTGCTGGTGGTGGCCGTGGTATTCGGGCTTACGGTGAATGCGCTCTTCAGGCAGAAACGCCTGGGCGAGATCAAGAACGACCTGGTGAACAACCTTACCCATGAGCTGAAAACCCCGATCAGCACCATTTCCTTGGCCTGCGAGGCGCTGAATGACCCGGCTGTGCCCAAGGACCCCGAGCAATTGCAATTGCTTACGGGCATGATCCGCGAGGAGAACAAGCGCTTGGGCATGCTGGTGGAAAACGTGCTGCTAAGCGCGGTAACGGAAAGCGAGGGCATGCAGCTGAAATTGACCGATGTGGACATGCACGCACTGCTGGCGGAGGTGGTGCGCACCAGTACCCTGCTCGTGGGCCGGAAGGGCGGCTCCATCAGCCTGGATCCTGCAGCGGAGCTGGCCCATGTACGCGGCGACCGCACCTTTCTTACCAGCATTTTCTACAACCTGATCGACAACGCGGTGAAATACTGCGTGGTGGCCCCCGTTGTTAAGATCACCACGCGCAGCGATGCGCAAACGCTGACCATTGAAGTGCAGGACAACGGACTGGGCATACCGCGCGCCGAACAGCGCAAGATCTTCGATCGCCTGTACCGCATACCCACCGGCAATGTGCACAACGTGAAGGGTTTCGGGCTTGGGTTAAGCTATGTGCGCTCCGTGGTGGAACGCCATGGCGGGCGCATCCGGGTGGAAAGCAACGCCCTGCCGGGCGATCGTACCGCGGGAAGCCGTTTCATCATTGACCTACCTTTCGAGCAACATGGAGAAAAAGACAAGACTGCTGCTATGCGAGGATGACCACAACCTGGGCGTTCTTCTTGCGCAATACCTGCGGGCCAAGGATTTCGAAGTGGAGCATTGCACCGACGGCGTACAGGGCTGGGAGGCATACCGGAAAGGGAAGTTCGACCTGTTGCTTCTGGACGTGATGATGCCTGATAAGGATGGCTTCACCCTGGCCCGCGAGATCCGGGAAAAGGATGAACAAACCCCAATCATCTTCCTTACCGCGAAAAACCTGCGCCCCGATGTGGCCAAAGGCTTCGACTCCGGGGCCGATGACTACATCACCAAGCCTTTCAGCATGGAGGAATTGCTGTTGCGCATACAGGCGGTGCTACGGCGCGCATGGGGCCAGGCACCCGCGCAAGAGCGCAGGACCGACTTTACACTGGGCAAGTACACCTTCGATGCCCGGCGACAATTGTTGACCGGGCCGGGCGGGGAGCGCAACCTGACCACCAAGGAGAATGAACTGCTCCATCTGCTGTGTGAACATGGGAACCAACTGTTGGAGCGCCCCGTTGCGCTTAAGCGGGTATGGGGCGAAAGCAATTATTTCAACGGGCGCAGCATGGATGTTTACATAGCCAAGCTGCGCAAATACCTGGCCGATGATCCCGATGTGATCGTGGCCAATGTGCATGGCAAAGGCTTCCGGCTTGTGGTGCCGGGCACGCCGGCTTCGCAAGCTGAAGGGTAATTTGGCCCCGATTCCTACAACAACCAACCAACTAAAACAGCATGATTCGATTTTCCGCTTCGGTGTTGCTTCTGTCCCTTTGCTACGCAGCCGCCCCGGGCCTGCAGGCGCAATCCAAGTCCGACCCGGCCCCAACCCTGATGTCCAAGACCACCAAGCCCGGTTGGCATCGTGGCGAGGCCCGCATGGTGGTGCCGGCCGCTGACGCCTCGCGCGGTGGTGCACCGGCCAACGACGAATGCTCCGGCGCCATCCCCATCCCATTGGTATCATTTGCCGATTGCGGCACGAGTGCAGTGGCCGGTGATAATTCCGGCGGCTCCGACAGCGGGCCCATGGATTGCGACCAGAGCGATGCCGGCTTCGCCGATGTGTGGTACACCTTCAACTCCGGGTCCCGGACCGAGGTGATCATACAAGTGGAAATGACCGGGATGTCCGACCTGGTGATGGAAGTAAGGCAAGGCTGCACAGGGCCTGTGGTCGAATGCGACATCACCGATATGCTCACCTTGGAAGTGGCCCCCAATACCGATTACCAGGTCAGGATCGCATCCAACATGGACTTTGGCGACCCCGGGTCATTCTCGCTCTGTGTCTCGTATATCCCGGACGACGCGCCGGAAAATGATCTGTGCTCCGACGTCGTTCCCGAGGCCTTGGCCATTGGCGCCTCACTCACGTTCACCGGCACCACCATTGGTGCCACCGATACCGACGACTACGCACCAGGCTCAGATCTGGAAGGGGGGGATCCTTCGGTGTGGCATGCCTTCACCACCACCGAATGCAGCCATTTGACCATTGAATATTGCGGTACAATCCCAACATTCGACTTGGTTTGGATCTTCCTTTCGACCAATTGCCCGGCCGACAACAACTATATCCTGGCAAATTCATATGAAGCCGACTGCATTGACGGCAATTTCATCCTCACCTATTACGACCTCCCGGCGGGTACCTACTATTTGCCCGTGATGTCCACCATGGAAGATGCATTCGGCGCATACTCCATTACCGTGTCTGCAGGAGCATGCGGTACCTACTGCATGGCAGGCGCCAGCAACACAACATTCGAAAAGATCAGCAACGTGCAGATAGGCTCGTTCGCCAATGCCAGCACATCCACGGCCGGTTATGAGGATTTCTTGGCACAGACGGTTCAGATCGCACGTACAGAAGCCACACCGGTCACCATCACCTTGTCGGGTGGTTACTCAGATGACCAAGTGCTCGTTTGGATCGACCTGGACCAAAGCGGCAGTTTTGAGCCCAGTGAATTGCTCTTTACCGCAATGGGGGCGGGCCCTTATACCGGAACCCTGACAGTGCCGGCAGATGCCCTGTTGGGCGAGACCCGCATGCGCATACGGATGCACGATTCCGAGATCGGCGGCAACGATTCGCCATGTGGGAACTCTGCCTATGGCCAAGTGGAGGACTACACCGCGAACATCGTCCTACCCACCAGCATCAGTCACCTGAACGGCCATGTTGTCTCCATCTACCCCAATCCCACTTCAGGCAACATGACCGTGGAGGCCGCGGGCCTGGTGGGCACTGCACAGGTGGAATTGACCGACCTTGCCGGCAGGACCGTGTACAGCAGTGCGCAAACCTTGACGGCCGGCCACACCTTCACCCTTGAGCTGGAGGGGAAACTCGCGCCGGGCATTTACATGCTTGGCCTTACCACCGTGGAAGGCCGGGCCAGCCACCGCATCACCGTGCGGTGATCCCTGCAACGCATTTACGAGGACGGCCCGTGAGGGCCGTTCTTCGTTTTATGCCTGTACGGTAGGTGCGCCAAGCAACCATTTACACCACGGCGCTGCGGAAAAATTGTCCCATCGCGCTTGCGGGAAGCTCAGCTTGGGGCCGCCTTCCAAGGCGAAATGGTTTTAGGTGGCCCGCATCAAAGTGCTCCTGTGCGTCCGCCGTCAACCGGCAGGTTCACGCCGGTGATGTAGGCCGCCGATGGGCCTGCGAGAAAACAGATCGCGGCCGCGGTTTCATCGGGCTGCGCAAAGCGGCGAAGCGGTATCTCCTGCATCATCTCCCCGGCCACGGCCCGCTCACTGGCGCCTTCCTTCCTGCCTTTGTTGGTAATGATGGCTTCCAGCCGGCTGGTTGCCGTGGCGCCGGGAAGCACGTTGTTCACCGTGATGTTGTACGGCCCCAGTTCATTGGCCAAGGTTTTGCCCCATTGGGCCACCGCGCCGCGCACGGTGTTGCTCACGCCCAAATTGGGCAGGGGCACCTTCACGCTGGTGCTGATCACATTAATGATGCGCCCCTGTTTCCGCTGTTTCATGCCCGGAACAACGGCCAGCACCATGGTCTGGAATGCCAGCAAATGGAGCCGGAACGCTGCGGCATAGTCCTCCACGGCCGCCTCGTGCGCCGATCCCGGCGGCGGCCCGCCGGTATTGTTCACCAGGATGTCCACCTTGTTCCGTGCCATATGTCCGGTGATGGCGGCCTGCAATGCGGCGGTATCGGCCATGTCGGCAACGAGCACTTGATGCTTTTGCCCCTGGGAGATATCAAGCGTGGCCAGGGCCTGTTCCAGTTTCGCCCTGTCCCGCGCGAGCAACGTAACGTTGGCCCCCAGCTGGGCCATCTCCACGGCCGTGGCATGGCCGATGCCCTGATTGCCGCCGCCCACCAGGGCCTGCAGCCCGTCCAATCGGATGTTCATGGAACAAAGGTCGTGCTTGAGCGTTGTACCCTACCGCGATCGCTCGATCACGGCCCATTACAGGGTTACCTTTGCCAGTTCACGACCAGTCCATCACTTACCGCAAGTACCGCATGAATCCAACAAAAATTACGCTTGGCACTTTCACCGCCGCCTGTCTGCTCTTCGCATCTGCACTTCAAGCCCAAACGCCCCCTAATGACCATTGCGACGATGTTACGCCCGGCGCATTGGCCATAGGCGGAACATTGATCTTCGAGGGCAACAATGAAGGCGCCACCACCACGGGCGACAACGTGCCCGGCGGTGGCCTGGACGCCTTCAACTCGGCCGTGGTGTGGGAAGCTTTCACCACCACCGGCTGCGCCACGGTACGCATCAGCTTTTGCGGTTCCGTAGCGCCGTTTCTCTCGAATTATTACTGGAACGCGGTGGCCACGGAATGCCCGGCGAACAACCTCGTGGTCACGCAGCAGTATAACAACAGCGAATGCAGCGATGGGCAGCCGGTGCTGTATTTCACCGACCTCCCCGCCGGCACCTATTACTATCCGGTGTACGCCGATGTTGACGGGCCGCAAGGCGATTACGTGCTGGAAGTGACCGCCACCGCCTGTGGCACCATGCCGCCAACCGCCGATGCCGGGCCTGATCAGGTCCTTTGCAGCAGCAGCAATAGCACCACCATGGCGGCCAACACTCCGGATGCACCGGCCACAGGCACTTGGAGCGTGGTCAGCGGTAGTTTCAGCATTGCCGATCCATCCGATCCGAACACCGAACTGACGGGGCTGGCCATTGGGGAGAACGTGGCGGCCTGGACCGTGGATGATGGAACAAACACCGCCTCGGACCAGGTGAGCATTTTCGTGCTGGATGAAAATAACGCGGCCGCCGATGCCGGCCCGGACCAGGAGCAATGTGGCACCGATGCCGTTTTGGCCGGCAACGTTCCCACCTTCCCCGCCCCAGGCACATGGAGCGTGGTGAGCGGCACCGGCGTTTTCGCGGATGCAACCGACCCCGGAACGGCCGTAAGCGGCCTGTCCATTGGTGAGAACAAGTTTGCCTGGACCGTGGACAACAGCCCTTGCGCCAATGGCATCACGGCGGATACGGTTACCATCACAGTGATCGACACCACCGGCTTTGTGGCCAATGCCGGACCTGGCCTATCCACTTGTTCATCGGTGGACACGCTCCTGCTTCAGGCCTTGGCACCGCAAGCACCGGCCACCGGCAGCTGGGTTTTGGTGAGCGGCACCGCCACCATCATCGACATCAATGACCCACAAAGCCAGATCACTGACATCGGCCTGGGTGAAAACGTGCTGGCCTGGACCGTTGAATACAGCGGACCCTGCGGAACCGGCACCAGTTCAGATACCTTGCGCATTGTTGTGTACGATGCCGGCCATCCCATGGCCGATGCCGGCCCCGACCAGGAACTGCAGCTTCCTGTGGACCACACCACGCTGGCGGCCAACGCCGCCGTTGCGCCAGCCACCGGAAACTGGGCACTCGTCAGCGGATCCGCCACCATCGCTGATCCAGCCGATCCCCAAACGACCGTTACGGAACTGGGGACGGGGACGAATGTGCTTCGTTGGACCCTGAACAATGGCGCATGCGGGACCAGCAGTGATGAATTGAGCATAACGATCATCGCCCTGCCTGGCATACCTGAACTAATGCCCGGGGATACATTGCAACTCATGGGCAACAACTCCACCGCCGTGGACAGTGTGGGCCTTGGCATTCCTGCCGCGTGGGCAGCCTTCAACCTCGGCGAATGTGCTGACGTGCGCATTGACTATTGCGCCATGGCCACGCCGTTCGCCATGTTCTCGAATGGGCTGTATGCAAATGAGCCTGGCGGCAGCATGGTACTGCCCGATTCAGTGGCCTTATGCGCGAATGATTCCCCGGAACAGTACTATACATCGCTTCAGCCGGGCATCTATTGGGTCGCCATTCTTATGGACCCGGAGGAGGCCATGGGCGACTATGAATTGACCGTGGTGGCCACGGCATGCGCCTCCGTGGCATGGCCGAACGACTCCTGCGCCAACGCCCAGCTCATATTGCCCCAGGGAAGCGGCCCCATTTATACCGCTGGCGAATTCGGCACCCTTTCCGGCGCCACCCTTCAACCGCCAGTACCCGCCTGCTTGGACGACCTGGCACTTTGGCAAGACCGGTGGTACCGCTTGGAGATCGAGACTGACGATCTGGTACGGCTTGAGCTGGACAGCATCATCGGGGGCGCCACCGGACTTGAAGTATTCCGCACCTGCGCGGACACCAGCATCGCCTGCTCAAATGATGGCGGCCCGATCGAATTGAGCGGCCTGGCCGCCGGCACATTGGTCATCCGTGTATTCAGTCAAGCGCCTGATACGTTCCTGCTTCTCGTTACAGTGGACCGCAGTACAGGCTTGCACACCTCCATAGGTGCGGAGCATCTCGTACTTCACCCCAACCCGGGCAACGGCAACTTCACCATGGTTGCACCCTTCACCGCCGCTTCAGCCACGCTTACCGTGCGCGACATGTCGGGTCGTATCGTAGCCGACCATCAAACCACGGTAAAGGCTGAGCAGCCTGCACAGGTTAATTTGCAAGGCCAGCTAACACCAGGCATGTACCTCGTTGAACTTGGCGACGGCGTCAAGCGGTACCACGCACGCTTCGTGATGCAGTAGGACAGCTAAAATAAGAAAGGGCCGGCAGCGAGATCGCTTCCGGCCCTTTCTTATTTCCGTGCGATCGGGCGAGTTGTACCTTCGGGGATCTTATCAAACAATGCAGCCATGAGCGTTCGCCGACCATTCAACCTGATGCAATGGGTGAAGGACAACCGCGAGTTGTTGAAACCGCCTGTTGGCAACAAGAATTTGTACATGGACGCTGGCGATTTCATCGTGATGGTGGTCGGCGGGCCCAATGCGCGCAAGGATTACCACTGGAACGAAACGGAAGAACTTTTTCTGCAGTTGGAAGGGGATATTGAGGTGGATATCCAGGAAAACGGAAAAGCGGTGAAGATTCCGATACGGGAAGGCGAAATGTTCCTGTTGCCCGCCAAAACCCCGCATTCACCCGCCAGGCCTGCAGGCAGCGTGGGGCTGGTGGTGGAGGCCAAACGGGATGACCGGGAGGTGAAAGATGGCCTGCTCTGGTTCTGCGAGAACTGCAACAACAAACTATGGGAGGACTATTTCGTGCTCCACGATATTGAAAAGGACTTTCTGCCACGCTTCAGGAAATTTTATGGAAGCGAGGACTTGCGCACTTGCAAGCGCTGTGGTCATGTAATGGAAGCCGACCAACGCTACGTATGAGACATGCCTGAGCTGCTTGCCGTTGATATCCACACCCATATCCTACCTGAGAACATCCCGGACTTTGGCCGGCGTTTCGGTTACGGAGGGTTCATTCATTTGGACCATCACCGCCCTGGCTGCGCGCGGATGATGAAGGACGACCGTTTCTTCCGTGAGGTGGAGGCCAATGTTTGGGACCCGGCCGTGCGCATGCAGGAATGCCGCCACCATAAAGTACATGTGCAGGTGCTCAGCACGGTGCCCGTGATGTTCAGCTATTGGGCACGGCCGCAGGATACACTCACCTTGGCCATGTTCCTCAATGACCACATAGCCGGCATCGTGGAGCGGCACCCCAAGGAGTACATTGGGCTTGGCACCCTGCCCATGCAAGAACCCGCATTGGCCATACGCGAATTGGAGCGTTGCAAAAAAATCGGCCTGCGCGGAGTGGAGATCGGCACGCACGTGGAAGGGCAGAACCTCGGGGAAGATCATCTGTTCCCCATTTTCCAGGCCTGCGAGGAATTGGGGATGGCGGTTTTCGTGCACCCATGGGACATGCTGGGGAAGGACCGCACGGAAAAGTACTGGTCCCCTTGGTTGGTGGCCATGCCCATGGAAACCACATTGGCCATTACAAGCATGATCTTCAGTGGCCTGTTTGAAAAACTGCCCAAGCTGCGCGTGGCCTTTGCCCATGGCGGAGGTTCTTTTCCGGGCACCTTTGGGCGCATCCAGCATGGCTTTGATGTGCGCCCGGACCTATGCGCAGTGGATAACCCGGTCCCTCCCAAGGAATATTTGGGCCGTTTTTGGCTCGACTCGCTCGTTCATGATCCGGCCATGCTTCAACACATCGTGAATTTGGTAGGTGCCGACCGTGTGGCCTTGGGAACGGATTATCCGTTTCCCTTGGGGGAGCTTGAGCCCGGTCAACTGATCCGTTCGATGCCTTGGGATGATGCGCAAAAAGAAATGGTGCTCAGTGGCGCGGCCCTTCAATGGCTTGGTTTGGAACGCAGCGCTTTCATGCCTGAAGGGTGACCCGAGGCTTCGCCCTATGTGTACGCCCATACGCCCATGGAACGTGTGCTTGCCGAATTAGTAATCCGGTTATCTTTGCCACCCGTTTCCGCATTGGAGTACGGGCGGAGTTCTTGAAATTTTGGATTAGCTCAGCTGGCTGGAGCGTCCCGCACGGTGTGCGGGAAGGTAATCGGTTCGAGCTTTGAAATATTGGGGGATTAGCTCAGCTGGCTAGAGCGCTTGCATGGCATGCAAGAGGTCATCGGTTCGAATCCGATATTCTCCACGAAGGGCCGTCCACTGCTGGGCGGCCCTTTTCCATTAATGCCCTTCGCCACCTACATCCTGTACAGCCCGGGCACGGACCGCTACTACGTGGGCCAGGCCGCAGACCCGCAGCTGCGCCTGGAGAAGGACCACAACGGCGGACGGAACAAAAGCACGCGGGCGGGTCGGCCATGGGAGCTGCGATGGGTGCGCTGGTTTGAGAGCCGCGCCCTACCCCCAGCGAGCCGAAACCCCGGTTGCGGTGTTGCTGCTGTATGCCCCACCCTATTTCGGTATGGCCCATGACCGGATCCTTGTCCAGCTTCGCCGCCATGGCTCGGGAATTGATTTGCACCTATTGCACGTTGGCCCTGATGGCCTTTCTGCTGCCGCAAATCGCTGTTGCCCAGGCCGAGTTCAGTGCGTTCAGCGCCACCGGCCGTGCCGCCGCCACAACTTTTGTGACCGATTACCAGGCCATTGGGATCAACCCCGCCAATTTGGGCCAGCAGTGGCGTTTTGCAAACAAACATGTGGCCATCGGCCTTTTCGAAGGCGCCTTTTCCGTGCATTCCGATGCCCTCACCCGCGATGATGTCCGCAACCGCCTTTTGAATGCGGACTTCCGTTTTACGGAGGCACAAAAGGAGGAAACGGCAAGGGCTTTCGCCGATGCCGGTGCACACGCCGGCGCGGACGTTATGGCCTTAGGGGTGGCCTGGTTGAACACCAATGCCGGTGGATTTGCCTTCCAGGTGCGTGACCGAATGCAGATGGACTTACGCTTGGGGCCAAAGATGGCGGACCTCGTCTTTCGCGGCTACCGCAGCGATTATTTCGACCTGCTGGTATTGGCCACAGGCGATACCGTGACCAACTACGGGCAGCTGTCGCCCGATTCCTTGGCCATGGTGGTGTTGGGCGTGGCCACGGAGCCACAATTGGTGGGGCGTATCGCGGATGGCACCCAAGCCACCTTCAATTGGTTCCGCGAATTCAACTTTTCATACGGGCGCCACCTTGCACGCTCGGAGGAGCTGGAGTTCGACGTGGGCATCGGCCTAAAATACCTGCTCGGCATCGGGATCATCGACATCCGGGCCACCAACGGTGAGCTTTCCGGCTTCTCATCACTTTCCCCCGATTTCCAAATCGATTACCAGCAGGCGCGTTGGAGACCGGACGCAGGGCTTACGGCAGCCACCATGGCCTTTCCGCGCACCGTGGGGCAAGGCTTCGGGCTTGATCTCGGCTTGGCCGCCTTGGTCCGCCAACGCTGGAAATTGGGCTTGGCCGTAACCGACGTGGGTGCCATGCACTGGAACGGGAATGTGTACGCCGCGCACGACGGAAGTCTTGTGGACCTGGCCTCCTCGGGATTGGACAACCTCGACCTGATCAATGGCCTGGAGGATTTCATCACCAACGGCGGTGTGCTCGATTGGCAGCAGGCACAGGCCCAGGAACGGCCCCTGCCCACGACCGTGCGGCTGGGCTTGGGCAGGCTACTGGGCGAAAAGGCCGAAGTGGGCCTTGATGCCATTTTTCCGCTGAATGATGCGCCGGGAAGCTTGCAGGCCCCCGTGCTGGGCCTGGGCGGCGAGTTACGGCCCATGCGATGGCTGCAACTTGGTGCGGGCCTGTTGGCGGGCGGTGGACAAGCGCTGCGCGTGCCTACGGGCATTACGTTCATGGCGGGCAACGGCACGTGGGAGGCCGGCCTGGCCACGCGGGATATCACCTCCTACTTCACGCTGCGCGATCCAACCCTGTCCGTAAGCATGGGTTTTTTGCGCTTCAGGTTTTGACTCCCAAGGTCTTTCGGGCAACTGCCCTTTCCGGATCGATCGACCCGGCACGCTCGTGCGAGCCTCCTTGATGCACGCTTAACAATGCGAGGCCGAAAAACAAAGGTGGTCATTGTCCCTGAAGCTTGAGCAGCGCCTTGGCCGTAGGCCCGGCCGAAAGGGGGTTTTGCCCGGTGATGAGTGGCCCGGCAACCTCCACACAAGGCATGAAAGGCACCATTGCGCTGCGGTATTCCGCCCCCAATTCCTTCAGTCTGTCCTCAAGCTTGTATGGCACTTTGTTGGCAAGCAAGGCCAGATTTTCCTCCAGGTTCGAATAGGCCGTTACCCGCCGGCCATGCAGCAGCCCGGGCTGCATTTCCGCCGCTTTCAGCAGCGCCGCCGGCCCATGGCATACCGCGGCCACCGGTTTACCCTGGGCCAATAGGTCCGCAATGATCTTTCCGCTATGCGCATTGGTGGCCAAGTCCCACATGGGGCCGTGCCCACCGGGGATGAACAGCGCATCGTAATGTGCAGCGTCGATCTGCTCCAAGCGCTGGGTGGTCCTGAATTCGCCCAAGGCCCCGGGGTCGTTGTTGAACCTGCGGTTGGCGGCAGTGATGTGGCGCGTGAGCTCGCTCAGCGGGTCCAGCGGCGGTTCACCGCCTTGGGGGCTGGCCAGGGATACCGCGTGCCCCTCATCCTTGAACATATAGTACGGCTCCGTGAACTCGCCCAGCCAAAGCCCAGTTTTGCGATCGGTGTTCACCATATCGCGGTGCGAGGTCAAGATCATCAAAATGCGCTTCATCCTGTCGTCCCGCCGGTGCACTTAACTGATCCAGTCCTGCAGCATGGTGGCCAGCCACAGGAACACACCGAACCCGATCACGTCCTGGAAAGCGGTTTCGAACGGCCCCGCGGTGGTGGCCGGGTCGAAGCCGAACCGCTTGGAAACGGCGGGGATGATGGTGCCCATGAAGCCGGCCGTGAGCATGGAGCAGATGAGCGCCGCACCAATGACCAGGCCGAAGGGAATGTGCCTGGACCAGATGCCGCCCACCACGGCAAGTATGCCGCCGCAGATCAGCGCCATCAGTAATGAGGAGGCGGCTTCCTTGCGGATCGATTTCCATAGGTTGGTGCGTGTGCCCGTATCCAGTGCGCGCACCGTAATGGCGGCAGCCTGCAGGCCCACGTTGCCGGAAATGGCGGAGATCACCGGCATGAAGGAGGCGAGGAGGATCACCTTTTGCAGTACTTCATCGTAGTGGGAGATCACCACACCCGCGCCCAGTTCAATGGCCATGGTGCCCAGCAGCCATGGCACGCGCAGTTTCGCTTCGCCCCAAGGGCTCAACTTTTCCATGCGTTCGGCGTCGGTACCGATGGTTTTCACATACAAGTGGCGCAAGCGGCCCACGATCACGGGAATCAGGTCCTCCGAGGGCACCACACCGATCAGGTCCCCTTCGCCATCCACCACCGGCAAGGCCGTGAACTTGTATTTGGCCATCAGGGCCGCGGCATCACGCTGGTCGGCCGTGGCACGCACGCACACCACATCCTTGCTCATCACGTCCTCCACACGCTCGTGGGGTTCGTGCATCATTAATGTGCGTATGGAAATGGCCCCCTTGATGCGGTCCCGGTGGGGCGTTGTGCTGCGGTCGCGTTCCACCACGTACAAGTTGCCCGGTATGTCCAAGTGGGGGTCGGTACGGCGCACCAGCTCTATGGCGCGCTCCACCGTAATGCCCACCGGCACCCGCAGGAACTGGTTGGTCATCATCCGGCCCACGGTGCCTTTCTTGAATTTCAGGCGTTTTTCCACTTCTTCCGTGGTGCCTTCATCGGCCATGCCATCGGACATGGCCTCGCGGCGTTTTTTCACGGGCGTGGCCGCCAGCACATCGGCGGCTTCGCGCGGTGACATGCTGCCGACAAATTCGGCCAATTCATCCGCGGCTATGGTGGCTGAAATGGCCTTTGCATGCTCGGGCCCCAGCAGCGGCAGCACGGCACGCGCTGTTTTGTGCTTCAATACCTGGAAAATCCAGGCCGCTTGTTCCGGCTCCAGCTCCTCCAGGATCAAGGCCACGTTCTGCGGACCCTCCGGTTCCAGCAGTTCGCAAAGCGCGTTCACCTCCGGAAGCTTCTTCTCCGGATCTTCCATAAGGGCCTTCAAGCGTTCCGCCAGTGGCCGCCAAGCAGGTTCCTCGGTCATGCTGCGTACAGTGAAAATCCGTCCGGTGCGGGAAATGAGCGCTTATCCACGACGCGCCCGTCGCTGGCGTGTACCACCACGATCGCGCCCGGCAAGTGCCTGGCCAATTCCATGGTGCTGCGTAAAACCTCGTTGGGCTCGTCGCCCAAGATCTCGTGTATTCGGTTGTGCTCTTCGCGGCCTACCCAACCGTGCTCGTAAGGCATTACATGGAATCTGTACATGATGTGCAAGGGTTCAGTGATCCATGCTGCCCGTTCAATAGGCGGGCCGATCCGGGCCAAGGGGTAATACCGGAGGCCCCGCTGGGGAATGGGGAAGGACACCGCCGGGAATTGGGGCGCGAACGCCATGTTTCCGTCAGCGGGCAGCGGAACCACAACTGAACGACCAGAGCTTCCGGGGCATCCGTGCGCTTTGTCCAAGGACATGCTCCACTTCACGGGGCAACGGGATGAATTTCCACATGCCCCGCAGGCCACTGCCGCTACTGGCGGGGCCTGTGGCCGCGGGTCCGGTTCTTGGGTAGTAACGGCCGCCATCACCAAGGCGGCCAGCACGGTGGAACGGGTGCGCTGCACTATGGGCGTGCTCCGCGGTTGGTGCCACAACCGGAACGCGACCAGATAGCCGAGGTAGTAGATCGCGAAGTGCACGGGCAGTCCCGTGAGCCAAGTGCGCTCCAGGTCGAGCCATTCGCCATGGCCGGGCAGGCCGATGGGCGAAAGGACCCAATAGTAGGTGGTGAGCAAGAAAATATGGAAAGCAGTAAGTATGGCGCCCCGGCCGATACCCATGCCGAACAAAGCGGTGCCGATGCCGAACACGGTGGCCATCAACAGGCCATCGGTGATCCAGTAGGTCCAATAAGGATCGTTGCCCCAGAGCATGGCATGGGCGATCGCGGCATCGCCGAACATGGCGAGCAACGCGGCCAAAAAGGTGAACTTAACCACGCCCATCGGTGAAGGGTGCCGGTCACCTGTCCGGTTTGCATCCGCGGTGGCGTGGGTATTTAGCATTGCCATAGGATTATTGCATCAAAGCGGCCATGAAGCCCTGGCCGGGCAAAAAGCTGGAACGCCCGGGAATCGTCAGGCCACGCGCTTTTGTGGGGAATGGCCGACCCGGCCCCCGTCACTGTCCGGGCCAGCATCAACCCGGCGTTTCGGGCGGATCCACGCTGCGGGGGTAGGTCCGTTCCTCTTGGATTACACCATCCCGGTTATGAATGATCAATGAGGTGTCGCCCAGGCTTTTCGCGCGTTCAATGGTCCGCTCCAGCACCTGGGCCTTGTCGTCGCCGCTTTCAATTAGGTCACCGCCCTCCTCGCGGCCCTCCCAGCGCCCTCCCTTCGGGGTCAAATAAATCACGTGTTTCATTTGTTCGTTCCCGGTCCGCATGGTGCGCCCACCATTGCCGCAGCAGCACCGCACCAATGGCCGCGGCCAAGGCACCTACCATGCGCACCAGCCTCAGGTCGGTCTTGGGGCCGGTAACCCCAACAAAGCTGGGCATGTGCAATAATGGCCACAGCCCGGTAGCGGCGTAGTACAGCCCTTGCACAAAGCAGGTGGCGCGCATCAGGCCGTGGCCGGGGGCATGTGCAGGTGTCATGCGGAACCGGGGTCAAAAGCAATACCGCGGCCGATCGGCACAATTCATGAAAAACACCGCCCAAACACAAACACCATGAACACCGACCTACCCGAAGATGCCCTGGGCGACCTGCACGAACTGTTGGGCGATAGCCACAAGGGCTACCTGGCCGCCGCCACCCGCATGAAAACGCCCAAGCTGGCGCAGTTCCTGGCCGAGCTCAGCAACGAGCGCCAACACATGCAGCAGGACCTGGCCCTGGCATTGAAACAGGCCGACCCGAAGATCGACTTGGAGAACGGGACCATAAAGGGCGACCTGCACCGCACGTGGATGCAGATCCGCAACAAGATCACCAGCACCGAGGATGCGGCCATGCTGGATGAATGTGAGCGCGGCGAGAATTACCTGCTGGAGCGCTTCATCAACGTAATGGAGGACCGTGAACTGCCGCCCGACCTGTTCGACCTGTTGCGCAAGCAGAAGACCCAGGTGGAACTTACCCTTTCCACCATTGAGCAACTGCATGCCACCGCCACGCCAAGCAAGCCTGATGAGGGCGCCAGGCCCATTTAGGAAGCAGGGGCAACAACGGGAAAAGGCAGGCCCACGCCTGCCTTTTCCCGTTCCCATGCATGCACGTGCTCACCGTGCGCCCTCAGTGCCGCTGCCTGTTTGCGGCGTGCGCGTAGTGTCCATGGCGCCGCCACCGTCCATGGTGCCGGTACCGTGGTTGCGTGCCCCCGCCTGGTCCGCTGCATTGTTGGAGCTTCCGTTGTCGTAGGTGCGCCCATTGTTGTTGGTCGTGCCTTCGTTCTGGCCATTGGCGCCCCGCGTAGTGCCGCTGCCGCCGTTGTCCACGGGGTCGTTGGGGCCGCAGCCCACCACCGTAAGCAGGGCGGCCACCGCTGCCCCGGCCAATAAAGTTCCCTTCAGTTTCATGGTCATTGGTTTCCGGCCGGTGCACCATAACCGTACCGGCGCGCAGGCGGCACACCGGGCATCAAGCCCCGGGGCAATACTTCTACCACAGTGGCCACGGCGGGGCGAAGATGCCGCAGAACGGGGCGATTGCCCATGGCGGGGCGCCTGGCCGCACCAAGGCGCTTCAGGGCGCCACCTCCTCCTTGCTGGCGGCGAATTTGGAGGCCAACATGCCGCCGGCCAACGCCAGCACGATCACCCCCAGCGAAAGCCACTCGGGTATGTCCACATGGTGGGACAACAGCATCTTCACGCCCACAAAGGCGAGGATGATGATGAGGCTGTAGCTGATGTACTTGAATTTGTCCAGCATGCCCACGATGAGGAAGAACATGGAGCGGAGCCCCATAACGGCCAAAATGTTCGAACTGAAAACAATGAAGGGATCGGCCGTTATGGCCAGTATGGCCGGTATGCTGTCAATGGCGAAGAAAATGTCGGAAAGTTCAATGATCACCAAGGCCACAAACAGGGGCGTGGCGAAGCGTATGCCTCCCCTGTGAATGAAGAAGCGGTCGTTGTACACGGTTTTGGTGACCGGGTACACCTTGCGGATCCATTTGTAGATCACGGATTTCCGCGGGTCCTTGGGCGCGCCATGGCTGAACAGCATGCGCAGCGCGGTAAGCAGCAGGAACACCCCGAAAACGTAGATCATCCAGCTGAACCGGGTGATCAGGGCCACCCCGAAAACGATCATTACCGCGCGGAACACAATGGCCCCGAGCACCCCGTAAAAAAGCACTTCGTGCTGGTACTTGCGGGGTATGTTGAATGAGGAGAAGATCAAGGCGATGATGAAGATGTTGTCCACGCTGAGCGACAGCTCGATCAGGTAACCCGTGATGTACTTGAGCACCGCATTGGAGGGCGTAAGCCCCGTTGGGTTGTTCACCCACCCCCGCTGAAAGGCCAAGTAAATGATGCCCGAGAACAGGATGGCGCTGAACACCCAGATGCTGGTCCATACGGAGGCCTCCTTGGTGGTGATCTCGTGCGGCGACCGGTTGAACACACCGAGGTCCAAGGCCAGGGCAAGCACCAAGAACGCGATGAAAACGATCCAAAGGACCATCGGTAAGCAAGGTTAAAATGGAGGACGGCACCGCGCCGTGCGCCCTGTTGGACCCCTCAAATGGCAGGCCCGGAACCGGTGACGGCCCGCAAAGCTATGGCGGAAGCTGCCGCAGGCAGGGTCGTTCACATTATTTGCTGGGCCATCTCCTCCACCACACCCACTTCCTCTTCCGTAAGGCCATACAGCGAATACACCAGGCGATCAATGCGTTCCTCCACATGCGCGATGCGCCCCGCGAGTTGTTGGGCCTGTAGGCCGGTGGTGGCGGCTTCCCCCAGCTTCAGTTGCATCAACGTGCTGACCTGCGCGGTTATGGCCGCCCATTGTTTCTGGTCGTGTACAATGGGCATTCTTTCCATGTACACCCGCTTCCAGCGGTAATAGTCGCCCCTGATGGAGGAACTCACGCGGGCGAACAGGAAACTGAACAATTTCGAATTCATGATGCCCAGCAACGCCAGGTCCTTCGCTGGCGTGAAGAAGGCGGTGGTGTCCAAGTACAAGCCTTCTTCATCGTAAACGAATTGGCCCCGCAAGGCAATTTCGGCCCACATGATCTTCGGCTGGCCGAAAGCCTCGTAATAGTCGCATGCCCTCAATTCCCACCAATGGTCACCTTTGTCAGTGCGCTTTTCTGCCCTGGACATGTAGGGGGCCAAATGGGCAGCAACGGCGGGGAATGCTTGCTTCAACCATCGCCACGGATTTTTGGGACTGCCACCATTTTCGTTGGTCCATCCTTTGGGAAGCACGATCAAATACTTCGCACTCTTCGGCTGCTGGTAGCGCTTGATGTCGCGCCCGGCC
>JBIQIX010000004.1:89257-273416 GCA_044507815.1 Flavobacteriales bacterium | reverse complement strand
GACAACAACGCGGAAAGGGCTGCCCTCGGGCGGCCCTTTTTGCGTGTTGGTTATTCGCTTGTCAAGTCCTGCAGGGGCGTTGGCCGCTTTCAAATTGCACACTACTGCATGGCTGTTTTGGACGAACGCAGCTCGCCTGGCCAGCTGCTTTCAATAGGCCCGGACACCTTGGCATGTGCCTGATCTGCGCGCCGCTACGGAGCTTATGCTTGGCCGGCGCACTGACCGGCTTATTCGGCGGTGGACGCTGGCTTTGCCGCTCCTTACTTGCCAATACAGAACTTCGAGAAAATGCTTCCCAATAGATCTTCCACGGTGATCTTGCCCGTGATGGAACCCAAGTGATATTGGGCCGCCCTCAGGTCCGTGGCCAAAAGCTCCCCACTGATCTGTTGTTCCACCCCCCGCATGGCGGAAAGCAGTGCTTCGCGCGCGTTGCGCAACGCCTCCACGTGGCGTGCATTGGTCACTACAACATCCACTTCATCCGATTGCATTTCCCGCACATGATGCAGGAATGAGGCCTTCAACGTTTCCATGCCGGTGCCCTTCTTGGCAGAGATGTGCATGACCCCTTCAATCTCAACATCGTCGCCCAGCAGGTCGATCTTGTTCAGTACGGGAATGATCACGGGGCCCTCGCCGATGCGCTTGCGCAGCATTTTCGCCTGCGTGCGGAATGCACCGCCGCTCAAGGTGCTGGCATCGCCGAGCAGTACAACGATCATCGCCCCGGCCGCCTTCGCATAGCTGCGTTCAATGCCCAACTTCTCCACTTCATCCTCGGTTTGCCGTATGCCGGCCGTATCGATGAACCGGAACAGGAATCCTTCCAGGTGGATCGTTTCCTCAATGGTGTCGCGCGTGGTGCCGGGTATGTCGCTCACGATGGCGCGATCCTCCATGAGCAGCTGGTTGAGCAAGGTGCTTTTCCCGCTGTTCGGCGCGCCGATAATGGCCACCGGAATACCCTCCTTCACGGCATTGCCGTAGCGGAAGCTTCCGATCAAATGGTCGCATATCCCAACGATCGCATCCAATAGGCCCGTCAACTCCCTACGGTCGGCAAACTCCACATCCTCCTCCCCGAAATCCAGTTCAAGCTCCACCAAGGCGCTCAAGCTTACCAGCTGATCGCGCAGCTCATCGATCTGCTGGCTATATCCGCCGCGCAGTTGCTGAAGGGCCAGCTTATGGGCGGCCCTGCTTCCGCTTGAAATGAGGTCGGCCACTGCTTCGGCCTGACTGAGATCGAGCTTCTTGTTGAGGAAAGCCCTTTTGGTGAACTCGCCGGGATCAGCGATGCCGGCACCTGCCACCATGGCGGCGAGCAGCATGCGCTGGCGGATGTACACCGAACCGTGCATGCCGATCTCGGCCATGTCCTCTCCCGTGTAGCTGTGCGGGCCCGGGAAAAAGGTGACCAACCCCTCGTCCACAAGGCCATCAGCATCGTGCAGGCGGGTGAACACCGCCTTTCTGGGCTCAGGGTCAGGAGGCAGGCCAGGTGCCAATCTATGCAGCACCCTCAGCGTATCGGGGCCGCTGATGCGCAGCACGGCAATGGCACCCGTGCCATAGGGGGTGGCCAATGCGGCGATGGTTTCGCTGCTGAACATGCCACAAAGGTGCAACGGCCGCCCTTTGAAGCGAAATGAATGACGGGGCCGCCACAAACATTCACCCTTGCGCTGAACGATCTGCATCATCCGTTTGTAAGAATTGGAATTGCTGACCCAGGTCACCGGTTTTGATGACGTACAGCAGAACTTTACATCCATGAAAACACCCGAGCGCGCCGCCTTTGAAGCCCTTCCCTACCCTACGGTCCTGGTGGTAGGTGGCGGGTTTGCCGGGCTGGAGCTGATCAAACGCCTGGATGGCAAGCCCTTCAAGGTGATCCTGCTCGACCGCAACAATTACCACTGCTTCCAGCCGCTGCTGTACCAAGTGGCCACGGGAAGCTTGGGCGCGGACAACATTGCCCACCCTTTCCGGCGCACGGTGGGGCCGATGAAGAACGTGATCTACCGCATGGCCAGCGTGCAGCGTATTGATCCTGGGGCGCACAAGGTGATCACCGACCGCGGTGAGTTCGATTACGACCATTTGGTGCTGGCCACCGGCACGGTCACCAATTTCTTCGGCAACCAGCGCATGGCACATGAGGCCATGCAGTTGAAGAGCATCGGCCAGGCCCTCGACATCCGTAGCGACTTCCTTCAGGAATTTGAAGCGGCGGTTTATCTGGAGGACGAGCATGCCCAGCGCAAGCGCTTGAACTTCGTGGTGGTGGGCGGGGGGCCATCGGGCGTGGAATTGGCGGGCGCGTTGGCCGAGATCAGAAAAACCATCCTCAAGCACGAATACCGCGAGGTGAACAATCAACGCATGCAGATCCACTTGGTGGATACGAACAGCGCGGTACTGGCCAACTTTTCAGCCAAGGCGCAACAATTGGCCTTGAAATTCCTGCAGGACCTGGGGGTGAACGTGGTGCTGAACACACTGGTCACGGCCTATGACGGGGAAACCGTAACCTTCAAGGATGGCAGCACCATGGCCAGCACCACGGTGATCTGGACCGCAGGGGTTAAGGGAAATCCGCCACAAGGCCTGGAAGCAGCGCTGGAAGAGCGCCCGGCCCGGCTGCGCACCGATGCCTTCAACCGGGTGGAGGGCACCTCGAACGTTTATGCCATCGGCGATATCGCCTTGGACACCAGCGACCCCGATTGGCCGCGCGGCCACCCGCAGGTGGCCCCGGTGGCCATTCAGCAGGCCAAGCATTTGGCGGCCAACTTGATCAGTACCAACAAGAATTGGAAACCGTTCAAGTACAAGGACAAGGGATCCATGGCCACCATCGGGCGGTACAAGGCGGTAGTGGACCTTGGCAGCCTGAAATTCGGTGGGCCGGTGGCCTGGTTCATGTGGCTGTTCGTACACCTGATGAGCATTGTTGGCTTCCGAAGCCGTGTGATGGTGCTAACACATTGGGCGTGGAAATACATCAGCTGGAAAAACACGATCAGGCTGATCATCCGCCCGTACCTGCGTGAGAACTACAAGGTGCAACCGGCGGAAACCACGGTGTAAGCCCGCCTTGCGGAGTGCAGCGCTGCCGTTCGGTAGTTTTGCATCCTTTTTTTCCATGGACCGCCGCCTGTACACGCTCTACCTCACGGTGCTCATCGACATGCTGGGCTTCGGGATCGTGATCCCGATCCTGCCGATCTACGCCACTGAACTGGGTGCGAGCAGCATGGTGGTGGGCCTGATCATGGCCGTTTACGCGGTGATGAACTTCATCTTTTCGCCCTTCTGGGGCGGCTTGAGCGACAAATACGGGCGCCGCCCGGTGATCCTGGGCACCGTTTTCCTTACGGCCGGTTCCTTTTTCCTGTTGGCCCAGGCCACCACCATCGGCCTGTTGCTTTTGGCGCGGGGGTTGGCTGGCGTGGGGTCCGCCAACGTGGCGGCCGCGCAGGCCTATATCACCGATGTAACCGAGCGCGAAAAAAGGGTGCAGGCCCTGGGCAAGATCGGTGCGGCCTTCGGCCTCGGCTTCATTTTCGGCCCGCCCATCGGGGGTTTCCTCAAATTGCACTTCGGTATGGCGGCGGTGGGCTATGCCGCCATGTCGCTCAGCACCATCAACCTCGTGCTGGTCTGGTTCCTGCTGCCGGAATCATTGGCCCGGCGTGATGCCTCGGTAAAAGTGTCAATGCGCCCAGTAACACAGGCCATTACCGCTTTGGGCAATCCGGACTACCGCCACATGCTGCTCACCACTTTCATCTACATCACCGCGTACAGCATGATGACAATTACCGCGGCATTGCTATGGGAACAGCGCTACGGCATGGATGAGGCCACGATCGGTTACATGTTCGCCTTCATCGGCGTGATGTCGTTGGTGGTGCAAGGTGCCTTGGTGGGCAAGCTGGTGGCCTGGCTGGGCGAGACACGCCTGATGTCCATCGGCTCGGTTTTGATGGCCATCGGCCTGGTGGCCATGCCCATGGTGCCCCGCGGGCACACCTTCCTTTGGGAGCTGGTACCGCTGCTGGTACTGTCCGGCGCCAACGCCTGCATGATGCCCAGCATTTCAAGCGTGCTCAGCCGCATGGCCCCCGCCCCTGAGCAGGGCCGGGTATTGGGCATGAACCAAAGTTTTGCTGCGCTCGCACGCATTGCAGGCCCCTTGTTGGGCGGTACGGCCTACGGCCTGCATTTCTTCGCCCCGTACGCCGGTGGGGCCTTGCTCATGCTGCTTTGCCTGTACGTGGTGTCCAGCTTTGGCCGCAAGCACCCAAGCACCGCCAGGGCCTGAGCGGCCGCGCCACTCCTCGGCGCTACGCACTAATTTCGCCGCTCCTTATCCATCAACAACCGAAAAAAGAAAAATGAGCGTACTCGTCAACAAGCAGAGCAAGGTCATCGTGCAAGGCTTCACCGGAAGCGAGGGCACCTTCCATGCGCAACAAATGATCGAGTACGGTACCAACGTGGTGGGTGGGGTTACCCCCGGCAAGGGCGGACAAACGCATTTGGAACGGCCCGTTTTCGAAACGGTGAGCGAAGCGGTAAAGCAGACCGGTGCCGATGTAAGCATCATTTTCGTCCCCCCCGCCTTTGCCGCGGACGCCATCATGGAGGCCGCAGAGGCCGGGATCAAAGTGATCGTGTGCATCACCGAGGGCATACCCGTAAAGGACATGGTGACCGCCCGCGAGTATTTGCGCGGCAAGGATTGCACGCTGATCGGCCCTAACTGCCCCGGCGTGATCACCGCCGATGAATGCAAGGTGGGCATCATGCCCGGCTTCGTGTTCAAGAAGGGGAAAGTGGGAATCGTGAGCAAGAGCGGCACCCTTACCTACGAAGCAGCCGACCAAGTGGTGAAGGCCGGCCTGGGCATCAGCACGGCCATCGGCATCGGTGGCGACCCGATCATCGGCACCACCACCTTGGAGGCCATCCAGCTTTTTGCCAACGACAAGGACACTGAAGCAATCGTAATGATCGGCGAGATCGGCGGCGACCTGGAGATCCGCGCGGCACGTTGGATCAAGGACCACTGCAAGAAGCCCGTAGTGGGCTTCATCGCTGGTGAAACAGCCCCTGCAGGCCGTACCATGGGCCACGCCGGTGCCATTGTTTCCGGCGCCGATGAAAGCGCCGCTGCCAAGAAAAAGGTGATGCGCGAGTGCGGGATACACGTTGTGGACAGCCCGGCCACGATCGGTGCCGAGGTGAAGAAGGTATTGGGGTAGGTTGCTGTTGGTTGATGCTGGTCGGGCGGCGTGATGGGCCCCGGTCATGGCCATTGCTGATCGCAGCAGCTTGAACATGGCGGTATCCGCTATCCCCCTGCCCCGCTTACCTTCGCCCCATGGCACTATTACAAGGCAAGAAAGCCCTGATCACGGGCGGTACGCGCGGTATTGGGCGCGGCATTGTGGAGCGTTTCCTGGAGGAAGGCGCCCAGGTGGCCTTCACTTACGTGAGCAGCCCCGAAAAGGCCAATGCGCTGGCGGAAGAGCTCGGCGCGAAGCATGGCCGCAAGGTGTTCGCCATCCAAAGCAATGCAGGCGATTTCAATTCGGCACAGGCAACCGTGGACCAAGTGGTGGAAGCCCTTGGCGGCATCGATATCCTGGTGAATAATGCCGGCATCACCAAGGACCAACTGCTCATGCGCATGAGCGAGGAGGATTTTGATGCGGTGATCGCCACCAACCTGAAGAGCGTGTTCAACATGACCAAGGCAGCCGTGCGCACGCTGTTGAAGCAGCGCAGCGGCAGCATCATCAACATGAGCAGCGTGGTTGGCGTGAAGGGCAATGCCGGCCAGGCCAACTATGCGGCAAGCAAGGCGGGCGTGATCGGCTTTACCAAGAGCACGGCGCTTGAGCTGGGCAGCCGCAACATCCGGTGCAATGCGGTGGCACCGGGCTTCATCGAAACCGAAATGACCGGGGCCCTGGATGAAAAGACCGTGCAGGGCTGGCGCGACTCCATCCCGCTGAAGCGCGGTGGAACACCGCTCGATGTGGCCAACGCCTGCGTTTTCCTGGGAAGCGACCTCAGCACGTACATCACGGGGCAAACCCTGCATGTATGCGGGGGAATGCTGACTTGACTTTTCGGCAATGTGCCAACGATCAAGTCGCCGTACAACCCAACGCGATCGCCCGATAGCGAATTGGCACATGGCCATTGGGCCAATTGAATGACCCTCACCACCCATCATTCGCTTTGGCTGGCGCCGCTTTGTGTGCTGCTGGGCGTTGGTGCGGCGTGGCTGCTGTACCGCCACACCCGCGAGCGGCATGGCTGGGGCGCTGGCACACAATGGGTGTTGGGGATCTTTCGTGCCACGGTGATCACACTGCTGGCCTTCCTGCTGCTGGAACCCATGGTGCGCGTGCTCATCCGCGAGGTGCGCAAACCCGTGGTGGTGCTTGCCCACGACGGTTCGTCCTCCCTGCTGGCCGTCGGGGATAGCACCGCCTTCAAGGCCCGGTATGCCGAGGCGCTGCGCCAGCTCGCCGGGCGAATGGGCGAACGGTACGAAGTGCGGGCCTTCACCTACGGGAGCCGGGTTTCCGAGGGATTGCAATTCGGGCAGGAACAGGGGCAAACCGATATCGACCAGCTCTTCCGCGCCGTTTACGACCGTTTTGCCGGCCCCGACCTTGGCGCAGTGGTGATCGATGGTGACGGCATCTTCAACCGCGGCCGCGACCCGCGGCACTCCGCAGAGCGGCTCGGCGTGCCGGTCTTCGCCATCATGCTGGGTGACACCACCATCAGGCCCGACCTGGTGCTGCAACAGGTGGACCACAACCGCATCACCTACCTGGGCAATCAATTCCCGCTGGTGGCCAAATGGAAGGCGGACCACTTGAAGGGCAAGGTCACGCGTGTGAGCGTGATGCACAAGGGCAAGGAGGTAGCGGCGAAGGACATCAGCATCAACAGCGACCCCATGGTGGGCGAAGTGCCCTTGTTGGTGAAAGCCGAGGAATCGGGCATACAGCGGTACACCGTGGTGCTGCGGGCCGTTGAGGGTGAAACAACCACGGCCAACAATACCCAGGACATTTTCGTGGATGTGCTGGACGACCGGCGCAAGGTGCTGTTGCTGGCGCGGGCGCCACACCCCGATGTGGCGGCCATACGCGAAGCAATGGGCGCCGTGGAAGTGTATAGGGTGGAAAGCACGCTGGCCACCTCATTCAAGGGCCATGTGGAGGAATACGACCTGGTGGTGCTGCACCAATTGCCGGCACCTGATGCCCCACTGCAACCACTCTTCCAACGCATCGCGCAGCGGGAGATCCCCACATGGACCATCCTCGGCCAAAAAAGCGCTCTGCGCCAAGTGGAGGCCCTGGGCAACGGCGTGGCGATCGAAAGCGCCAGGGGCAGCTTTTCCGATGTTCAGGCGGCCATGATGCCGGATTTCCAGCTGTTCACCATGGACCCCGAGGACCAGCGCGCCATTGAACGCTTTCCGCCCTTGCAGGTCCCCTTTGCCCAGTACAGTCTTTCGCGATCCGCCAGTGCCTTGCTCAACCAGCGCATCGGCGCGGTGCGCACCGGCTATCCGCTTTTCGCTTTCCAGGCGCAGGCCGCGCGCCGCACGGCCATTACTTGCGGCGAAGGTCTTTGGCGCTGGCGCTTGGCGGACATGCAACAGAACGGCACCACCGCACACTTCGACCGACTGGTGCAGAAAACCGTGCAGTTCCTTGCCCTTAAGCAGGACAAGGGACGATTCCGTGTGCACGGCGAGCGCGAGTTTGCCCAAGGCGACAGGGTATTGCTCACGGCGGAACTGTACAACGCCAGTTTCGAGCCGGTGAACGAACCCGAGGCCATGATCACGTTCACCAACGAGGAAGGGAGCGAATTGGCCTACACCTTCAGCCGCAGCGGCACCGGTTACCAGCTAGAGGCAGGCCTCCTTCCGCCGGGCCGGTACACTTGGAAGGCCACTACCACGCTGGACAAGGAACGGATGACGGCCCAGGGTGAATTTCTGGTGAAACCGATGGTGGCCGAATACATGAACACCGTGGCGGACCATGGGCTTTGGCGCAACATTGCAGCCCGCACGGGCGGCCTGGCCGTGGATGAAGCGGCCATGGAGCAGATCGCCACGGCCCTGAAGGACAGGCCCGAACTGGCCGCGCGCTCCTACTCGTTCAACAGCTTCAGCGACCTGATCGGCCTGCGCTGGATCTTTTTCCTGTTGCTGGCGCTGCTCACCGTTGAGTGGGCGCTGCGCCGAAGAAGCGGCACCTATTGAGCATGGGCCGCATTGTTGCCGATACGCGTTACAAGGGCCGTGCGCGGCGACGGATAGCGCGCGTGGCCGCCGTGGCGGCGTTGGTGCTTACCGCCCTGTTCCTGCTGCGCTATCCGCTGCTTCGCAGCATGGGCCATTTCCTGATCACCGAGGACCCGCTGTTGCCGGTTGACGCCGTTTTCGTGCTCGGCGGCTCGGTGCAGGACCGCGGTGTGGAGGCAGCACGGGTCCATGCCCGTGGCATTTCGCAGCGGTTCGTGTTCACCGGCGCGCCGGTTCCCAGTGCGTTGCAGGCGCTGGGCCTCGACAGTACGGAGGCGGAATGCACGCGCAACGCCGCGGTGCGCGCAGGACTTCCCTTGGAACATACGCTGGCCTTGAATGTCGGCACCAGCACCTATGAGGAGTTCAAGGCGTTGCTCGCCTATTCCATCGAGAACGACCTTGATACGGTCATGGTGATCTCCACCCCCTTTCACCTGCGGCGCATCAACCGTGTGTTCCGCAAGCCCTTCCGCAAGGCCGGCATCACCGTGCTGCTGCACGGGGCACCATCCTCCACTTTCCATGAAGGCACATGGTGGCAGGCAGAGGACGGATTGATCATGCTGAACAACGAGTACGTGAAACTGTTGTATTACTGGTTGAAGTATTGAGGGCCATTGGCCAGCCGTGAACACCAGCGCCCACCAGGGGAACTAGGGCTGGATCACCACGCGTTGCACCGCGCTTGGGCCTTCGCCCATGGCGACCAGGATGTAGGTACCGCGCGCCAAATGGCCCAGGTCCAGGTCCACCCGTTCCACACCCGCGGGCACCCGTTTGTTGAATACCAGGCGCCCCAATGCGTCCCGCACATTCAGCTCCAGTTGGCCCATGCCTTGCGGCAACTGCACCGCAAAGCGCCCATCGCTGGGGTTTGGCGCAACCTGCATTTGGCCCTGGCCCGGCAGTTCGGCAACGCCCACCCAATTCACGCAAAAGGCCGTGGTTGAAGAGAAACCGAAGTTCCCGTTGCCATTGAGCAGCACAGCACCGGTGGTATCGCTCACACTGAAGCCGCCTTGGCCGTAATTGCAGCACATGCCGTCGCCCACGGCATCCATCACGGTGAACAGGTAGCAATCGTGCGCCAGGCAGAGTTCCTGCGTTACCGTGTAACCATTCGCGCTGTTGCTGTACGGCCCGCCGCTGTACACCGGGAAACCATCCTGGGTTTGGATCTTCCATGTGGTCTCCGAGCCATAGCGGTCCAGGTTCATCCCCACCAACACGGGTATGCCCGGCGCATTCACGATGAATTGCAGGCTATCGGCATCGTTGAACGGATTGGTGTCGATGCCCAGGTTAGGGTCCCTTGCGGCCACATGCAGCTCATGCACACCACTGGGCAGGTAGATCGCGGGCAATTCCACGTTGGTGGTCTGCACCGGCTGCAGTGTGCCGCTCCATAGCATGATGCCCACCGGGATGCCATTCACCGCGTAATGGATGTTCACGCTGTGGATCGCTCCTTCGCCGTTGTTCTTCAAGGTGATCACGGGCCGTATGCTATCGCTGTTGCAGGTGATGTGGGGTACACCGCCAATGCTGGTCACGGCAGCATCCAGCGGTACGGGCACAATGGCCGAGGGGTCAAGACCGTCGAGGACATCCCCACATTCCCCCAGCCATTCCGTAAGGTGTGGATAGGTGAGGTTGAAGCGGCCGTAGAAGTCATTGACGTTGTTGTTGCAGCTGGCCTGTCCGCCGAAGAGCTGCCCGATAATGCGGTGGTCCTGGTTCCAGATAGCGCTGCCGCTGCTGCCCTGCTCGGTGGTGCCCACATGCCAAGCGGTCACCTGCCAGCAGTCGGCGCCGCTCATCATGCCTTCCACAATGGGCCCGTATGAGTGGCAGATCTTCTTGATGTCGCCGCGCGGATGGTGGATGCCCACGACCGTGTCGGGCGCGGTACCGCTGATGTCCCAGCCGCTCCAATAGGGTTCGAACTCCTCGGGCGGTATGCTGCTCAGCCGCAGGAACGAGGCATCCGTCTGTGGATATTCGAACAGCTTGTCGCAACCGGTGATGGTATGGTCCTGGGGCGCATTTTCGGATGGATCGCAGGTGGGGCTTTCCCAATTGAAGAGGAATACCCACGAGGCGTTGCTGGTGTTGCCCTCGGTGCAGTGGTTGGCGGTGAGGAAATACGGCGTGCTGTCGTTTGCGCAATTGTTCACCAGGCTGCCGGTGCAAAGGCCACCGCCGAGCATGATCCGGGCGACCGAACGGATCTCCGGCCGCCATTCATCGCCGGCGGGGCAAATGGTATTCACGTTGCAGGGCCCGCTATCGCCGAAATCGCGTTCCTCCTTCAGCCCTGTGGGCCGGTACCCGTGCACCACCATGCTGATCGCCAACTCGCCTTGCCCGGCCACAACCGCCGGTTCCACATACTCCACGGTCTGCCGGTCGCCAGCGAGGGGCGCCGTGCCGAATGCCTCATGGCCCGGATTGCTCTTGGCCGTAAAGCCACCTTTCACCGTACCTGCCGGATTGTAAATGAACAGGCGCGCCCCTTCCGGGATCACGTACCGATCGAACTGGAGGTTGATGGAGCGTGCGCCGGGGCAGTGAAGTTCGATCCGCCAAACACGGTCGCCATTGGGCATGTTGTACCATGACCCACTGTTGGCGAGGTTGAAGGAGGTGGCATGCTCAAAGCCGAACCTGTACGGCCCGGGAATGCCCAATGTGGCGCGCCGTTCATCGTCGCGCCTCAGCGAATCCAGGTTGGGCACCGGCAATTCGGCCACCACCGCCGGTGGCATGCCGATCTTTTCGGCCTTGTCGCCATAGGGTTTGCCCCCAAAGGATATTTGGGCCGAAAGCGGCAGTGTGAGCAGCGATGCGGCCAGCAGCGATAACGTAAGTTTCCGTGGCATGGGGCGTGGTCGGGGTTGAGGGGGACGAAGAACACCGGTGCTTCGTTGGCCGAAGCGAAAGTATGTAATCTGCACGGCCCCCATGCCGCCGTTGCCGGGGCTCAAGCGGTCTACTTCTCTCTTTCGTCGATCATTTTGCGCATGGCGAATAGCTCATCCCGCAACTGTGCGGCGGCAATGAAGTCCAGCTCCTTTGCGGCCTTCTTCATCTGCGCCTCCAGCAGTTCCGCATTCTTCTCGAGCTGTTCCACGCTCATGCCCCCCACCACGGGATCTGCGGCCAGGCTCAATTCCTCGGGTTCCACATAGGCCTTGCCCGAACTGGCGTACCCCACTTGGTCGATCACCGCCGTTTGCTGCATCACTGCGCCACGGTCACGCTTGATCTGGGTGGGCACTATGCCGTGCTCCTCGTTGTAGGCCATTTGTTTGGCGCGGCGGCGGTCGGTCTCTTCCATGGTGCGCCGCATGCTGTCGGTTATGGTGTCCGCATAGAAAATGACCAGGCCGTTGAGGTTCCGGGCGGCGCGGCCTGCGGTTTGGGTGAGCGAGCGGTTGCTGCGCAGGAATCCTTCCTTGTCGGCATCCAGCACGGCCACCAACGAAACCTCCGGCAAGTCCAATCCCTCACGCAGCAGGTTCACCCCCACCAGCACATCGAACATGCCCAGGCGCAATTGCCGCAGGATCTCGATCCGGTCCAAGGTTTCCACATCGCTGTGGATGTACTTGCAGCGCACCCCGTTTTTTCCCAGGAACTCGGTGAGTTCCTCGGCCATGCGCTTGGTCAGGGTGGTCACCAGCACGCGTTCGTCCTTATCGCTGCGCAGCCTGATCTCATGCAACAGGTCGTCGATCTGGTCGCGGCTTTGGCGTACCTCGATCGGCGGGTCCAACAGCCCCGTCGGGCGCACCACCTGTTCCACCACTATACCCTCGCTGCGCTCCAATTCAAAATCGGCCGGCGTGGCGCTCACGAAAATGGTTTGCCCGATCATGCCCTCGAACTCATCGAAGGTGAGCGGCCTGTTGTCCATGGCGCTTGGCAGCCGGAATCCGTATTCCACCAGGTTCTTCTTCCGGCTGCGGTCGCCGCCGTACATGGCCCCGATCTGCCCGATGGTCACGTGGCTTTCATCCACCACGGTGATGAAGTCGTCCGGGAAATAGTCCAGCAGGCAGAATGGGCGCTGCCCCGGCAGCCTGCGGTCAAAGTAGCGGCTGTAATTCTCAATGCCGCTGCAATAGCCCAGCTCGCGCATCATTTCCATGTCGTAGTTCACCCGTTCGTCCAAACGTTTCGCCTCCAGGTGCTTGCCGATCTCGTTGAAGAAGCCTGTTTGCTTGCCCAGGTCATCCTGTATTTCATGGATCACCTTGTTCAGGGTTTCCTTGGTGGTAACGAACAGGTTGGCCGGGTAAATGGGTGTTTCCTGCAGCACCTCCATCGTTTTCCCGTTCATCACGTCGAATCGTTCCAGTTTCTCGATCTCGTCACCCCAGAAGTGTATGCGTATGCCTTCGTCAGCATAGGCGAGGTAAATCTCCACCACGTCGCCGCGCACCCTGAAGTTGCCGCGTGCCGGCTCGATGTCGCGGCGGCTGTACAACGATGAAACGAACTGGTGCAGCAGGGCATTGCGCGAGATTTTTTGGCCCTTGGCCACATGCACCACGCTTTTATGGAATTCCGATGGGTTTCCGATGCCGTATATGCAGCTTACGCTGGCCACCACGATCACATTGCGCCTGCCGCTCATCAACGCGCTGGTGGTGCTCAACCGCAGCTTTTCGATCTCGGCATTGATCGACAGGTCCTTTTCGATGTAGGTGTTGGAAATGGGCAGATAGGCCTCGGGCTGGTAATAGTCGTAATAGCTCACGAAGTATTCCACCTTGTCATGGGGGAAAAAATGCTTGAATTCGCCGTAGAGCTGCGCGGCCAGCGTCTTATTGTGGCTCAGGATCAGCGTGGGCCTGTTCAATTGCGCGATCACGTTGGCCACGGTGAAGGTCTTCCCCGACCCGGTCACACCGAGCAGGGTTTGGTAAGGCACGCCGTTGCGCAGGCCGTCCGCCAGTTGGCGGATGGCCTCGGGCTGGTCGCCGGTGGGCTGGAATTCGGAGATGAGCTGGAAGGCCATGGGGAATGTGCAAAGTTACCAAGGGGTGTGCCGAAGAATTCCGGATCGATGGCGCACCGGATCCGGCCCCGGCACCGCGATCGGTCCCATGGACCTTGCCAGGGAGATCTTATTGAAAGGCCGACCACGGGTCGGCCCCGGAATTACCTTCGGCCCGCGATGTTCCTTAAGCGCATCCTTTATTACCTCAATCCCGCCACGCTGTTCCAGCGCGATGAGCACTCGGGGCGCATGCGGTTCATGAACGGGGTGAACCGGCTTGGCCTTTACGTTTTTATCGCCAGCATGGTGGTGCTGGTGGTACGCGCCTGCAACCGATAGTGGTCAGCGGCATTGCTGGATCTCCAGCACGCCTTCCACGCTGTCCACGTGCAGGTAGGTATCGGTGCCATCGCCCTCCATGGCCGGGCCGCTGTGCAAGGTGCCCGTGACCTGCACGTACAATGGTTTCTTGGGTTCTTTCACCTGTGCCATGTAGGTGCGTTCCAAGGCCAGGCCGGCGCTTTCGGTGCCGGGGGGGTCCATGGCCACCGGTAAAATGAAGTCGGCACCACACGGGGTGAAGCTGTGCGAATCGGCATAGTACACGTAGCCGCCGGTGAGGTGCATCGGTCCGGTCACATCGGCTTGTACGGGGCTGATGCCGTAATCCAGGCCGCTGGGCGCTACGGCCCAGTCCTCACCCACCATTACCGGCCTGCCGTCCTTCCACAGCCAATGCATCGGTGTTTGGAAGGTGCGCAACGTCAACCGATCGCCATTGGCTGTCCAGCGCCCGATGGTGCCGTACGGAATGCTGTCCCGCTCCAGGTATTCCTGCGTGAACACATAAATGCTGTCCGGCCGCAATTGCAGTCGCGTCAGTATGCCGGGGCAATCGGCGCAGGGCAGCGTATCCGTGAAGGAGCCGCTCCATGCGGGTGGGGTTGGGGCGTTTTCATCAGCAACCGGCGTGGCGGCTGGTTTTTCAGCGCCTTGGCAGGCAGCCAGCAACACGGCGGCCACAAGGATCTGGTGGATGTTTTTCATGTGTACGGTTTGCGTTGGCCAAATAACGCCAGTGCCCGCATATTTGTGCGCCATGCCCGGCATTCCGCTTTTTCCCGCGCTGTATTTCGGCAGTGTTGAGCACTATGCATTGATGGTGCGCGCGGGGCGTTGCCTGGTGGATGTCGGCGAGCATTACGAGAGGCAGAGCTACCGTACCCGCACCACCATTGCCGGCGCCAACGGCGTGCAGGCGCTACAGGTGCACATCGCACGCCGCAGCGGCGAAAAAATGCCCATGCGCACCGTGGGGTTGTCCTATGCGGAGCCATGGCACCTACAACATTTGCAGGCCATCCGCAGCGCCTACGGGCAATCGCCCTGGTTCATCCATTACATGCCGGGGATCGAGGAAGTGCTGGGTGCCAGGCATGCCCTGCTCACCGGCCTCACCCTGGCCACCATGCGGCTGGCCTGCGCCTGGCTGGGGCTGCCGGTGCCTGAAATGCAGCAACATTTCGTGGAACGCATTCCGCCGGGCGTTTGGGACCTGCGCACGGCCCTGCACCCCAAGAAACCCCTGCCTTCTGATTTGAAGCCCGTCCGGACCTATCCGCAGGTGTTCGCTGATCGGCTCGGCCCGCAGGGCCGCCTATGCGTGATCGACCTGGTGATGAACCTTGGGCCCGGGGCCCGGCAGGCACTATTGGCCTAAGCCCCCAGGGGCCGCCAATTCATTGTTCACCATGGCCTGGCCGTAGCGCTGCACCATGGCCTGCAGGAATAGGCGCATGCGTTCGGCTTGTGCCGGTTCGGCCTGCAGCAGGTCGTGGGCGAAAAGCGTGTCGCTGCGGAAGGCGTACAGCCCGGTGGCCTTCTCCCCGTTGAAGAACAGCATCCGGTCGCCTTGCATGAGCTGGTACTGCCCGTTGAGGTATTGCACGGCGTAGGGCACCCGGCCCGGGCTGAACAGGCTGCGGCCGAAGCTGTTTACCGTGCCCCCGTGCCCGGCCAGGTCGAGTATGCTGGGCATAATGTCCAGCTGCTGGGCCAAGGTGGTATCGGTGCCGGCCATGTGGCCGCCAGGACGATGGAAAATGATGGGCACGGCAAAGCGTCCCGCCGGATTCATGTACCACGGCGGATGCACATTGTACTGGAACGTGTGGTCGCCGGTGATCACGAACAAGGTGTTGCTGTACCAGGGCGCACGCCTCGCTTTGCTGAAGAAGCGCTGCAGCGCCATATCCGTATACCCTAATGATTCATGTATCTCCTGGTCACCCTTCGGGAAGGTGTTCTTCCAGCGTGCCGGAATGGGGAATGGATCGTGCGAGGAAAGAGTGAACACCGCGGCGCAGAACGGCTCAGGTGTGGCATCCAGCCGGGATGCGAAGAATTGCAGGAACTCCTCATCATAAATGCCCCAATGCCCGTCGTACGCGCCCTTGCCGGGGTATTGGTCACGGCCGTAGTACCGGTCGAAGCCGGCGCCGCGTGCAAACGAATCGAATTTGTATTCGCCGTTGATCCCACCGTGGAAGAACGACGTGCTGTAACCGAGCTCTTTCAGCCTGGCGCCGAGGCCCTCCACGCGGTTATCGGCATAGGGCGTGTTCATGAAGGCATCCTCGGTGAAGGAGGGGATGCCGGCCAGGATGGAGCAAATGGCCTTGTTGCTGCGCTCGGCGTTCGCGTAGGCATTGGTGAAGACCAACGAATGCGCGGCGAGCGAATCGAGGAAGGGCATGTAGGCGGCCTCGCCACTGATGGCGGACAGGTATTCCTTGCCCAGGCTTTCCACAATGATCAGCACCACATTGGGGCGGCCTGCCTGGCGCTGCGGCAAGGCCAGGGGCAGCGTGAAACGGCGATCGAGTTCCTGCGGGGTGAAATAGACGTGCGGCGCCAAGGCGGGCCGTGCAAGCGAATGTGCGAAGGTGAAGGCCGAGTTGGTGACCAACGGCGCAAAAGGCGCTTCCACATGGTCCGCGGCGTGGGCCGGTGCAAGGCCCTGGTATTGCCAACCGCCCCGGGCCACCAGCACGCATAGCCCCAAGGCCGGCACCGCCAGGAGCAGGTGCCGCCAATGGCCGCCTTGCGCAGGCCGATCACCCCTGCGGGCATAACCCCACCAAAGTACCAGCAACAACCCGGCGAATACGGCGGCCACCCAGCCGTGCCCGGCCAGCAGGGCGTGCAGGTTCCGCGTGCCCGGGCCGAGTTGCGCCAGTAGGTCGCGGCCCACGCGTTTGTTGTTGAACCCGAAAAAGGCGAGATCGATCGAACACACCAGGAGCAGGAGGCCGTTGATGGCCATGAAAACCAGGCGAAGGACCCGTTGCGCCCTGCGGCCGCCCAGCCAAGGCCAGCCCAGCAATTGCACGGCGATCAACGGCGCGTTCCACAAAACCACCGCGGCCGCATCAAAGCGCAGGCCCTGCAGCAGCACTTGGGGCCACTGCCCCGGCGGCATGTGCAGGAATTGCGCCCGGTAAACCAGGTAGAACAGCAGCCGCAGGATCATCAGCAGGCCCAGCACCAGCCCGTAGCGGGCGGCCATCAACCGCCAAGTGCGCAGCGTGCCCAACATGCCTTTTGCCAGCCTATGCGGCCCCGCGCACTATTCCACCGAGAACACGGAAGCGTCGATGCCCTTGTTCACTTCGATGGAGGTGGCGTTGAGCGTCATTTCCATGGCACCGCCCTGATGCAGCACATGGGGGAACAGCACGTTCTCAACCGGCTTGTAATCGCTGTAGTCGGTGATCACCTGCACATAACCGCCGCCCTCCTGCGATTGGAAATCCTTGCGCCGCAGTTTCAGTCCGGTGGTGGTGTCGTAGTACTCATCAAACCCGCCGCCTGAAAGCGTCTTCACGTTCAGGCGGTAGGCCTTCGCCCCTTCCACTTCCACAATGCCCATGAGCTTTGCGCTGTACTGCAGCTCATCATAGTGCAGCTCCGGGAATGCGTAGGCATTGGCCAGTACCTCGTCGAGGTCGGTGTCCACCAATTCCTTTTCGCCCATGAAGCTCTCGAGCTTGGCTTTTTCGCCACCGTCATACTTGATGCGCTGCAGCAACATGTCGCCCATTTTCATTTCCATGGCGTACTTATTGGGCACCGCATTCGATTCCACCAGTGTTGCGGGCATGCCCTGCACCTTGGTGGTGTACGCCCGGCGCACGTCCTTCACCTGTTCCAGTGCCTGCCTGCCGCCGATGGCCTTCACGTAGTTGTCCAGCACGTCCCGTGCCGTCATGCCCTGCGGGGCCGGGGTTGCTCCCTCGGTATGGTCAATGCGCACCACATCCCCGTTCACATCAAAATCCACCACTTTGCCGGAGGTGCTCAACGGGGCGAGCGTACCGGCCACTTCCTTTTTATCGCCCACCACAAGCAGGGTGCAATGATCAGGACTGAGCAGTCGCTCAGCGGCCTGCTGCACATCGGCCGCGGTCACCGCATCCAGGCGCTTGAGGTAGGTGGCGTAGTAATCGGCCGGCAGGTCGTTGAGGTAGGTGCTCAGGGCGAACCGGGCCACAGTGCGGGGATCCTCCAGGCTGCGTGCAAAGCTGCCGGCCATGAAGCTCTTGGTCAGCGCCAGTTCTTCCGCGCTCACGGGTGCGGTGCGCATGCGCGCGATCTCGTGCAGGATCTGTGTGGCGGCACTGTCGGTCACGGCGTTGCGCACGTTGGCCCAAGCGGCGAAGCTGCCGCACCAGCGGTCGGCATCCAGGCTGGAATAGGAGCCATAGGTGTATGCCTTGTCCTCGCGCAGGTTCTGCATCAGGCGGGCGTTGAACACGCCACCACCCAGGATGGAGTTGAGCACTTGGGCCTGCATGGCCATGGGATCGTTGGGCTTCAGGTCCACAGGAAAGAGCACTTTCACCACGCTTTGCGCACTGCCGGGCCGGTCCACGAAGGCCACGCGTACGCCTTGTGGTGCCCGGGGTGGGCTTCCTGCAGGAATGATCGGGCCCAGGTCCTTCACCACGTCACGGCCCTCGGCATCCTTGGTCACGGCCACTTCAGCGCCCGCCCATTTCCCGAAGTAGTGCTCGGCCATGTCCTGCGCCTCCTTCAGGCTGATGTCGCCCACCAGCACCAAGTAGCCTTGCTTGGGTTGGAAGAAATAGCGGTAGTATTGGTAGGCCTGTTTACGGGCCACTTTTTCCAAGCTGGCCTTGGTGGTCACCTCGCCATAGGGGTGGTTTTTCCCGTAGGTGAGGGCCTCCCCCACCACTTCCCCGATCTGGTCCGGATCGTCGGCACGTGCCTGTACCTGCGATGCCAGCCTGGTCTTGGCCTTTTCGAATTCCTCCGGGGGGAAGGTGGCGCTGGATGCCACTTCGTACATCAGCTCCATCACCGCGGGGAAGTTCTTTTTCAGGCTGGTGGCAAAAAGGCCATTGCTGCTGCCGGAGAACTGGGCGCCCAGGCCGTCCACACGCTCATCGAATTCCTGCTTGGTGCGCCGGGCGGTGCCACTGGTGAGCATTTCGCCCACCAGGTCCTTGTAACCGGCCACTTCCCCTTGCATGATCGGCGGTATATCGAACCGCAACTGCGCGCTAACGATCGGTGTGGCATGATTCTCCACCACGATCACACGCATGCCATTGGGCAGCAGGAAGGTCTGGTGTTCGCCGATGCGAACCTCGGGGGCCGGTCCGGGCCGGGGTGCTTTGCTACGGTCCACTTGTGCGGTCATCAGGGCCGGTGTAAGAATTGTTGCGGCCAGCGCAAGGCTATGAAACGGGATCCGGTTCCTCATCTTCCGTTGGCGGTTCATTGTTTCTGTGATTGGGGCAGGTAATGGAGCACCACGCGGTTGGCGGGCACGAAGTATTTACGGGCCACGCGTTGAAGGTCCTCCGCGGTAACGGCCAGGTATTGTTCCACCTCGGTATTCACCTTGGCCGTGCCGCCCAAAAAGGTGTAGGCATTGGCCAGGTTGTGCGCGATGCCGGCCATGCGGTTGTTCTCCATCGCTTCCTCGGTCTCCACCTGCACCTTCAGTTTGGCAAGTTCCGCGTCGCTGATCAATTCGTTGCGCACCCGCTCGAACTGGTGGTCCATGCTGGCCTCCAAGCTATCGGCGGCCACGCCCATGTTGGCAATGGCAAAGGCGATCGAAAGGCCGGGGTCCTCAAAAGGAAGCTGGAAGGAGCCCACGAAAAGCGCTTTTTGCTCCTCATCCTTCACGGCCTTCATCAACCGGCTGCTGTTGCCGGTGCTCATCAGCCTGTTCAGCATGCCCACGGCATAGAAATCGGGGGTGCCCAGCGCCGGTGTGCGGTAGGCCTGTACCACGGCGGGCAACTGGATCTTGTCGTACACCACATCGCGCACTTCGGCGGTCAAAGGGGGTTCCACCACCTTGTTGCGCGGTACCGCCTTGCCCTTGGGCACCGGGCCGAAGTAGCGCGTGATGGCGTCGGTGGCTTCCTTTACGTCAAAATCACCGCTCAATACGAGCACGGCATTGTTGGGCACGTAGAAGGTTTTGTAGAATTCCTTGTAGTCCTTCTCGGTAGCGGCATTCAGGTCCTCCATGTAACCGATGGTGGGCCATTGGTACGGGTGCTTGGTGTAGGCCCGGGCCAACACTTCGGGCAGTATGCTGCCGTAGGGCTGGTTCTCGTAACGCTGCCTTCTTTCCTCCTTCACCACCTCGCGCTGGGTTTCAATGCCCTTGGTGTCCACCTTGGCGTGCAACATGCGTTCGCTCTCCAGCCACAGGCCCAGGTTGAGCTGGTTGCTGGGGAGCACCTCGTAATAGTAGGTGCGGTCACCGGTGGTGTTGGCATTCAACACGCCGCCCGCCTTCTCCACGTACTTCGAGAATTCGCCGCGCCCGATGTTCTTGCTTCCCTCGAAGAGCAGGTGCTCGAAGAAGTGTGCAAACCCACGCCGGTCGCGCGCCTCGTCCTTGCTGCCCACATGGTACATGACCCCCACGGCCACAATGGGCGTGGTGCGGTCCTGGTGCAACACGACGTGCAAGCCATTGGGGAGGTCGAATTCGGTGAATTGGATCTCACGGGGCTGGGCCACAGCCGTGATCATAGCCATTGTGCAAGCTGTTATTGTGGTGGTCGTTCTCATGCTTCGCGGCCTTATGGCGATAAGGGAGGCCGAATGTAGGAATTGTGTTCCAGCGCTTGCCTGGCCGGTACACGAGCGGTGCCATCCCGGGCCGGGCGGCCGGGAGTGCAGCATATCAACCCGTCCCGGGCACGGCAAACCGGCCAATGTTCGCGAACTTCGCACCATTCAAGAACCCCGGAACGTTCCATCGCGTTGAAAGGGCCTTCACCCATGGCACCCCCTTCTGTTGCATCCCTCGACCGCTGGCTTGGCGGCAAGGCCCTTGCATGGGCGCAGGAAATGCAGGACCGATCCGGCGCGATGCGCAAGGAGTTATTGGAAAAACGAGAGACACGGCGGCAGGAATTGCGCGCGGGCGCCTTGGCCCCACCGCCGGATACCGGCGCATTGCGCGATGGCGATTGGACGGTGGAACCCGCCCCTCCCGAGCTGCTGGAACGCCGGGTAGAACTGATCGGCGGGTGCAGCCGGAAGGAGTTGATCGAGGGGCTGAACGCAGGTGCCAAGAGCTACGTGGCCGATCTGTGGAACATGACCTGCAACGAGGCCGAGGCCGTGCACAAGGCCCACCGGAACATTGCGCGTGCCGCCAACCTGCGCCTCTCCTACATCTCCGACCTGGGCGAGCGGGTCCGGATCAACCCCGGCACCAATACGCGGTTAATGGTGGCACCCCGGCCGCTGCATATCGAAGACCCCGGGTTCGCGGGCCATGGGCCTTCCCCCGCCAGTTTCCTGGACCTGGCCGTGCATGTGGCCAGCAGCGGCACGCAATTGTACAGCCGCCAAAAGGGCATCTATTTCTACCTCCGTGGGGTGGCCGGCCATGAAGAGGCGCAACTGTGGGCCCATCAGTTCGACTTCCTCGAAAGGCACATTGGGCTGCCCAAGGGGAGCATACGGGCCACGGTGATGGTGGACAGCCTGCAGGCGGTGCTGGAAGCCGATGAGATATTGTACGCCCTGCGCCACCACAGTGCAGGGCTGGCATTCGACCCGCAGGGCTACGCCGCGGACCACATCACGTTGTTCAGCACCCCTGCATCCCCGGTGCTGCCCGACCGCGAGCACATCGGGCTCGATGCCGTCTTTCTGCGCAGCGTTAGCCTGAAGCTGATCAGCATATGCCACCGTAGGCAGGCGCACGCCATGGGCGCGCCGGCCTTCGTGCTGCCGCCGGAGGATCAAGGCACCCTGCAACCGCGTTACCTGGAAATGATCGCCGACAAGGAGCGTGAGGCCGTGGACGGGCACGACGGCACCCTGGTGGCACACCCCGGGCTGGTGAACCCGGCCATGACCGAGTTCAACAAAAGCATGCCGCGCGCACATCAGATGTACTACCAGCGGCCTGACCGCATCGGCATGTCCGAGCTGGTGCAGCATCCGCAGGGCGAACTGACCACGGAGGGCATGCAACGCTGCATACGGACGGTGATCAAGGGCCTGGTGCATTTCCGCGAACGCGGGCTGGTGGTGCAGGGCGGAAGATTGCACGACCGATCGTCGGTGCGGCTTTCCATGCTTCTCCTTTGGCATTGGACCCAAAGTGAGCATTGCTACATCACCGCCACCGGCCTTGAAGTGCATTCCGATGTCATGAAATTCCTGATCCGCAAGGAAGGCGAGAAGATGTTCCGCATGGAGGGCGGTGCACTGCATGAGCGCGCGCAGCTGGCCGCTCAATTCCTTACCCGGGTGGTGCTTGGCGAAAAGCCACCCCCGGAGCTGTTGTTGCTGGAGACCGAACTGGCCTGCACAGACCGCTGATGGATAAGGGATGGATCAGTTGTAAGGAGCGCCTGCCCACGGATGGCCAGCGCGTGCTTTGCTGGGTGCCGGGCAACACCGCTCACCTAGCGGGTTTGCAGCAGACCGAGCTGAGGGAGGTGGTGTTATTGCGCTTCGCGGAGGATTGGTTCATCAAGAACCCCAGCAAGACCGGCCGCGCCACGCACCGCCATTTCTGGCTTGGTGAAGGATGCAGCAACTTTTTCTTCGAGCGGGTGACCCATTGGAGGCCGCTGCCCGGAGGACCGGAAATAGATTGACCGTACCTGCCGCACAGGCCATGCTGGGCCGGGTGCAACAAAAAAAGGGGGCCGGTGCACGGCCCCCTTTTTGGTCGGCATGGTGCCGATGGCTATTTCTTCACGATGTCCAGCAGTTCCACTTCAAAGATCAGGGCGCTGTTGCCGGGGATGTCCTG
Organism: Flavobacteriales bacterium; assembly: GCA_044507815.1. GTDB lineage: Bacteria > Bacteroidota > Bacteroidia > Flavobacteriales_F > PHOS-HE28 > PHOS-HE28. The sequence goes on along the minus strand of JBIQIX010000004.1, from coordinate 250,706 downwards.
CCCCGCACCGTGCTGCCCATAAGCAAGTTCGCTGGGTATGTAAAGTTTCCAGCGCGAACCCACCGGCATCAGTTGCAGCGCCTCGGTCCAACCCGGGATCACAGCGTTCACCGGGAACTCAGCGGGCTCGCCACGGTCATACGAGCTGTCGAATTGCTTGCCGTTGATCAGGGTGCCCTTATAATTCACCTTCACCGTTTGCTCGGCGGTGGGCTTGGGCCCTTTTCCCATCTGGAGTACTTCGTACTGCAACCCGCTCGCGGTGGTCACCACGCCCTGCTTCTTGCCATTCTCCGCCAGGAAGGCCTGGCCTTCGCGCAGCAGCGCCGAATCCTTGGCGGCTTGTTGCACCATCATTTTGCGCTGGGCATCCATCATGTAGGCCTGCACCACGGCCTTTACCTTCTCGGAGCTGATGCGCTCGTTGCTGTCCATGGCATCGCGCATGCCTGCGAACATGGCGTCGAGGTTCATGCTGTCGAGCCCGGCCTGCTGCAGGTTCATCTGCAGGTTATGGCCCACATCGGAACCGATGCCATAGCTCACCGAATCAAGGGTGGTCTTCAGTTCGAGGTTGCGGCCCAGTTGGCCGGTGGCCTGGTTGGTGCATGCGCTCAGCAGCAAGGCCGAAGTCGCGAAAAACAGGAGTTTGATGTTCATGTTCGATCAATGGGGCGGCAAATGTAGCGGTGTATGGCGTTCATGCCCAACCTGTTGTTCCGCCCATGGGCAGGCATGTTACCATTTCGCGTTAAAAGGTAGACGAAATGCGCAGCTTCCAACAAACGGGATGGGCAAGTGGATTGGAGGATCTTTACTGCGTGATGGTCCTGACGGTCGGCGACTGAGACCCCAAAATGGCCCGCAGTTTCCTGCGGAACCGCGGATAGCCCGCCAGGTCGCTGTGGTAGCCCTTGGGAAAGGTGATCAGTTCGCGGTGAAGTTGCACCGGTATGGCCGCGTACAGCCTGAGCGCGCTGCTGTACGGCACCAGGGGATCGCGCTTGCCGTGGAAAATGTACACGGGGCATTTCACCTGCTGTATGGCCTGGTCGTTCCGGAAGAAATAGCGCAGCAGCCAGCGGTATGGGAGTATGGAAAGGTAATGGCGGGCCACGTCGACAAAGTTGGCGAAGGGCGACTCGAGCACCAGGGCGTGCGGGTTGCGCTTGGCCGCTATGGGCACGGCCATGCCGGTGCCAAGCGATCGCCCGTACACCACGATCCGGTCCTCGCCATAGATCCCCGCCAAGTGATCGTACCAGGCCAGCGCATCGGCATGCAGGGCTTCTTCCGAAAGCTTGCCCGAGCTTTTTCCATAGCCCCGGTAATCCGGCATCAGCACTGCATGGCGCAAGGTGGTGAACCGCGGTGCACGCTTGCCCCAGCGCCGGAGGCTTCCCGTATTGCCATGCAGGTAAAGCACCGCGCCGGCCGGCTTTTCCATGGTGAAATGCAGGGCGTGCAGCTTCGCCCCGTCCGGCCGCTCAAGCCACAACTCGGTGTAGGGCAAGGTGAAACTGAAGCGGTACCGCTCCGGCAAGGGGAAACGCACGAAGATGAACTTCTCTTGGAAGAGCCAATAGAAGGCGCACACCGCCAAGTAGGCCAACAGCAGCAGCAACAATGCGGAGAGCAGGAAAATGGTCACGGCTGCAAAATTACCGGCGCAAGGGGTGTTCGGGGGTTCAACGCAGAAAAACCATTTCGCCCGGTCGGCCTTCTTCTTCCACGAATCGGTATCCATCCAGGTCATAATGCCGCAACTCCGACGGGTCGGCCATGCGATGGCGGATGATCCAATGGGCCATGGCCCCGCGTTGGTGTTTGGCGTACACGGTTACCACGCGCGGGCCGCGTGCGGTCTGTTCCATGAACACCGGCGTTATCACGGGCACGGGCAGCGCTGCCGGTTGCACGCTGCGCATATATTCCACCGATGCCAGGTTCACCACGGCGCGGTGCTGTTCGGCGGCAACGGTACGTGCCAGTTCACGTGTTATCCGTTCGCCCCAAAAGGCGTACAGGTCCCGCCTGCCGCGCCCCATGGCCAGCTTGGTGCCCATTTCCAAGCGGTGCGGCGCGATCATGTCAAGCGGCCGCAGCACGCCGTACAGGCCGCTTAGGATGCGGAGCTGGCGCTGCGCGGCCGCCAGGTCGTGCGGGGTGAAGCGATGGGCCTCGAGGCCGCGGTACGCTTCGCCATCGAACAGGAAAAGGGCGGCCTTTCTTTCGGCCTCCGCCCAGCGCCGGTGCCGGTGGTGGTTCAGCCCGGCCAGGCTGTCGCTTATGCCCATCAACTGCTGCAGCGCCGGCACGGTAAGGCGGGCCAGGCGCGCCATCACCTCCTTGCTTTCCTCGGCGAACACCGGCACGCTGGCGCCAGGTGGGCACGGTTGCGGCGTTTCATCCAAGCTTTTGGCGGGGGAAAGAAGTACCAGCATGGTCGGGGCCGCAAAGGTGATCACGGATCTGTTCGCGGCACGTATTTTCGGCCCATGGCGGCCGAACGTACCGTGGTATTGGAACATGAGCGGATCCAGCGCAAGCTGCGCCGCATGGCCATTGAACTGTATGAACAGAATGTGGGCGAGCCGGGGCTGGTGCTGGTGGGGGTTGCCCCGCGCGGCATAAAGGTGGCCGAACGGTTGCGCCGCGAATTGGAACAGATCTCGCCCCTGCGGATCGAGCTGCACCAGTTGGAACTGGACAAGGACGCCCCCATGGCCGGGCCTGCCAAATTGGGCAACGGCACGGTGGACCTGGCCGGCCGCACCGTGGTATTGGTGGATGATGTGCTGATGAGCGGCCGCACCCTGATGTATGCGGCGGCGCACCTGATCGGCTCCCCGGTGAAACGCCTGACCACGGTGGTCCTTGTGGATCGGCGGCACCGCAGCTTTCCGGTGCGCGCCGATATCGTGGGCCTTACCCTCAGCACCACGCTGCAGGAGCACATCAGTGTGGAGCTGGGCCGCAAGGACACGGTCTATCTTTCCTGAAGGCCCAGCACGGCGGCGGTCATTTGGGCGATCTCGTAGGGGGTGCCCGTGGCGGGCACATGCCACGGTGCCCTGCGGTATACGGGCTCGCGCACCTGCATCAATTCCGCAATGCGGTGGCCCAGGGCCTCTCCTTTCAGCCCGAACAACAGGGGCCGGTCACCGCCCGAGCGTTTGGCGCGCGCCAACAAGGTGGCATGCGGCACATCCAAGTAAACAACCTGCCCGGCCGCCAACATGCGGTCCATGTTATCAGCGCTCATGGGCGTGCCCCCGCCACAGGCCACCAGCACCTCCCGCTCCTTCAGGATCTCCTCCAATACCCGGTTTTCCACCTCCCGGAACTTGGCCTCGCCATGGGCCTGCATCCATGGAAGTATGGGACCGATCTGCTGCTCGATCACGCGGTCGATGTCCATGAAGCGGATGCCCGTGAGCTTGGCCAGCTCCCTGCCCACCACGCTTTTGCCGCTGCACATGAAACCGATGAGGAACACCCGCATGTGGCCAAGGTAAGCAGCGTACTCAACCCCCTGGCCACGTACCGGACCTTTTTCCCGCCCGTACCGATCTTCGCCCAATGAAGATCATGGAAGCGGCCAGCGGCCGGGCCCTGCGCGATTGGAAACGGCTGCCTTGGAAGATCTATGCAGGCGACAGCAACTGGGTCCCACACCTGGAACAGGATGTGGAGCGCGTTTTCGACCCGGCCAAGAACAAGCTGCTGCAACCCCGCCCCGACCGCAAGCCGGGCAGCATCAAACGGTGGGTGCTATATGATGATGGCGGGCAGGCCATCGGCCGCATCGCCGCCTGGGTGGATCCCAAGACGGCCTGGACCGACAAGCAGCAACCCACTGGCGGCTGCGGCTTTTTTGAATGCACCAACGACCAGCGCGCCGCAGACCTGCTTTTCGACACCGCCAAGGCATGGTTGAAGGCACAAGGCATGGAGGCCATGGACGGCCCGGTGAACCTGGGCGAACGAAACATGTTCTGGGGATTGCTGATCGAGAACTTCACCGACCCGCCGATCTACGGTACCAATTACAACCCCTCCTACTACGTTCAACTTTTCGAGCGCTACGGCTTCAAGCTCTACTTCCGGCAGCTCTTTTTCAAGCGCGACGCACTGGAGCCATCACAGCCCATTTTCGTGCGCAAATACCGCCAATTCCAAAATGATCCCGATTTCGTGGTCCGCAATGTGCGGGGCATGTCCACAGAACAGCTTGCCGAGGATTTCCGCACCGTATTGAATGAGGCGTGGGTGGATCACGAAGGCTTCAGGCCCATGCCCAAGGAAGTGGCCCTGAAGACCATAAAACAGATGAAGCCGGTGATGGACCCGCGCATCGTTGTTTTCGTTTACCACCGGGGCAAGCCGATCGCGTTCTACATCAACCTGCCCGAATTGAACGAGATCTTCCGGCACCTGAACGGCAGCCTGGGCTGGTGGGGCAAATTGAAATTCCTTTGGCACAAATGGTGGGGCACTGCCACCACCATGACCGGGATCGTGTTCGGTGTGGTGAAGGAATGGCAGGGCAAGGGCGTGGAAGGCGCCATGATCGCATTCATGAGCGAATGGCTGCAAAAAACACGGCGGTACAAGGAAACGGTGCTCACCTGGGTCGGCGATTTCAACCCCAAGATGCTCCGCGTTTGCGAGAACCTCGGTGCCGCCAATTACCGCACCTTGGCCACCTACCGCTACCTGTTCGACCGCAACAAGCCCTTCGAGCGACTGCCGATCATCGGTGGGGTAGCAGAAAAAAAGGAAGAGCGTTTGGACATGAAGCAATGAAGATTACCTTCGCGGCCTCAAATCAGGGAAACGGCTTCGGCCCCCTTGGTGTGAGGGATTGATTCCGTAGCTCAGTTGGTAGAGCAATACACTTTTAATGTATGGGCCCTGGGTTCGAGTCCCAGCGGAATCACGGAAGGCTCCAGCGAAAGTTGGGGCCTTTTTCGTTCAGATCAGCCAGGCGGCCGTTGACATTATTTGGCGCAAGGACCCCCACCTGATTGCCCCCATATGGGCCGAAGGCCCAACTATCTTTGCCGCGCATGCGGCATTGGATCGCCATCTCCCTGCTCAGCCTTTTCGTTGCCACCCATACCGAGGTGCACGAAGTGCTGAAGGTGCCCGGCCTGCTCAAACATTATTGGGAGCACCAATCTGCCGAGGACACCGGGTGGTGGGCATTCATCAGCGAACATTACCTGCACGGCCAACACCATGCCGGTGAACATCACGACCACCACAACCTGCCTTTTCATGGCGATCACCATTGCGGCGCACAAACCCTGCAGGCCAAGGTGCCTGCTCAATGCGGCCCGTCGCTGGTACCATCGGACGGCTTGGAACTGGTATTGAAGCCCTGGGAGGACCGCGTGGCCCTGCAATCCGGCCCGGCCGACATTTGGCAGCCTCCACGCGCCTGAGTGCATAGCGCCCGCGCGCCCGGCAATGCCTGTTGGCGTCCCCTTTTCCCAAGTCCTTCCTTCTTAATCCCGGGCTGCCCTTGCGCCCACCCGTGCATGATCGAACGTATCATCTCGTTCTCCGTACGCAACAAGCTCATCACAGGCCTGCTGCTCCTGGCCTTCATCGGCTGGGGCGCATGGTCCGTCACCCAGCTGCCCCTCGACGCGCTGCCCGACGTCACCAACAACCAGGTGCTGGTGAACACCATTGCGCCCAACCTCGCCACGCAGGAGGTGGAACAGTTCATCACCTTCCCGCTGGAACAGGCCTTCAAGAACCTGCCCGACCTGGTGGAGTTGCGCAGCGTTTCGCGCAGCGGCCTCTCGGTGGTCACGGTGGTCTTCAAGGACAACGTGCCGCTCTACCTCAGCCGCCAATTGGTGCAGGAGCGCATTGCACAGGCCCAAAGCCAGATCCCCGCCGGATACGGCACCCCGGAAATGGCGCCGCCCACCACGGGCATCGGCGAGATCTACCAGTACACCCTCGCCGTGGACAGCGCCCACCAAGGCCAATTCGACCTGATGGAACTGCGCACGCTGCAGGACTGGGTGGTGCGCCAACACCTGCTGGGCGTGCCGGGCGTGATCGACGTAAGCAGCTTCGGCGGCCTGCTGAAACAGTATGAAGTCCGCGTGGACGCGCGCAAGCTGGCCGGTGCCGGGCTTTCCCTGCTGGACGTGTTCAACGCGCTGGAGAGCAACAACGCCAACACCGGTGGCAGCTACATCGAGAAAGGGCCGAACATCTACTTCATCCGCGGCGAAGGCTTAGTGAGTTCCCTAAAGGACCTGGAGAACACGGTGATCGAGGCGCGCGGCGGCAGTCCGGTGCGCGTGCGCGATGTGGCCGAAGTGCAGTTCGGCCATGCCACGCGCTACGGTGCCATGACGCGCAACGGCCAAGGCGAAGCCGTGGGCGGCGTGGTGCTGATGATGAAGGGCGCCAACGCCATGGCCACCGTCACCGCCGTGAAGGAGCGCATGGAAGAGGTGCGGCACAGCCTGCCCGAAGGCGTATACGTGGATGTTTTCGTGGACCGCTCCAAGCTGGTGGCGCAGACCATCGGCACGGTGGAGCACAACCTGCTGATGGGCGCGTTGATCGTGATCGCCGTGCTGCTGCTGCTGCTGGGCAACTGGCGCGCGGGCCTCATCGTGGCCAGCGTGATCCCGCTCGCGCTGCTGTTCGCCATCGGCTGCATGGTGGTGGCCGGCCAGAGCGCCAACCTGATGAGCATGGGCGCGCTGGATTTCGGCCTCATCGTGGACGGCGCGGTGATCGTGGTGGAAGGCATGCTCTTCGCCCTGCACAAGCGCCACGCAGGAGCCCTTCTCACCAAGAAGGAAATGAGCGACGAGACGATCCGCTCGGCCGGAGGCATCATGAAAAGCGCCGTCTTCGGCCAGGTGATCATCCTCATCGTGTACGTGCCCATCTTCGCCCTGGTGGGCATCGAAGGCAAGATGTTCCGCCCCATGGCATTCACCGTCAGCTTCGCCATCATCGGCGCACTGCTGCTCAGCGTCACCTATGTGCCGTGGGTGGTCTCACTCTTCATGGACCGTCAGATCCCGAAAGGTGAAAGCTGGAGCGAGCGCATGGTACACCGCCTGCAGCAATGGTATGCGCCCAAGTTGAAGGGATTGCTGCGCCACCGCAAGTCCACCTTGGCGGGTGCCTTGGGCTTGGTGGTGATCTCGCTGTTCGTGTTCAACCGCTTGGGCGGCGAGTTCATCCCCGAACTGGATGAAGGCGACTTCGCCACCAACCTCACCATCCGCCAAGGAAGCAACCTCAGCCAGAGCATCGCCGTGAGCGATCAGGCCGCGCGCATCCTGATGAAGGAATTCCCGGAAGTGAAGGAGGTGGTGGGCAAGATCGGCAGCAGCGAGATCCCCACCGACCCCATGCCCATGGAAAGCCAGGACCTGATCATCGTGATGAAGGAACGCAAGGACTGGACCACCACGAAGGACCGCGAGAAGATGGCGGAGCTGATGGCCGAAAAGCTCGGCGTGATCCCCGGCATCAACCTCAGCTTCGAGCAGCCCATCCAGATGCGCTTCAACGAACTGATCGCCGGGGTGAAGAGCGACATCGCGGTGAAGATCTACGGCGACGACCTCGACCACATGTTCAAGAAGGCCAATGAAGCCGCCGCGCTGATCGCCACGGTGCCCGGGGCCACGGACATCAAGGTGGAGCAGGTGACCGGCATGCCGCAACTCGTGGTGAAATACGACCGTGCCCGCGTGGCGCAGTACGGGCTGAACATCGCCGAGCTGAACCGCGTACTGAACACCGCCTTGGCGGGCGGCCACGCCGGCGTGGTGTATGAAGGTGAACGCCGCTTCGACCTGGTGGTGCGCCTGGCCGACATGCGCGATGCGGACGCCGATAAAGTGAAGAGCATTCTGGTGCCGCTGCCCGGCACGGGCAAGCAGATCCCACTGGGGCAACTGGCCGAAGTGAGCTTCCAAAGCGCGGCCGCACAGGTGAGCCGCGAGAACGGCGCGCGGCGCATCGTGGTGGAAGCCAACGTGCGGGGCCGCGACATCCAAAGCACGGCGGAAGATATCCAAGCCGTGATCGGCCGCGACCTGAAGCTGCCCACCGGCTGGTTCGTCAGCTACGGCGGCACGTTCAAGAATTTGCAGGAAGCCAGCGCGCGGCTGCTGCTCACCGTGCCGCTGGCCATGGCCCTCATCTTCGTGCTGCTTTACTTCGCCTTCCGCTCGCTCAGCGAAGCGCTGATCATCTTCAGCGCTGTGCCCATGGCCGCGGTGGGCGGCGTGCTCGCCCTGTGGGTGCGCGGGCTGGACTTCAGCATCAGCGCGGGCATCGGCTTCATCGCGCTCTTCGGCGTGGCGGTGCTCAACGGCATCGTGCTCATGAGCTATTTCAACCGCTTGAAGGCGGACGGCGTGGAGGACGTGACCGAGCGCGTGGTGCGCGGCACCATGGCCCGCTTGCGGCCCGTGCTGGCCACCGCTGCCGTGGCCTCGCTCGGCTTCCTGCCCATGGCCATCAGCACCAGCCCCGGCGCAGAAGTGCAACGTCCCTTGGCCACGGTGGTTATCGGGGGTCTCATAACCTCCACCCTGCTCACCCTGGCCGTGGTTCCCGTGCTCTACCACTGGGTGTTCATGCGCAGGAAACGGAAGCAGAAGCGCGATTCCCCAGGCGGCGCGCCCATCATGGTGCTCGCCTTGGCCATTACGGCGGCCGTGCCGGCAAGCGCGCAGGCGCCCGTGCTGCCCCTTGATACGGCCATCGCCCGCGCCATGCGGGGCCACCCTGCCATTACGGCCGCCGAACTGGACGTGCGGCAGCAGCAGGCCCTGAAGAAAACCGCATTACAGCTCCAACCGGTCAGCGCCCAGCTGCAGGGCGGGCAGATCAACAGTGCCGCCCACGATTTCAACCTGCAAGCCGTTACCGGTATCCCGTTCCCCACGGCCATTGCCCAACGCAGCCGCTACTTGCAGGAAAGCCTGCGCTTAGCCGAGGCCGACCGGCAGCGCATCGGTGCGGCCGTGCGCGAAAACGTGGCCGGGGCCTACCTGCAGTGGTCGGCCGCCACCTGGCGCGCACGGCTACTGCAGCGCAACGACAGCGCAATGCAACTGCTGGCCAGCATGGCCGACCGCAAATTCCAGCTGGGCCAAAGCGGACGCTTGGAGGCCATGAGCGCGAAAAGCGCTGCCGACCAGGCCAGGCTGCAATGGCAAAAGGCAAGCTCGGACGTGGCTGTTTTTGCGGTTGAACTTGAACAATGGACCGGCCCACTGGCCGGGGCCGTCGCCGATACCGCCGCCTTGGCCCGCATGGCAACACAGCTAACCGACCCGCCGGCAGACGCTGGGCACGACCCCGTGCTGGCATCGGCACGGCAACGGGCCCAAGTGGCCGGGGCCGAATGGCGCATGCAGCGCGCCCAATGGGCGCCATCATTGCAAGCCGGTGCGATCCTCCAATCCATCGATGGCGTATTCCCATACAAAGGTTACGTGCTCGGCACTTCCATCCCCCTGCCCGGTTCGGGACAGGGAGCGCAGACCCGTGCGGCCCGCCTGCGCAGCGAGATCGCCGAACAACAATACGAGGAACTGCGCCGCGGGCGTGTGGCCGAACTGACCGCTACACGCGCCCAATGGACCCAATTGCAACAAAGCCTCGAATACTACCAGGGCACAGGCACGGCGTTGGCCACGGCCCTGCGCCATGATGCCACCCGGGCCTACCAAAGCGGCGAGGCCAGCTACATGGAATTCCTGCAAGGCATGGAACAAGCCAGGGCGATCGAGGAGGCCCACCTCGATGTGCTGCTCCAATTGGGCCTGACCACACTTCACCTCAATGCCCTGCTGGGTCGCTAAAACGCGCAACCGATGAACAAGCCTTTCATGAAAACACGTTCAGCCTACTACCCCATGCGATCTACGCTTCCTTTTTTGCTCGCCCTGGCCGTTGTCGCGTGCAGCACCCCGGCCGCCCCGGGTGACCACGCCGGGCAGGAAAGCGAGGGTGCGCATGCCGACGAGGTAAAGCTCACCACGGACCAGGTGGCCGCCATCGGGCTGACCACGGGCACCATGGAAAAGCGTGGCCTCAATTCATCGTTGCGCGTGAACGGACGCTTGGTACTGCCACCGGACAAAAGCGCCGAGGTGAGCGTGCTCTTCGGCGGCCTCGTGCGCCAGGTACAGGTGCGCGACGGCCAGCATGTGCAGAAAGGGCAGGCATTGGCCTCGCTGGAAAGCCTGGAGTTGCTGCAATTGCAACAGGATTATCTCGAGAACGGTGCCAACCTGCAGGCACTGGATGCCGACCTCAAGCGCCAGCAGGGCCTGCACGAGGAACGGATAAGCCCAACGCGCACGCTCGAACGGGCACAGGCCGACCTTTCCATGGCGCAGGCGCGCCAATCGGCAATGGCCGCCAAACTGCGCCTGTTCGGGGTTGACCCGGCCACCATAACACCGCAACGGATCAGCCCCACCTTCAGCGTACTGGCCCCGATAGAGGGCAATGTGCAGGCCATCAACGTGAACACGGGCCAGAACGCAGAGCCCAACAAGCCCCTGTTCACCCTCGTGGACAACAGCGGCCTGCACATCGACCTCAACATCTTCGAACAGGACGTGGCCAAGGTGAAGGTGGGGCAAAAGGTGGTCTTCGGCCATGCCGGCGAATCGATCGGCCATCATTCCGCCACCATATACGCCATGAACAAGGCGTTCCAAAGCGACCAGCAGGCCGTGCTGGCACATGCCAAGATCGACGGGCATAGCGAGGACCTGCTGGCCGGCATGTACATCGAGGCGTTGATCACCACCGACAGCACCTTCGCTTGGAGCCTACCCGAAAATGCCGTGGTGAACAACGGTGATGAGCATTACATCTTCGTGGAAAAGGAGCCGCTCACCTTTGCGATGACACCCGTGCGGGTGGGCACCACCGCGTTGGGCTATACCGAGATCATGCCGTTATCGCCCGTTCGCCCGGAAGAACGCATTGTGATCAAGGGCGCATACTACCTGCTAAGCGAGTTGACCAAGGGAACCGGGGAGCACACGCACTGAGCACGCCGATGCGCCGGATGCTTGCCGGCCAGGCCCCGCGCCAAGGCTAAGCCCCACGCTGGGGCAGCACCTGCACCCGGTACAGGACCGGCGTCCACGGTGGAACGATGCCCGAGGATGAACCCCGGGGGCCAAAGGCCAGCGAACTGGGAATGATGAATTCCCCCGTCCCGCCCCTTGCGGGCAGCAAGTGGCACGCGGCCTCCAGGCCCATTATCACCTGGCCGGGATCACCCAGCCTGAAGGTCAAGCCTCCCTCCTTTTCGGTTTGCTCATCGAATATCACGCCCGAATCCAGGAACCGCGCCGTCCAGATGAGTGTCACGGTTTCGCCGCTCTGCACCTTCGGCCCGCCCGGATCCGCTTCCAAACGGTACCAAATGCCCATGGCTTGTTTCCATGGCCATTCATCCTTTCCGAAAAAGGATGAAAGGATGCGTTGCTCATCGCTTTCATTCCGGGCCATCAGGGCCTGCTGCATCAGCTGCGCCGATCCAGCAGGGGTACGGACCTGCAGCAACGCTAATTCCATCTGTACCGGACCGGCATTCACCGTGTCCATTTCCGGCGGAACGCCAAGCGCCTGCCAAGGAACCCCGGTTGCCGGCAGCCAAACCGACGCGCTATCGCCGGGGCACAGCCTTCCGAAAAAAAATGACGTGCCCGCGGCTTTCATCGCGTACCAGCGTTCCGTGCTGAAGAGTGAACCGGGCATTTCACCCGGCCTTGCGATACGGACCCGTACCAGCACACTGTCCTCCGGCGCTGGCTTCAACTCCTCCTCGCCCAGGGTGTGCAGCCGCCAGTAGGTATCCTTCGCAATGCGGCTGGCCCCCGGCATGGGCGGCCGATCACAGGCCAGTAACAATACCGCGAACAGCAGGCATGAAATCCAGGGAGCGGTGCCGTTACCTGTCCGGTATTTCATTTTCCACAATGCAGCCTGTCCATGCGTTGCCCTTCAATCCTCCAGGCCCACCAGGCCAATGTGGTACACCACGGTACTGCGCATGGGTATCTTGTCCAGGTCACCGATCAGGCCGAATGCCAAGGCACTGGGTATCACCAGCACCGCGCTGTCGCCCACGCTCAAATGCTGTACGCCTTCCTGCAGGCCGCTTTCCACCGCGCTGTGCGCTATACGGAAAGAGGCCGTTTCCCCTGGGGCGGATGCATACGCCGTATCGCCGTTAAGCAACAGTGCCGTATAGGTGAGCACGGCCACCTGGCCTGGCCTTGCCGTGTCGCCGGGCACGTCGCGCAGCAGCTTGTAACGCAGGCCGGTGCCCGTGGCGATCATGGCCCCACCCTGCCGCTTGAGCCAGTCTTGTATGTCCGCCTCTTCGCGCTGGGCCATCCGCTTGTTTTGCTCGATCAGCGTTTGGTCGGGTGCATCCGAACGATGCCCCACCACGGCCGGCGGTGCGGGGTTATTTCCGCCGCAGGCCACCACAGCCACAGGAATTACCAATGCCAAGATGCGATTCATGCGGAGTGTGCGGCCAAGAACCCGGGGAGTACCTTTTTGAGCATGGCCACAGCTTCGTCGAGGCTGCCGGCCCAGCGTCCCCCGGCCGCGTTGGCGTGCCCACCGCCCTCAAAATGCTGGGCCAACAGCTCATTCACCGGCAATGTACCCTTGGAGCGCAGGCTGAGCTTGATGCCATCGGCTCGCTCAACCAGGAAGGCGGCCAGCCGCACGCCCCGTACGGTAAGGCCGAAGTTCACAAGGCCCTCGGTATCGCCGGGCACAAAATGAAAGCGCTCCAATTCGCGTTTCGAAAGAGCGATCAGCGTTGCTTGGCCCTGCTCCAGCACTTCGAGCTTTTGGCCAAGTGCATAGCCTGTCAGCTTCAGCCTTTCCACGGTGTTGTCCTCCATGATCGCCTGGTACACCTGGTCCGGCCTGGCACCCCGGTCGATAAGGTCCGCTGTTACGCGATGCGTATGTGCGCTGGTGCTGGGGAAGCGGAACGAGCCGGAATCGGTCATGATACCGGCATACAGGCAGGTGGCCGCAGCCGCGTCGATATGGTGCTCCTGCCCGATCGCACAGATCACATCATACACGAGCTGGCAGGTAGATGAGGCCGACACATCGCTGAAGATGATGTTGAAGATGGTATCGGGCCCGCGGTGGTGGTCGATCATTACCTTCAGTGGCGCCCAGCGCAGCACCGGTTCCAGCTCATTCACCCGTTCAGCCCTGTTGAAATCCAGGCAGAACAGCACCTCCGCTTCGCCGATGGCGGCCAGGCTTTGTTCCTTGTGCACCGTGTGGTCCACCACTCCGTCATGCCCCGGCATCCAACGCAGGTTGTTGGGGGCGGGATTCGGCAGCACCACCTCTACCGCATGGCCCATTTTCGCCAGTACAGGGGCCAGTCCCAGGCAGCTGCCGAGGGCATCGCCGTCAGGGTTGTAGTGTGTGGTGATGGCGATGCGCTTGGGCGTTTGCAACAACGCGGCCAAGGCTTTCACGGACTGCTCAGGTAGCGAAGAGAATGACATGGGCGGCAAAAGTACCGCCCAGCATCGGCGCTGCTCAGAAACCGATCGTGGGTGTGGGCATGTGCTCGATCAAAATACCCAAGCAGCCAATGTCCGGCGCCACACGGCCCTTTTTCACGTCCTTCGGGTTCTCCAGTGCACCCGGGGCGATCACCTCAATGGCGATCCGCTTGGTGGAGGTGGCCGAGAATTCAACCGAGTTTGCCATTTCATGGTCCTGGTTGTCCCAGATCACTTTCCGCACATCCTCGTATTCGGCTTTTTCCTGGCCTTGCGTGCCTTTCATGGCCATGCCCTGGGCACTGCTTTTCTTTTTGGGTCCCCGCACTTTTTCAATGATGCGGGCCACCACCTCATCGCCAAGGATCTTTTCATCCCACACGAATGAGATGCGGTAATCCTGGCCTTTGTAGATGATGATGTTCAGTTCGGTCGGTGCGCCCACTTGTACACTGGCGGCCCGGCTTTGCCCGTTCACGGTGAACCGGGCATCGGTGGCACGTGGTGCGGATTTCCAGAATTCAGAACACTCGCTTTGCGCCATCACTCCAAGAGCGAGGGCCGCCACGGTGGTGGTCAAGATCGATCGCAGGGGCATGGTCTAATTCAGGTTTGGGGCAGATGAAATGATGTCTTCCGGAAGGATGATGCTTTCCCGCAACGCCTCAACCCGTTTGGTGAGTTGGTTGAACCCGTCCGTGGTGATCACAATGGTGATGTCGTCGCCGAGGATTTGCCTTCCGCTGGGGGATTTTTGGGGGTGTTCGCCGCGTACCACAGGGAAGGTGTCATAGATGTCGCGAAGCTTCGACAGCTCGTTGCGCACACTGTCCACCTGGGGCGAACCGGAATACTGGGCCATCAGTTCCATCAGATGGTCCAAGCTCACTTTCTGCTCGGCCACCCGCTGCACCAAGGGATCCTGCGGATCCACATGCAGCACTTGCCGGGTGACCAGGTGCATGCTTTCCACCCAGCCACCGGCCAATACGAGCGCGAGCGTAGGGCCCATGTCATCATCCTGCATGCGGCGGTAGGCCCGCTCGTACGCGTCGTTGCTGATCACATCAAGGGAATCCCCCCGGGTAAGGTTCCGCTCCAAGCGGCTGAAGTCCTTATCGGTGAAGGAACCCGCCAGGCCCAGTTGCTCCCCGAGCTTTTTGCAGGTGAGGTAGTAGCGCACCACCTCGCTGGTGATCTTATAATTGCTGGCGTATACCAGGTCGGTGGCGTACACACCGAAGTTCAAGGCCTTTTTCGCCGTGGTGGCATAGCGGTCCACGTTGCGCGCAGGGCTCATCATCTGCTTTTGCCCGTCGCTGCTCATGGTGCGCACCAATTGGAACAGCTCGTTGGGTGTGGGCATTTGATAGTAGTTGCCCGCATGGTCGGAGGCATCGTCGCCACCGATCACCAGGTGTTCCTTGGTGGCGGCCTCAGGCGCGTCCGCGCCGCCACAGGCCACCAGCAGCGCAAGCGCGCCTATCAGTATGATCTTCGAGTGCATTTTCGGGGTAGATGGAAGACGGGGGTAGGGGTTCTTTGTGGCACGAAGAAAACATCATCCGTGGTGGTCCTGGACCGGGCGTTCGGACTACTTTTGCCGCCGTTTTCAACATTTCTACGATGGCAAGCAACAGAACGTTCACCATGATCAAGCCTGAGGCCATGGCCGCAGGTCATGCGGGCAAGATCCTGGACCTTATCCTTTCCAAAGGCTTCCGTTTGGTGGCCCTGAAATATACCCGTCTTTCCAAGGAAGAGGCCGGTAAGTTCTACGAAGTGCACAAGGAACGCCCCTTCTACGGCGAACTGGTGGATTACATGGCCAATGGTCCCGTATTGGCGGCGATCTTGGAAAAGGCGAATGCCGTGACCGATTTCCGCACCTTGATCGGGGCCACCGACCCGGCCGAGGCGGCCGAGGGCACCATTCGCAAGCAGTTCGCTGAGAGCAAGGCGAAGAATGCCGTGCATGGCAGCGATAGCGACGAGAACGCGGCCATCGAGGGTTCGTTCTTCTTCAGCGGGCGCGAGCAGTATTGATGGCCTGGTGCCCGTGTGCCCCCCAACGGCGCACGGGCACCGGGTTGCCGCCCCTGTATTGCATTATGGCGGCGCCTTTGAAGGGGTGCCCTCTTGGCCGGTCCCGTGGCGCACCTGCTCAATCCAAATGGATCTCCTTCACCACCTCCCGGCCCATGCGCTGGTTGATGGTGTTCTTCAGCCCATCGCGCATGAAACCGAGTTCATGGCGCAAGGGCGCACTGTCCACCTTGATGTAAAGCTTTCCCTTGCGCAGCTTAACGGCCACCGTGCGGCGCGCGATCATGCCACCGGCCAGTTCATCCCATAGGCTGGCCACGGCCTGCTCATCCAACCGCTCCCGCAGGCCATAGGCCTCTACCAGTTGCTCCATGGCCTGCCCTAGGGTGAGTTCGTTGCTCCGTTTCATGCGTTCTGGGGTGCAAGGTATTCCGCTTGTTCCTGCCCGGCCTGGTGTTGCAGCGCAAAAAAGCGCGTGTCCGGCCCGGTGCCTTCCAAGGCGTGCCGCAAACGCTGGGCATCGGTGTCGGTAATGATCACCTGGCCGAAGCGGCCATCGCCCAGCAGGCGCAATAAATGCCGCATGCGCTGAGGGTCGATCTTGTCGAAGATGTCGTCGAGCAGGAGCATGGGCTTGATGCCGCTGCGCTGGGCGGTCAGGTCGAATTGTGCCAGCTTCAAGGCGATCAGGAATGTTTTCTGCTGCCCCTGGCTCCCGAACTTTTTCAAGGCCCTGCCATTGATGGTGAACAGCAGGTCGTCCTTGTGAACGCCGCCCGTGGTGTGTTGGGCGGCCAGGTCGCGCTCCCATTGCGCATTGAGCACGGCACGCATGCCCGATGCCACGCCGGTATGGTACGCTACGGCCACTTGTTCAGGACCGCTCGAAATGCCTTGGTAATGCTGCTCCAGCAATGGGGCCACCTCGGCCATGAACCGGGTGCGCACCTCGTGTACCGCTTCCCCATGCAGCACCAACTGCTCGTCCCACGGCTCCACCATCATGCGCTGCGCGGGTGCCCGGTCCTGCTTCAGCAGCAGGTTGCGCTGGGCCAGGGCCCTGTTGTAGCGCATCAGGTGGTCCAGGTATACGCGATCGAACTGTGCGATCAGCCCATCGAGGAACCTGCGGCGCACCTCGCTCCCGTCCAGCACCAGCTGGCTATCGTACGGGGTGATCATTACGGCCGGAAAACGGCCCACATGATCGGCCAGGCGGTCATATTCCTTGTGGTTGCGCTTGAATACTTTGCGCTGCCCCTTCCGCACTGCACACGAAAGTTCGTCAGGGCCATCGGTGGTGCGCATGGTGCCCTTCACCACGAACCAGTCCGCGCCGTGCAGCACGTTGTGCATGTCCTGGGCCTCGAAATAGCTTTTGCACATGCACAGGTAGTGGATGGCATCGAGCAGGTTGGTCTTGCCCGTGCCGTTGGGCCCGGTGATGCAATTCACCTGCGGCCCCAGCTCCAGGGTGGCTTGGCGGTGGTTGCGGAATTGAAGGACGGACAACCGTTCCAGCACTACGTTCATGGCGGTGCCCCAAAGGTAACCCACCCGCTTTGGGCGTGCTTGCACGGCACTGCCATTTGTGCGTATTTCGCGGCCTCGCGTCCATACGATACCGAGTTTGGCCGCAACGCATACTTTTGCGCACCATAAAAAATAGGCGGCCACTACCATGTCGACCAAAACAAGTGAGCAGAAAGACCTGGACATTGGTGAGATCTACACCAAGAGCGAGCTCTTTCTGGAAAAGAACAAGAAGGCGATCACCATCGGCGTGGTGGCAGTGCTGGTGATCGTTGGGGGCCTGCTGGGCTACCGCAAGTTCGTTGCCGAGCCGCGCGCCAAGGAGGCGCAGGAGATGATCTGGAAGGCCCAGTATTATTTCGAGATCGATTCATTGGACAAGGCGCTCAATGGCGACGGCAACTACTTGGGCTTCCTGGATGTGGCCGACCAGTACGGCAGCACCACCACGGGCAACCTGGCCAAGTTCTACATCGCGGTGATCAAGCACCAGCAAGGGGACCACGAGGCTGCGTTGCAGTATTACAAGGAGGCGGACCTTGGCGATGACGTGCTGCGCGTGATGGCCACGGGCAACCAGGGCGACGTGCTGGTGGAACTCGGCCGGCCGGCCGATGCGGCCACCCAGTTCATGAAGGCGGCCAACCTGGTGAACAGCGACTACACCACGCCGATGTTCCTGATGAAGGCCGGCATCGTTTACCAGCAACAGGGCGATTGGAAGAATGCGGCGAACTGCTTCGGGCGCATCACCAACGACTACCCCAATGCGCCCGATGCGGCCATGGCCAAGAAATACGCCGCACGTGCCAAGGCCATGGCCGGCCAGCCTTCGTAATGGCCACCACGGATCTTTCGAAATACGATGCAGCCGGTGTCCCCAAGGGCACCGGTTTGCGTTTGGGACTGGTTGTGAGCGAATGGAACGCCGAGATCACTGGCGCGCTGCGCGATGGCGCCGTGGAAACCCTGTTGAAGCACGGTGTGGCCCTGAAGGATCTGCGTGAATGGCAGGTACCGGGCAGCTACGAGCTGGCCCTGGGCGCCCAAATGCTGCTGGAGCAACATGCGCTTGATGGCGTGATCTGCATCGGGAGCGTGGTGCGCGGCGAAACCCCGCACTTCGACTTCGTTTGCCAGGCGGCAGCGCACGGCATCATGGAAGTGGGCCTGAAGACCAGCATGCCGGTGATCTTTTGCGTGCTTACCGATGACAACATGGAACAGGCACGCGCCCGCAGCGGCGGCAAGCATGGCAACAAGGGCGTGGAGGCCGCGGTGGCAGTACTGAAAATGGCGGCCCTGCGCAAAGGCGGGGCGTACTGAGCAGGTTCTCCGGGCCCAAACGAACAAGGCCGGTGGATGCTCCGCCGGCCTTGTTCGTTTCCCCGGTGCCGGGTCACTTGAAGGTGATCAGCCCGTACCGGTAATCCTTTTTACGGTTGGCGTATATGAACATGCTTTCGTCCTCCAGCTCCACACAATCCTTGGGGCGAAGGATCACGTCACGCCGATCGGGTGAGAACAGGGCCTCGCGGCTTACCGTCCCGTTGGCATCCACGGTGGCCAGCACCACCAGTGCATCTTTTCCGGTGAGCGCGAATTGCTTCACCTTGTCGCCCGGCTTGAGGAAGAGGTTTTCACCGGTATCGTTGAACACGAAGTAGATCTTGTCTTGCTTCACGTTCACCGCCACCCCGCTGAAACGTCCTTGATCGTTCACGCTGTGTTGGCGCTTGGGGATCTTTATCGCCCACTGTATGTCGCCGCTTGGGTCAATGTTGATCACCAACAGGTCGTTGTAATAGTAGTGCGTGCTCGTGGTGGTGTACGTTTGGCCGTTGGAGGTGTAGGTGGTGGTCACCTCCCGCACGATGTACTGCTCGGCCAGCAACACGGCCCCGCCATCGTCGCGGAGGATGATATCGTTCAGCTGGAATTCCGGAAGCTCAAGCTCCTCCCCCTTTTTATCGGCCTTTTTCTTCGCCTTGGCAGCGGCTTTTTCCTCCATGTAGGAAGTGATGAAGTCATCCGAGAATTCCTTATAACTCGCGTGCACGACCTGCTTGGAGTTGCGGTCCAACCGCAGATAGTAGGCCCCGCGCACGCTGAAGCTGCCTTTGTTCCCGTAAAGGCCTCCGCATAAAATGTCGCCTGTGGCACCCATGGAAATGGTCATGTCCTGCAGGAATTTATCCGGTACGGATATCAGGTTGTCCGAAGGTTGTGCGGAAGCACCGTCGTACACCAGCAAATGATATTCGTAAGTGGCCTGGTTGGCACGCTTGAGTTCCCTCCGTTCCTGCTTCGACGCATACTTCACGCCGAGGAGCACCACGGCGCCGTCATCATCCACACGCCAGCTCTCCATCTTGAATTCCTCATCGGTGTATGGCAGCTTGAATTCCTGGGACCATAGCAGCTGCAGGTCTGAACTGAACATATGCATAGTGGTACGCTCCGTGGACTTCTTATCATACGGCGGTGTGGCATTCACCAGGATCTTGCCCTTGCCGGGCGAAAGCTGCATGAAAAATGTGCCCGCATTCGACTGCTTCTCTGCGTGCATGGTTGCCAGCAACTGGAATTGCCTACCCGGTGCAAAGCCTTGTTGGTCATAGCTTGAAACGTACAGCCGGTTTTCGTTCTGCTTTTTGTCGTACAAACTGGTGAACACATGGATCTCGGCATCCGTGAGCATGATCCGTTCAAGGCGCATGTCCTTTTTGTCCATCTTCAGCTCAAGCGGTTTTTCCCACGCCATTTTCAGCCCGTCCATCCGCTGTATGAACTTGCCCTTCTTGCGGTCCACGAGCAGGAAGGTGGATGTTCCGTTATCGCCGACCACTTCATCGAATGAACCGTTCTCCTTTTCGGTAAGGTCGGGGCCCCAATTCACGGTGGCCTTGTTTGTTTTCTTTTGGGCGGCCACAGAGGTTGTGGCCATTAGTGCTGCCCCAAGCAGCATCACTGGAAATCGCATGGTTTTGGTGGTTTTGGGTTATTGAGGGCCCGGGCAAACGCCGGATCGTGAATCAATTGACAGGCTTCAGGTCGTAGATGGCCCTGATCTCATCGAGCTTGCGCTCAAAATCGAAGTGCAGGTCCACCAGTTCACCCGTGGCCATGTTGAAGGCCCAGCCGTGCACCTGGGGGTGCTTTGTGCGCAGGAATGCTTTCTGGAAAACAGCCGTCTTGATCACGTTGATGCACTGCTCCTCCACGTTCAGTTCCACCAGCCGGTCGTAGCGCTTCTTTTCATCGCCAATGGCATCCAGCTCGGCACGGTGCAGGCGGTAAACATCCCGGATCATGCGTAACCAGGGATTCAGCAGGCCAAGGTCCTGCGGTTGCATGGCTGCCTTCACCCCTCCGCAGCCATAATGGCCGCATACCACCACGTGCTTCACCTCCAGTGCGCCAATGGCATATTCCACCACGCTAAGGGCGTTGAGGTCGGCGCTGCCCACCACGTTGGAAATGTTGCGGTGCACGAACACCTGCCCCGGCGAGGCACCCATCAGTTCCTCCGCGGTAACGCGGCTATCGCTGCAACCGATGAACAGGATTTCGGGTTGTTGCCCTTGGGCAAGGTGCGTGAAGTAGTCGGGGTCCTCGGCCTTCTTCTGCTCGATCCATTTGCGGTTGTTGCCGAAGACCTGGTTGTAAAATGATGCTCTCTCCTCTGGCATGGTTCGGTGTATTCGTGATTGAAGTGCGGACCTGGGCCAGTGTTTGGCGGAGGAGGGCACGGATTATTCTAACGTTTCGCGGCCTTGAGCGTATTGATCAACAGGCTGGTGACGGTCATGGGGCCTACGCCGCCCGGTACCGGAGTGATCCACGAGGCCTTGGGTGCCACGGCCGTGAAATCCACATCGCCGCACAGGCGATGGCCGCTTTTCCTGGATGGATCCGGCAACCTGTGTATGCCCACGTCCACCACTACGGCACCTTCTTTCACCATTTCGGCACCGATGAAGTTCGGCTTGCCGATGGCCACAATGAGTATATCGGCCTGGCGCGTGATGGAAGGCAAATCGCGTGTGCGGCTGTGTGCCAAGGTAACCGTGCAGTTGCCCGGCGAATTGTTGCGCCCCATCAATATGCTCATGGGGGTGCCCACAATGTGGCTGCGGCCCACCACCACGCAATGCCTTCCTTCCGTGGGCACCTCGTAATGCGCGAGCATGGCCAAGATACCGTTCGGTGTGGCCGGCAGGTAGCCGGGCAGTCCCAAGATCATGCGTCCCAGGTTCTGGGGATGGAAACCGTCCACATCCTTGTCGGGATCGATGGCCAGGGTCACACGCTCTTCATCGATGTGCCCGGGCAGGGGCAATTGCACGATGAAGCCATCAACATCGCTGTCATTATTGAGCTGCTGCACCAGGGTGAGCAACTCTTCCTCGGTGGTGTTGGCGGGCCTTTTCAGCAGTGTGCTTTTGAAGCCTACTTCCTCGCAGGCCTTCACCTTGCTGGCAACATAGGTTTGGCTGGCCGGGTCCTCGCCGACCAGCACGGCCACCAGGTGCGGCGCCCGTCCACGATCCTTCTTCACCTGTGATGCTTCTGAGGCGATGCCAATGCGTAGCGCCTTGCCGCATTCCACGCCGTCCAATAAGCGGTACGTGGCTGTTTGTTCCTGCATGGGGGCCGAAACTAATGCCCATCCCCCAGCGGTAAAAGCATTTCGGGATCCATCTCCCATGGCCCGCCGGCCAGTTCGCCTTCAATGGGCCGGAACAACCAACCTTCCTGCGCGGGAATGTTGGCCTGATGCGATCCTGACCATGTACATCGCGGCAGGCAGCTCCGCCATATCCACAAGCACACGGGTGCCCGCCCCTGCTGAGGTACGCTGCCACAGCACACGTCCATCCATATCGACCAGCTCCACCGTGGCATCCTCTTCCATGGGATCAAGCATCACCGAGAAAGGCCCGCGGGCGGGATTCGGGTAAATGATGACCGGAGCGGGCATGCCCCTCACCACGGGCCTCGCTTCGGAAAATGTGGTTCTTCCATCGTGGTCGGTCTGGCGCAAGCGGTAATAACTGGTGCCTGCCAAGGGTGCAAGGTCGCGCGTTGAATATTCCAGGGGTTGGGTGCTGTTGCCCGCTCCCTGCAAAGTGGCCACAGCTTCCCAGTCAAGTGCATCGCCTGAGCGTTCCACGGTGAACCAACGATTGTTGCTTTCGCTTGCGGTGGCCCAGGCCAGCCTCACCTCCCTGCCCTGCGGAATGGCCTCGAAATGGAGCAATTCCACGGGCAGTGGCGTGGTTACCCGGTTGGCCGAGCCCAGGGTGAACCGGACGTTGTTCTTTAGGGCGGAGATGCCGTTGAAACGGTACTGCCCGCCGCCCAATGCCACCGCACCGGCCAGTGGCGATTCATCGGCGAAGGCACCGTCGTTGTTGCTGTCCACAAGCAAGCGCAGATCGGCGGCCACCACCGGCCCCAGGCCGGACAGGTCGAAGGTGATGTCCACGGCGCCCACGTCCACCGGGTTTCCGGAGCGGTTCACTTCGTTCACCCGCCACGTCCGCACCAGCCGTTCCATTACCCCCGCAGGGCGTTCTCCTGCTCCCCAAGAGCCCAATGTGCCGCCATCGTGGCCCCAGATCAAGAATTCGTTGTTATCCAAAGCCGTGGCACCGGCGATCTGCACAATGCCGGTTCCCTTGGCCGAGGTATGCATATCGGTTGCCGATATCCGTCCGATCCCGGCCACCTCGTGGTCGTAGTTACCGTTGGCCAGATCATCCTGCGTGTAGATATCGTCGGCACCGAGCAAAAGGCCGTACTTGGCTGCCAGGTAGTTGGCCATGATCAATTGCTGCGTGCCATTCAGCACCGTGTTGAAGGCCACCACCTCGGCGATGTCGCCATTCCAACCCTCCGTACCGGCCTGGGTGCCGATCGACATATCGGGCCATGGCCGCAGGGTTCCGTTGTAGCTGGCCACACCTGCCGAAGCGTTGTTCACATACTGGCTGATCCGCGTACCATCGTACTGTGTGCTGAGGATGTAGAACGTATTGGCCGAGAGTGAAGTGACCGCGGGCACATTCACGCTTGCGCCATCGGTTTGGATTCCCCTGCCCCACACCTTGTGCACGTTGCTCACCCACAGGCCGATGTTCTTATCGGCTGGAATGCTGGAATACACGTTGCCCGGGGCGGTGCCCTGCAACACGCCGGGGTTGGGGCTGGGCAAGCTGGAATAGCTGACCACGGCCCACAGGGAAGCCTTTCCGGCCGTGGAGCTGTTCAACGCCGAGATGGCCATGCGCGTGCCGCTTGAGGCATTGAAACGCACAGCGGGCCGGCCATTCAGCACGTTCGCCCTGTATTGCGGCCTGTTGGGCGCTGTCGATTGTTGTGCATGCCTGGCATTGCCGGAAACATTGTTCCATTGTTGCACGGCATCGCCGTTGCCGGCCGGGTTGCTTCCGGCACCCTTGAATACCCCGGTGCCGGCATCCAGCCACAGCGGATTACTGGGCGGGCCGCCAATGCCGGCAGGCCCGGTTTGGGCCATGGCACCAATTGAAAGAAAGACGCCGAACAGGCATTCCAAGCGCATCAACAGCCGTATTTGGCCGTTGGAACGAAGCGCAATGACGAAGGTTCGCTGGTCAGCGGTTCATGCCCTGCATCTGCTGCATGCGCTGCATCATCGCCTTCATCTTGCTCTTGTCGCCCATCATTTTCATCATCTTCCGGGTTTCCTCGAACTGCTTCATCAGTTTGTTCACCTCGGCCACGTTGGTGCCGCTGCCAGAGGCGATGCGCTGGCGGCGGCTACCGTTGATCACCGAGGGCTCACGGCGCTCATGCGGGGTCATGCTGCTGATGATGGCCTCAATGCCCTTGAAGGCATCATCCGGAATGTCGAGGTTCTTCATGGCCTTTCCCACACCCGGGATCATGGCCATGAGGTCCTTCATATTGCCCATTTTCTTGATCTGCTGGATCTGCTCCAGGAAGTCGTCGAAGCCGAACTGATCTTTGGCGATCTTCTTCTGCAGGGCACGGGCCTGCTTTTCGTCGAATTGTTCCTGCGCGCGCTCCACCAGCGAGACCACGTCGCCCATGCCCAGGATGCGCCCGGCCATCCGGTCGGGATGGAACTCGTCGAGGGCCTCCATTTTTTCGCCGGTGCCGATGAACTTGATGGGCTTGTCCACCACGCTGCGGATGGTAAGGGCAGCACCACCGCGGGCATCGCCGTCCAGCTTGGTCAATACCACCCCATCGATATCCAGGCGGTCATTGAAGGCCTTGGCGGTGTTCACCGCGTCCTGGCCGGTCATGGCATCCACCACGAACAGGGTTTCCTGCGGGCTGATGGCCTTCTTAATGGCCGTAATCTCCTGCATCATGGCCTCGTCCACCGCCAAACGGCCGGCGGTATCGATGATCACGGCCGTGAAGCCATGCTGCTTGGCATGGGCCACGGCATTGCGTGCAATGGCCACGGGGTCCTTGTTGTCCCGCTCGCTGTAAACGCTGATATCGAGCTGTTTGCCCAAGGTCTCCAACTGGTCGATGGCCGCGGGGCGGTACACATCGGCCGCAGTAAGCAGCACGCGCCGCCCTTTTTTCCGCAGGAAGTTGGCGAGCTTGCCGCTGAACGTGGTTTTCCCCGAGCCCTGCAGGCCGCTCATGAGCACCACCGTCGGGTTGCCGGAAAGGTTGATGCCCGCATTGGTGCCACCCATAAGGGCAGCCAGCTCGTCGTGGGTGATCTTGATGAGCAATTGGCCCGGGCTTACCGAGGTAAGCACATCCTGGCCCAGGGCCTTGGCCTTCACCCGATCGGTGAACTCCTTGGCCGTTTTGAAGTTCACGTCGGCATCCAACAGGGCGCGCCGCACCTCCTTCATCGTTTCGGCCACGTTGATCTCCGTGATCTGGCCTTGGCCTTTCAGCACCTTGAAGGCGCGTTCCAACTTGTCGCTTAGGTTCTCGAACATGCTCTTTGCATACAGGGCCGCGAAGTTAATTCCCGCAACCGGCGCTTGGAACCTGTACGGTGGCGCGGATGCTGCTTCCTGAAACCTCGTCGGCTGTTTCCCGTAGGAATACACACCCAAGCCTCTCGCATGCCACGCAGATCACCAGCCTTTCTGCTTCTCATTCTCCTATTGCTGTCCGCCGCCACCACCAAGGCCACGCACATCGCCGGGGGCGAGATCTACTACGAATGCCTGGGCGGAAACCAATACCGGATCACCATGATGGTGTACCGCGATTGCGCCGGGCAGAACCTCTCCAACTCATACTCGCTCAGCGTACAGAGCCCTTGCGGCAACCGTTCCGTTACGGTGAGCACCAACGGTGGCACCGAAATCTCCCAGCTCTGCCAGGCCCAAATGGCCCAAAGCACCTGCCACAGCAACGGATCATTGCCGGGCATGCAGGAATATGTGTATACCGGCGTGGTCACCCTTCCCCCCTGCGATTACTGGACGATCTCTTGGACGGACACCTACCGCAACGGTGCCATTGCCAACTTGGTGACCCCCGGCAATAAGAACATCTACACCGAGGCGCGCATCAACAACGTCGATGGGCCTTGCCAGGAGTCGCCGCGCTTCACCAACGCCGCCATCCCGTACGTATGTGCCGGCTACCCCATCTCATACAGCTACGGGGCCTACGACCCGGCCGGTGATTCATTGACCTACACTTTCATCAACGCGCGTAACGTTGGCGCAGTTGACCTGCCCTATGTGCCACCATTTTCCGGCACCGAGCCCATTACGGGGATCACCCTCGACCCGCACACAGGACAAGTGAACTTCACGCTCAACCAAGTGGGCAACTGGGTGGTGGTTGTACGGGTGGACCGTTATGATCACAATGGCGTATGGATCGGATCGATCATGCGCGATATGCAGTTCATTGCCTACCCCTGCACCAACATCCCGCCCGACCCCACCACGGGACTGGTGAGCAACCTCAGTGGCCAAGCATGGCAAACGGGGCCCCGAGCCATCCGCATTTGCGAATCGGGGAATTTTTGTTTCGATGCCGTGATCGGCGACCCGAACTCCGGTGATGTGCTCACTGTAACCTCCAACCTCGCACAAAATCTGCCAGGTGCCACGTTGACCACCGTTGGCACCAATCCGCTCACCGTTCGGGTCTGTTGGACCGGCACGCCCGGCGCTTCGGGTTTCTTCCCATTCATCATCACCGCAAATGATGGAGCATGCCCCATTCCCGCGCTGCAGACCTATGTGTATTCGGTGCAAGTGCTGCCCGGGCTGCTGACGGCCGCGCCCACGGTGGTGGATGAGTCGTGCACGGGCAACCAGGACGGCAGTGCGACCGTGGACATCACCGTGGGCACGCCCCCGTTCCAGTATGAATGGAGCACCGGTGCCACCACCCCTTCGATCACGGCGCCAGCTGGCAATTACACCTTGGTGATCACTGACGGCAACGGCTGCATTGCCGGGCCGTTGGCCGTTACCATCGGTGAGGCCAACCAGCCCAGCACGGCCAACGCAGGTCCGGACCTGGTAGGATGCATGGGCGCCTTGCCCGTGGCACTGAGCGGCTCGGTAACCAATGCCCCGGGCGGCATTTGGAGCGGGGGCGATGGCACCTTGTCCGGCACAGGCCTGAATGTGAGCTATATGCCCACGCCAAGTGAAGTGGCCGCGGGCGGTTTGCATTTGGTGCTGAGCACCACCGGTGAATCGCCATGCGGAGTGGCCACCGATACCGTGTTCATCGCGCTGCCGAACAGCTTCGCCGGAAGCAGCATCAGCGCAACGGACCTTCTTTGCAATGGTTCAGCCACCGGAAGTGCTACTGTAACCACCACTATGGCAGGGCTGGGCTTCCTATGGAACGATCCTTCGGCCCAAACCACGGCCACGGCCACCGACTTGCCAGCGGGCACATACAGCGTACTGGTCACCGACAACTCCGGCTGCGACACCACCCTTACAGCCACCATAGCGCAACCCGCCGCATTGGCCATCGCAAACCTGCAGGTGACCGACGAACAATGCGCCGGGAACGCCGATGGCACCATTACCGCCATTGTTACCGGCGGCACGCCACCGTATGCATATAGCTGGAGCAACGGGCAAACCACCGCCACCCTGCATGGCCCTGCAGGTACGTACACGCTAACGGTTACCGATGCGAACAACTGTACCACGGCCCAGGCCAGTGCGACCATTACGGCCTTGGGCCAGCCCAACGCGGCCAACGCGGGCGCTGACCTCATCGGATGCTTCAGCAGCCTGCCCGTGCAGCTGAACGGGACCGTGACCAACGCCACCAGCGGCCAATGGGGCGGAGGCAATGGCCAATTCTCCGGTACCGGCCTCAATGTGACCTACATGCCCACGGTGGCCGAGATCATGGCCAACGGTGTGAGCCTGGTGCTCACCACCACGGGCAACCCCACCTGCCCACCGGCCACCGATACCGTGCATATCACGCTGCCCACCAGTTTCTTCGGAAGCAGTGTCTCACACACCAACGCCACCTGTAACGGCACAGCCACCGGTTCGGCCACCTTTACGCCAGCAACCCCGGGGTTGACCTTCCAATGGACGCCCAGCGGCCAAGGCACGGCCAATGCAACGGGGCTTCCCGCAGGGGACCACAACCTGCTGGTTACCGATGCCTACGGCTGTGACACCACCTTCAGCGTCACCATCAGCGAACCCGCTGCATTGGCGGTGGCCTCCCTGCAAGTGACCCATGAACAATGCGCAGGCAACGCCGATGGCAGCATTGTGGCAACCGTCACAGGTGGAACACAGCCCTATCAGTATGCCTGGAGCAACGGGCAAACGGGAAGCACGCTGAACGGCCCGGCCGGCACCTACACCCTAACTGTTACCGACGCCAACAACTGTGCGGCCGCACAAGGCACCGCAACCATCACGGCCTTGGGCCAGCCCAACGCGGCCAACGCGGGCGCTGACCTCATCGGATGCTTCAGCAGCCTGCCCGTGCAGCTGAACGGGACCGTGACCAACGCCACCAGCGGCCAATGGGGCGGAGGCAATGGCCAATTCTCCGGTACCGGCCTCAATGTGACCTACATGCCCACGGTGGCCGAGATCATGGCCAACGGTGTGAGCCTGGTGCTCACCACCACGGGCAACCCCACCTGCCCTCCGGCCACCGATACCGTGCACATCACGCTGCCCACAAGCTTCTTTGGAAGCAGCATCACGCCAACACATTTGTCCTGCCACGGCGATGGTTCAGGCGCAATCGCATTCCTGCCCGCCAACAACAGCTTCTCCTATAGCTGGAACGATGCGGCAGGGCAACAAAGCGCCACGGCCACGGGCCTCTCGGCAGGAACATATAGCGTGCTGGTTACCGATGAACATGGCTGCGACACCACGGCAACCGCCACGATCACCGAACCCGCACCACTTACGGTGAACATTCAACCCAACGCGCCCTCATGCCATGGTGGCGCCAATGGCTCGGCCATGGGCCAACCTGCAGGCGGCACACCCGGCTACAGCTACCAGTGGAGCGCCAACACCAATTCGCAAACGGGCTCGTCCGCGTACAGCCTTACCGCCGGCGCTTACACCGTGGTGGTCACCGACAGCCACGGTTGCCAGGTGCAGGGCGCCGTAACACTGCCCGACCCAACGCCGGTGCTGCTGACCGCGCAGGTGGAGGATACCGTATGCGTGAACGTGCCGGTGCCGCTTACGGCGCAGGCGGCCGGCGGCGCTGGGAACTACCAGATCACATGGGCAGGCATCGGCACGGGCGATAGCCTGCAATATTCCTTCCCCGCCACGCAGGTGGTGACCGTTAGCGTTACGGACCAGAACGGGTGCAATGGCCCCATCGTGGAACTTCCGGTAACCGTGCTCAACCTCGCACTGGCCACCTTGAACACATATGGCGACACCGCCTTCTGCCCTGGCGGCACGGCCACGGTGGGTGCATGGGTAACGGGTTACCCGGGCCAAACCTCCCTGTCCTGGCCGCAAATACCGGCCACCGGCAGCGGACCGTTCCACATCACTGCCCAGGCCAGCCGCTCATTGACCGTAACGGCCACCGACATCTGCGCCAATACCATCCAACGCTCGGTGAACATCGCCGTGGAAACACCGCCCACCATTACCCTTCCGCCGGTGATCGCACAAGGCTGCGCCCCGCTTACGGTACACTTCCCCACAGGGCTTACCAACCAGCCCGTGAGCTATTTCTGGAATTTCGGCAACGGCGCCACCAGCACCTCGATGTCACCGGTGCACACCTATACGGCGGGCAATTACAACGTCTCGCTTACGGTCACCACCCCGCTGGGCTGCTCGGCAAATGCGGCCAACACAGGCGCCGTACACGCGTTCGCCCCGCCAGTGGCCGCATTCACCGCCAACCCATGGGAAACCGATGCAGACCATGCCAACATCCAGTTCATCGACCAATCCACCGGCACGGTGAACAGTTGGCAATGGAGCTTCGGCGATGGTGCCATGAGCCTGGATCCGAGCCCGTACCACCATTTCGAAGAACCCGGGGTATGGACAGTGGGGCTTACGGTGACCGATGACCATGGATGCACCGCGAATGTCGGGCACACGGTAAAGGTAAACCCGATCTACGATATCACCATACCAAACGTGTTCACCCCCAACCCCAACGGCGGCGGCAATGGGTTTTACGACCCTTCCGACCTGAGCAACGATGTGTTCTATCCATTCATCCGCTTCGTTAAGAATTTCCGCATGCGGATCTTCAACCGCTGGGGTGAACTGGTATTTGAAAGCGACGATATCCGGCGTGGCTGGGATGGCTACTACCGGGGCCAGTTGAGCCAACAGGATGTTTATGTCTATCAAGTGTGGGTGCGCTTTGTGGACAACAAGGAAATGCAGCGCACCGGCGACCTCACCCTGTTCCGATGAGCCGAAACATGACACGCATCCTTCCGCTTCTTGCGGTGGTGGCCATCGCAACCGCACGGCTTTCCGCCCAGGACCCGCAACTGTCGCAATGGTATGCAGCGCCGATGTACCTCAATCCGGCCCTTACCGGCAACACGCACCAGGACCGGATCGGCATAAATTACAGGCTTCAGTGGCCAGGCATCGGACCTGGTTACAAAACCTACGCCGTTGCATACGACCACCGGGCGGCCGACATCAACAGCGGCATCGGCGGCATGGTGATGCATGACCGGGCAGGCACCTTCAACCTGGCCTTCACCCAAATGGCCCTCAATTACTCCTACGAGGCGCGCATCAACCGGCGCCGTGCGGTTAGGGGCGGCATCCGTGCGGCCTACACCTCCCGCACCTTCGACCAGGGCAACATGCTGTTCGCCGACCAGGTGATCCGCGACAATGCGCCCAGGAGCATTGAGGCACCCAGCATGCAGAACGTGTCCTACCTCGATTTCTCCGCCGGCTTTCTTTATTACTCGGAGCAATTTTGGGCGGGCTTTTCCACCAACCACATCAACCGCCCCCAGCAAAGCATCTATCTGGATGGCGACGCCCAACTGCCGATCCGCAGCAGCGTGCACGCTGGCTACCGCTTTCCGCTCGATGGAAGGTCATTCCGCTACAGCGAGACCAAAATGACGCTGGCCGCGCACTACAAGGCACAACAGAAATGGGACCAGCTGGACCTGGGCGGCTATGTGGACCACCGCGAAGTGAGCTTCGGGCTTTGGTACCGCGGCCTGCCCGGCCTGAAAGCATACCAGCCCGGCTACCCGAACGACGATGCCGTGATCTTGATGATGGGCTATGAAACACCCTACCAATTGCGGCTGGTGTACAGCTATGACGTTACGGTGAGCAAGCTGACGATGAAAAGCGGCGGTGCCCATGAGATCTCCGTGATCTATGAATGGCCGCGCACCGGAAAGAACCGGAAGTACCGCGCCGTGCCCTGCCCGAAGTTCTGACCTGGCCGTGACCTGTCGCGTTATGTGCGATCGCGAACCGCCCTACATGCGCTCGGGCACCTCGATGCCCAAACACCACATGGACTTTTTGACCGCCTGTCCCACAGCCCGGCCCAGTTTCAGCCGCCGCGCCCGTTTAGCTGCATCCTCCTCGCGCAGTACCGGCACCGATTGGTAGAATGAATTGTAGGCCTTCACCAATTCGTATGTGTGGTTGGCCAATGCAGAGGGTTCCAGCCGCTGGGCCGTATCGGCCAGAACGGCGGGCAATTGGTGGAGCAGCTTGACCACGGTGCGCTCCTCGGGCAGCCAAGCACCCGCGGTGCCCGCGTCCGCCGCCGTATCACCTGGATCCGCCTTGCACAGCAAACTTTGGATGCGTGCATAGGTGTACTGAATGAACGGTCCCGTGTGCCCCTGCAGGTCAATGCTGGCCTGGGGGTCGAAAAGCATGCGTTTGCGCGGGTCCACCTTCAACAGGTAGTACTTCAAGGCGGCAAGGCCGATCATCCGGAAGAGTTCCTTGCGCGCAGTCTCATCGAGGTCCTCGAGCTTGCCCAATGCCGTGGTCGCCTTTGCCGCATCGGAAACAACCTCCGCGATCAAGTCGTCGGCGTCCACCACGGTGCCTTCCCGGCTTTTCATCCTGCCGGTGGGAAGGTCCACCATGCCATAGCTTAGGTGGTACAACTCATCCGCCCAGGGATAGCCCAGCTTTTTCAGCACAAGAAAAAGCACCTTGAAATGATAGTCCTGTTCGTTGCCCACCGTATAGATCATGCGGCGGAGCGCGGGGAATTCCTTGAACCGCTGGATCGCGGTGCCCACGTCCTGCGTGATGTACACGCTGGTGCCGTCGCCGCGCAACAGCAGCTTCTCATCCAGCCCCTCCGCTGTCAGGTCCACCCACACGGAGCCGTCGGCCTTGCGGAAAAAGATCCCCCGCTCCAGCCCGTCCAGCACGTCTTTTCTCCCCAGCAGGTAGGTCTCGCTTTCATGGTACAGCTTATCGAACTCCACGCCCATGGCGGCATAGGTCTCATCAAAACCAGCGTATACCCAACCGTTCATCCGCTCCCATAGGGCCCGCACTTCCGGGTCGCCATCCTCCCATTTGCGCAGCATTTCCTGTGCCTCACACATAATGGGGGCTTGTTTGCCGGCTTCTTCCTCCGTGAGCCCGGCGGCCATGCCCGCGGCAACCTGCTCCTTGTAGGCACGATCGAAGGCCACGTAGTAGTTGCCCACCAGCTTGTCCCCTTTCAAACCGCTGCTATCAGGGGTCTCACCTTCGCCGTACCGGAGCCAGGCCACCATGCTTTTGCAGATGTGGATGCCGCGGTCGTTGATGATCTGCACACGCACCACATCGTTGCCCGTGGCCGACAGGATCCTGCTTACTGCGTGGCCCAGGAAGTTGTTGCGCAAGTGGCCCAAATGCAAAGGCTTGTTTGTATTGGGCGAGGAATATTCCACCATCACCAGCTCCCCCGTGGAAGGGAATTGGAGCAGGTCGCGCTCCACGGCCATGCCAAGGAATTCCGTCCAGTAGGCATCGGCCACCACTACATTCAGAAATCCCTTGACCACATTGAACTTCTCCACGAACGGCAAGGCCGCCTTCAGATGCGCGCCCACGGCAGTGGCCGTTTGCTCAGGCCCTTGCCCGCTCAGTTTCAGGAAGGGAAACACATTGATCGTTACATCGCCCTCGAATTCGGCGCGGGTGGGCTGGAATAGGATGGCCGCCGGCGCAGGGGCCTGCCCGTAAAGCGCTTGAAAGGCCGATTGCAGGCCATCGAGCAAACGGGCGTGCAATGGATCTTGGTAGTTGTTCTTCATGCAATGGGTTGCAACATGCCATGCGGCACGGTGTGCAAGGGTTCAGCGCGCACGCAGGATGTGGAAAAGCGGCTCCATGACGGTGAGCACGTTCTCCGCCATGGCATTCTTGGTATCCAGGGCCGGATTGATCTCCACCACGTCCAACGTGGCGGTTTTCGGTTGCGAACAAAATCCGGTGAGCAGTGCCCTGGCCTCATCAAGGAAAAGGCCATCGGGCACCGGGGTGCCGGTGCCCGTGGAAATGGACGGATCGAGGCTGTCCACATCGAAGCTCACATGCAGGCGGCCACATTCAGCCAAATATTCCAGCACCTCGGCAACAATGGCCTCTGCACCCTTACCGCGCAGCTCCTTCACCGTGACCACCTTGATGTTGTGCTCCTCGATGATGGCCGCTTCCTCCTCCTCATAATCACGCAGGCCGATGATCACCACATCGCGCGGAAGCACCTTGGGGCCGCTGGTCCCGATCTTTCGCAGCCTGTCCCACACATCCAGCGTGAACATGCGCGGTCGGTTCTTTCCCTTCACCTCAATGTCCATCAACAGTGAAAGCGGCATGCCGTGCACATTTCCGCTGGGCGTGGTGAACGGGCTGTGCATATCGGCATGCGCATCGATCCAGATC
Organism: Flavobacteriales bacterium; assembly: GCA_044507815.1. Classification (GTDB taxonomy): domain Bacteria; phylum Bacteroidota; class Bacteroidia; order Flavobacteriales_F; family PHOS-HE28; genus PHOS-HE28. The sequence continues at coordinate 217,126 of JBIQIX010000004.1, read as the reverse complement.
ACGCCGAGCCGCTCGGTGGGGAAGGCCATTTTGGTGCCGGATACCGAGCCAATGGCGATGCTGTGGTCGCCACCCACCACGATCGGGAACACGTTATTGCGAAGGAACCTGTATACCTCGTAGGCCAGGTCAGACTCGAACCGGATCAGTCCATCGATGTGGTGGGCGTTAGGCGATTGCGGGTCATCCTCGTACAGCACATCATTCTCGTCCCGCAGGATGCTTTCCTCGGCATGGCCGAACAATTCGCTGCCGTTCTTCCATGCGGCCACCCGCAGTGCACCCATGCCCAAGCTGGTGCCCCGCGTGCCAGCCCCGATCTCAGAGGCCGCTTCGATCAATCTTACTTCCATGGTAACCGCATTATCGGTTGCGATGCCAAAGGTAAGTGCGCGGCAAGGGATGCCTTTTGCCTATACATGGCCTGAAAGGCCCGTGGCCACCCGCTTTTTGGGCAGTACGGCATTCAACCAAAGATAGCCCAGCATACCCGCCACGGTGGAGGATATGAGGATGGTGGTCTTGGATGAAACGATCAGCTCATGGTCATCGAAGGCCAGCAAGGTGATGAAAATGGACATGGTGAAGCCGATCCCCGCCAACAAACCCGCACCGATCAGCTGGCTCCATTTTATGCCTTTGGGCATGGTACCCACGCCCAGCAGGATGGTAATGGCGCAGAACAAACTGATGCCCACCGGCTTGCCCAACACCAATCCGATGAAAATGCCCCAGCCGTTGCTGGTGAACAGGTGGGTGTACCAGTCGTGCTCCAATTCGATCCCCGTATTGGCCAAGGCGAACAGGGGCAGGATAAGAAAAGAAACGGGGCGGTGCAGCGCATGCTGCAACTTGGCGGAAATGGAACGGTCGTCACCCGCGCCGAATGGTATGGCGAATGCCGTGAGCACCCCGGCCACGGTGGCATGTACCCCGGAGTGCAGCATGCAGTACCACATGGCGGTGCCCAATGCCAAGTAGGGCAGCAGCTTGTTCACCTTCATCTTGTTCAGCACCAGCATAAGGGCAAATAGGCCGGCGGCCCCGCCCAGAAAGCCCCAGTGGGTATCGGTGGAATAGAAAATGGCGATGGTGAAGATCGCGCCCAGGTCATCGATCACCGCCAATGCTGTAAGGAACACCTTCAATGGCAAGGGCACCCGGCTTCCCAATAGGGAAAGGATGCCGATGGCAAAGGCAATGTCGGTGGCCATGGGTATGCCGGCGCCCGCGTGCATGTCCGTGCCATGGTTAAGGGCGAAGTGAATGCCCGCCGGCACAAACATGCCGCCCAACGCCGCGAACAGTGGCAACATGGCCTGCTTGCGTTGCGACAGTTCCCCGATGCTGATCTCGCGTTTCAGTTCGAGGCCCACCATCAGGAAGAAAATGGCCATCAGGCCATCGTTGATCCAAAACTCCACATTCTGGCCCGCCATGGGGTAATGCCAGATGCCCACGTAACCATGGTGCCAGGCGGAGTTGGCCAACAGCAGTGATATTGCGGTGCAAAGCACCAGCAACAGACCGGCGGTCCGCTCGTTCTCCAGGAGGTCGTTCAACAGGTCCAGGGTTTTTCTCATGATGGTTGCAGGTTCTCTGCGGCTGCAAGATTAATGCACAACCACCACGGCCTATTTTCGCAGCATGGCCCAAGCCCGTGCCCATGTGCGCCTGCAAGCCGTGGCCCTGGCAGTGGGCGTGGGATTGATGGCGGTGAAATTCATCGCTTGGCGGGTAACGGGCAGCAACGCCATCCTGAGCGACGCGCTGGAGAGCATCGTGAACGTGGTGGCAGGTGGTTTCGCGCTGTACAGCCTGGTGCTGGCCGCCAAGCCAAAGGACCGCGAGCACCCTTATGGCCATGGAAAAGTGGAGTTCATCAGCGCCATGCTGGAAGGGTCCATGGTGGCGCTGGCGGGCCTGGTGATCATTTACCGCGCGGTCATGGCCTGGATCCATGGGAACGTGGTCTCCAATATCCCGGATGGCATTTTGCTCATCGGCCTCACGGGCCTGGTGAATCTCGGCATGGGCATGCTGTTGCGCTCAAGGGGCCGGCGCACGCACTCATTCACCATGGAGGCGGGGGGCGTGCACCTGCTTTCCGATGCTTGGACCACGGCGGCCCTGCTGCTGGGGCTGGCCGCCATCTGGCTCACCGGCATACACGGCCTCGATAGCCTGTTCGCCGTGGGCTTCGCCGCCTACATCATTTGGCAAGGGGCCAACATGGTGCGCCGCAGCGTGGGCGGGATCATGGATGAAACGGACATGGCCGTGGCAGGTGACCTGGTGCGGATCATCGAGGAGCATCGCAAGGCGGCATGGATAGACATGCACAACTTCAGGGTGATCAAGTACGGTAGCACGCTCCACATCGATGCACATGTAACACTTCCCTGGTATTTCACCCTGGAGGCCGGCCATCACGAGATCTCTGAATTGGCCGACCTGGTCCGCGACTCCTCGGGGCGGCAGGTGGAGTTCTTCATCCACATGGACCCCTGTGTCCCGCCCACATCATGCACCATTTGCCAGATCTTCGATTGCCCGGTGCGCGAAGCGCCATTCAAGCGCAAGATCCCGTGGACGCTGGACCGCGTGCTGAAGGACAAAAAGCACACGGCCGAGGGCTAGGCCCTAACGAGCAGAAGGCCCGAAAGGGCCTTCTGCTGTACCGGGGGTGGGAGATCGGGCTCGAACCGACGACCTTCGGAATCACAATCCGACGCTCTAACCAGCTGAGCTACACCCACCATGGACCGTCGGCATGCCGCCAAACGGGCCGCAAATATAATCGGCATGGGCAGACCACGTTACTTTGCGGCTGCATGCATGTACTTGCCTTGCCCAAATGGTATCCGGGGCTGCCCGATCCGCAGTTGGGCGATTTCATCCGCAAGCAAATGCTGGCCGTGGCGCAGTTGCACCGGTTGAGCGTAGTGCATGCCTCACCTGTGCCCGAATTGCCGCTCATGTTCCGCGAGGAACTGGACACTGCCGATGGTGCATGGGAATTGCACTGCTATTACCGGCCAAGCCTAAGTCCGGTGCTGCCCTTGCGCAAAGCGATCAACTACCGGCGTTACCAACAGGCCATGGCCAGGGGAACCGCTCGTTTGGTGCGCGAGCGCGGCAAACCGGAATTGGTGCATGCCCACATCCTTACGCGAAGCGTGTACATGGCCTGGCTGCTGGCCCGGAAATGGGGAGTACCCTTCATAGCCAGTGAGCAAAGCAGTGTTTTCCTGAATGGCCGGTGGCGGGCCAAATCCGGTGCGGCGCGTTATTTCGACCGTTTCCTGCTGCGGCAGGCCGCCGCTGCCACGGCGGTAAGCCAGCATCTGGCCGCGGCCATGGAAGGCCATGGGCTTGGCAAGGAAATGAGCATCGTGCCCAACGTGGTGCCCGGCTTGGACCTGCCCCTGCCCGCCCCCGGCCCCTCCAACCAATTCTTGGTAGTGGGTGACCTGGTGGACGGCATCAAGAACATCTCCGGTGTGCTGCACGCCCTGGCCAATGCGCGGAAGCAGGGGCACGACCTGAAACTTGAGGTGATCGGTGGCGGACCTGACCGTGAAATGCTGCACCGCCTGGCCCAAGAGTTGGACCTGGGCGATGTGGTTCATTGGCACGGTCGGCTGCCCCAGGCCGGGGTAATGCCCATGATGGCGCGCGCCGGCTCGGTGATCGTCAACAGCAACGTTGAAACGTTCAGCGTGGTCACCGGCGAGGCACTGGCCAGCGGCAAGCCCGTGATCGCCACGCGTTGCGGCGGCCCAGAGGCTTTTATCACCCCGGCAAATGGCATATTGGTGCCGGTGGGCAACAACAACGCGTTGGCGCAGGCCATGATCAGCATGGCAGCGGAACATCACCGGTACGGGCCAGCTGCCATACGCAACAGCATTGGGCAACGCTTCAGTGCCATTGCCGTGGCCCGGCAATTCGATGCGGTTTACCAACGCGTGCTGCCTGCCTAGATGCTGAAAGTGATCTCCGGCACCATCCTGGCGCGCATCATCATAACAGCGATGGGCTTGTTGGTGGCCGTGGTGGGCGGGCACCGCCTTGGGGCCGAGGGACTGGGCGTGATCGGCCTGGTGGTGTTAGGCATCAGTCTGGTGCGCCTGGGCATGGACCTGGTGGCCGGTAGCGCCTTGGTGTACCTCGCACCGCGCGTAGCGCTCGGCCGGTTGCTCAGGCCCAGTTACCTATGGGCCTTGATCACCGGGGTGGCCGGATACCTGGTGGTATTCCTGTTCAACTTAGTGCCCCAGGGCTATGCGTTGCACGTTGCCGTGTTGGCCTTTTTGCAAGGCATTAACGCCGTGCACCTCAACATTCTCGTAGGGCAGCAACGGATCAGGACGAACAACGTGATCGCGGTGGTGCAGGCGGTCATGCTCGTGGGCGTATTCACTTGGCTGGCGTTCCAACCGGGTGCGAGCGCCATGGCATACGTGGCCGGGGCCTATGCATCCGCCCTGAGCTCGCTGCTTCTGGGAGCGCTTTCCATACGCAAGCGCGTGGCCGTGCAGGACGACCCCGGCGTGAATGTGCTGAAGCTGTTGTTCCGCCAAGGCAGCTATATACAAATGGCCAACGGCATGCAATTGATCAACTACCGCCTTGCCTATTGGCTGATCGAAAAGTTCAAGGGCACGGCCCAGTTGGGCGTGTACACCGTGGCCAACCAGCTGGCTGAGGGGGCCTGGCTGGTGCCGAAAAGCCTGGCGCTGGTACTCTACAGCAAGATCAGCAATACGGCACAGGCCGAGGAACAACGCCTGCTCACCCTCACCTTCCTGAAAACATCCATGGCGAGCGCCAGCGCGATCGTGCTGGCATTGCTGGTGCTGCCCTCCACCCTGTTCCAATGGTTGTTCGGGCCCGAAGTGGTGGGCATCACCCCGTTGATCGCGCTGTTGGCACCCGGCATCCTCAGCATGTCCGCCACGCAGGCATGGAGCCACTTTTTCAGTGGCACGGCGCGTAATGTGCACAATGTGGCCGGTTCGGGCCTGGGCATGGTCGTTACCATCGTCGCAGGCGTGCTGCTGGTGCCCCGGTTCGGCCTGGTGGGCGCAGCGCTTTGCGCCAGCCTGGCCTATGGGGCCAGCGCCTTGTACCAGACCGTGATGTTCATGCGCATTACACGCACCCGCTTCACAGAGCTATGGCCGAGCAGCGCGGATGTGCAGCGCTTGGGCCGCTTGCTGGCACGCCCGCGCTGATGCTGCACCAACAGCAGGCCGGAAACAACGATCTTTGCCCAAGGCGGGGATCGCCTTCCCCTTTCCGATGAAACGCTCCCTTTCTGCATGGTTCATGCTCGCGGTGCTGCTTTCCATGGCATTGCCGCGCACGCTGTTCCACCATTGCATGGAGGGGCGGTCGCATTTGGGCCGCCATGTGGCCACCCCGGCCCTGCATTCGGATTTCCACTGCCCGATCTGTGAGGCGCCGGTGCCCACTCTTGATCTGCCACTCGCCATGGCCCCGCTTCCGGAGACCTTGGCCAGGGTTGATCAAGCTGTGCCCACCACGGCCCATGTACGTGTCTTGAAGCAGGAAGCCCCGAAGCTGCGCGGCCCTCCGACGATTTGAATTCCCCGGCCGCGATCGCTGGCCATTCTTCGTCAACCAAGGTTTACCACGCCGTGCAGCACGGGCATGCGCCCGCTGCCGGCCATAGCATGTACAATGCCACAGCGCTGTTTGATCACACTGTTCACATTCCTTCAGGCCACATGGGCGATATCCGCGGATACCAACGCCCACACCACTTTCTCGGGCACCGTGCGCGAGCACGGCACCCTGCTGCCCATTCCCGGAGCGCACGTGTATTTCCCTGAATTGCACACCGGCACGATAACCAAGGACGACGGCACCTTCCTCCTTGGCAACCTGCCCACCATCAAGGCCTTGGTGCGCGTAAGCATGACAGGTTACACGACGTTGGTGGAAACAGTGGACCTGGGTTCCACCCCGATCAGGGATTTCGTGCTAACACCCACGGTGCTTGAAATGCATGAAGTTGTGGTGACCGGAGCGGCACGGGCAACCGAGCAGCACCGCCAGCCTGTGCCAATGGCCCTTGTGGACCGTGATTTTCTGCGCTCCAATGCTGCACTGAACATTGTTTCGGCCTTGGCCAAAGTGCCCGGGATAAGCGAGGTCAGCTCAGGGCCCGGTGTCTCCAAGCCGTACATCAGGGGGCTTGGCGGAACGCGTGTGCTCACCCTGTTCGACGGGGTGCGGCTGGAGGACCAGCAATGGGGAGCCGAGCATGGCGTGGAGATCGACCCCTTCCTGATCGACCGCGTGGAAGTGATCAAGGGCCCGGCCAGTCTTTCCTATGGTTCCGATGCCCTGGCCGGTGTGGTGAACCTGCTTCCACCGCCCCCGGTGCCAGCCGGCATGCAACGCGGCCATGCGCTGGTTGCCTACAACACCAACAACAAGGCAATGGCCTCATCGGCCCACTTCGATGCCAACAAGGATAACCTGGTGTACGGCCTGCGCGCTTCGGGCCAGGTTGCCGCCAATTACCGCAATGCCATGGACGGACGCGTGCTTGGCACCAAATACGCGCAGCAGGACATGAACGCCTACTTGGGCATGAACGGCTCGTGGGGCTTCGCGAGGTTGCGCATGGGCGCGCACCATAAGCAGCTCGAAGTGCCCGACGGCATGCGCGACAGCACCTCGCGCAAATTCATGAAGCCATTGGATGATGAAGGCGCGGAGTGGGAGGTAGCCGATGCCACGGACCTGAATTCCTACCGCATCGGCACACCCCACCAGCGTATACAACGCTACCATGCCTTGGCCAGTGCCGGAGTGAAGGCAGGCGACGGAATGCTGAACGTGGACCTCGGCCTCCAAAGAAGCGAGCGCCGTGAATTCGACTATCCGGAACACCGCTCCATCCCGGCGTTGTACCTGGTGCTCGATACCTATACCTATGGAATAAAGCACAACCTGCCCGATCGCGGGGGGTGGGAAACAACCTGGGGGCTGAACGGCATGTACCAGAACAACACGGCAACGAAAGGCACCGAATTCCTGATCCCCAGTTATCATTTGTTGGATGCCGGGCTGTTCCTGCACGCCAAGAAAACCTGGGGCGCACTGGATGTATCGGGCGGCCTTCGGTTGGATGCGCGGGATTTTCACGCTGCGCAACTGTTTGAGGTCGAAGATGCTGGCAAGGGATTTCCCGCGGCCGTGGATCAAAGCCATGCCCACGCACATGAGGTCTTTCCTGCGCTTGACGCCCGTTTCACCGGCACGGCGGCCAGTTTGGGCGCAGCTTGGCACCTGAGCAGCACCACTACGCTGAAGGCCAATCTGGGCCATGGCTTCCGCGCCCCGGGCGTGGCCGAGCTTACCGCCAACGGCCTGCATGCCGGCGAGGGACTGATGCAGTTGGGCAATGCCGCGCTGAAGCCGGAAAGGAACCTCCAGGCCGACGTTGGCGCGTACATGACCGGCACCAAGGCCACCTTCAGCATCGAACTGTTCACCAACCGGATCAACAACTACAGCTACAATGAAAAGTTGGGCGCGATGCATGGCGGCGATTCCTTGTTTTCCGCGGGTGGCATGACCCTACCGGTGTTCCAGTACAGGCAGACCAGGGCGCAGCTTGCCGGAGGCGAAGCCTACATCGATCTGCACCTGCTGCCAGGGCTGCATCTTGGCAATTCCATCTCCTACGTGCAGGCCGTCAACCTCGGTACCGGTGGCACTACCGTGCCCGACAGCGTCCGGTACCTGCCCATGATCCCGCCCTTGCATGGGTACAGCGAATTGCGCTATACGTGGAAGAAAAAAGCCGGTGCCGTGGCCAATCTCTTCATCAAGGCCGGGCTGCAGGTACATGCGGCGCAAGGCAAATTCTTCGCGGCCTACGGCACGGAAACATATACGCCGGGCTATCACCTTTTTGATGCGGGCATCGGCGGAGATATTGTGGACCGCAAGGGCCGTACTGTGCTCACCTTCACCATGCTGGGCACCAACCTGGCCGACCGGGTTTACCAAAACAACCTCAGCCGCTTGAAGTATTTCGATAATTACCCGGACAATCCAACGGGGCGGAGCGGCATCCAGAACATGGGGCGCAACATCAGCATTACCGTGGAGGTGCCGTTCCAAGCGAAAGGATCACCTTGAGCGGCAACGCTTGCGGTCCAGGCGGAAACCATGGATCGCGGGCGATGCTTAACATCGTGGCATGGTTAACTCTTTGGCAAGGGTGGCGGCAACAATGGCCATCGGTTGCCTCATCTCCCAACTGGCCATGGCCCAACCGCCCATGGCCACCCTGACCGGGCAGGTGGTTGCCGCCCAAACGCTGGAGCCCTTGCCCGGCGCATCGCTGGCCTTGTTGCCCGGCAACCCGCACCTGACGGCCACCACGGACAGCAGCGGCCATTTCCGCATTAGTGCCATACCCGTGGGGCATTACGCCCTGCGTGTCACGGCCGTGGGCCACGACACGCTTGAAGTGCCCGAACTGTGGCTGCGCGCGGGCAAGCAGCATGTGCAGCGCATCGAGCTGGACCTATCCTCGGGGCACCTGGGCAGCGTTACGATAAGTGCCCTGGCCCGCGAAAGACCGTCGCTCCTTGGGGTACAGCCCTTCACCGTGGAACAAAGCCTGCGGTGGGCCGCCACCTTCTTCGACCCGGCCCGGTTGGTAAGCGCAATCCCCGGGGTGGCCACCACCAACGATGAGGCCAACCACCTCAGCATCCGCGGCAATTCGCCCAACGCGAACACTTGGCTGCTCGAAGGCGTGGAGATCGTGAACCCGAACCATACGGGCAACGCCGGTACAGCCACCGACCTGCCCACGTTAAGCGGCGGCGGGGTGACCCTGCTCAGCGCACAAATGCTGGGGCCTTCGCAACTGTTGACCGGCGTGCTGCCGATGGAGCGGGACAACGCCTTGGGCGGCATTTTGGATATGCGGCTACGAAAAGGAAACCAAGAAAAGCAGGAATGGACTGTGCAGGCCGGCCTGCTCGGCCTTGATCTGGCCACCGAGGGGCCCATCGCCCAGGGCGGGCGCTCCTCATACTTGGCCAATTACCGCTACTCCACCGTGGGCCTGCTCAGCAGCTTGGGAGTGGATTTCGGCGATGAACATATCACCTACCAAGATCTTAGCTTCCATGTGGCGCTACCGGCGGGCAAGCGCGGCGAATGGCATTTGTTCGGCCTGGGTGGCAACAGCAGCAACGTGTTCAAAGCGGTGCATGACACCAGCCAGTGGGAGGTGGACAAGGACAGCCGGAACATCGATTACAGCTCGCGTATGGGCGCGGTGGGCGCCAGGATACGCGTGCCCGTGGGCCGGCGCGGCAGCTTCTCCGCCGCGTTGGGCGCATCAGCGATCGACCAAGTGCGGGACGAGCAACAATTGGCCGATGATTACCGGACGATCGGCCAAGAGCGCGCGGCGCTCAACGAACGGAAGCTCTCCGGCGCGGTGCAATGGGATGGTGCCGTGGGCGCACGCTTCCGGTATGCCCTTGGCGCAACGGCACTGGAACGGCAGCTCTACACCCCGCTGGACCCTGATACCTCGGCCTGGACCTTCCGTCCGTGGGCGCATGGCCGGTGGACGCTGACCGAACACCTCGAAATCGGGGCCGGCCTTGGCCTCCCCTATTTCACCGGCACGCGGGAATTGTTGGCCGAGCCACGTGCGCAACTTGCTTGGCGGATGCGCCAAGGACGCGCGCTCGCATTGGCCGCCGGCACCAGGTCCCAATGGCCGCAATGGCAATCCTTCGCCACAAGAGGCGATGGCTTCGCGCAGCAGGCCATCGGCCCGTCCCGCTCGTTGGACGTCGTGCTCGGGTATGACCACCCCGTGGCCGACCGCTTGGTGCTGCATGCGGAAGTGTACCATCAGCACATCACCGCTTTGCCCGTTGCGGCCTGGTGGGCCGCGGTCAACAACCTGGCCATCGTCAACCTGTGGAATGAGCAATTCGCGTTTCCCCTCATAGCCAACGGCACCGCCACGAACCAGGGTGTGGAGGCCAGCATCGATCATCGCTTCGCGACCGGCTTTTTCTACTGCGCCAACCTTTCTTTGTTCAACAGCGCTTACTCCATGCACGGCCATACCGAAGGCACCCGCTGGAACAACAACTACATCGGCAACCTCTTGGGCGGAAAAGAGTTCAGGAAGCAAAAGGAGGACCGCGTGCGCACCTGGGGCATCAGTGGAAGGGTGAACACCATGGGCGGCGGTTGGGACCCACCGCTGCCCGCATACACCGGCATCAATGGCGAGGTGGTTTTTGCGGGGCAGTCCGAATGGGAGCAGCTGCCCGCCTATTTCCGCCTGGACCTGCGGGTGTACCTGAAAAAGGACCGTAAGGGGCATACCGGCCTATGGGCGCTGGACCTTCAGAATGTTACCAACCAACAGAACGTGGCCTTCCATTATTGGGATGCACGCCAAGGAAAGGTGGTGGCGAAGAACCAACTGGGGTTGATCCCCAATTTGAGCTACCGCATTGAATTCTAATGCACTGCGGTCCACGGAAAACATGAACTTAGCTGCATGAAGATCCTGTACGCCATACTTACCCTCGTCTTCCTGTTGTTCGCGGCGTTACAATGGAACGATCCCGACCCGATGATCTGGATCACGGGGTATTCATTGGTGGCCGTCAGCTGTGCATTGGCCGCATTGGGGCGCTACCCGGCCTGGTGGATGTGGGGCGTTGCCGGCATCATCGGCCTGTGGATGCTGGCCGCTTCGCCCGCCATGCTGCAATGGGCGAACAGTGGCTTTGTCGACATCACGGGGGAAATGAAGGCCACCACGCCGGTGATCGAGGAATCCCGGGAATTCCTTGGCCTGCTCATCGCGTTCGGTGCCATGTTGCCGCTGGCCGTGGGCGCGCACCGCCGCAAGCGCCTGCGCGCGAACAATTGACGTTGCGGTATGTTTACCCGCAAACCTTCATTATAACATGGCAGCAAAGAAATCGGCAACCAAGAAAACGGACACGAAGAACCAAGTAACCCGCAAGCACTCGCTCCGGTGGAATGCCGAGGAACGCGAGCAACTTTCAAACTCCTTGAACGAACTGCTGGCCAATTACCAAGTGCACTACCAAAAGTTGCGCAACTACCACTGGAACGTTACCGGTGGCGACTTCTTCGACATCCACGAGCAATTGGAACTGCAATACACCCAGGCCCAGGAAAACATTGACCTGATCGCCGAGCGGGTGCGTGTATTCCACGAGCGCCCACTGAGCACCTTCGCCGAATACCTGGAGAACAGCAGCCTGAAAGAGGATCCCAGCGTGCCCGATTCAACGCAAATGGTGAAAAACCTGCTGGCGGATTACGTGACCCTGGTTGATCACATGTACGAGACCGTTGACCTCGCCCTGGAGCTGTCCGATGCAGGTACCGAACGCATGGTGAAGGGCTTCATTGAGCAACTTGAAAAGCACCATTGGATGCTGGGCTCCTTCAACAAAGGATGAACCGGCCGCACACCCTATTGAAAAGCCTTCCCGCATTCGGGAGGGCTTTTCTTTTGAACAGGCTGCACCCGATCGTACTCCTGCTGTTCCTCACCGCATTGCCGGCCCGGGCGCAGGACACCATCTACAGCTATGTGGTGGGCAATTGGCGCAATGGCCCTGTGGTGCAGATCTCACCGCTCTTCGGCACCACGGGCATGTTCAGCGATGTGGACCTGGTGCGATGGGCCGGCATGCAATGGCCCGGCCCCTTCGCGGGCGTTGCCGATGTGGACGTGCTTCGTTTTGCCACGCCGGAAGAAGGCCGCGAAAGCCGCGCCACCCTGCGAGCCAAGTACGGCCAACGGCAACTGGAGGTGCACATGATCGGGGCGGAAATGATGCCCTTCACTCCCCCTAGGCCCACCCCGGTCACCGGCCCGCCACAATGAGCGCGGCCGTGGCCATGATCCGCTCCTGCACCAGCACTTGGACCACATAGGCACCGTTCTCCATGGCGCTTACAGGCAAGCGGACCTCAGCCTCCGCACGCAGCGGCATCTGCAACACCAACCTGCCGGCCATGTCGCGCAACTCCACCCGCCCGTTGCCGCGTACGCCCTCAGGCAACTCCACCACGGCCATATCCATCGCCGGGTTCGGGTACACGCCCAGGTGCGGCAGCGTTCGATCCGGCCCGGTAATGCCCGCATACTGGCCACACGGGTCATAGCTGCCGTCCATGACCTTGGTACCGGTGTTGGCCGGATCCAGGAAATTCTTGAGGTACATGGTGGCGGTACCGGGGTTGCTTGACCAGTGGTAGCTCATTTTGCCGTAATAATCGAACCCGTTCAGGTTGGTGCAACTCGTGCTGCCCCCGGTCAGCGTGCCCACCACCCGCTTGGCCGAATTGAACAGGGCCGAGCCCGATGAACCGACCTCGGTCACGCCGTGCCCGTTCGCGGTGGCAGCCCACCGTACCTTCCAATGCGTGTTCGGCACCATGCTCCAATTGGTGGAGCTGAGCGCGGTGTTGTACGTGCTGATCTTTTTGCGGTCGCCATCGGGGTGATGAATGCCGACGCCGTTGGCGCTGCCCGCACCGCTGGCATCCCATCCGGCCCAGTAGGGGGAATAGCTGTGGGGAATGGCGGTCTTGCCTTCCACCAAAAGGAAATCAGAACCATTGTCGCCGCCATTGTCGTTGCTGGAACCGAGCTTGACGCAGCCCGTGACGGTACGGTTGCTGGGCGTGGCACCGGTGCCGCATCCGGAGCGCTCATAGTTGAAATAGAATTTCCATTGGTTGAAGTTGGCCGTGGTGGAATGCACGCCCTCATCCACCGAACAGTGCATGGCGGTGAGGAAATATGGTTTGCAATCCTGTGCCAAGTTGTTCACCAGGGCGCCGCTGCACCAGTAGCCCCAGCCACCGATCACCACGCCGATCCTTACTACCGCATCGCGCTGCTCCTGCCATGCGCTGCCCTCGCTGCAATTAACGTCCACTTGGCAAGCGCCTGATGCCAGCACCTCCCCCACATGGCGGTAGGCATGCCCGATGCCGGTGAGCCGGAACCGGCCTTGGCCAATTACAGGGGCCGGCTCGTGGTATTCGATCACGCACCGGTCGCCCGGCAACAGGCTGGTGGCAAAATCGCCATCGGGAATGTTGTTGGCCGCGGTGAATCCGCCCAGTACATGCCGGCCGTCCTCGGTGTACACATGCATGGTGGCGGTGGCGGGCAGGTTGAAATCGCTGAAATACAGCTCGGTGGCCAGGGCACCCGTGCTTTTCACACGCAGCCGCCAAACGCGGCCGCCATCGGGCAGCCCGAGCCATTGGCCCGTGGCCAGGCCGGCATCCAAGGGCAAGATCCGGGAATACGCGGGCATGAGACCCGCAGCGTCGCGCTGTGCATCGCGCAGGGCCGCTTCCGCTGCATCGAACGCAGGCGCCGATACCAATGGGACTTCCCTCGATCCTTCACCGGTGCGCAATGAATACGGCAGGCCACCGACGGATACTTGGGCCTGCAGCGGCAGGAATGCGGCGCAAACGGCCGCGGCCAACAATGGAAAACGAAGCATGGTATAGCGGGGAGTTGGAGATCCGGCCAAAATTAGGCCCTGGGGTGCACCGGAAGGACCGCGCAGCGCTGTGGCCACCGTTCCATCTTTGTGCCATGGCCCCGCTGTTGCGCAGCACCCCCTTTTTGCCTGCGTTTCATTGGCGCCGGTGGCGCCGTTGGCGCTGGTGGCTGGCAGCCGCCTTACTGCTGGCCCTTTTGGCCTGGGCGCGTTGGTGGCCCATGCCCCCGCTTTTCCCCGCGCCCACATCCACGGTATTGATGGACCGGGACGGGCAGTTGCTGGGGGCCACCGTGGCCACCGATGGCCAATGGCGGTTTCCGCCACCGGAAGCAGTACCCGCCCGCTTCACGGTATGCCTGGTGCAGTTCGAGGACCGCGGCTTTCGGCGGCATTGGGGCATCAGCCCCGGCGCGCTGGTGCGGGCGTGGCTGCAGAACCGGAAGGCCGGCCGGGTAATAAGCGGCGGCAGCACCCTCACCATGCAATTGGCGCGCATGGCCCGGGGCAACCGGCTCCGCACCTATGGTGAAAAGCTCCGCGAGGCACTGCTGGCGCTACGGCTGGAACTGCGGTTCAACAAAGAGGAAATTCTCCGGCTCTTTGCCGCGCACGCCCCTTTCGGCGGCAACGTGGTGGGCGTTGACGCCGCCGCATGGCGCTATTTCCACCGCCCGGCCAGCAGCCTGGGCTGGAGCGAATGCGCCACCTTGGCCGTCCTGCCCAACGCGCCTTCGGCCATCTACCCCGGCAAAGGCCATGAGGCCCTGCGCACCAAGCGCGACCGTCTGTTGGACCGCCTGTTGGCCGTGCATGCGATCGACACCCTGGAATGGTCGTTGGCCAAGGAGGAGCCGCTGCCGGGAAAGGCACAGGAACTCCCCCGCGATGCGCCGCACCTGTTGGCCACCTTGGCTGCCACCGGGCACCGCGGCAAGCTCGTGCGCACCACGTTGCACGGCGGCCTCCAGCGCCGCGCCACCATCGCCGCCGACCGCTATGCTGCACGCCTGGCGGCCAATGAGGTGCACAATGCCGCCGCACTGATCATGGATGTCAACTCCGGACAGGTGCTGGCCTACGTGGGCAACCTTGGCCAGGCCGGCGGCACCCATGCCGGAAGCGTGGACCTGGTGCAGGCCAAAAGAAGCACGGGCAGCACATTGAAGCCTTTCTTGTACGCGGACATGCTGCAGAGCGGTGAGCTGGCACCCGATATGCTGCTGGCCGATGTGCCCACACGGTACAATGAATTTTCGCCGCGCAATTATGATGAACAATACAGCGGCGCCGTACCGGCCTCGGAGGCCCTGTCGCGCTCGTTGAACGTGCCCATGGTGCGCGCCTTGCGCAGCCACGGCTTGGAGCGCACCCTGCTGATGCTGCGTGCGTACGGGCTGGCCAGCATAAATCGCGGTGCCGACGATTACGGCCTGTCACTTGTGGTGGGCGGCGCGGAATCGACCCTGTGGGAATTGGCCGGCGCCTATGCCAGCATGGGGCGGGTATTGAACCACTATGGCCGCTTGGGCATGGCATACCGCCAAGGCGACATCCGGCCGCCCCACGTGCTGTCATCCCCGGGATCTTCCGATGCCGGTGCGGTGCCCTTGGAAACTGCGCCCGCATTGAGCGCAAGTTCGATCTACTTCACCCTGAAAGCCCTGCGCAATGTGGCCAGGCCCGCAGATGAACAGGGTTGGAACCACTTCAGCGGAGGCAGGCAGATCGCCTGGAAGACCGGCACCAGCTACGGGCACCGCGATGCTTGGGCCATAGGCCTTACCTCGCGCCATTGCGTCGCCGTGTGGACCGGCAACGCCTCCGGCGAAGGAAGGCCGGGGTTGACCGGCACCTTGGCTGCCGCACCGTTGCTTTTCGACCTGTTCAACCTGTTGCCCAAGGACCCGCCGGTGGAACCGCCCTATGACGAAATGGTGCGCGCGCAGATCTGCCGCGCCAGTGGCCACCGTGCAGGTGCCGATTGCCCGGCGCCGGATACGCTCTGGGTGCCGCCACAAGCCATGCGCTCCCCCGTTTGCCCCTACCACCGGCGCATAACGCTCGATCCGTCCGGCATGTACCGCACCGGCAATGGCAGCGGCCGCCCCAGCGTGTGGTTCGTATTGCCACCCGCCATGGAACATTATTACGCCAAGCGGAACCCAGCTTATGCACCCCTTCCGCCGTGGAAAGAGGGAACGCAAGACAACGACGCACCCATGGAAATCCTTTATCCCGAAGCGGGTTCCAAGATCCTGATTCCCATGCAGCTGGATGGCAGCCGGGGGAACATGGTGGTGGAAGTGGCACACCGCGATGGTGGGGCCACGCTGTTCTGGGACCTCGACGGGGAATACTTCGGCAGCACCACGGGCGATCACCGCATGGCGCTCTCACCGGCCGACGGAACCCACCGCATAACTTTGACCGATGCCCGTGGCCACAGGCTGCACCGCACCTTTACGGTGGTTGGTGGCCAGGGCAGATCCAACCCGTGATGTTGCGAAATTTGCTGTTCTGCCTGTGCTGCCTTGGCACCCACCTTGTCCTCGCCCAACCCGACACGCTTTATGTGCCCGAGAATGGCGTTTCCGTGGCCTACCCCGTGGAATATGGGCCCATGCCGCGTGAAGAGCGCTTCCGGCTGATCGGCAAATACGCCTTCGATACCACGCGCACCGCCGTGCAGATCGATTTCAAGCGTGGCAAGCCCAGTGGCATCTACCGCGCATTTTACCCCGATGGCAAACAGCTCATTTTCGCGGTTTACGGCTGGGGCAGCCTGCACGGCGACTGGGTGGAGTATGACCCAACAGGCCGGATCACCGTGAAAGGACAATTCCGCATGGGCAAACGCGAGGGTACCTGGGCCTTCCGCGATCAAGGGATCGTGGGCCATTACAAGGATGGCAAAAAGCACGGCAGTTGGAAATTCTATGAAAACGACCGGGTGGTGCGCAAGGAAAAATGGCGCAAGGGAGAACTGCTTCCGGGTCGCACATTCCTTTTCGGCAGGTGACCGAACCATGGAACTGAATGGGCTGTTCCCCATGGAAACAACCCGTTCACACATGAACAAATTATTCCGTGGGATCTTGGCTGGTGCCGCCGCTTACAAATGGGGCGGTGGTTGCTTGGGCACTGTATTGATCTTCATTCTCGTGTACACCCTGCTGGGGCATTGCTGAGTGTGGCACGGGCAACAAAAAAGTGTGGAGGAAGTCCACATGTGGAGGGATATTGCCCCATGCGGTGCGCAGTTTGAACGGGCATGCGTCTTGGCACGGCCCTTGATCACTCGCACTGCAATACCGCGCGAATGACCCAGCCCGCCTCCCTGAGCCATCCGACCCCCCAGCCCCTGCGTGCCATGGTGGTGGAGGACCGCCCCGATGTTGCACTCGGCCTTGAATTGCTGCTGCGCCACCTCGGCCATACCGTTCAGGTGGCGCACTTGGCGCGCGAAGCGTTGGCGAAAGGGCCGGTATTCAAGCCGCAAGTGGTGTTGCTCGACCTGGGCCTGCCCGACCTCACCGGATTCGATGTTTGCAAGGAAATGCGCGCCAGTGATTGGGGCGCCGATAGCTTCGTGGTGGCCGTGACCGGACGCGATGAACCTTCGGACCTGGTCCAGACCGCCCTGTCCGGGTTCGATAGGCACGTATGCAAACCCATGTCGCTGGCCGATCTGCGCGAGATCCTTCAAACCGTCACCGACAAGATCGCACAGCGTGAACGCTAAGGAACCACTGAATAACCGGCCCTGGTGGTTTAACACCGCTTAACCGCACGCACAACCCGGTGGTGCCTGCATCCGTTAAATTCGTGCTTCCTTGGCCGTGCCACGGCACTTCATCGCACCAGCCTTGGGCTCCACTTCATGAAAAAGCTATTCCTTGCCCTGGCCGTACTCGCGGCCTCTCCTTCCTTCGCCCAGCCCAGCGCGGCCGCCACCAAGTTGCAGGCCCTGCTGTACCAGATCGACAATATGTACGTGGACAGCGTGGATGACAAGAAACTAGTGGAGAAGGCCATCGTGAGCATGCTGGCCGAGCTGGACCCGCACAGTGTTTACATCCCCAAGGAAGACCTGGAGGAAGTGAACGAGCCGTTGAAGGGCAATTTCGAGGGCGTGGGCATTCAGTTCAACATTGTTCGCGATACCATTTATGTTGTCGATGCCATTGCAGGCGGGCCGAGTGAGCGCGTGGGTATCCGCGCCGGCGACCGGGTGATCACGGTGGGCAAGGAGACCGTGGCCGGCACGGGGATCAAGAACGCGGATGTCATGAAGCTGCTGCGCGGCCCGAAAGGAACGCACGTATCGGTGGGCATTCTTCGCCACGGCGAAAAGGCACTGCTCGATTTCTCCATTACCCGCGACAAGATCCCCATCAATAGCGTGGAGGCCGCATACATGGCCGCTCCCGGCGTGGGCTACATCAAAGTGAGCCGTTTCGGGGCCACCACGGGAAAGGAATTCTCCGAAAAGATCGAGGAACTGCGCAAGCAGGGCATGAAGGACCTGATGCTGGACCTGCAGGGCAATGGTGGTGGCTACCTGCGATCGGCCATAGAAATGGCCGATGAATTCCTGGCCGACCGCAAAATGATCGTGTACACCGATGGCCGCACCACCCCCCGTGAGAACACCTATGCCACAAAAGGTGGGAAATTCGAAAAGGGCCGGTTGGTGGTGATGATCGACGAGGGCAGCGCCAGCGCCAGCGAGATCGTTACCGGGGCCGTGCAGGACTGGGACCGTGGCGTTGTGGTGGGCCGGCGTTCCTTCGGCAAGGGTCTGGTGCAGCGCCCCGTTATGCTGCCCGACGGTTCGGCTGTGCGCCTCACAGTTTCGCGCTACTACACCCCCAGCGGGCGCTGCATCCAAAAATCCTACGCCAACGGCGTTGAAGCGTACCGGCACGAACGGCTCGACCGCTTGAAGGAAGGTGAATTGACCAATGCGGACAGCATCCACTTCGCCGACACGGTGCGGTACTTCACCAACAACAAACGCGTGGTGTACGGCGGCGGCGGCATCATGCCCGACGTGTTCGTGCCCATCGATACCTCGCTCAGCTCGGCATGGTTCGGGCAACTGGTGCGCAAGGGCATCACCAACACCGCGGCCATCAACTACGTGGACCGGCACCGTGCCGAACTGCGCAAGCGCTACAAGGATGTGGACACCTACCGCAAGGAATTCACCGTGGATGACGAACTGCAGGGCGAACTGCTGAAGCTGGCCGAAGAGGCCAAGATCAAATTGGACAGCACGGGCATGGAACGCAGCAGGCCCTTGGTGGATCTTCGGCTGAAGGCGCTGATCGCGCGCGACCTTTGGAATACCACGGCCTACTGGCAGGTGGTGAACGACAACAACCCCGTTGACCGCAGCTTCGCCGAGGCGCTGCGCATCATTACCGACCCTGAGTTGCAGCGCAACAAATTGGCGGAGCGGTGAACCGACGGTTGATCTAAATACCTGTTAAGCGGCACGAGTGCCTTGCCGGAGGCCTGCCACCACGTTATTTTCGCGGCTTCCATACCATTCCACACCATGAAGGAGAACATTAAGATCGCACTGTTGGCGGTGATCGCCGTGGGTGTCATTTTCATTGCGGCCAGCGGCCGCGACCAAGCGTCCACACCGGCCACATTCGCACCGCTGCCCACCACCAGCAAGGCCACTGCCACACCGCCGGTAACACCCGCGCCGCAAAGCACATTCGATCCGTTGACCCCGCCTGCCGCGCCCGCACAACCCACAGGCCCCACAACCACGGTCAAGTTCGACTCGCCTTCCCACAACTTCGGGAAGATCATGCAGGACAGCGATAACCATTACGTGTTCAAATTCACCAACACCGGCAAAGAGCCGTTGCTGATCACCAACGCACAAGCATCCTGCGGTTGCACCGTGCCCGACTATACCAAGCAACCGGTGAAACCGGGCGAACAGGGCGAGATCCGTGTGGAATACCGCCCCGGGAAGCAGGAAGGGCAACAGAACAAGACCGTAACAGTGACCGCCAATACCGAGCCGGCACAAACGGTGCTCCACATTCTTGCGGACGTGCAGAAAGGAATGTGATCCCTGTCATCGCGCGCGAAAAGCCCTTTGGCCTTGGCCAAGGGGCTTTTTTCTTGATGGTGATCCTTCCGGAAGAAGCGAACACTCACTCCACCTGCTCGATCTCGATCCGCCGCTCCTGGGCCGCAGCCACGCTGTACACACTGTGCTGCAGGTCATCCAAGCGGTCACTCACCGTGGCATCCGCGGTGCTCTTTCCATAGGGCTTCTCCACGATCGACAGTCGTCCTCCATTCGTCGCCGTGCCGTTCAGGTAGGGAAGCAGCGCTCCATCAAGCGTGCGCTCAAAGTGGTGCACCAGCGAGGCGATCCGGCGCAACGAGAGGTTCTTGTTGTAATCGCTCTTTGCCAAGGGGCTGGCGTAACCACGGATCACCAGCGTGATCTGCTGGCCCTCGTCCAATGCCTGTTTCAGCAGGGCGGTGAAATCGTTGAGCTGGGCAAAACCGTGTTCCACCCGTTCCCGGAAAAAAACGTCGAAGGCGCGCGCGCCACCGGGCACGGCCCGCCATGCTGAATCGTACTCGGCCCTTCTTGCGCCGTAGCTGCGGAAGGTGGCCGCATAATCCTGGCCGGTGGTGGTGGCCCAACTCCGCGGATCGGGTTCGTCGTTGTGGAAATATAGGCGGATGGGGAGTTTTTCGCGGAGCGAGGTGATCCGCTTCTCGCGGACCTCCTGCACGGTCGCTGTGGTGGCGGTGTCCGGTGCGGGCGGTGGCACGGTGGACCCACTTTTGGAGTAGCTGAAGCGATAGAGGTCGTTGCAGCAGGTCTCCCCTTTCCTGGCGAACGACCCCATGCGGTTGCTGGTGAACCAGCCGTTGTCCGAAGCCTCGTCCACCGCGGGGTACAGATCATTGGCCCCGCTGTTGAAAGGCCGCCCCAGGTTGATGGGTTGTCCCGGACCTTCCGCCCCCAGCTGGCTCCTGAACAGGTCGTACCCGCCCAGGCCGGGCAGAAAATCAGAGCTGTAGTACAACACGCTGCGCGCAGCATCCAGGTAGGGCGTCACCTCGTTGCCGGGCGTGTTCACCAAGGGGCCCAATGGCTCCGGTTCGATCAACCGCGGACCGGACAGGACGCCCCACCAGATGTCCATACCGCCTTGTCCGCCCGGCATGTCGCTGGCGAAGACCAGCATTTCCTTTCCCTTGTAAAGGGCCGCCATGGGCTGCGTGACCGTATGGCCCGGTATGCGCAGCACCACTTGCGCCGTATCGCCGCCGTGCAGGTCGAGCGCACGGATGCTGAATTCACCCGGCGCCTCTTCCCGAGAGAAATAGAACCAGCGGCGATCGGCGGACCACGTGCCGTTGGCGTTGCCACGGCCGTTGTTCACGTTGCCGGGTAGTGCAACGGGCGCGGACCACTTCCCATCGTGTTCATTGGCCTTGAAGATCCGCGCATGGTAGCCCAACGTGTCCTGCACCTCACCATCATCGTTCACCTCCCCTCGCAAGGAGGTGAAATAAAGAGCGCTGTCGGGTCCTATGCGGGCCGCAAATTCACTGGCATAGCTGTTCACCGGCATGGGGAGGTGCTCCACGCGCACCAAGCTGTCCGATCCCGGCATGGCCGCCATGTTGCAGCCTTCCAACCCGTTATCCGCACGTTGCGCCACCACGGATCGTTTGTCGCGCTCTTTTTGCTTCACCTTGGCCCAGGTGCGGGCGGCCTCATCATACTTGCCGGAGCTCATTTGCATTTCCGCCAACCAGCGCAACGCTCCGGGGTGCTGGCGGCCTTGGTCCTTGCGCTGCACCTTATCATAAAACAGTGCAGCCTCCACGTATTGGTTGCTTTGGCGGCAAGCCTCGGCATATTTCCATTGCGTGGCCATAATGCCCGGTTGCACCTTCAGGGCTTCGCCGTAGTACCGCGAAGCGCCGTAGAATTCGCCCCGTGCGGCTGCCCGGTCTCCCCAAGTGATGAACTGCGCCGGGCTTTGGGCCTGTACCGTGGATACCGCCACCGTGACCATGGCCAAGAGCAATCGGATATGGATACTACGGTTCCGCATCACAGTTGGTCGGGGCAGGCTTTGTAGCGTACCGGCACAGGCGGCCGCTTGCGGAATATGCGGATGGCGGTGAACTCGAAGCCGCCGCGGTTGCTGCTGGCCGGTTCCAGGCGACTGAGGTTGACATCGTAGCTGATGCCGAATGTCCAATCATCGTGTTCGAGCCCCGCATACAGATACCCGGCATCCTTGGCGCGCATGAAAATGCCGCCTTGCAACGCGCGCACCAGGTTCCATTGGTCCAGAAGGATATAGCGCACACTGGCCCCCAGGTCCAGTTCCCGGAATTTCCCTTGCGCCTGCCATTGCGACCCGGGCAACAAATCCACCCGTTCACCCACGGGCAATTGCACCGCGGCATGCACAACCGTGCGCAGGTCCAAGGGTGAAGGGGTGGCATCGAACAGCGACACATTGGGCGTGGTAAGGTTGAACAGCGCTGCCCCGGCATGGAATGAACGCCGTTTTTCGGGCGCATAGCAGTACCTGAACCCGGCATGCAGGTCGGCACGCGAGCGCGATGTGCGCTGGAATTGCTCGCCGGTGCCCAACGAGGGGTCGTAGTTGAACCCATTGTACTGGGCATCGAAGCGCAGCGCATTGGGATCGATGGCCGCCTTGGTGAACCCGAATTGCGCCCCCGCTGTGAGGTTGTGCATCCCCGCAGCACCAAGCCGAACGGTCCAACTCGCGCCAAGGTCCGCATGGAAGGTGTTGAGGCGGGACGTGCCCGCCCTGTCGTTGTACAGCCATGCACCCAGCCCCAAGCCTTTCACCCCTGAAAAATGGGCAGCATCGCCACCCATGCCAAAGGTGTTATAGGGTACCGTAACGCTGCGCCATTGCTGGCGGAAGAGGGCGCCAATGCGCAAGTCGCCATCAAATTGCCCGATGTTGGCCGGGTTTTGCGCATAGGGGGCATTGAAGAATTGGGAGAAATGGATGTCCTGGGCACGCAGTTCAACACTGCACAACCCGAATAGCGCAACGAGCCCAATGCCGGCGGAACCAACTGAAACCGGCCGCCAAGCAGGGATCGCACGGCCCCGTGCATGCTTCATCACGATCGCTATTTCGGCCAGCGCTCCCATCATCAGGTTCGAACGGCCGGTTCAGCAACAAAAACGGTTTGGTTGAACCTGTTCATCGGATCACGGTCACGTTCCCTTTGTGGAAATACTCCTGTCCATCCACGCATTTGGCCTTCAGCCAATACACATACACGGCGGGATCCACCGGCTTGCCCTTGTAGCTGCCGTCCCAGCCCTTGCTCTGGTCGGTTGTGGCGAACACCACTTCGCCCCAGCGGTCGAATATCTTGAGGTCCATTGCTGCCACATGGCGGCCCCGCACTAAGAGTTGATCGTTGTTGCCATCGCCGTTGGGCGTGAAGGCATCCGGCACGAACACATCCGGATCACCGCAGACCAGTTCATGCACTTTCACGGTGACCTGGGCCACGGCCGTGCAGATGCCATCGCTCACGGTAACGGTAAACGTGGTGGTGGCGGCAACCGAGGCCGTAGGGCCCGCGATGTGTGGGTTGCTGACCGCATTGGCGGGTTGCCAGGAATAACTGACACCGGAAGCCGGCGTGGCCAATAGGTGCACCACCGTGCCCGGCAATACAATGGGCTGATCCACCGTGGCGGTCACGTTGCTGCCCGGCATCAGCGAGATCTGCACCCACGTGCTATCGCTCCAGGTACACCCCGTGGGGCTGGTCACCACGGCGCTGATCCAAAGCGCATGTTCGGGCGCCACCTGCACACTGCCGGTGCCTTGGCCGCTGATCACTTGTTCGCTTGGCGCCCAATGGATGGTGCTGCCTGGCTCCAACCCGGTCAGGCTTACCGTGGCCGTATCGTCGGCGCAGATGCTTACATCCGGGGAAATGGCGACCTCAGTAAGCGAGGCCGTCACTTCCACCTGCCCCATGGCAGGGCAGCCCCAGGCCCGCCGGGCACGCACATGATAGGTGCCGGGCAGCACCGGGCTTAGCCAAAATGCGCTGTCGGCCTCCGTGGCGTTGAGGGTGTCGGTAAAGGCGGCATTGCTGGACCATTGCCATTGGTTGGCCGTGCCCATCGCACTGGCCACCAACAGCAGGCTGTCCGTGGGCCCGCACAGATTTATGGCAGGCATGGGCTGCAGCAGGGGTGCCGCAGGCAGAATGTTCACCAGCAGGCTGTCGGTGTCCTGCCCATTGCACGCGCCAGGATTGCTGGCGGTCAGTTTCACCCAGTACAGTCCGGGGGCATCGTAGGTGTGGGCGGGCGCTTGCGCGTTGGAGGTGTTGCCGTCGCCGAAGTCCCAATGCCACGCAACTGCGGTGCTGCTGAGGTTGGTGAACGGCACGCTGCTGCCAGCGCACAATTGCGGTGGCGCCGCCAGGCCTGCCGTGACCAACGGTGGCTGAAAATCAAACTTGAATACGCCGAGGTTGCAGTTGAAGGAATTGTTCGTGCTGCTCAAGGCTCCCGGCGTGGTGGGGAAATCGTTGTTATGGCCGCATCCCGCGCAAACCGCGCCGTACACGCGTCCCCGCTTATCGAATCGGCTGGTGCCGCCGTCCACATGTTCGTAACTGGTGCCACCACCGAAATACGTGGCGTAGGACAGCCCGCTCATGTTGATGTCGAACACGGCGAGGTAGAAATCCCTTCCATCCGTGGTGCTTTGGAAAGCGTCCGGGGTAACCGGCAGCCCGTTGGTGGTGAGCGTGCCATAGATCGGACTGCCCCAGCCGCTGATGTAGATCTTGTCGCAGTAATCCACCAGGAATGCCGTGGGCGAAATGTTGGGTTGGCCAACGCCGGTGCCGCTAAGCGCACCCGAGCGCGAGCTCCACAGCGCCTGTTGCAGGGCGCCGTTCATTTTCGTGATCATCTGCCCGCCGGTGGAAACGAAATAGCTGGCACCACTGATCAGGTCGCCGGCCGCCGCCGAGGTTTGGCCAAAGAGGTAAACGTCGCTGGCATGGTCGAGACCAACAAAGTAGAACTGGTCATACTGGTTGCTGCCGTAATAGGTTGAAGCGAGCAAGCTGCTGCCGTTGCTGTTGAACTTGGCCACGAAGGCGTCGGCGCGCCCCCCATTGAACGCCGTATTCACCGCGCCAGGCGTGGTGGGCAAGTTGGTTGAGTTGGTACCTCCGGTGATGTACAGCTCACCGTTCGTGCCCACCTCAATGCTATAGGCAGCATCCGAAGCGGTTCCGCCGAAATAGGTGCTCCATTGCAATGTGGTCAATCCCGGATCGAACTCGAACAACACCGCATCGTGCCCGCCGGCGTTGTAGGTACGGTAGGCACCCGGTGTGGTGGGGAAATCTGTGCTTTGGGTGGTACTGGCCACCAGGATGTTCCCGTTGGCTGCCAGCTCCACTTCGCCCCTCATCTCATCGGCGTAATTGAAAAGCAGTGCCTGCGAATTGTTCAGCCCATCGTTGCCGCTGCCGCCGATGTAGGTGCTGGCCAATAGCTGCGAACCGTCGGCACTCAGGCGCGAGAGCACCATGTCCGTGCCTTGCGGGTATCGCGTGCCGATGCCCTGCGGCATATAGAATGTCCCACCGGCAAAGTTGCCTTGGAAGGCCCCGGGAGTGCTGGGGAAATTGGATGACCCGCTGGTGCCCAGCATGATCAATTCCCCGGCTGGGTTCACGATCAGGCTGTGGGGCAGGTCATCGCCGTTGCCACCCAGGTACGTGCTCCAAACCAGGAACGAGCCGGTGGTGTCCCACTTGGACAAGGCGATATCCGTGCCCACGTTCTGGTTTCCGGCGCCTCCGTTCCAGGTAAGGTCGTACGCGCCCAAGGTGGTGGGATAGCCTTGGCCGAACGCGCTGCTGCCGCTGTACAAGTAGCCGAACTCATCGAATGTGGCGCTGTAGCCGAAGTTATCCGCAGTGGACCCCGAGTAGCTGCTGAAGGAGATCACCGGATCGATCACCAATTCCAGCCGCGGGTCGTACTTGCCCAGGACCAGTGAAGCCACGCCCCCCTTCAGCGCATAGCGGCAATCCACCGGTACACGTTCTCCGTTGCGCACCTGGTATGCCAGCGGAATTTCCTCCACCAGGTCGCCCAAGGCCGTGCCCACCACCAATTTCCCATCGCGCAATTTCAGGCCGTGAGCACCCTCGTAGGCCACGCGCACAACACTGGGATCCGCGCCGGGCGCAAGCACGAGATCATACTTCACCACGGCACCCGCGCGGTAAACCTGCAGGTCAATCCCCGGGTATAGGCCGCGCTGTTTCACCCCGGAAAAAGAGCGGGCATTTGAGGCCCATTTGGCCGGGTCGTTGCCGAGGAAATAATTGAAGCGGCCGGGCTGCAGGCCGATTCCTTCATGGGCCACCGGCCCGGTTGCCCCGGGGAAGTGAAGGCGCAGGGCATGATGGCGGATCACGCGCGAAGCGTCGGGCCTGTATTGGGCGGGATCGCCGGCATGCAAGGTGCGCAGCGCCGCAGCATCGAACCGGTCGATCACCAGCGAGCCGTTCCCGCACCACACCACAGCATCAGCAGCGGCTGCGCGGTATTGCACCTGTTGGGGCCATTGCCCCAGGTTCTCCACGAACGCGCCGCCCTGGGCCCACGCTACGGAAGTGCCGGTGGCAAGCAGCAGATAACAGGCAGTGCGCATCCCCATCGCGCCAGCAATGTAATCCGCCCAGGCATTCAGCCGTCATCGGGCTCAGCAGCAGAGGCCATGTTGCGCCGCGCCACCCGGTAGTAACGATCGAGTTGCGCGCGCAGCCGCTGGAAACGCGCCAAACCTACCAGCAGGAACAGGCCCGAGAGCAGTAGCGCAAGGTACCCCGCATAGTGCAGATTGCCGAAACCTTCCACCTGCACCATGGCCACCCCGCCCACCAGCAGGTACAGCGACGAACGGATGTAGCTGAGCAAGGTGCGCTCATTGGAAAGCCGGGTGCGCTCCAAGGCGAGGTGGTCGCGAAGGATCAGCGGCTCCCTGTTCTGGAAGGTGGGGCTTTTGATCCGCAGCAGGCGCTGCAATCTGTACAAACGGGTGTCCATCCGGGCTGAAAATACCGATCAAAGCCATGAACAATGAACCCGCGCGCCGGGTTCGTCCGCCAAGGGCGCACGGTCTTCACACCGGGCGGAATTGGGTAAACTTGCCCGGCCGCACCGCGGCTGCACCCATCCAACAAGCCTTTACCATGCGCCAGTTCTTCCGCCTTTTGCTCCTCGGGGCCTTATTGTCCAACCTGTTGCCCGCGCGGGTGCTTGCCCACGAGGGCATGTGGCTGCCCACGCTGCTGAAGGCCATTGAGGGCGATATGCGCACCGAGGGCCTGCAGATCACCGCGGAGGAGATCTATAGCGTGAACAACAGCTCGCTGAAGGATGCGGTGGTGCTTTTCGGTGGCGGATGCACCGCCGAAGTGGTAAGCACGCAAGGACTGATCCTTACCAACCACCACTGCGGGTACAGCTATATCCAACAACACAGCAGCCTTGAGCACAACTACCTGCGCGACGGGTTCACCGCGGCCACCTTGGCCGATGAACTCCCCTGCCCCGGCCTCACCGCCACCTTCGTGGTGCGCATGGAGGATGTTACCGCGGCCATGCAGCAGGCCCTGGCCGGGGCCGCCAACGAACGCGAGCGCGACGCCCTGGCCCGCTTGGCCGGTGAGGAACTGGCCAAACAGGCCGTGGAGGGAACCACCTACAAGGCCACCGTGCGCCCGTTCAACTTCGGCAACAGTTGGTACCTGATCGTAAGCCAAACCTTCAACGATGTGCGCATGGTGTGCGCGCCGCCCAGCGCCATCGGCAAGTATGGCGGTGATACGGACAATTGGATGTGGCCCCGCCATACCGGCGACTTCAGCATGTTCCGCATATACGCCGGACCCGATAATGCGCCCGCCGAACACGATGCGGCCAACGTGCCCTTCATCCCGCGCCACAGCCTGCCCATTGCCGCTGACGGCGTAAAGCCCGGCGACTTCGCCATGATCTTTGGCTTTCCGGGCAGCACCCAGCGTTACCTGCCCAGCAGCGCCGTGGACCAGGTGATGAACGTGATCGACCCGCTGCGGATCGAAATGCGCACCGCCAGCCTCAAGGTGATCGATGCCGCCATGCTGGGCAGTGAAAAGGCCAAGCTGCAATACGCCAGCAAGCAAAGCCGCATCAGCAACGGATGGAAAAAGTGGATCGGCGAGGTGCGCGGGCTCAAGGAACTGGACGCCGTGCGCGTAAAGGCCGAACTCGAGCAGGAGTTCGCCAAGCGCGCACAGGGCCGGCCCGAATATGAGAACGTGATCGGCGAGCTGGCAGCGCTTTACGGCGAATACCTGCCCTACGCCAAGGCCCGTGAACTTTTTGTGGAAATAGTGTATGTGGGCCCCGAATTCCTCCGCTTTGCCGACGGCTTCCAAAAGCTGGTGGAGCGGCATGGCGAATTGAGGCGGAACGGCACATTAGGCGCTGAAGTGCAACGGCTGCGCACGGCGGCCAGCGGCTATTTCAAGAATTACATCCCGCAGGTGGACCGTGATGTTCTTCTCGCGCAACTGCCCATTTACAGGCGCAATGCGCCAAAAGACCTCGCGCCCTCCGCACTGGCCGCGATCGACAACCGGTTCGGGGGAAGCACGGAGCGGTATGTGGCCAGCGTGTTCGACAAGAGCATTTTCACCGACAGCGCCCGCGTGTACCGAGCGCTTGACCATTTTTCACCCAAAGTGGCCAAGGCCATGGCCAAAGATCCCGCGTACCTGCTGGTGCGCGCGTTCCACGAGAGCTTCCTCGGCCAGGTGCGGCCCCGGCATGCCGAATTGGGTGACCGGATCGAGACCTCCATGCGCACCTGGTCGCGCGGGCTGATGGAATTGTTCCCGGAGAGAACCTGGTGGCCCGATGCCAACAGCACCTTGCGGCTCAGCTACGGGCGCGTTGAGGGCGCCGAGCCGCGCGACGGGATCATCTACAAACCCTTCACCACGTTGGAGGGCGTGATGGAAAAAGCCGACCCGAACGAACCGGACTTCGTGGTGCCGGCCAGGCTGTTGGAACTCTTCCGCGCCAAGGATTACGGCACCTATGCGGATGCCAACGGGGAAATGCCCGTGTGCTTCCTTTCCACCCTGCACACCACCGGCGGCAACAGCGGCAGTCCGGTGCTGAACGGCAAGGGCGAATTGATCGGCCTGAATTTCGACCGCACCTGGGAAAGCACCATGAGCGATGTGCTCTTCGACCCCGCCAAATGCCGCAATATCTCCGTGGACATACGCTACGTGCTGTTCATCGTGGACAAATACCTCGGCGCCAAAAGGCTGATCGATGAAATGGAACTCGTGCGCGATGCCGGTGCCATGCACATCATCGACCTGCCGGTGCACCGTTGAGCATCCCCCCGGGCAAGGCATCGGCCTTCCTGATCTGCGCCTTGGCGAACACTTTGGCGCGCTGGCTGTCCTTCTTCTATACCTGTTGCCATGTGGAAGGAAGAGGATAACAAACTGCAACGCTCCTTCGAGTTCAAGGACTTCGTGGAGGCGTTCGCCTTTATGATGCGGGTGGCCCTGCTGGCCGAACGGCTGGGGCACCACCCGGAATGGACCAACGTTTACAATAAGGTCCACATCAGCCTGGCAACGCACGATGCAGGCGATACCGTTACGGACCTCGATCGTGAAATGGCGCGGCTGATCGACGATATCGCCGGTTGAACCGTGGCGGCCGGTCAGTGCATTACTTGCACCACCCGGCTCCAGTGTACCACCCCTTCGAGGCTTCCCCGTACGACATAGTTGCCCTGCGGCAGCCCGGCCACGGAAATGGACAACACGTTGTCGCCTTGGGGCCACGGCATGCTCCTTACCTGCCTGCCGCTGGAATCCAGCAATTCCACCGTGTATCCGGGCTTGGCCATGGAGCCGGCATCCAGGACCAATCTTGAACTGGCCGGTTGGGGATAGACCGAGGGCAGAAAGTCCATCTGCTTCCCTATACCCATGGCGGTGACATCCACCGCGTTGGAGACCAGTTTGCAGCCGCCACTGTACGA
The DNA here is from genome assembly GCA_044507815.1 of Flavobacteriales bacterium. Taxonomy (GTDB): domain Bacteria; phylum Bacteroidota; class Bacteroidia; order Flavobacteriales_F; family PHOS-HE28; genus PHOS-HE28. Next base: position 187,338 of record JBIQIX010000004.1, on the reverse strand, counting down.
GGCCAGCACCGTGTAACTTCCATTCTCCGTTGGGTTGAACGTGCCGGAGGTGGCGCCGGGGATGGCCTGCCCGTTGCGGAACCACTGCCAACCATTGGCCTGTGTGCTGGAAAGGGTACTGCCGTCGAAAGTGACCTGGGGGTCGGCAGGGCAGGCATCCACCAATTTCCAGATCCGCCCATTGCTCATGTCCGTCACGTACAGCTCACCCGCGGCATCCTCCCCGAAGCTTGAAAACCGCCCGGAGAAATTGGTGGCCAGCAAGGTGTCCAGCGCATAGTTGGGGCCGAAGGTGATGAAGTCGCCTGCGCAATAATCGGTGAAGATGTACTTGCCCTGTAGCCTCGCGTAGCTGGGCCCGCGGTACACATATCCGCCGATCACCGAGCACCAGCCCTGGGCCGCATGGTCGAATGCGGCCACCGGCCCAACGAACTGCCCTTGGGCCGCGCAACCGGTTTGGCTTACGCCCGGAGTGGCCACGAAACCCTCGCGGCAACGCCAGCCGAAGTTGGCCCCCCCCCCGCTGCCCGCCGGCCAAAAATCCACCTCCTCCCAGGCGTTCTGCCCCACATCGCCGATCCACATGTCGCCTGTTTGCCGGTCGAAGCTCCACCGCCACGGGTTGCGCAGGCCACTGGCCCATATCTCCGGCAACGTGTCCGTGCTTCCCACGAACGGGTTGTCGGGCGGAATGGCATAGGTATCGTTGTGCTGCGAAACATCGATACGGATCATCTTGCCCAGCATTTTGCCCATGTTCTGCGCGTTGTTCTGCGGATCGTTGCCATTGCCCCCATCGCCGAAGCCGAAATACAGGTAGCCATCGGGGCCGAAGTGCAGGCTGCCGCCCTTGTGGTTGAGGTAGGGTTGTTGCACCGTGAGCAGGATCACCTCGCTGCTTGCATCGGCCACGTTGGGGTCGGAAGTCACTTGGAACCTTGAGATGCGGCTGCTGCCCGGTCCGTTGTCGGCCGTATAGTACAAGTAGAAATAACCGTTATCGGCATACCCCGGATCGAAGGCCATGGCCAGCAACCCCTGTTCGCCGTAGCCACTGTTCACCCGGGAGGTGATGTTGAGGAACGGCGCGGAAAGCACCTGCATGCTGTCCGTTACCACCTTGATCATGCCTGCCCGGTTCAGCACGAAAAGCCTGTCGTCGCCTGCATGGGTAATGCACACCGGTTCATTGAACCCGGTGCCCCATTGCTGAAGGGCGATCCGCGTTACCGGCGTTTGGGCGAACAGGGCCAAGGGTGCTGCAAAGGCCAGCGCAAGGGTGATCGTGTTCCTCATGTAAATTCAAGGTATTATGGCACACGAAGGTAACATCCTGCCCAGCGCCATGTTCTCCGTGCCACGCGCATTCCGGCACATTCCGTAAAACCGGCCCGCTACCTTTGCCGCCCTTTTCCCCCTATGGCCCAGCAAGAAGAAATAGCCAAGCGCCGCACGTTCGCCATCATCAGCCACCCCGACGCCGGCAAGACAACGCTCACCGAAAAATTCCTGCTCTACGGCGGGGCCATCCAAACGGCCGGGGCGGTGAAAAGCAACAAGATCCGCAAGGGTGCCACCAGCGATTTCATGGAGATCGAGCGCCAGCGCGGCATTTCGGTCACCACTTCGGTAATGACCTTCGAATACGACGGCACACTGATCAACCTGCTGGACACACCGGGCCACAAGGACTTTGCGGAGGACACCTACCGCACCCTGACCGCCGTGGACAGCGTTGTGCTGGTGATCGACTCCACCAAGGGCGTTGAGCCCCAGACCGAGCGCCTGATGGAAGTGTGCCGCATGCGCAACACGCCGGTGATCGTGTTCATCAACAAGCTCGACCTTGAGGGGCGCGATGCGTTCTCGCTGCTGGATGAATTGGAGGAAATGCTCTCGATCCGTGTGCGCCCGCTGAGCTGGCCCATTGGCGTGGGCGCCACCTTCCAAGGCGTGTACGACCTGTACGACCATGACCTGCGGCTCTTCCGATCGATCAAATCGAAAAAGGAGACCGACAGTGAACAGATCAAGGACCTGGCCGACCCGAAGCTGGACCTGTTGATCGGCGCGGAGGCCGCAGCGGAACTGCGGGAAGAGGTGGAACTGGTGAACGGTGTTTACGACCCACTGGACCTGGCCGCCTACCGGCGCGGCGAAGTGGCCCCGGTATTCTTCGGGAGCGCCTTCAACAACTTCGGCGTGCGCGAGGTGCTGGACACCTTCGTGCGCATAGCACCCCCGCCGGGGCCACGGGAAACCGACCAAGGCACGGTGGAACCGCAAGCCCCCGAATTCAGCGGTTTTGTGTTCAAGATCCACGCCAACCTCGACCCCAACCACCGCGACCGCATCGCCTTCCTGCGCATTTGCTCAGGCCACTTCAAGCGCAACACCTTCTACCACCACATGCGGCTGGACAAACCGCTGCGCTTCGCCAACCCCACGGCCTTCCTGGCCGCCCAAAAGTCGCTGGTGGAGGAAGCCTGGCCGGGCGATGTGATCGGGCTTTACGACACCGGAAACTTCAAGATCGGCGACACCCTTACCGGCGGGTCCAAATTCAATTTCAGGGGCATACCCTCCTTCTCACCCGAGCTTTTCCGCGAACTGGTGAACCTGGACCCGATGAAGAGCAAACAACTGGAAAAGGGCATTCGCCAGCTCACCGATGAAGGCGTGGCGCAACTCTTCACCCAGCAGCCCGGCAACAAGAAGATCGTGGGCTGCGTGGGCGAACTGCAGTTCGATGTGATCCGCTACCGGCTGGAACACGAGTATGGCGCCAAATGCTCCTTCCAGGCCATACAGGCGCACAAGGCCTGCTGGATCACCAGCGACGACCAGGCTGCGCTACAAGCGTTCATCCGCGTGAAATCGAACCAGATCGTGCTCGACAAGGACGACAACCCCGTGTTCATGGCACCTTCGGCATACATGTTGGAACTGGAACGGCGGAACAACCCCGAGATCACCTTCCACCTCACCAGCGAATTCAAGACCATGCAGGTGTGAACCACGCGCAAGGCACCGTCCGCCATGCCGAGGGCGTCAAAGGATCGTTAAACGCCGTATACCGGAAACCACCACTTCTATTTTTGGGCCTCATGCACAAATACACCGCACTCCTCCTCTTGCTCGGCCTGGCCGCCACGGCCCATGCACAAGAAAAGCGCCGGTTGCAATTCCACATCGAAGGCACCGCCAACGACACCATTTACTTGGCGAACTATTACGGCAATAAACTGTACTACGCCGATACCACCGTGGCCAATGCCAAGGGCGTGGCGGTATTCGAGCGGCCCGGCGGCTACAAGGCCGGGGTATATGCCGTGGTGGTGCCCGGCCCCAAATACTTCGAGCTGTTGGTGAACGAGCCCGTGGTGGAGATGAAAAGTGATACCGCCTCGCTCAACGAACACCTTACCGTGCTGCGTTCCGAGGAGAACAAGCTCTTTCTGGGCTACATCCGCTATTTGGCCGAAAAGCGCAAGGAGGCCGATGCACTGAAGGCGGAAATGGAGGCCACGGCGGACCCGATAGCCAAGAGCGCACACAAGGAGAAACTGAAGGAGCTGGATGCTGAAATACTCAAGTACCAGAAGGACCTTGTGGCCAACCATCCTTCAACATTCGTGGCCAGCATCATTAAAATAGGCATGACGCCCGAACAGACCGACGTGTACAAGGCGGACGGCTCGCTGGACAGCGTGGCCAGTTACTACAACTACCGCGCACACTTCTGGGACAACACCAACCTGAAGGACCCGCGCAACCTGCGCGCGCCGGTATTCCAGAACAAGTTCGATGAGTACATCGGAAAAGTGATCCCGCAGATCCCCGATACCATCAGCAAATACGCCGACGACCTGATCCGGCGCATGGACGACGGCGGCGACCTGTTCAAGTTCGCCGTGAACAACATCACCTACAAGTACGAAACCAGCGACATCATGGGCATGGACGCGGTGTTCGTGCACATGGCACAGACCTACTACTGCCCCAAGGACGGCAAAAAGAACCGCGTGGACTGGATGGCGGAGGACAAGCTGGACAAGCTGTGCGAGCGCGCGCGCAAACAGGCCCCCCTGGTGATCGGCGCGCAGGGCAAGGACATCATTTTGCCGGATTCCACGGAAACCAACTGGCTCAGCTACTACAAGATGCCGGAGAAATACGTGCTCGTCATTTTCTGGGACCCCCACTGCGGGCATTGCAAAAAGGTGCTTCCGCAGATCCATGAGGACTGGAAGGCCAAGTTGAAGCCGCTGGACGTTGGCGTGTTCGCGGTGGCCAAGGCCACGGACAGCACCTTGTTCAACGATTGGAAGAAATTCATCCGCGAGAAGGACCTGGATTGGACGAACGTGGGCCTGACCTGGCACGTTTTCGAAGAGGCCAAAAAAGCCTCCTGGAAATTCATTCCCAAGTACACCACCATTGAAAGCCTGAATTACGCCGATGCGTGGGATGTGTACGCCACACCACGTTTCTATCTGATGGACAAGGACCGCAAGATCGTGGGCAAGCAGTTGGAAGTGGACCAGATGGTGGACCTGGTGAAGGCGCTGGAAAAGCGCGGCACCGTGGCGAAATAGCCCTAAAGGCGCGCGGAACGTTGGCGCAGGCAATGGTCGGCCAGTACAAGGCAGGCCATGGCCTCCACAATGGGCACGGCCCGGGGCACCACGCAGGCATCGTGCCGTCCCCTGCCCTTCACCACCGTCTCCTGTCCCAAGCGGTCCACGCCCGGCTGGTCGCGCATAATGGTGCTTACCGGCTTGAAGGCCACATCGAAAACCAGGTCCTCGCCATTGCTGATGCCGCCTAGCACCCCGCCGCTGCGGTTGGTGGCGGTGCCTATGCCATGGCCCCTGCGCACGAAATTGTCGTTATGCTCCGAGCCGCGCATGCCCACTGCGTGGAAACCACTTCCGAACTGCACACCTTTCACGGCATTGATGCTGAACAGGGCCTTGCCCAGGTCCGCGTGCAGCTTATCGAACACCGGTTCGCCCCAACCGGCGGGCATGCCTTCGGCCACGGCGGTGATCATGCCGCCTACGGTGTCGCCCTCCTTGCGCACATGCCTGATCAGCGCCTCCATGCGCCCGGCCGCTTCCAGGTCCGGGCAGCGCACTTCACTTTCATACACCTTGGCCAGGTCCAGTCCGGCATAGGGCTTCAACAGCCGCTCGTGGCCCACCTGGCTTACCCAGGCGCGCACGGTGGTGCCCACATGCGCCAGCAGCTGCCGCGCTATGGCACCGGCCACCACCCGCACGGCCGTTTCGCGCGCGCTGGCACGCCCGCCGCCGCGATGGTCGCGCAGGCCGTACTTGGCCTCCCAGGTGAAATCGGCGTGGCCCGGACGGTAGGCTTGACCAAGGTGTTCGTAATCGCGGGGCCGCGCATCCGCATTGCGGATCAGGAAGCCGATGGGTGTGCCCAACGTGGTGCCGTCCATGATCCCGCTCAACCATTCCACACGATCGGGCTCATTGCGCGTGGTGCCTAACGCAGTGCTGCCCGGGCGGCGACGGTCAAGCTCATGCTGCACCTGCCCCAGGTCCAGTTTCAGGCCGGCCGGGCAGCCATCCACCACACCGCCAATGGCCGGGCCATGGCTTTCGCCGAAGGAGGTGAGCTGGAAGATCTGGCCAAAGCTGTTGCCGGGCATGGCGGCGAAGGTACTGGCGCACCGATATTGGGCACCGCTTTTGCACTGGTCGCCCCATGCCGCAGCAAAACATCAATGTGGCCGTCCTTCGGCCGGACGGCTCACTCACGCCGGCCACCATCAGCCTGCTGCATGCGGTAAGCAGCGTGGGGTTGCATTTGCTGCGGGCGGTGCATGTCCGCCCGTCCACTGCCAACTGGCTGCATGCCCCGTGGTACACCTACCACCGTGGCGGTGCCATCACCATCGGGCGCACCATTTGGTTCACGCGTAAATGGTTCGCACCGGACGGCCATGGCGACGGCTCGCTTGAAAGCACGCGCCGATGGCTGTTGCATTTGGCGCACGAGGTGGGCCACTTGCCGCAGGCGGAACGGTATGGCCAGGGGCCATGGGGCAGGTTGCGCTATGTGGCGGCATTTGCCGGGCAGTACACGCTGCGTGCCGTTACACTGGCCTGGCCCGTGCACGATGGCAGCCCGCTGGAGATCGAGGCGGACCTCGGGCGGAAGGTGCTGCTTCGCCTTCTTCAACACCCACAAGGGGCTGAACTGCTGGCCTTGGTGCACCGGAACGAGGAAAACGCAGCCCAAATGGCCTGCAGCAGGATCAGGTCGCGTTGGCCCGGGTTGTTGCCTGAACTGGCGTAACGGCGGCTCAACGCGCGATCATCAACCCGTGAACACCGTTTCCCGCCTTATCGCGCACGAAATAGGGTCCTGGCGGCAGGTGGCCCACATCGGCTGAACCGCTTGTGGCGCCCGCTTGCGGGAAAGTGAGCACCACGCTGCCATCGCTGGCCACCAGCATGCTGCCCGCGAGGTTCCCCTCCCAGTAGAGGCGGTCGGTGGCCGGATTGGGCCACAGGCGGAGCGGCTCTTTCACGCCATGGTCCTCCACCCGCGTGGCGATGTCCGTGGGGTCATGGTGGAACCGCACCAGCGTGTTCACACCGCCCACGGTGGTAACCTGCAGTACAGGTTGGTCCATGCCGGCGGCGAGCCATTTGTATTCGATGGTTTCCGGCTCGGGCAGCGCAAAGCCCATGTTCAGCATATTGATGTACACCGTATCCGTACGTGCGATCCGCGATTTCACCCGTAAAACCTGGAAGGTATCGGTGGGCAGCACCAGGGTGCCCCAACCATCCACCTCATTGCGGCGCATTTGGTCCTGCCCGAAAAAGCCCAGGGTGGGCACCGAAACCTCGAAATGGCTGGCTGAACTGTCCACATTGCCATATTGCATGGGAAAGCGGTAGATCCAATCGACAGGATCGCGGCGCACGGAGGTGGGCAGGCCGTTGAGGTTGGCGCCGAAGCCCACGTTGCGGAAGCCGTTCGCATTGTTCTTGTAATAATCGAAGACATTGGAAAGGGAAAAACCTTGCAAGCCCACGGCCGGCCCGCGCATGGCGAAGTCGGCCTTGTGGTTCGGGTAGAGCAGCGCGTTGTTGAAGAAGAATTGGTACGCGAACGGCGTACTGCCCACCGATACCATGGTATCCGCGCCTTCAGGACCCGCCACCAGTGTGCTGAAATCCCAATGATGGGCCGCACCGGTGGGCGCGGGATCGATCGTGGTGGTGGTGGTTACATAGCGCACCGTGTCGCCAGGCGAGGGCATATCGGCCGGCCCGATGGTGATCTGGGCAAGGGCGGGGGCCGCGAACAGGAAAATGGGGAGGGTAGCGAGGGATTTCATAGGGGCCAAAGTAGCGCATGGACATCCACCTCGGTGGGCCGTCCAACACTTTTTCCGGCCTGGCTCCATGCGCGATCGGCATGGGATCGGATGGGGTGCGCCGTACCTTTGGCCGATGCGTCCACTTCTGTTCATTCTTCTTCTTGCATTGCCCTTCGCCCTGCATGCCCAAAAGGACCGTAACCGGCACTTGGTGCAGTTCAGCGGAGTGGTGGTAACGGGCGACAGCCTGGAGCCCGTACCCTTTACCAGCATATTGACCAAGGGCAGCTTTCGGGGCACCATCAGCGATGTGTACGGGTACTTCAGCTTCGTGGCGCAAACCGGCGACACCATCGAATATGCGGCCGTGGGGTTCAAGCGCGGGCATTATGTGATCCCCGATTCATTGGGCGACAACAAGTACAGCATGATCCACGTGCTGATCCCCGATACGGTGCTGCTGAAACCGCTGGAGGTATACCCTTGGCCAAGCAAGGAGCAGTTTCGCGAGGCGTTCCTGGCGCTCAACATTTCGGACAGCGAATACCAACGCGCGCTGAAGCACCTCAATAGCGCCGAGGCCATACAGCGCATGGAAAACCTGCCCCCGGACCCCGGCCTGGCCGCGCATTTCCAATCCCTGCAGGACAATACAAGGATCTACAACCAAGGCATGGCGCCCACGATGAACCTGTTCAACCCCATCGCCTGGGCACAGTTCGTGCAAGCATGGCGGGCGGGCAGTTTCAAGAAACAATAAGGTTGAAATCCCGGATCCACTTATTCAATATGCTGCTTTTTCCACCCCTTTGAGTGGAACATTACATGGCCAAAAGGAACCTCCCGTTGCTTGCAAACATTACGATCACCGGCTGGGCAGCCAAGGGAAAGTCCTTGGCCAAGGTGGACGGCATGGTGTATTTCGTTACCGGTGCCGTACCCGGCGACGTGGTTGACCTGCAGGTCACCCGCCGGAAAAAAAGTTTCGCGGAGGCCAAGGTGGTGCGGCTCATCAAACCCTCCACCGACCGCGTTGATGCCTTTTGTGCACACTTCGGCCTGTGTGGCGGCTGTACCTGGCAAGACCTCTCCTATACCGCCCAGCTGCGCTTCAAGCGCCAGGAGGTGATCGACAACCTCACCCGGCTGGGCGGCCTCGAACTGCCAGAGGTGCCGCCCACACTGGCCTCACCGCACACAAGATTCTACCGGAATAAGCTTGAGTACACGTTCACCGACCGGCGCTGGATCACAGGGGCCGAGCTGCAGGACGGCGAAAAGCTGGAGGACCGGCGCGGCCTCGGCTATCACCTGCCCGGCAGGTTCGACAAGGTGTTCGACGCCATCGAGTGCTGGTTGCAGCCCGCACCAAGCGATGCGATCCGCAACTTTATCCGTGCTTATGGCGCGGCCCATAGGCTGAGCTATTACAACGTGTACCGGCATGAGGGATGGCTGCGCACACTGACCATACGCACCACCACCACCGGCGGCACCATGGTCCTGCTCGCTTTCGGCCATGAGGATGCTGTGCCCCGCCAACAGTTGCTGCAAGCGCTGCTGGAGGGTTTCCCACAGATCACTTCGTTGTTGTGGTGCATCAATACGAAGAAGAACGATACCATTTGGGACCTGGACATCCATGTTTTCCACGGACAGGACCACCTGATCGAAGAATTGAAGGACGAGGGATTTGCGCCCTTGAAATTCCGGATCGGTGCGAAAAGCTTCTTCCAAACCAATCCGGAACAGACCGAAGCGATGTATGCACTGGTGCGCGACCTGGCCGGGCTGAAGGGGAACGAACTGGTGTACGACCTGTACTGCGGTGCGGGCAGCATCTCACTTTTCCTGGCCCGCCATTGCGCCAAGGTCGTTGGTGCGGAGATTGTGCCCGAGGCCGTGGCCGATGCGGAGGTGAATGCACGGCTCAACGGTATTTCCAATGCCATCTTCGAGGCCGGCGATCTTAAGGACCTGTTGAATGACGAATTCATTGCCCGCCATGGCCGGCCTGAGGTATTGATAACCGATCCGCCCCGTGCAGGCATGCACCCCGCAGTGGTGGAAAGGATCCGTGGCATCGGTCCGCAACGCATCGTTTACGTGAGCTGCAACCCGGCCACGCAGGCACGCGACCTTGCCTTGCTGCAAGATCTTTATTCAGTGGCCCATGTGCAGCCGGTGGATATGTTCCCGCATACCAGCCATGTGGAAAACGTGGTGCAATTGCACCGCCGCGCAGGCTGATCAACGCCCAATGCCCTGGTGGTAGGTGTCCGCCGAGCACGGCCTACCGTCCTCAAAATACGTAACACCGCCGTAGTAACTGGCCACGCGGCGGTACTCGATCACACGGCCCTCCTGTTGCCGTTTCACTACGGTGATCACACGCAGCGGCTCCACCAACACTTCCCGTGTGGCCTGCCCGGGCTCGCTGGTGAGATCGCCGTTGGCATCCGGCCCATCAACGCGGGCCAGCAACATTCCGCGATCAGGGCGTTTTTGCGAAGGCCCGATCAATTCCCCTGAAACCAGCCCCCGCGGGGCGGTTTGTTGCTGCAGCGGCGAAGACGCCAATACATGCACGACCGGTGATACCTTGGAGATCGTGGGTGCCAATTGCGCGTAGGGATTGCGTGCAGCAGGCAGTGGCGTACTGCCCGTGTTCAACGGCATTGCCACAACCGCCGCCGGCTTCCTATCAGCCGCGCGCAGCCGCTCGTCCAGCGCCTCATCCTTTGCGATCCGGTAATCCGTGCTGTAACCAAACGCATTGATCTGTGCATCGAAATGGATATAACCGACAGGCCCTGCATATTCCAGGGGCTGCCCTTGTGGCAATGCATCCAAGGTCACTTGGAAGGGGAAGGAATAATCGGCGTCCATGCCTTCCGGCACACCCGTATTGAAGAGCAGTTGCTTGCTGATGAAGCCCGGGCGCTCGAAGGCGATCAGGTAACTGGCGTGGAGCTTCAGGTCGAGCAGGATATGATCCAACCCCCGGTCCAACACCGTGGTCTCATCCTTGCTCACCACCACCATGCGGGCGCCGTCAGCGTTCCCGTTCCGCACGATCAATTTTCCCTCCAGCCTCAGGCCTGCCGCATGCAGCCCAGCACCACTGCAAAGCAGTAGCCCCAGTGCCGTAAGTGAGATCCCCCGCTTCAACATGGCCTCAACCGTTGTGCATTCCACGGAGCCGAACGAAATACAATGCCAAAATAAGTGTGATCGCCATATACCGCGCCAGTGCTGGCCCCATTAACTTTACAAGCATGGCCGCCGGGGAAGACCGTGGGCGCGGATGGTGCAATTGATGAACCTGCGCCCCAGATCCGAACCTTGGCACGAACTTGGTACCCATGCGCGCAGAAAGCCTGATCAACATGACAACCCGCCTTCCCCTTATCGCATTCGGCATTGCATTGGGCGCCAGCCCATTGGCGCATGCACAGGACACCGCCGAGTGGCCGGTGATCTTCTCCGCGGGCGAATACCAGGTGCAGGTGTTCAAGCCACAGCCCGAAAGCTTCGATGGAACGAGCTTCACCGCACGCGCCGCCGCCGCACTGCAGCGGCCACAGGATGAAACACCCATTTTCGGGGCGCTATGGGGAAGCGGCTCGTTGGCCATTGACCGGGCCGACCGCATGGGGAAGCTCTCTGCATTCAAGGTCACCGATATCCGGTTCCCCGGCATCACCGATGCCACCGAGCAGGCCCAGGTGAAAGATGCATTGGGCAAGGGCATATTGGCGAACGCCCCGCCGATATCCATCGACTGGATGGTGGCGGCGCTGGAGGAGGAAAAGCAATCGTCCGCCTCGTATGACAATACGCCACCGCAGATCATCTACCGTGACAAACCGTCTATCCTGCTCTTTGTGGACGGCGACCCGCTCTTCAATGAGGTGAAGAATGATGCCAAGGCCGGCGACGGGGTGTACGCCGCCAACCAGCCCAAGGTGGAACGCGTGGTGAACACCCCTTACTTCCTGGTGCGCACCAACAATAAGCTCTGGCTGTACGGCTCGGGGCTGTGGTACACCGCCGATGCCGTGGAGGGCCCTTGGCAGAACAAACCGGCCGCGCCAAATTACCTCGAGACCATGGCGCAACAGGTGGACAGCACCTATGGCCAAAAGCGAAGCGACAACCTGGTGCCCGAGGTGGTGTATTCAGGTAAACCGGCCGTGTTGCTCGACATCAACGGCGCGCCACAAATGCAGCCCTACGACAACAGCTCGCTGATGTACGTGACCAACACCGACCAGGACCTGTTCCTGGACATTCCCACGCAGGAATACTACCTCTTGGCATCCGGCCGGTGGTACGCCACCAGCGACCTGCGTAATGGCCCATGGCGATTTGTACCCGCTGGAACATTGCCGGCCAGCTTTGCCAAAGTACCCGAAGGCACGGCCAAGGACGGCATATTGGCCCATGTGCCGGGCACCGCGGCCGCGCGTGAGGCCGTGCGCGATGCAGCCATACCCCAGACCGCCAAGGTGGACCGCCGCACCGCACGCGTGCAAGTGAACTACGATGGAGATCCCCAGTTCCAACAGATCGCCGGCACATCGGTGTATTCGGCTGTAAATGCCAGCACCACCGTACTGCGCATCAATGGCGTGTATTACGTGGTGGACAATGCCGTGTGGTACGAAGGAACCAGCCCCGACGGCCCTTGGACGGTGAGCACCGCAGTGCCCTCGCAGGTCAATGATATACGTCCATCGGACCCCGCTTACAAGGTGCGCTACGTGTACATCTATGACTACACGCCCGACTACGTATTCACGGGGTACACGCCGGGCTACCTCGGCAGTTACGTGCAGGGTGGCGTGCTCATATACGGCACAGGATATTACTACCGCCCTTGGCGCGGCTACTATTGGTATCCCCGCCCCTATACCTGGGGTTTCAACATGGTTTACAACCCTTGGTACGGCTGGGGCTTCGGGGCCAGTTGGGGTTACAATTGGTTCTATCCCGACTGGAATTATTACGGCTATTACCGCCCTTATGCCTGGGGTTGGTGGGGACCTTACGGGTATTGCCCGCCGGTGGCCACCTGGTACGGCTATCATGGCCATGGCCGCGACCATGGGGGCAGTTTCTACGGCCACCGGCCAAGCCTTTCGGCCGGTTCGGCAGGCAGCGGAAGGCCGGTGACCGGGGGCGCTGTGACCGCCCAGCGCACCGACCTTTACAGAAACCACCGCGTGGATGGGGTGGCGCCCTCCGTGGTGGCCGACAGGCCCGTGGCCCGAACACCTGACACCCCCGTGAAACGCGACGACGGAAGCAGGCCCGTGCGCACCATGGAGCGCATGAAGGACGACCACTTCACCGACCGGGATGGCAACGTATACCGAAACCAGGACGGCCGGACCGAGGAATTCAAGGACCGCCGCTGGGAATCGGTGCGCAACCCCGATGGGCAAGGCGACCGCGGCGGCGCGGTGCGCCCGGGCACGGATACCAATGCGCCCATTCAGCGCGACCGCACGGCACCCCCCGGCCGCGACCTGGGCACCACACCACCGGTGCAGCGCGACCGGGACCAAGCACCGGTTCAACGGACGCCCGCGCCCAACGACCGCAACACGGCACAACCGCAACGCATGCCCACCCCTGGGGCACGGCCCATGTCCGAGCAGCCGCGGGAAAGGTACCAGAGCCCAGGCAGCATCCAGCGCGACCGCATGCGCGGCGAGCAGCGCACCAACGAATACCGGGGCTACCAACAGGACCGCACGCAACAGCGTACACCACAAATGCCACAGCAACAGCGCGCGCCGCAAATGCAGCAACAACGTGCCCCGCAGATGCAGCGCGCGCCGTCCGCCCCACCCGCGCGGCCAGCACAGGGCGGCGGCGGCAACCAAGGCGGCCGGCGGCCCAGGTGATCGGCATTCACGTCTTTTTTGATCGGGTCGCCACCTTCCTCACCATTTTTGCCGGAAGCAAGAACGGTGCATGAACACGGCGGTGGTGATCCTCAACTGGAACGGCCTGCACTGGTTGCAACAATTCCTGCCCACCGTACTTGAACATTCCACCGATGATGCCCGCGTGATCGTGGCCGACAACGCCAGCACCGACGGCTCGGTGGATTGGGTACGGTCACACCTTCCGCAAGTGAACGTGATCGAACTGGCCAGCAACCTGGGCTTTGCCGGTGGCTACAACGCGGCACTGAAGCAGGTGGAGGCTGAATATTTCGTGCTGCTCAACTCCGACGTGGAAGTGACGGCCGGCTGGGTGAAGGCCCTGCGTTGCCATTTGGCCGGGCGGCCGGACATGGCGGCCTGCCAGCCGAAGATCCTCAGCCATGCACGGCGCGACCGTTTCGAGCATGCCGGCGCCGCGGGCGGTTTCATTGACCGCAACGGATATCCGTTCTGCAGGGGGCGCATTTTCGACCTTACCGAACAGGACCAAGGGCAATACGATGATGAAGCCGATGTGTTCTGGGCCACCGGCGCATGCCTGATGATCCGCTCGGCGGCATTCCGTGAGGCTGGCGGTTTTGATGACACCCTCTTCGCCCACATGGAGGAGATCGACCTGTGCTGGAACCTGCGCCGGAGAGGCTGGCGGGTGGGCTACACCAGCACGGCCCGTGTATACCATGTGGGCGGCGGCGCGCTGCAATACGACAACCCGCACAAAACCTTCCTCAATTTCAGGAACAGCCTGGCCGTGCTCACCAAACACCTCGATTCCCGCTGGATCTACTACCGCATTATCCACCGCTTGGCCCTGGACTGGATGGCGGCGGCCAAATTCTTCGTCGAGGGCCATGCCGTGCATGCGGTGCAGGTAGGCCGTGCACATCGGCAATTTTTCCGGTGGCTGCCCCGGTTGCTGCGCGAACGGAAGGCATTGCGTGCCATCGGGCACCACCCCGACCTCACCGGCATGTACCGGCGAAGCATCGCCTATGACAGGTTCATCCTGGGCTGGCGCACGTTCGGCCAACTCGATGCCAAGGCCTTCATTCAGCCCTTGGCCCGCCGCAGATGGTCCACCGCCAAGCGGTAGCCCTCAAGCCCGAAGCCGCTGATCATACCGGCGCAATGCGCCGCAAGCAATGATCGGTGGCGGAACTCCTCGCGGGCCAGGATGTTGGAAATGTGCACCTCCACCACCGGCACTGACAGCATGGCCAGGGCATCGCGTAGCGCAACGCTCGTATGCGTGTACCCGCCAGCGTTCAGCACAACGCCATGGCATTCAGTGTCAGCAGCTCGCAGGGCCTCGATCAGTTCACCCTCGTGGTTGCTCTGGAAATAGCTCAGTCGGTCCGGTGCGGCATACGCCTCCAATTCCTTCAGGTAATCACCGAAGGAACGTACTCCGTAAAGCTCCGGCTCGCGGCGGCCGATCTGGTCCAAATTGGGGCCGTTGATGATGCGGATGTGCATGGCTCTGCGCAAAAGTCTGCATTTCCCCGGCCCATCCGCACCAAGCACCGGCCGATCTTTGCACCATGCAGTGGGAACAGGCCCTTGCTGACTACCGGATCCACCTCAAGCTGGAGCGTGGCTTGAGCCCGCGCACGGTTGAAGCCTACCTGACGGACCTGGCCAAATTGCGCGAACATGCCACCGCCCTGCAACCGCCTCTTTGTCCGGACCAAGTGGAACTGCGGCACCTTCAGGATTTTATTGCGGTACAGGTGAAGGCGGGGTTGAAGGCCACTAGCCAAGCCCGCCTGCTCAGCGCCATCCGTTCATTCTACCGGCATCTAATGCTGGACAAGCGCGTGGACAGCGACCCCACAGAACTGCTGGAAAGCCCGCGCATTGGCAGGTACTTGCCCGACTTCCTCAGCATTGAGGACATCGATGCCATTATAGGCGCCATTGACATGTCCGCCCCTTTGGCCCACCGCGACCGGGCCATGCTTGAAACGCTTTATGGATGCGGACTGCGGGTCAGCGAACTATGCGGGCTGCAATTGAGCCGGCTCCATTTCCAGGAAGGATTTGTGCGCGTGGTGGGCAAGGGCAACAAGGAGCGGTTGGTGCCCATTACGCCGGAGGCCATGCACCAGATCACCATTTACCGGGAGCAGGAACGCAGCCACCTGCCGGTGCAGCCCAAGGCGGCCGACCTGCTCTTCCTCAATGCCCGCGGCGGCGGCCTGTCCCGCGTTTCGGTGTTCAAATTGGTGAAGGCCCTGGCCGAGGCCGCCGGTGTGCGCAAGTCCATCAGCCCGCACACCTTCCGCCATAGCTTTGCCACGCATTTGGTGGAAGGCGGTGCCGACCTGCGCTCGGTGCAGGAGATGCTCGGGCACGCCAGCATCACCACCACCGAGATCTACACCCACCTCGACCGCGAATACCTGCGCAGCAACATCATGCGCTTCCACCCGCGGGCCCAGCCATCAACGGGCCACCACAAAGGCTGAGCGGCCAAGCAGCGAACCTTCCAAGGTGCGTACCTGTAGCATATAGTTCCCCGTCGGCAGGCCGTGCAGCGCCATTTGCAGGGGAACTCCTGCTGGGCCACGCCGGTACTCTTCCCGCAACAATTCACCTTTGCTGCCGAACAGCCGCAGGCACAAGGTGCCCACATTGGCCGGCAGCCCACCGATGTTCAGCACATCGCCCGTGGGCACAGGCCATAGTTGAAGCTGGCCGCCCTGGCCGGCATGTTCGGCCACTTGGGTGAAAATGCCCTTGCCGAACGCGTACTGGCCCTTGCGCAACACGTTGATGTCAATGTTGCCGCTGCCATTCACCAACACCCCGGCATTCACGGTCTGGTCCGGGTACACTTCCCAAGCCGTGGTCGCGTTTGGGCGGTACAACAACATCACGCCGGCCTCATTCACACCGAGCAGTTCGTGGTCCAACGATGCTGGGTCCAACGCGGCATAGGCCACCCGTGCCTTCAGCACCGAGGAATCGGGCCAATACCCGTCGACGATCCAGTAATTGGTGCCCGAGATCTCCGCGATGCCCGTGCCCAACTGATCGCTTTCTGGTGCTGCCCAAATGTGCTCAATGCGCAACAGACCGGTATCGGGGACCTGCACGGTTTGCAGGCGAAAGTTGACCCTTGGCTGCACCACCGGCACGGCAACACCGGGCAGCAGGGGCCGCTCCAGGTCCATCCGGGCCTGGTTCAGCCGGTTGTGCCCATTCAGCACGGCCATCACCGGTTCGAAGCCACAGGCCAGCTCGGCGCTGTCATATTCACCGCCCACCGTGATCCGGTATTCCTGGCGTTGGCCTTGCGCACCGACCAGCGTTAGATCCAGCGGCACCTGTTCATGGAACACCGTGGCGCCGCGCAGTTTCTGCTTCAACCCCAATTGCACCTGCCAATGGCCGCTTGCCTGTGTGGCGGCAAAATGCTGCACCACGAAAACCGAGAACCCGGGGGCGAACACCTGATCGGTAAAGAAGGGCCCAAGATCCAGGCCGCTGCTGGCCTCCAGTGCATCGCGGAAACCGATGGCATCCAAGGTCTGGTAGGCGTGTGCGGCCTGTATGTCGTGCATGGCCTGGCTGAAGAGCGTATCGCCCATGTAGCCACGCAGGTTGTGCATTACCGAGGCCCCCTTGTAGTACGTGGTAAGGCCGTAGATGTAGGGATCGGGCATGGGGGAGAGCGGTTGGAAGCCGCCATCCTGCATGTGGGCGCGCTGTAGCACGTAGAGCTGGTTGTCCTTCACGGTGTTCACAAAGGCCTCCTCCCCGCCTATCCATTCCTCAACCAGGTGTGCACTGTATTCAGCCGGCCCCTCCTTCAGCCACATGTCCTGCTGGGTGCGCGGCGTTACCATGTCGCCCCACCAGCTGTGGCCCAGTTCATGGGTAAGCAGCCTGCGGTTCTGCGCTTGCGTTTGGGTGGGCATGAAATCCGGAAAGGCAATGTTGGTGGGTATCTCCAACGCCCCATCGGTGGTAAGCACATAGCCCACCCTGCCCCAGCCATAAGGACCGTACCAATGCTCGCACGCATCGATGGCGGCCCCCACATCGACCATTTTTTGTGCCATTCCGGCCAGCTTGCCCGGGGTAGCGGTAAGCCGCACCGGGATTTCCGCAAAGGCCCCGCTGTGCACGTAGTTGCTGTCCACATAGTTGGATACCGCGATCGCACTCAGGTACGTTGGTATGGGCTGGGCCATGTGGAAGCTGCGCACGACGGTATCACCGCCCAATTGCACCTCGCCCAAATATGCTCCTTGGCCATGCGCTTTCATGCCATTGGCGCTTTTAACATGATACGTGTAGGTGGCGCGTTCCACGAACGAATCGAAACACGGGTACCACACTTTGCCGAAGTTTGGCGGAATGGTGCTGAGGCCGATACCCAGGTTGTAGATGTAGCCACTTTCAAAATAGAAGCCGCCCCATTGTGGATCGCGACGCGGCTGGCCGTGGTAGTGCACGGTGAGCGAATCCACTTCACCGGGTACTGGCGGTGCCACGAAATCCACCCGCAATACTTCGCCGTCGTAGCTGTGCTCCAACACGATCCCGCCAGCGGTCACGGAATCCACTTCAAGGTCCCACAATTCGAAGCGGATGAATTGCTGGGCTTCCATCAATGCAGTATAGCGCACGGTGGTGGCCGCTTGAATGAATGCCGCATCGTAGTTGGTAACGTCGATGTTGATGTCATAATGCAGGATGTCGAACGTATCGCTGCGCGCGATCACCTGGTCGATCAGGGCCCGATCGGCAGGCGTGGGCACAGGCGGCGCCACCGGATGGTTGCGGTAATAATGGCAACCTTGCGGATAGGGTTGCGCCATTGCCGTGCACGCCGCGCACGCCAGCACAAGCGCTGGCAAAAAACGTTTCAACAGGGCCATCAGCAGATCGGATCAGGCACCTAAACTAAGCTGACGGCACGCACGGAAGAACCCAATGCCCCTTCTTGCGTTGAAGCCCCTCCATGTTCCTATCCGCCCGACCTTTTGCTGCCCTATCACATCCCATTGCTTTCCTCGCCTTCATCCTCGCTTGTTGCTTGCCCCGCACCACATCCGCGGGTACCACGGTATACAGCAGCAACGGTTACCAAGTGAACATCGACATCCTGTTCGTATCGCTGGTGCCACACGCAAATCCATGCCCGTGGGGATATAACTAGGATGTGAAATTGGCCTACCAGATCACCTTCTCCGGTCCCAACCAGCCGGCCAACATGTATACGTTGCAAGGCAACGTGGTTTGTGGCAGCAACTCGCTATTCTTCAACTTGCCGAAAAAGCCATCCTCTGGAACGGTGACCACCACGGGCAACGCCTGGCGCGGCCAAAGTGATTGTGCTACCGCCGCGCTGGCCCAGTTGCAATGCAATACGGTGCGGATACAGATATAAGGCCGCGGCATACCCCACCAGTACGTCACCATCCAAGCGGGCACGCTGCCTGTTACCCTTATCCAATTCAGCGGCGAGGCCACGGCCCGAGGCGTGCACCTGAATTGGGCCACCGCCAGCGAACAGGACAATGATCACTTCACCTTGGAACGATCGGTGGACGGCCTGTCCTTCGCTCCGGTGCTGCAGGTGGCGGGCGCAGGCAACAGCACGCAGATCATGCGCTACGAGGCCTTCGACCCACAGCCCGTGCATGGTGTGGCCTATTACCGGTTACGCCAAGCGGATATCAACGGCCACGCCACGTTTTATCCGGCCATACCTGTTGAGGCCCGCCGCGACCTGTTACCCCTGCAACCCTGGCCCAATCCCGCTTATGGCAATATGGTGCGCTTGGTTGATGATGCCCTGCAAGGCGTACTTGAAGTGCGCGCGGCCAACGGCCAGCTCATGCGCCACATGGCGGTGCATGGTGGTGAGTTGGAGATGCACGGCCTGCCCGCAGGGGTGTACCACCTGCAATTGCGCGATAGCGCCACAGGGTTGCTTCGCCAAGGGCGACTGGTGCGCCTTTAGGGCCTGGCGGGGCAGCAATGCCGCGCCACGGGGTGGCAATTTCCCGCCCATCCGGCCCCGCATGATTCCGCCCGGCCAGATAAAAGTCCCTGTGGCCGCGGCTTTCCGCGGCTTCAGCCCCACCCGCACCGGTTGTGGAATGCCTTTGGCGATCCCGGCGGAAATCAACAAAAGAACAAGCATGAAATACGCATCAATTATAGTGGCGGCAGCGTTGGGCACGGCCTTGGTGGGCAGCGGCTGCAACGCTTCCAAAGGTGTGAAGGGAGGCGCCATAGGTGCCGGGGCCGGTGCGGGCGTGGGTGCGGTGGTGGGCAACCAGTTCGGTGACCATGGCACAGCGGTGGGCGCCATTATCGGGGCTGCCGTGGGCGGTACCGCAGGAGCATTGATCGGCCACAAAATGGACAAGCAGGCGGAAGAGCTTCGCAAGGACATGGAAGGCGCCACCGTAGAGCGTGTTGGTGAAGGGATCAAGATCACATTCGACAGCGGATTGCTCTTTGCCGTGGACCAGAGCAGCTTGAGCAGCACGGCCCAGGCCAACCTGAATGAATTGGCGGAAACACTGAAAAAATACGAGGACACCGATATCCTGGTGGAAGGCCACACCGATTCCTCGGGCCCTGATGAATACAACATGACCCTCTCCAAAAAACGGGCACAAAGTGTTGCCGACTATTTGACCGGCAAAGGCGTGAAGGGCAACCGGATCACCACCATGGGGTACGGCGAGAGCCAACCCATTGCGGACAATAGCACACCGGCGGGCATGGCGCAAAACCGCCGCGTGGAGGTGGCCATATATGCGAACAAGAAAATGGTGAAGGCGGCGGAAAAGGGAGAATTGTAAGGCCGGATCGTGCAGTAGGCTTCGTGCCCAGGGTCGAAAGGGCGATGGCAGCAAGGGTTTCGTTGAGGCGCAATAGCCCAAGCCGTTGTGACGAAAGCAAACGGTGCCGCCACAGGCGGGGGAAAGCCAGTGAAACGCTTGCTGTCGCAGCGATCTCGGGCCGTAATGGAAGTGCTGCTGCATATTCCGGGTAAGGGCTTCCGCCCAACTGCCCGGCCAAGAAAGCCGCTCCGGATGGGCGGCTTTCTTGTTGCGGCTCGGGCACATTCACCCGTGGCCACGAAGGAAGGGCCTCGGCGGAATTGTTATCTTCAGCGCAAACCAAACTATTATTCCTTCCTTTCCATGACCTGTCCTGAGTGTGCCTCCAAGAACAAGACGAGCACGGTATACCAGCGCAGCAGCAACCGCACGGAAAAAAGCTTTCAAGCCTCTGCGCCCGGGGCCAATGGCCCGCACCTGCACGACCCGAACGTACTGACCGAGGCCTTTGAATGCACCAACGGCCACCGGTTCAAGCGCGAGAGCCGCATCCGATGCCCCCGATGTGAGTACGGCCACGAAAAGCCGGTGATCACCATGCTCACCCCCCGCTGGAAATTCGAACCAGGGGTGACCGAATAGAACGGACAGGTTTTCAACACCTGCCAAAAACTTCATACAGGGCCGATTGTTTACCTTGGTCGGCAAGCCATGGCAAGCCCGATATTTGCATGTATGAAGCGGCGGCTGTCTTCCTTGGGTGCGCCAATTGGCGGCACAGGAATAGGACTGTGCAGGGCCAGCTTGTGGGCAAGCGTGGCGCTAACAATATTGGCCAGCATGCTGGTTGAACGTGCTTCCGCCCAAGTGGTCATTTTTTCGGAAAACGTGGGAACGCCTGCCTCTAACACGAATGTGAATGATTACACGGGTTGGCAGAACGGGGCGCCCATTGTTTTTTCCACCACGTTGGGCACGGATGTTCGGGCCACTAATAGTTCAACTGGATATACCGGCGCCTCAGGTGGTGGAAACATATACATGGGAACCAGTGGAAGCAACGCGAAGGATTTTCTCATCGCCGGGATCAACACGTCCGGCTATACGGGGTTGGTTCTCTCTTTCGGGCTCAAGCCAGAAAACTCCAGCTCTCCGGCCATTACCATTTCCGTAAGCACGGATGGAACCAACTACACCGCCCTTTCCTATACACATCCGACCAATACTTCATGGACATGGATCACGGCAACCGGGATTCCAGCAGCCCCGAACCTTCGGATCAGGTTCCAAAAGAACAACTCCTCCGGTTATCGGATCGACGACGTGCAGGTTTCCGGCAATCTGCCGCCGGGAGGACTGGTGAATTTTGCCACTCCCACCAGTTCAGCTTCCGAGGGTGCAGGAATGGCAACGATCACCATGCCCATCAACCCGACCCCAAGTGCCGCCGGCACGATCAGCATTTCCATCACGGGCGGAACGGCCACGTACGGGGCGGATTTCAGCACCACCCCCAATGCGGTCGCGAACGTCATCACATTGACCGTACCGGCCGGTGCCACCAGCGCATCCTTCAGCGTGAACATTGTGGATGATGCGATACCGGAAAGCGATGAAACCATCCAATTCACCCTTACGGGCGCTACCGGCGGTCTTTTCATCGGCCCGGCGAGCGTGCATGTTTTCACCATTATCGATAATGACTTTGTTGCCTCGGCGAGCTTCGCCACCACCAGTGTCAGCGCACTGGAGGGTGCCGGTCCACAGGTCTTTACCATCAACCTCACTACCCCCCACCCTTCCGGCAACCTGACCATACAGATCACCAATGGCCCGGGAGCCGTGTACGGCACCGATTACACCACCAACCCGCCCGGCAACACCGGCACATTCACCATCCCCTTCAGCAGTGCGGCAACCAGCATCAGTTTCACGGCCAGCCCACTGATCGATGGCATCGCTGAACCCACCGAAACGGTCACGTTCACGATCATCGCCATCAGCAACGGCATCGTCATCGGACCCAACGCCAGTGCAACGCTTCATATCGGGGATATCGATTCGCCGCCTACGGAGCTCATTCCCGGTGACCTGGTGGTTGTTGGGGTGAGCGCGAATGAGGCTGCTTGCAGTGGGTCGATCGGTGAGGACAGGGTGAGTTTCTTCGCTTTCAAGGACATCGCGTACGGCACTGAGATCATTATTACCGACAACGGTTACGAACGATGCAACAACCCCGGGCATTGGGGCAACCAGGAGGGTACAGTAAAGATGCGCCGTACCGGAGGAGCCATACCTGCAGGACAAGTCATTACATTCAAAATAACCGGCATCGCGGGTTCGGGAAACATTGTCGCCATGGCACCGGATGCGCATTGGACCTGTACCAACCTCAACACGCCCAGTGGTGGAGGCAGCATAAGCGCTGTGAACATGAACACGAATGGCGACCAACTGTTCTTCATGCACGACGGTGTTTGGAACAGTGGCACGAACAACAACAGCGATGCCACATATACTGGAACAGTCCTGTACGCATTCAGTACCAATCCTACTTATCCTTGGTCGGCCACTTGCCCATCACCGGCCGCCAACCAGCGAAGCAATCTTCCACCCGGCGTGGAATGCTTTAGCACCAGCCCCACCTTGGCCAGCGATTTCAATAAATACAAAGGCCCCATCACCGCAGCAACGCAACGTGACTGGATCATCCGCATCGAGAACCCGACCAACTGGAGCAGCTTTGCCAATTGCACTGAATACAACTCGCTGGGCTACAACTGGCTCACCGCTCCCATACTGCCGATCATTCCAGGCGGCATGACGCATGGGCTGTGGCGGGGCACCGTGAACATGGACTGGTTTGAATGCAAGAACTGGGATGATGCACGCATACCCGATGCGCTCACCAACGTGGTGATCAATTCAACGGCCACAAACAACTGCAACGTGGGTATTTCCCCTGGCCTGAACCCGGGTGGAACTGCCGATTGCGCAACAATTACGCAGACCATCACCACCACGCCAAGGGTATTGAACGTACGCGACAACAGCACACTAAATGTGGGTGGGCTGTACAAGGTGCAAAACCAAAGCACATCGGACATTGTGAACACGGTGATGACGAGCGCCACTTTGAATGCAGGATCGGTTGAGCTTTCCGGCAACACGAATAAAGTAACATTGAACGCCGCCTACAACAATGCACTGTTGAATATAGCGGGCAACTTGAACATAGGGCCCATGGCCACCCTGAACCTGCAACCCGCGCCGGGCCAAACAGCCTACATGCGCCTTGGGGGGGACTTCATCAACAGCGGGCCCGAAACGCAATTCCTGGAGATCCGCAGCGACGTGCTGCTGAACGGGAGCGGCGCCCAACACATCCTGAACACCGACCCGAACGAAAAATTCAGCGTGCTGCGCATTAACAAACCAAGCGGGGATGTGACCCTGGGCAATCCAATTGCGGTAAGCACCAATCTTGATCTTGTGCGCGGACGCGTATTCAGCTCAAATGCGGCCTTGCCCACCCTGCTGGCGAACAGTACCGCCACCAATGCGAGCAACCTCAGTTTTGTGCACGGGCCGCTGAAACGGATCGGCAATACCGATTTCACCTTCCCCATCGGCAAGGGTAACTATTATCGCCCGGCCTCGCTTTCGGGCATTACGGGCAGTATTGCAGTGGGGTACACAGCAGAATACTTTGCCCAAAGTGCCCAGGACGATATTGGCTGGGACCACGATTGGCCGGCCATCCACCATGTGAGCGATTGCGAATACTGGCGCATAGACCGTTCCGCCGGCACCCCCAATGCGCGTGTAACGCTCACCTGGGATACCCCCGCCAGCTGCGGCGTGGACAACCTGCCCGAATTGCGCACCGCCTACTGGAACGGCACCTTATGGATCGACCGCGGCGCGGCCAACCTTACGGGTACAAATGCCTCGGGCAGCATTGCCACCACCGCGGTGGAAAGCTCCTTCGCGCAAGCCGCCAACTACTGGACCTTGGCCTCCGTCTCCAGGAACAATCCGTTGCCGATCGAACTGCTTTCCTTCACGGCTTACCCGCAAGGCCAGCATGTACGGCTCGAATGGAGCACGGCCAGTGAACTCAACAACGAGCGCTTCACCGTGGAGCGCAGCGCGGACGGCATGCTGTTCAGCGCCGTGCTTTCCGTGCCAGGCGCACGCAACAGCATCGATGTGCTGCAGTATTCAGCGCTCGACACGGCCCCCTTACAGGGCATGGGCTACTACCGCCTGCGCCAAACCGATCTCGATGGCCGGACGGAGGTAAGCGATGTGGTACCGGTGTTTTTCGGCGGCCGGCCAGCAGAATTGACGGTGTTGTACGGCCCAGGACAATTGTTGCTGGAACATCGTATGCCCGAAGGGAGCGAATTGCAGATCGTGGAGCCCACCGGGCGGGTGGTGGCCAAGACCATCATAGGCCAGCAGGCCCTGGCCCAATTGCCCATGGAGGGCTTGGCCCACGGCCTTTACATCGTTCGCGTCCAGCATGGCGCGGAGGTGCGCTCCACGCGTTTCGTCTATTGAACGGCCGTCAGGTTTCCTGCAGCACAAGCAGGGGCACACTGGTGTACATGGCCATGCGCTTGCTGGTGCTCGCCTTGAACAACCTTTCCCAAAAACCCTTTTGCCGGTGCACCAGCACCACCAGTTGGGCCTTTTGCCCGGCCACGAACCGGTCCACCGTGGCGGTGATATCGTTGCCGGTGAGCAAGCTGAAACCGTGCGGAAGATCGTGAAGCCACGTACCCAGCATCACGCGCCTTTCGGCCCGGTCGTCCGGCTGGTCCTTTTTGCGCACATGCACCACCTCCACCCTGGCCTTGGCCCATTTGGCCAACCTGACCATGGGCCGCAAGGTTTGCCTTTCCAACGCGCCGCTATCATCGCCGAACACGATCCGGAGCAGCGGTGCGGGCTCCCATTCAGCGGGCACGGTGATCACCGGTACCCTTGACCCGGTGACGACCATGCCGGTATTCCGGCCCACGCGGCCGTAGTTGCCCTGGCCCTGTGCGCCCATCACCACGTAATCGGCCGGTTGCTTGCCATGAAGGCGATTGATGGCATTCGCCAATTGCTCGAATGTGCTGCGCAGCGCCACCTGTGCCCCCGGTGCGTGCCTGCGCAAGCCACGCTTCATGCGCAACAGGCCATTCCGTGATCGGCGCGCCGTATCCAGGTGCACCGGTACCAGTGCATTCCGGTAGGCTTGTTTCAGGTAGGTGTTCAGCAGGGTATAGCGTACCCCTTCAGTGCCGAAGACATCCACGGCGAATTGCATCGCCTTGAACGAGGTGTGGCTGAAATCGGTGGGAAGGATCACATGCAGCATGCGAAGCGTATTACAGGCAAAAATGCGCGGACCGGTCAACATTCCGACAAACGAAGGTCAGTTCCTGTTCAGATCATCCGGCCCATCTTTGGGTCGGAACAAACCCATTTGAACCCATGAACGAGCGTAAACAGGCCGTATATGCCGGCCTCGGTCATCTTTTCTACAGCATCGCGGCCAGCGACGGGCATGTGGCCGAAGCTGAATCGGACAAGGTGAAGAAGCTGGTCCGTTCGCAGTGGATGCCGCTGGAACCTGCCTTTGATAGCGTGGGCACCGACCTTGCCTATTACATCGAGATCGGTTTCGACCATGCCCATGCCGCCGGCATGAGCGCCGATGCGGCCTTCGAAAAATTCCGCGAGGTTGCCGAAGAGCATGCGGCCGAATTCGACCCCAGCACACGCAACATGGTGACGCGTGCCGCGAAGGCCGTGGCCGACGCCTTTGAGGGAAAGAGCAAGGAGGAAAAGAAAGTGCTGGAGCGCCTGGCGGCCGTATTCAAGTAGCCGGCTGGCCCGGGCTGTTGGGCAACAGGCTGAAACGGGCGTCCAGCGGGTCCAGCGCATCCAACAGGCGGTCGAAAAAGGCAGGGCCTTCCTTGGCGTACCACGGAATGAAATTTTCGCGCCTTTCCTGCAGGCCATTGCCGGGGAAGAGGTGGCCGCGCACGAGTTCCAGTTGGTCCAATGGGGCTTGCTGTTCCCGCTTGGCGGCGGCCACCAGTTTTTTCCCAAAAGCTTCCAGCCCATTGAGGGCGCGCTGCCCGATCGCGTTCGCAGCCCCTTCCAAGGTGGGATCCGCTGCAATGGCACGCTCCTTCAATCCGGCATAAAAGCGCTGGAGGGCTTGGCGTTCATTTTCCACCGATACCGGGAAGGAGGCCATTTCCTTCGCCACGTGGGCGTTCAGTTCATGTGCCGGCCGGAACATATCGGGCCATTGCAGGCCCAGCCCGCGCATACGCCCTGCATCCTTCGCGCTGTAAAAACCGGCCGAGGTACGCAGCATCAGCACGGGCATGGGAGTTTGCACCGCCTGGAAAAGCCAACGCAACTGGAACCAATATGCCAATTCACCTCCCCCGCCCACATAGGCCACATTGGGCAGGATCGTTTCCTGGTAAACCGGGCGCAGCAGCACGTTGGGCGAGAACCGCTCGGGATGGGTTTCCAATTCAGTCAACAGTCCGTCAAGATCGAAAACAGGCCCTTCCCCCAATACGCGGAAGCGGCCATCTTCGAGTTCGATCCGGTCGCGTTTACCCGGGCGCAGGTAAAACAGGTTGATGTTGCGCGCATGCGCCTGGCTGCGCCAGTGGCCCTCAAGTTTTTGGTCCGCGTACTCCACGGAGCGCAAGGCCACTTGATTGATCAACTCCTCACGCATCACCGGCACAAAGAGCGATTTGAGCGCATGATCATCCCCGTCCAGCACCACCACACCGAATCGTCCGAACAGGGCATTCACGAAACGCCGGGTGGCTTGGGCCAGGGTGTACTCCGGGCGGTAACATGCCCGAAGCAGGGCACGTAGCTCATCGGCGTGGGTACCGGGCCCGAAGGCCTCTTCAGCCGTATCCAATACGCTGCCGATGCCATGGAGCAGCATATCCCCCACGGCCCCGGCCGCTTCACCAGGCCAGGCCACGCGGTTCCCGTTGATCCAGGCATGATCGATCTCCGCCCGGTCATGGTCTTCGGTGGCCATCCAAAAAACCGGTACCACAGGGCGCTCCGCAGTGGACAACCTACGCGCCAGGCGCACCACGTTCAGGATCTTGAACGGAACGTACAGCGGCCCGGTGAACAGGCAAAGCTGGTGCCCCGTGGTTACCGTTAGCGTGGCCTGTTGCCGCAGGCGATCGAGGTTCGCGCGCACGGCAGGATGCAGGTCAATGCCGACATACTGGCGCTCCAACGCATCGCAAAGCGTGGTGCGGGCCGCCGGGCTGTATCGCCGCGCATGGGCGGCCTGCTCCAGCCCTTGTAGATCGGGTGGCCATTGATAGAATTGCCGCAGCCCCGGTGCCCCCTGCAAATAGTCGACCACCAACCGGCTGAACCGGCCGGTATCGCCGTACGGAATAGCTATTCGCTGCATGGGCGGCGAAGGTAGTACGGGCCTCCAAGGCACCCTTGTGTTCCACGGCGTTGAAAAAATCCGCGGAATGTTTGAACGGCGCCGGTTGCATGCCCGGATTGATGAGCAGAGCGGAGCGCCGGACGGGCACGGGCAACGTTGATCGCGGATTTAATTTGCAATCCCACAAGTTGCCGCACATGCCCATACGAATGACCCCCGATGAAGGACAAGGCAATGCCCGGCCCGGCCCGGGTCGTCGGCCCAGTGGCGGCAGCCCGGGTGGTGGCGGCCTGGGCGGCTTGGCCCCGCTGCTGCTCAGCTTCCTGTTCCGGCGGCCCAAATTGCTGATCGTCGCTCTGGTGCTTTTCGGCCTGTACTATGCCTTTAGTGGCGGCTGCTCAAGCGACCCGGCCACGGGCGGCCTGAACGATGTGGTGGGCAAGCTGCTTACGGTACGGGGTGCCAATTTCGACCCAGCCCTTTATGACAAGGCCGAGGTGTACGAGCCACTGGCGGATAACGTAAGTGCGCCGCTGCCCGAGCGGGTGAGCTTGGAGCAATTCGCGCCAAAGCGGCTTAACCAGGGCCAACAAGGCTCGTGCGTGGCCTGGGCCAGTGCGTACGGCGCACGCACGATCGTGCAGGCGCAGGCCACGGGCAGCAACCCGGACGCCACGGCGTTCAGCCCCAGTTTCCTGTACAACCAGATCAAGCTGGGCAATGATTGCCAAGGTTCGTACATCATACGCGCCATGGACAACATGAAGGCCGGCGGGGTGCTTCCGTTCAGCCGGTTCGGCTATACCGATGAAAGCTGCCGCAAGCTGCCCACGGCATCGGAAAAGGAGGAGGCCCAAGCCTTCCGGATCAAGGGCTACCAGCGGCTGAGCTACGGTGGCGATGACCAGCGCACGGACATGCTGGCGATCAAGCAGCAGCTCAGCCAAGGCTCGCCGGTGGTGATCGGCATGATGGTGGGCGGCACGTTCATGCAGGGCATGCAGGGCAAGGACATTTGGGCGCCTACGCGCGATGATTACCGCATGGCGGGCTATGGGGGCCACGCGATGTGCGTGATCGGGTATGACGATTACAAGGAAGGCGGCGCTTTTCAACTGATGAACAGCTGGGGACCGGAGTGGGGCCGCGACGGCATCGCTTGGATACGCTACCAGGATTTCGACTACTTCGCCCGGGAGGCGTATGCCGTGTACCCGCAGGGCAAGGGCATCGATGCGCGCCCCGAGGAGTTCGACATCCACTTTGGCCTGGTGCCCGTGGATGCGAAGGGCAAGAAGCAGGGGCGGCACATCGCGCTGGACCACGTGGGCGGACGCGTGTTCCGCACGCGCATGCCACTGCGCAAGGGCGATCGGTTCAAGATCGAGGTAACGAACAATGTGGAATGCTACACCTATGTGCTGGGCGAGGAAACGGACGGGGCCTCTTACGTGCTATTTCCCTACACGGCAAAACATTCACCCTATTGCGGGATCACCGGCACACGGATCTTCCCCAAGGACCAAAGCCTGACCGCGGATGAGGCCGGCAGCACGGATGTGATGGCGATCGTGGTGGCCAATCAACCGATCGACTACCCCAAATTGAATCAAGCGATGAACGCGCAGCAAGAGGCGGGCCTTGATGCGAAATTGGCGGCCGCCCTGGGCGACGAGCTTACCCCGGGCACTGAACCGCGCTACACGGAAGGCGAAACCTTTGGCGCCACGGTGACGGCCCGGAAAAATGCCCTGGCCATTGTGCTGATGGTGGATAAGCAGTAGCACCGGGAAATTATATTTGGGGGACCATCCACCACCATGAAAAAGCTCCTCTTCCTGCTCGTTGTGTTGATCTTGCTTGCGCAGTTCGTGCGACCCGCCCGCATTGCCGAGCCCGTGGACCCCACTGCCGACCTGATCGCCTTAACACACCCACAGGCGGAAGTGGAACAGATCCTGCGCACTGCCTGCTACGATTGCCACAGCGGCCAGCCCCGCTATCCGTGGTATGCCAGGATCACCCCGGTGAACTGGTGGATGGACAACCACATCAAGGAAGGTCGCGAGCATTTCGATGCCAGCACATGGGGCAAAGTGGAAAATTGGAGCCGTGACCACCAGGCCAAGGAGGCCGTGGAAATGATGGACCAGAAAGAGATGCCCCTGGATTCCTACACTTGGCAACACCCCGACGCCAAGCTCACCGACGCACAGTACCAGCTCATGTCCGATTGGTTCGGGCACCTGCGCGACGGCTCATGGGAAATTGAAAAGGCGCGGCGCAGATCCGCTGGCCAATAGCAATTATTCCACCTCTTTGCCCGGATCCAATTTGCGCAGGATCGAAGCGGCCATTTCATCGTTTACACGATCGATGGTGATGCGCCGATTCTTGCGCACGCGTAACAAGTACACCAGCGGATCGGGGCCAATATGTGACGTGCCGATGTTGATCACCACCGGATCGCCGTCCCCAAGGCTGAAGCCCACGGGGACCTCCCCGGGCCGCGGCACGATCTTCAGCACCCGGTAGGAATCAAGCGTCAATGTGGCCTCGGGGCCACCGTACACGAACATCTGCAGCACGGTGTCCTGGTCGGAGTATTTGCTGTACAGGAACAGGTGATCGCTGGTTTCCACGGCCGTATCGTTTTCCGCATGGGCCCGGGGTTTCAGCGCACCGGTCATCAGGTCCAGGTCGAGCGGAATTGTAATTTCACTTGGCGACGCTGCCACGTACAGCACTGCACCCAACACCCCGAACATGGCACCGACCGCAACGCCCACGGCCAAATTCGGGTCCCGCGTGTATTGGGAAATGAACCGGTCGCCGTCACGATCCAGCCGCAGGAAGCCCCTGCCGGTATTCACATAAGCGTGTTCCCCATCGCTGAAGCCCCAGTAGGTTTCGGCGCTCTCGCCGCCCTTTGCGGGCTTCAGTTTCACCAAACGCCCGTCGCCAGTGGCCTTGGTCTTTACGGTGAATTGCGTCACCGTATCCGGCATCTGGTGGCGGAACTGCCTGAACGTGCGGTACAGCCCGCGTGCGGGGGCACCGCTTTCCAGCACAGGATAAATATGTTCGCCTGCCCGGTACCGCCCGCGCTGGGGCGGGGTCCCAAGCGGCACGGGAATGAGGCTCCCTTCACGCTGGGCGGCGGCGTAAGCGGCCATACCGCTGGCGAACGCCGCCGCGATGCTTTCCGGTTGCTTCGCCGTGGCATCCATGCCGCCGGGCCGCTTGGTGGTGGCCGCATGGTCATAAATGCGGCACCAACCGCTATCGGTAAACGTGAGCAGCTCGAAATCCAAGCCGCAGGAACAAAACTCGGTGGGCCCGTCCACAAGTTCCCCCACTTCCAATGCATTGATCCGCATGGTGCAATGCAGACTGCCCGGCGCTGTTGCCCCGTTCTTCAAGATCTCCTGCACGGCGGTGGTAACGCCATTGGTCAGGAACGCGGGCATCCGATTATTTCCTACGCCCTTCAACACAGTGCCGATGCGTGCATCATCGGCGAAGCTGGTGATCACCGAATCCACGTACAACCCTGCCGGGACATCCACCGCCTTGGCTTTTGCCAGATGGATCATGTGCTGGCCTTGCGCGGTGGCCACGAAACTTGATGTGGCCAGCAGCAGGAACAAGGTGTGCAGACAGGCCTTCCCGCGGATCATGATCAAACAGGTTCAGCCTCCAGTTCGTGTTCGCGTGCAGCGGTGATGCGCACCTCGGCAAAGTCGCCAATGCGCAAGTGCCCCGCTGAAGTCGGGATCAGTACATCGTTGTCCACTTCGGGTGAGTCGTGCTCGGTGCGGGCGTAGTAGCGGCCGCCCTCGGCCTTGTCCACAAGCACCTTGAACACCTTGCCCACTTTGGCCTGGTTGAGCTCAAAGCTGATGCCGCCCTGGAGTTCCATCACCTCGCTGGCGCGCTGCTGCTTCACCTCGGCAGGTACATCGTCCTCCATGGTGAAAGCGTGCGTGTCCTCCTCATGGCTGTAGGTGAAGCAGCCGAGGCGATCAAAGCGCATGCGCTCGATCCAGCGCAGGCTGTCCTCGTGATCGGCCTGGGTTTCCCCGGGGAAGCCCGCGATCAGTGTGGTGCGGATGGCGATGCCCGGCACCTTGTCGCGGACAGCGGCCACCAGGGCTTCGGTCTTTTCCTGCGTGATGCCCCGGCGCATGCGCTTGAGCATATTGGTGCTGCCATGCTGCAAGGGCATATCGAGGTACTTGCAGATGTTGCTGCGCTCTCGCATCACGTCCAGCACTTCCATGGGGAAGCCGCTGGGAAAGGCATAATGCAGGCGGATCCAATCGATGCCCTCCACATCGCTAAGGCGGGCGAGCAGCTCGGCCAGGTTGCGCTTTTTGTAGATGTCCAGGCCGTAGTAGGTAAGGTCCTGGGCGATAAGGATCAATTCCTTGGTGCCATTGGCGGCGAGGTTCTTGGCACTCTTCACCAGTTCTTCCATGGGCACGCTGTTGTGGCCGCCGCGCATAAGGGGAATGGCGCAGAAGGAGCACTTGCGGTCGCAGCCCTCGCTGATCTTGAAATAGGCAAAGTGCGCAGGTGTGGTCAGCAGCCGCTCGCCAACCAGTTCGTGCTTGTAATCGGCCTTCAGGGTTTTGAGCAGCCGCGGCAGGTCGCGCGTGCCGAACCAGGCATCGATCTGCGGAATGCCTTCCTGCAGCTCCGGTGCATAGCGCTGGCTGAGGCAGCCGGTCACATACACTTTTTCCACCAGGCCCTGGTCCTTGGCCTTCGCATAGGCGAGGATCATGTCGATGCTTTCCTGCTTGGCATTGTCGATGAAGCCGCAGGTATTGATCACCACCACGTTGTGGTCGCCATCCTTGGCCTCGTGGTCCACGGCAATGTTGTTCGCCTTCAGCTGGGCCATTAGCACTTCGCTGTCCACCACGTTCTTCGAGCAGCCCAGGGTGATCACGTTCACCTTGGTGGGCTTGAGGGTTTTGGCTTTCATCGTATTCCGGGATCAAGCGCCCGTACGCCTTTCGATCAATTGCTGCAAGCTCGCCGCGGCCATTTCCTCCATGAACCACGGCTGGTGCTTGAGTTCTTCGAGCACCGCCGGTTCCAAGTCCGTAAGGTACACCTTGCGCCGCTTCGCCTGCATGCCGAGAACGATGTCCTCCAAGCGCTTCAATCCCGTTGCATCGATGTACGGCACGTACCGCATGCGCAGCACCACCGTGCGGTGGCGATCGTTCAATTCCGAGAGTACCTGCTGGTACCTCAACGCCGCACCGAAGAACAGCGGGCCGGTGATCTCGAATACCTGCATGTCCCTTGGAATATCCAGCAGTTCACGGCCCACTTCGGTGGCGGATGACCCGGTGGATTCGCTCAACACCGGGCGCAGGTCCGTTATATCGGCCATGCGTTTCATGAAAATGAACGCCGCGAGCACCATGCCCACCTGAATGGCCAGTACCAGGTCGAACAGCACGGTAATGGCGAAGGTGGTAAGCAGCACGGCCAGGTCGTAGCGGTTGCCCTTGAGAGCTTGCCTGAAATAGCTCCATTCGCCCATGTTCCAGGCCACCACCACCAGTATGCCGGCCAAGCTGGCCAAGGGCACCAGGCTGGCCAATGGCGCAGCCACCAGCATGATCAGCAGCAGGGTAAGGGCGTGCACGATCCCGCTGATGGGTGTGCGCCCGCCGTTGCGGATGTTGGTGGCGGTGCGGGCGATCGCACCGGTAACGGGTATGCCGCCGAAAACGGAGCTGAGCATGTTGGCACCGCCCTGGGCCACCAGTTCCATGTTGCTGCGGTGGCGCCCGCCGATCATGCCATCGGCCACCACGGCCGAGAGCAGCGATTCAATGCCGCCCAGCAGGGCGATCGCAATGGCAGGCTGCACCAGTTCGCGCAGCATGGCCATGTCCACCTTATGGAATTCGGGTTTGGGAAACGAGGCGGACAGTTCGCCGAACCGGCTGCCGATGGTGTCCACCGGCAATTTGAGGAAGTACACGGCCGCGGCGCCGATGACGATCGCGGCCAAGGGACCGGGCACGCCTTTCACCCAACGCGCCAGGTAAAGAGAAAGCACAATGGAGATCGCCCCAATGGCGGCGGCCACGGGGTTAATGGTGGAGAAATGGTGCGCCAACGCGCCCCATTTCTCCACGAAATCAGCCGGTTCATCGGCGATCTGCAGGCCCAGCAGGTCCTTCACCTGTGTGGAAAAAATCACCACGGCAATACCTGCGGTAAAGCCGACGATCAGCGTATGGGGGAAGTATTTGAGCAGTTGGCCCGCGCGCAGGAAGCCGAGCAACATGATGAGCGCACCGGCCATGAAAGTGGCCACGGTAAGGCCCTCGATGCCGTGCTTTTGCACGATGCCGAACACCAGGATGATGAAGGCGCCGGTTGGCCCGCCGATCTGCACGCGGCTGCCGCCGAACAGCGATACCACCAGGCCACCGATGATGGCGGTGATAAGGCCCTTCTCTGGGGTTACGCCCGAAGCGATGGCGAAGGCGATGGCCAAGGGCAGCGCCACCACGCCCACCACCAGCCCGGCCACCACATCCTTGCCCCATTGCTGGCGGGATATGCCCTGGCGTAAAAGGGAAAAAAGCTTCGGAACGAACACCGGGTCCGCGCTACTGTCGCCCTGTGGGCGGCCAGCCGTGCCGCCGAAATGGCTCATTGCTCCCCGAAAAGGCTGTCCACGAAGGCGTCCTTGTCAAATACCTGCAGGTCGTCGATCCGCTCACCCACGCCCAAGTATTTGATGGGCACCTGGAACTGGTCGCTGATGCCGATGGCCACGCCACCCTTGGCGGTGCCATCGAGCTTGGTGAGCGCCAGCGCGGTCACTTGGGTGGCCTTGGTGAATTCGCGGGCCTGTTCGATGGCATTCTGCCCGGTGCTGGCATCCAGCACCAGCAGTACCTCGTGTGGCGCATCGGGGATCACCTTGCGCATCACCTGCTTCACCTTGGTGAGTTCATTCATCAGGTTCACCTTGTTGTGCAACCTGCCGGCGGTGTCGATGATGGCCACATCCACGCCCTTGGCCTTGGCGCTTTCCACGGTATCGTAGGCCACGGCGGCGGGATCGGCGCCCATGCCTTGTTGCACCAGCGGCACGCCGGTACGTTCGCTCCAGATCTTCAATTGGTCCACTGCGGCCGCCCGGAAGGTATCGGCGGCGCCCAGCAGCACATTGTTGCCGGCCTGCTTGTAGGCATGCGCCAGTTTGCCGATGGTGGTGGTCTTGCCCACCCCGTTCACCCCTACCACAATGATCACATGCGGCCGGGTGCCCTGTACGGCGAAGGGCGCTCCCTGCTGCCCGCTGTCGCGCATCAGGGCAGCTATTTCCTGGCGCAGTATGCCGTTCAGCTCCGCGGTGCCCAGGTAGCCGTCGCGTTTCACGCGCTCCTGCAGGTTCTCGATGATCTTCAGCGTGGTGGCCACGCCAACGTCGCTGGTGACCAAGGTCTCCTCGAGCGCATCGAGCACCTCATCGTCAACCGAGCTTTTGCCGGCCACGGCGCGGGCCAATTTGCCAAAGAGCGAAGTGCGCGAGCGGTCGAGCCCCTGCTCCAGACGCTGCTTCTTTTCCTTGCCTCCGAATAATCCGAAAAGGGCCATTGTCTTTTAACAGAAAAGGCTTCCGCCGTGGGGAGGAAGCCTTTTGCCAGGGTTTGGATGGACGATCACTTCTTCGCGGCCAAGGTTTTGTCCACGTCGTCGGCAGGCACTACTTGTTCAGCGAACTGGTAGCCGCCGGTTTGTTCGTTCTTCACCATTTTGATGACCTTCACGAACACTTTCGCGTCGGCCTTCTTCAGCGATGCTATCGATTTCTTTGCCATTGTTCATGCGCCTTGGGGCGGTGTTTTATGCGCGGGGCGCGTTTACTTGATCTCCTTGTGGACGGTCATCCGCCGCAGGATCGGGTTGTACTTTTTCAGCTCCAAGCGCTCGGTAGTATTCTTCCGGTTCTTGGTGGTGATGTAGCGTGATGTGCCCGGCTCACCTGAGTTTTTATGCTCGGTGCACTCCAGGATTACTTGGACACGGTTTCCTTTCTTGGCCATCGCTTATGATGAATGGGGCGCGAAAGTAATACCTGATGGCGGAACGGCAAAGAGGTCATAACAATTCTGTTGCGTTGATGGGCCATACCCTCCCCTGCTGGCCCAGTTCCAGGTGCTGCGCCACGCCCTGCAGCACGGCCTCGCGCAGCACTTGGCGCAGCCTCAGCTTATCGCTGTGGCGGTAGGTCACCAGGGCGATCTCGCGCATGGGCACCGGCCCTGCAAATTCGCGCAGCCGCTGCAACCGCCCGGCATCCATGCCCACGGTGGCCAGCTCGGGCACCACGGTAAGCCCTCCTTGTGCGTCCACCATGCGCATCAGGGCCTCAATGCTGCCCGAAACAAAGGAGAAGCGGCCTTCCTCGCGCTGCTTGTCCCGCATGCCGCACAAGTCCATCACCTGTGATCGCAGGCAATGCCCTTCCTCCAGCAGCCAAAGCCTGTCCGAATCGATGGCGGAGACCGGCACCAGGCGCTTGCTGCGCAATCCCTCATCGGGCGAGGCGTAAAGCAGGAACCGTTCGTTGAACAGCGGCTCCTCCTTCAACCCGGGCACCCCGAGCGGCGTGGCCAGGAGGCCCACATCCAGGCGCCCATGCTCCAGCCGGTCAATGATCTCGACGGTGGTCAATTCCTCCGCGCTCACTTCCAGCTTGGGGTGCCGGTGCAACAGGTCGCCCAGGAATAACGGCAACAGGTAGGGCGCCAAGGTGGGAATGATCCCGATGCGCAGCTCGCCGGCCTGTTCATCCCGTGTGGCCTGAGCCATTTCGCGCAGCCATTCTGCTTCCTTCAGCACCACACGGGCCTGTTCCACCAGCGCTTTTCCCTCTGCCGTGGGCACGACAGGATTTTTGCTGCGGTCGAAAAGCACCACGCCCAACTCGGCCTCCAGCTTCTTCACCATGCTGCTGAGCGTGGGCTGGGTAACAAAACAGGCGTCCGCGGCGCGGCCGAAATGCCGATGCGTGTCGATTGCGGCGATGTACTGAAGCTGCTGAAGGGTCATTGCCGGCCGCAAAGGTAGCATTCACAAAATCTATGACTTCATAGAAACTATCGCTTTTGTTTATCGCAATGGAAGAGCGACCTTTGCACGCAGAAAAACCCGGCCACCCCGGTGGCCAAAACTCGATAACCTCTATGGAAACCAAAGGACAAGTTCAATTAGCGGCCCAGCGCATGGTGGGCCTCGGCAGCAAATTCCCGATCTTCAAAAAGACGGCCTGCGTAAGCACGGAAAAGGGCAAGGAATTCGCGGAGATCAACAGCGACAGCCTGACCAACACCCCAGGGCGCTGGACGGTCATGTTCTGGTGGCCGAAGGATTTCACCTTCGTATGCCCCACCGAGATCGCCGCCTTCAACAAGGCCAACGGCGAATTCAAGGACCGCAACGCGCAATTGATCGGGGCCAGCACCGACAGCGAGTTTGTGCATTTGGCCTGGCGCCGGGACCACAAGGACCTGCACGACCTGCAATTCCCCATGCTGGCCGACACCAGCAAGAGCCTGAGCGAGGAGCTGGGCATTCTTACCAGGGATGAGAAGGTGGCCTATCGCGTTACCTACATCATCGACCCCGATGGCATGGTGCGCTGGGTAAGCGCCTACGACCTGAGCGTTGGCCGCAGCGTGGATGAGGTGCTGCGCGTGCTGGACGCCCTGCAAACCGATGAACTCTGCCCCTGCAACTGGACCAAGGGCGAAGAAACCTTGAACTAAGATGACACAGGAGACCATGACCACGTACGAGGAAGGCACGGCGGGCCTGCTGACGGAAGTGGGCGCCCCGGCCGACCATGCCAATGAGGCATTGCGGCTGCTTGGCGCGGTGGCCTCGCGCTATGCACGCGACCTGAAGATGAACCTCAAGTCCGTGCTGAAAAGCAATGTGCTCACGCCCAAGGAGGCGGCACTGATCGCGCTTTGCGTTGCCGCCAACCAGAAAAACGATGACTTGATGGCGCATTTCAGCGCCGAAGGCAGTGCCCAGGGTGCAAGCGCGGATGAGCTTGCCGAAGCGGTGGGGTGCGCCAGCTTGTTGGCCGCCAACAACGTGCTGTACCGGTTCCGGCATTTCGCCGGGAAGGAGAAGTACGAGGAACTGCGTCCCGGCCTGCGCATGAACATCATGATGAGCCCCGCCACCGGAAAGCACCTGTTCGAACTGATGAGCTTGGCCGTTTCGGCCGTGAACGGTTGTGAACAGTGCGTGAAAAGCCACGAGGCTTCCCTGATCGGGCTGGGGGCAACCGAGGAACAGGTGTGGGATGCCATCCGCATCGCCTCGGTGGTGACCAGCTACGACCGGGTCGTGTTTTGACCCTTCTCTCCAAAGACAGAAAGGCCGCCGCCATGGCGGCTTTTTTGTTGCCCTACGGCAAATTGCTGAACACCATTCTCACCGGGTCCGAACCGCCCAGGTTGAACAGGATCAGTTCGCGGTCGTTGTTCGGCCCGGTGTACTTTACGTTCCCGTCCAGGTTCACGTCCTCCACATGGTATCCGCCCACCACCGTGGTAGGTACCAAACTGCCCGTGAGTTGCAATATGGGATCACGGTCGTTATTGGTGCCGGTGTACTTGAGCACGCCGTCATGCGTGGCATCGCCCGCCCGAAGCGCCGACCGGTCCGGCCGTAGCGGCACGCGGCATTCCATTCCATATACAATGGTGCGGGGATCGCTGAAATCCATGAACGGTCCGGCACTGCTGATGTTGGCCCAGATCGGATGCATCACACCCAGGTGATTGCGGTGCCGCAGTGAAACGAAATAGTTGCCTGGCGGCACACTGAACACCAACAAGGGATTTCCTGACGCGTCCATCAGGTCGCCGTCGCGCTGCAACAATGCCGCCTTGGTGGCCACCACGGTACTTTGGGAGGAACCATTGCGCAGCTCCACCAGCACCCAGTCCACCACGGCATTCTTGCCGGTGGCCGCCAACAGCCCGGGGGTGGTGGTTTCCCCTCCGCCTCCACCGGCCTGCGTAAAGCCCAACGCGGTGAACGGTTCCTGCAGCGGCAGCAAACCCTTGGCACGAAGATCGTCGCGCATTAGGCCCGTGGCGGCGTCATAAGGCCCTTGCAGCACGGCCCGCATGCGCAAATTGGGCCCACAGGGTTGCCAGCGGGCCACATTGCTCCCGCCAATGGCGGTCCAGTTGGCCATGCCCGGCCCCTTCCAGCGCACCGTAACATGGTCGCCGCCCGAACCTTCCTTGTGCAGCACCTCGAAGTAATAGTGCTGGCCGGCCACAAGCTGCAGCGGTACACTTTCCTGAGACGGGTACTTGTTGTACTCGGTATCGCCGGTCCAGCCGGGCACCTCGCACCGCAGTTCTTTCAGCAGCGGTTCGGCATTGGGGCTGAGGTAGAAATAGGCCACATCATCCGAGGTGGTGTTGAAGGTGTAGGTGCCTGATGCCGTGGGTATGATGTAACCCCGGATACGCGTGCCGTAGTTGTTGGCAAAATTCACCGGGCCGGCGATGGTCGTTGGGTACGTGGTGCCCGTTGGCGAATCGGGATAGCGGGGATCGTTGAGCAATTGGTTGATGGCCGTTCCGTTGATGCCGGTCCAGTATTCGCGCAGCACGCTACCCGCGGGTCCCACGCATTGCGGCGGTCCAAGGGCAAAAAGCTTGATCACGGCCAAAGCCGTCGCGCTAAGCCCATCGTCGTCGGTAACGGTAAGCCATACACGGTTATCGCCGGTCTCTGAAAAAACCTTCTGCACGGTGGCGCCGGAAGCCGTGGTGCCATCGTCAAATTCCCACGCGTAGGACACGATGGTCCCGTTGTCCACGCTGCCCAGGCCGTCCAGCGTAACCGTCATTGGCACCATGCCTTGCATGGCACTGGCCTTGATCACGGGCGTTGGGGCTATGCGCCCGCAATCCGGTAAAAGCTGGTGCGTTACCGTGGTGCTCAGCCCGCCTGGATCGGTAACGGTGAGGTGCACTTCGTAATGGAAGGGATCATCGTAGCAGCCCACGCCTGAGATCAGTGTGGTAGTGGAGACGGCATTGTCGATCGGTTCCGGATGTACGTGAATGTTATGGTGCAGCACGGTTTGCCAGGCATAGGTCAGCTGCCCGTTCGGGCTTTCGGCATCCGATACGCTGGCCGCGAGGGTGAAGACCGTATCAACGCCCACGGGGTATAGCTGCCCATTGGGAAAACTGGTGATCTGCACGTTGGGCGGCGTGTTGTTCACATTCACCAGAAGCGTGGTGGAGTTCGGCTGGTTCTGGTCGTCGCGCACGGTCAATTGCACGGTAAAGGCCATGGGTACCCCGGGCGGTGCAGTAAAGGTGTGCTGTGGATCGGCCGCCGTGCTGGTGGTGCCGTCACCGAAATCCCACAGGTACGATAGCGGGCCATTCTCCGGATCGGTGCTATTGCTGCCGGTGAATTGCACGGTAAGCGGCGTTGTGCCGTAGAGCACGCTTTGGCCCACCACGGCCACCGGCGGCAGATTGGTGAAACCCAGCGGGGCCACCTTGCGGATCTGGCCTGTTTCATAACGGACGTACCACAGCGCACCGTCCGGTCCTTCCTTCAGGCAAACGATGGCGCCCATGTTGGTGGCGAAGTTGTACACCTGCATGGCCTTGTCGTGGTGGTCCATGGTCACCCTCCTGATCCATGCCGAGGCATAATCGGCGATGAAATAACTGCCCTGGTAGCCTTGGGGCCAGCCGGTACCGGCCACAAATGCCGCCCCCACCGAGGCGTTGCCGCCAAAACGCGGGCCGGGCACCGGCGAGTTGGGATCGTCGAGGTCGAAATGCACGGCC
Source organism: Flavobacteriales bacterium (assembly GCA_044507815.1). Taxonomy (GTDB): domain Bacteria; phylum Bacteroidota; class Bacteroidia; order Flavobacteriales_F; family PHOS-HE28; genus PHOS-HE28. The sequence goes on along the minus strand of JBIQIX010000004.1, from coordinate 146,839 downwards.
AGTTGGCCGTTGAAGGCGCTGCACCGCGAGCGGTTGCCATGCACCCAATCGATCACCGGCCTGCTGTGGGTGAAGGTGCGCACATTGGGCGGGATCATTTGGCCAGAGGCGCATGGATTGGGCAGCCCCGAAGGATGGGTCAGCGTTTCCTGCACGACCAGGTCCTGGAAATCGAAATAGGCCTTGGTGCATCCGCCTTGCCCATAAAGCGGATTGGGGGCATCGAGGTTGGGCACGCGTGCGGGCCAGTAGCCGCCCTGCTGCTCCATGCCCTCGAACAGCGGCCAGCCGAAGTTCATGCCGGCCATGTCGCACACGTCCATTTCCTCATATGAGCTCAGGCCCACATCACCCACATAAAAAACACCTGGATCCCCCAGGGCGGGGTTGGTGCTGCCCGTGCCCGGCCGTTTGGTGAAGCGGTACGGGTTGCGGAAGCCCAGCGCCCACACCCTGCTTCGTGGTGCACGCGGATCGCTGGCATCGTAAAACGGGTTGCTGGGCACACCATCACCGGTTGCGGGATCGATGCGCAATAGCTTGCCGTTCAGGCAATCCACCAGCTGCGACCGAAGGGCCCCGATGTTCTCTTTCGGCTTCAGGATACTGTCGGCCAGGGCTTGCGCGAAATAGGTCTGGGGGTCGCTGCCCACATCCACCGCGCTATAGCTGGCCGCATCACCGGTGCTCACCATCAGCGTGCCGTCCGTGGCGAACACCAACGACCCGGTACTGTGCGATTCATGCGTAAGCGCAACGCCGGTGGCTTTCGTTTCGCCGATCAGCACCTTGCGGCTGGCCGGGTCCACCGTGTTGAAATCGGGGCCGATGGCCGTATAGCGCGCCAGCCGCATGATGGTGGCATTGTAGTATTCGTTCGCGGCAGGGTTGTAGGCCGGGGTGCCGAAATTCATGAGGTAGTGCCGGTCCACCGCGTAAAAGAGGTAGATGCGGCCATTGGCCAGGAACTGCGGATCGAGGGCGAAGCCCAGGCAACCATGGTCGCGCCAGTTGCCCACCTCCGGGCTGATGTCGATCAATGGCGTCGGCCGCCGCACCCCGTTTTCCACGATCCACACCTTGCCCGCCTTTTCCCATACGTACAGGCGGCCGTTGTCATCGAAGGTGAAACCCACCGGTTCATTAAAGCCACTCACGACCACCGCATCGTTGAAGCCAGCGGGTACGCTTTGAGCACCGAGCAATGCGGGAATGAGAAGAAATAAGGCGGTGCGAAAGGCTCGACCAAGGAAAAGACTGGACATGGGCACTGTTTATCGACGAAGACGCGGCTCTTATCGTGCAAATGTGCCTATTCGTAATTTAATTATCAATGATGATCGCCGCATCTTTTCAACGTTTCGGCCTCTCCTGTTGGATCAGCCAAAAAGATCGAGTTGCCCACGGGGTGGTGGCTCGAATTGTGTGCGGTCCAGCTTGGGCATGGTCCTTCCTGCGAAATAGCGTTCGCGGAACAACGTGAACACGCGGGCAATGTTCTGCGCGAAAGCGCCTTCCCCCCGCATGCGACGGCCGAATTGGCTGTCATTCATGGTTCCGCCGTGGGCATGTGCGATCTGCGCCTCCACCTTGGCGGCGCGTTCGGGGTAGTGCACCTCCAGCCATTGGCGGAACACGGGCTGTACGGCGCCATTTGTGCGCACCACGGTGTATCCCGCCGCCACGGCGCCTGCCTCCGCCGCAGCCTTCAATAGGCGCGGCACTTCATGGTCGTTGAGCGCTGGAATAATGGGCGCCACCATCACCTGCACGGGCACTCCGGCAGCCGACAATTGCTCCATGGCGCGCAAGCGGTTGGCAGCCGTGCTGGTGCGCGGCTCCATGCGCCGGCGCAACCCTTCATCCAATGTGGTAAGGCTAATGGCCACGCGTGCAAGGTTTGCGGCGGCCATTTCCCGCAAGATGTCCAGGTCACGAAGCACCAAGGCATTCTTGGTGATCATGGCAATGGGTTGGCGGTACCGCTGTACCACTTCGAGCAATTGCCGTGTAATGCGCTCCTTGCGCTCCACCGGCTGATAGCAATCGGTATTGCCGCTGATGGAAATGACCCCGACCTGCCAGGAAGGCCTGCGCAATTCACGCTCCAGCAACTGTGCAGCGTTGCGCTTCAACAATACCACACGCTCAAAATCGGTTCCGGCACTGTAGCCCCAATACTCATGCGTGGGCCGGGCGTAGCAATAGGCACAGCCATGCTCACAGCCTTGGTACGGGTTCATGCTCCACTCCAGCCCGAGGTCGGGCGAGGTGACCTTGTTGAGGATCGTGCGCGGCTCCACAGGCACGTATTTAGTGGGCACGTCCGTACCGGGATCCCATTCATCTATTCCCTCCCAATGCACTACTTCGGTCAGCCGTTGGGCAAAGCGATTGGCCACGTTCAGGTCCGTGCCCCTTCCCTTGACAGGATTTCCGTCGGCTTTCATGCCAACAATATAGCCTTGCCCAAGTCTGACGATCGTCAAAAATGCTTGGGATAGTTTCGCGGCCCAATTCAAACCATGAAACAAACTCTTGCCCTTCTTCCCTTGCTCGCCCTGTTCGGCTGCGGCGGCGCCACCACCACCGAGCAACCCGCGGCTGCGCCCGAAAAACAGGCTTCGACGGAACTGGACAGCGCCTATTGGAACGCGGACGCCCTGATCGATTCGATGGAGATGAACCACTTCGAGCGGTTGCGCCAGATCACTTACGGCGGCGATAACGCCGAAGCCTATTGGAGCTTCGATGGCCAGAAACTCGTGTTCCAGGCCACCGTCCCCGCCTGGGGCGAACAATGCGATCAGATCTACGTGTTCAATCCCTTCACGGACGACCTGAAGAACAACGTGCCCAAGAAATTGAGCAACAATGGCGGGCGCACTACTTGCAGCTACTTCCTGCCAGGTGATACCACGGTGCTGTTCGCCAGCACACACTTGGGCGATACGGCCTGCCCGCCCGTGCCGCCACACGTGCCAGGCGGCAAATACACCTGGCCCATCTATCCCAGTTTCGACATTTTCGTGAGCGACCTGCAAGGCAATATCATCAAGCAGCTTACCGATAACCCGGGGTATGATGCCGAGGCCACTGTTTCGCCAAAGGGTGACCGGATCGTGTTCACCAGCATGCGCAACGGCGACCTGGACCTGTACACCATGAACATCGATGGCAGCGACGTGAAGCAGATCACCCATGAATTGGGCTACGACGGCGGCGCCTTCTTCAGCCCCGATGGCAGCAAGCTCGTTTGGCGTGCATCGCGCCCCACCAGCCCCGCCGATGTGAAGGAATACAAGGACTTGCTGAAGGAAGGCATGGTGCAGCCCACCCAAATGGAACTGTACATCGCCAATGCCGACGGCAGCGACGCACGCAAGATCACCTCCTTGGGGCAGGCCAACTGGGCACCCTACTGGCATCCCGATGGCAAGCACATCATTTTCGCCAGCAACCACAAGAGCAAGCGCGGCTTCCCCTTCACTTTGTTCATGATCGACACCGACGGCAACAACCTGCAACAGCTCACCAATACCGACATGTTCGATGCCTTCCCCGTGTTCAGCAGGGATGGCAAATACCTCATGTTCAGCAGCAACCGCGGCGGCATGAACAACGAGACCAACCTTTTCATCGCCAAGTGGAAGGAATAACAGGCCAACGGCCCCGATAACGGCAAGGGCGAAGAGTGATCTTCGCCCTTGCTATATGCCCGCACCCCGTACGTCTCGCCCCCACTGCCGACCTTTGCACCACATGGATAATGCCACACCGCCCAAGCCGGGCTGGTTTGAACGACTAGGCAGGCATTGGGGCGTTACACCAGGCCGTGCAGCATTCGTGTTGTTGACGTTTGCCTGCACCGGATTCACCTTGATGTTCCTGAAGCGGCCCGTTGTGGGGCTGTTCACCGATCAAGGCGAACAGCCCCTGTTGTTCACCGTGCTGTACTACATCTTCATCTTTCCGGTGTACAACCTGCTGCTCCTGGTCTACGGCGCCGTCTTTGGCCAGTTCAAGTTCTTCTGGAACTATGAAAAGCGCTTTTTCCAGCGGTTGTTCCAACGTTTCCGCCGGAAGGCCAAAGCCTAGCGGCGCAAGGGACCCTGCTCCAGTGCCCGCTTGATCCGGCGCACCACGGCCCGGTCATTCCTTTTGAAGCGGCACTCCCATTCGGTGATCACGCGCCAGCCCGCCTTGCGCAAGGCACGCACATTGCGCTTGTCTCGTGCCACATTCCGGTCCAGCTTCTCTTGCCAAAAATCCTTGTGCGTTTTGGGCCGCGGCGGCTGGCAATGTGGGCAGGAATGCCAGAAACAACCATGCATGAACACGGCCACCCGCCTGCCCATGAATACCACATCGGGTTTGCCGGGGAGTTTGGCGTAATGCAGCCTGTATCCTTTTATGCCTTCCCTGGCCAACGCTTTGCGCAAGGCCAGTTCGGGCTTGGTATTTTTTGCCCGTATCCGGCTCATCTGCTCGCTCACCTTGGGGTCCACCGGGAAATTCACCCGTCCGTCGCGTAGGTAGGTGCGCTTGGCCATGCTACGAAGTTCGGGATCCTATACGGTATTGGCGGTGAAGCAGCGCTTCCACTGCTTTTCCTGCACGCGCCTTCATCTCCTTCCTCTCTCTCTCCTTCTTCCCTCTGATTCCCTTCATTTCGTGGTAAGGTGAGGAAGGATGGTAAAGTGGGTAAGGAGGGAAATGAGGGAAAGGAGGGAAAGGAGGGAAAGGAGGGAAAAGAAGGAAAAGAAGGAAAGGAGGGAAAGGAGGGAAAGAAAGGTAAGGAGCGTGAGAATATGGAGGTCGGAGGTACGGCGCTCACTTAGCGTTGGATGGCGGTGATATGTGACCCTTGGGGATGCGCTTTCTTTGCCCCATGAATTGGGTGCTTTTGATCATCGGCGGCTTGTTCGAAGTGGGTTTTACCACATGCATGGGCAAGGCCCAGCAAGCACACGGCACCACGGCGCTGCTCTGGTGGCTGGGTTTTGCGGCCAGTGTTAGCCTGAGCATGTACCTGCTGCACCGCGCCACGCTTACCATACCCATGGGCACCGGTTACGCGGTGTGGGCCGGCATTGGGGCGATCGGCACGGCGATCATGGGCATGGTGGTGTTCAAGGAGCCGGCGGATTTTTGGCGGCTCTTCTTCATTTTCACGCTCATCGCCAGCATTGTGGGCCTGAAGTTCGTGACGAACTAGACCTTCCTCTCGCTCCACGCCTGGTTGAGCGCGCCCAGGAAATGGCTGCTCTGCTGTGCGCCGGATACCGCGTACTTGTTGCCGATCAAAAAGAATGGCACGCCACGCACACCGATCTGTTGGGCCTCGTATTCATCGGCATGTACGGCTTCCGTGAAAGCATCGGACTCCAGCATGGCCTGCACATCCGCGCCTTTCAGCCCGATCTCCTCGCCGATCTCGCGCAGCTTGGCACGGTCGCCGATGTGTTCACCCAAAATGAAGTGGGCCTTGAACAATCGCTCTTCAGCTTCATCGCCTTTCCCCTGTGTCTTGGCCAATTGAATGAGGCGGTGTGCATCGAAGGAACTGCCCATTACCACTTTGTCCATATTGTATTCCAAGCCTACCGTGCTGGCGCGCTCCACCACACCGGCCACCATTTCCTTGGCCTGGTCCCGGGTGCGGCCGTACTTCTTGGCCAAGTGGTCGTACATGTCATCCGGGCTGTGCACCGGCGCCTCGCGGTCCAGCTCGAAGCTTTTCCATTCCACCACCACTTCCTCCTTGTGCGGGAACTGCGCCAAGGCCCGTTCAAACTCGCGCTTGCCGATGTAGCAATACGGGCAAACCACATCGGACCAGATCTGGACTTTCATGTTGCAAAGATCGGGTTTATGGCGTTGTTGGTCAGCAGTAAGCCCTTGCATGCCACACTCCTTGTCGTCATCGCCATGTAAGGGAACGGGGGAGAGGAGTTTTCCAAATCACTGGCCCCGGGCACAGGCGTCAGGCTTGCACGTGCTGCAAACCTGCAAAACCGGTGGCACCATGGCCACCGCCAATCTCGTGAGCCAACAAAACGTTTCGACCCCGCTGGTTTCCTGCTTACAGCACCGTCACCTCCGTCCTGCGGTTCAGCGCCCTCCCCTGCTCGTTGTCGTTGGTGGCCACGGGGCGGGTGGCACCATATCCTTTGGCGGTGACACGCCCCGCATCGATCCCTTGATCCAACAGGAAATTGCGCACGGCATTCGCGCGTTGCTCGCTGAGGACCTGGTTTGCGGCATCCTTGCCAATGTTATCGGTGTGCCCGCCGACCTCTATGCGCATTTGCGGGTTCGCCTTCATCAATTTCACCAGCTTGTCCAATTCCACGGTACTGGCGGGCAGTAGCGCGTAACTCGCCGTTTCGAAAAAGATGTTGCGCAGCTCGATCTTTTCCCCCGCCACGGCCGGCGACAGCTTCACCTCCAACTGGTACGGCGCGCCCTTGTGCATTTCGGCATACGTGTAGTTGCGCGAGTAGAAGAGGTAGCCGTCGGCCGAGGCATTCAGTGCATGGTCCACACCTTGTGGCAGGCACACCAGGAATTCGCCGGATACGGGATCGCTGTAGGCGGCCGTGGCCAGCTTCCCTGATTTCAGGTCGTAGAGTTCCACATCGGCCTCCAACGGCTTGCCGGTGTTGCGGTCCGTAACCCGGCCGCGGATATAGCTCACCGGCATGGGGCGGGCTTCCGGGTATAGCTCGAATCCGTACAGGTCGAGGTCGCCTTGCCCGCCGGCCCGGTCGCTGGCGAAGTAGGCCAGGCGGCCATCGGCGCTTACCAACAGGCTGTTCTCATCGCCACCGGTATTGATGGGGTAACCCAGGTTCAGCGCAGGTCCCCAGCTTCCATCCTCCTGCATGCGGCTCATGTAGATGTCCAGGCCGCCCATGCCGGGCCTGCCATCGCTGCTGAAATAGAGCGTTTTGCCGTCGGGATGGATCTGCACGCTTTCTTCCCTTCCGGAGCTATTCACATTTTCGCCCAGGCGCTCAGGCTTGCTGAACGCACCGTCGTCACCCATTCGGGTCACGTAGATGTCCTGGTTCTTCGCACCCTGCCCCGTTTTGGCCGCGCGGATGAAGTACAATGTGCGGCCATCGCTGCCCATGGAGGGCTGGCTTTCCCAGGCGGCCGTGTTCACGGGCGGCCCCAGGTTCTCGGGCCGGGTCCATTGTTCACCCAGCTTGCGGCTGATGAACAGGTCGCAACTGCCATAGCCCTTGAATCCTTTTCCGTAGGTGCCATCGATGCCGGCACATTTGGTGAAGATGATGAAGCGCCCATCGGGGGTCAGCGTACCGGCGCCCTCGTTGTCCACGGTGTTCAAGGTGGGGATCGGGCGTGCCGTACCCCACTGGCCGTCGCTGCCTTTTCGGCTTACGTAGAAATCCTCCTGTTTGCCATAGGGCGAGCGTTCATCGTTGAGCAGGCGTGTAAAGATCAGTGTGCTATCGTCGGCGGTAATGCAAGGGAAGTATTCCGGGGCCGGTGAATTCACTCCTGGCCCCAGGTTCACCGGCTTAAATGGCACCGGCTGTTTCATGGCATGCTCGGCAAAATCGGCGTTGGCCAGGCCTTGTGCGGCGCGCCGCTTGCGGTCCGGGTCGCGGTCCAGCTCCTTGGCCATGGCAAAATGCTTGCGCGCCTGCCCGTACATGCCCTGGGCCAATTCCAGCTCGGCCAAGTGCAGGCTGGCCGGGGGGAAATAGGCCGGATCGATGGCCAGCACCTCGTGGTACAGGGCCATGGCCTCCTTGGTCATGTTGCGCTGCTCGTACATCTCCGCCAGGTAGATGCGGGGTTCGATGAAGCGCGGATCGGCCGAGGCCGCTTTTTTCAGATCGCCCTCCGCACAGCTCCATTTGCGCAAGCGCATGCACTCGGCGCCGCTTTCATAGAATTTGATGGCCTTCTTGTCCGCAGTGGTGTAACGCACTCCTTGGGCCTGCATGGGTACGGCCATGCTGAAGAGCGCGGCCATTATGCCCGCACGCAGTGCGGTGGCCACAAGTTGCCGGCGGTGCTTTTGCATCAAGGGATGTTCAGGTACTTGTGGGTTTGCAATGAAATACGCCAGCGCGGGTGCTTGAGCACATGGTCCACCACCAAGGGCGCCATGGTGTCGCGCTTGCTCCATTCGGGTTGCAGGAACAGGGCGCAATCGCTGCGTGTTTGCACGGCATGCTCCTCGGCCCATTGCAGGTCGTGCTTGTTGAACACCACCACTTTGAGTTCATCGGCCAATTGGTGGAACCCTGGAACGGGCGCCTTGAATTTCTTCGGGCTGAAGCAGATATGGTGCCATTCGCCGCTGAGCGGTGATGAGCCGCTTGTTTCGAGGTGGGTGTGGAAGCCTGCCGCGCGCAGGGCGGCCGTAAGCGGGAGCAGGTTGTACAACAGGGGTTCGCCGCCCGTTACCACCGCAATTCGGGCGGGATGCTCCAAGGCATCCTGCACGATCCGGCCCACGGAATGCACGGAATGGTCCGCTGCGTTCCAGCTCTCTTTCACATCGCACCAGGTGCAGCCCACATCGCAGCCCGCAAGGCGGATGAAATAGGCGGCCTGGCCGGTGAAGGCACCTTCACCCTGCACGGTAAGGAAGGTCTCCATCACAGGCAATTGCTGTCCGTCGATGGTCATGCGGAAGGATTTTAGCTTGGTGCGGAGCGTTCGCGGACGGACAAAAAAAGCCCACACAGGACCGAGTTCAAAAAACCCATGGATCACATGAGCGGGTTGGACAGAAAGGGGTTGGTAATCCTCGATGCTCCCGAAGGAAACCACCCGAAGGTGGCGAGGCCCGCCCTTGCCCTTTGGATCTTCCGACCCTGAGGTAGAAATGTTGGTTTTGAGAACCTATGGCCTGCGTGGGCTGTCTGTTGATCAGCGCTAGGCTGTGAAAGAACGCTTCCGTGGTCCGAAGGTAACAATTCCGGCGCTATCCGCAAGGAGATCTTATCCACGATCGCGGCTGCCGCTCAACTCTTTTGGCCCACGAACTGGTCCTCCTTCTCTTCGAAGAGGATGTTGAATGTGGTGAGGCTTCCGTAGCAACGCGTGATGTACTGCTGCAGCTCCACCTTGTCCTGCTTGGAAAGGCCCTCGTGCGCATTGATCTTTTGCTCCAGCACGCGGAAACGGTCGCGGATCATGACGATCTTGTTGAAGAAATCATCGAGGGGCACCTCCTTGCTTTTGAGCGATGGGTCGCGCGGCTTGATCTCCAGCATGCCCCCTTCATACCGCCGTGCCATTTCCACGGGCCTTTGCGGTGCCTGCATTTCCTCCAGCACCTCGCGCAGGGCATCGCGCACGTGGTCCATGTCCAGCGGCTCCGGTTCCACATCAACGCCGGGGGCCACCACGCGCAGGCCTTCGAAGCTGCGGCTTACGGGTTGCTCGCCGTGGTCCTTGAAGAAAATGTGCACCGTGCGGGGATCAACGTCGTACACCACGCCTGTACCCAGTGTGGGGTGGTTCACCCTTGCCCCAATGCCGATATCATGAATGTCCATGCGTTAGGAATGTTGTTCCGCAATGATACAAGCCTTGTTCAATCCACCACGCGCAGCACGGGATGCTTGCGGAACCGCGGTTCCATCCAAGGTGAGCGCCTGTAAAGCCAGAGCAATTGGGCCCAAGCATCGGCGGCAAAGGCCGGATCCGCCTCGCGCTTAGCCTTGAATGCAGCGGCCAAGCCGGGGTTTTGGGCCAGCATGCGCTCCGCCGTATCCTCGAACACGTAATCATCGAACCATTCCTTTTGCTGCAGCAGGGCATCGAAGAAGTTCCATGCGAAAAAGCCATCCTCGGCGCGGCTTTCCAGTGCTTCCACGGCGTAGCGGTCCGTGGCATGGCCCATGGGCACCAGCACATCACCGGCCTGTGCCTCGTGCAGCATGGTGCGCTGAACGGTGGTGATGTTGCGGTGCAGGTAATGGCCCTCGTAGGGCATGGCCACCGTGGTGAATGACGCGATGCTGTCCTGTTCCACGTGCAACAAGGTATCGCGCTGGAGCACGCGCATGGGCACACCTGAGATCGCCAGCCGCTCCAGCACCGCGTGCCATGCCCTGGGCACCAAGTAGGCTTTCGGCTTCTCAATGGCGATGGATGGTACATAGCGGTCGCGCCAAGGCACCAGCGTATCGGTGGGTGCCGCATGGTCGTAACGCAACCGCGGCAGGCCGGTGACCCGGCTGATTTCCGTTACGGCGCGATACCCTTTCCATGGCAGCAGTTGCACATCGGCGGAATCCAGCTTCCAATTCAGCCCGAAAGCCGTGCTGTTAGCGGTCCAAGCCTTCGCCGCTGCCCTCGCCTCGCGCAACGCTGCGGGATGCTGGTCCATGGCGGCCAAGGTGCCGAGCATGAGTTGCAGGGTGGCCTTCACGCGGTCGGCGCAGGGTTTCAGCACATGGCTTTCGCTTACCACGGCGGCGCGGTTGAACAGGGCGTTGTAACCCGTGCTGTAGCGGGGGCTGTCGTAAAAGCCGCTGAGCCCATGGTCGGGTGCCTTGCCATTGGTCTCGAAATAGGGGCACATCGCCACATCGTGATTTTTCATCCACTCGTACTGGACGGGCACCAGCACCTGCTGCATATATGCGCGGAGCGGCGGCGGCAGGCGGTCCTTTTGGGTGGGCAGCAGCGCCATGGTGTACTGGTGATCGGCACCATCGCTCACATGGGTTTCGAAATACACGTCGGGGTCCCATTGGGCCAAGGCCTGATTGAGAGAGCGCGCGTTCCAGGTGTCCATTTTCATGAAATCGCGATTGAGGTCGCGGTAGGTGGCGTTGCCCCGGAAGCCGTACTCGCGCGGGCCGTTCTGGTTAGCCCTGCTGTGGCTTCCGCGGTCCAATGCGCCGCTTACGTTGTAGATGGGCACGATGCACACGGCGGTGTTCACCAGCAGCCCCATGAGCTGGTCGTTGTCCAGCAAGGCTTGGGCCAGCAGCAGGCTGGCATCGGTGCCGTCCGGCTCCCCCGGGTGTATGCCGTTGGTGATCCACAGGATGTTCTTGCCCGCTGCCCGTATGCTGTCCGGGGTGAAGCCGCTGCCATCGCTGAGCACGAACAGATGGATCGGCGATCCGTTGTCATCCTTGCCGATCTGCAGCAACTTGGCCCCGGTGTACAATGAATCCATGGTGCTGAAGCGCTGCACCGCTTGTTGCCAGGTCACTGTTGTATCGCCCTGGAAGTTCCATTGCGCAGTGCTGAAGAAAAAGGGGGCGGCCCAAAGGCAACAGGCCAAGGCCCGGCGTAGGAATGGCATGCACAAAGATCGGCCCTGAACGGAAAAACCCCGCTGCAAGCAAGGAGCAGCGGGGCTTCCGGATGCCGATGAACCCAAACACCGGCAGGAACGCTTTTCAACCGACCAGGTCCGCGGGGGGCCAGCCAGCACAATCTTCCTGCTCCGTTGCGGGAGCTGGAATGGCCGGCTGTTCCACGGTCGCTGGCATGAGCTGGGGAAGTGTCTGTTGCGCGAAAAGCTGCTCTTCATCGGTGAGTTGAAGCAGCAGTGTCAAGGTCATTACGGGCCACATGGGGGATCGGTTATCGGACCGCAAGATTTCGAGATCAAGAAGGATTTGTCAAGACCAAGGCCACTATTTCATCGACGAACAAAGAAGGGACATCGACCAGCATCGTGGTCTTTCCAAGGTGCAGCGTCGCCACAAACCAAGGGTCGCAGCATTCTTCCCACCTTTGCGGAGCAAGTGAAAAATGATGAAACCACTCCGCTTTCCCGCGTGCGTAGCCATTGCACTGCTGCTCTCCCATACGGTGGCCTTGGCCCAGGAATCGCGCAACGGACCGAAGGTCGGCCTGGGCATCGGCACCCAAACCATCGGTTCCTTTTTCGGCTGGAACGGGCAACCCAAGCTGGGACCCATTGTAGGCTGGAGCTTCGAGGCCCCGGTGACCGAGCAGATCAGCCTGCTCATTGAGCCGATGTACATTGGCAAGGGCAGCGTTTCGGTGAACAGCCAACAGAAAACACGCAGCTCGATCGCACTGAACTACTTGGAGATGCCCTTCATGCTGAAGGTGAGCACCAACCCCGACCCGCAGGGCCTGTTCCTAACCGGGGGCCTGATGTACGGTTACTTCCTGCACGGGAAGATCAAGAACTACCGCGACGGCAAGCTGGATTCGAGCTATGATTTCAGTCCTTCCGGCACGCAGCACCGCGGACAATTCAGCGCGGGGCTTGGCCTTGGCCATGAAAAAGGACATTGGATGTGGGAACTGCGCGCCCAGAGCAGCCTTACCACGTTCGACCCGCTGGTTCGCTCGCGCAACCTCGTGTATTCATTCCAAGTGGCCTGGCGCTTCGGCGACCCTTCCAACTGGTAAGCATGGCCTAAAGGCCGTCGTCCCGGAAAAAGTCCAGGTTCTGCAGTTTTACCAAATGCACGTTGGCATAGTAGTGGTGCAAGATCTGCGAATAGGTATAGCCCGTGCGTGCCATGTGCATGGCGCCTTCCTGGCACAGGCCTACGCCATGGCCGAAGCCTCGGCCGTCCAGCACCACGGAATCGCCCTCGGGCCGTATGCTGAAATAGGCCGATCGCAATTGAAGGTCCTTGCGCACCCGCAAGAGCGATACGGGTGGTGAGATATTCGCCAGGAAGAGGTCGCGGCAGCCGGGGCTGTAGTGCGTTACGCTGGCCACCACATCGCTGTCGCCCGTGTCCACGCCGTACTCTTTGCGCAGATAGTTGAGCCATTTGGTGCGCGGCATCACCTGCTGCCAAACTGCGTGTGGCTCGTGCAGGCAGAAAGTGTCCAGCGTGCTGATCAGGTAGGGCTCGCTCTTGCTCCAAACTTCATCGGCATTCATGGTCTCGCCGCCGCAGTTGCTGTGGAAGGTGGCGTGTATTAGTCGGATGTCGGAATCCACCACTACCAGGTCGCGCGTGAGCGCCACCGCATGGCGGATGCTGTCCACGCGGTTGCGGGCCAGGAACACTTGGCAATGGGTGGCATCGCACAATTCGAAGCCTTCCCCGGCATGGCGGCGCTTATTGGCCAGGGCATAGGTGCGGCAGCTTACGGCCTGCAGCTTGTAGTATTCCATCCAGTGGCCGTTGCCGGCCTCCGACATCACCGTGCCGGCCACGTATTCCTCCAGCGGCACGGTGGCCACCAGCTTGAGGAAGCCGCCTGCGCGCGCCACTTCCAGCGATCCGGGGTAGGCGCGTTCGGCACTTTTTGGCGCCATGTTCCGCATGCGGAAACCCCGGCCCACCGGCGACCGGAAGATGATGCTCTTTTTGGCGTGCAGGTCCAGCAGCAGCGACCGCGCATGTATGCCGCCCTCCACGTACTTGAGCACCAGGCCATCGTTGGAGGAAAGTTCGGCGGCCTGTTTGCCATCGACCCACACGGTCAGCGGCCCCCCATCCCCCATCACCATCAGTTGCTTGGTGGGTGTTTGGTGCAGCAGCCCGATGCGCACATCGCTGTACTGCTGCGCAAGGGCGCTAAGCGGGAACAAGGCCAACAAGGGAAGGAGGCGCAACATGGCGCCGCGAAACTATTCCACGGCCATAGGGCCTTCCGGGCTTCCGTACAGACTTATCCACAAGTGATCGGCCACATGTTGCGATGCGCCCGGCCCGCCCAGCTTTTCCCTCAGCTCTGCCATGTCGGCCAACATGCGCGCCCGGTACGGCCCATCGTTCAGCAGGCGGTCCAGTTCGCTGGCCAGCGCGTCGGGACGCATATCACGCTGAATGAGCTCGCGCACCACCTCGCGTCCCATGATCAAGTTCACGAGCGAGATGTAGGGCACCTTGATCAGCCGCTTGGCGAGCCACACATTCACGGAGCTGCCGCTGTAGCATACGGCCTCCGGCGTTCCGATCAGCGCCGTTTCCAGCGTTGCTGTTCCGCTGGTGACCAGCGCGGCCCGTGCGTGCTTGAGCAAGGCATAGGTGCGGTCGCGCACCAGGTGCACCGGCAGGTCGCGCATGTGGCGCCCGTACACTTCATCGGGCACGGCCGGCGCGGCCGCCACCATGAACCGGTGCCCGGGGAAGCGCTCCACCGTGGCCAGCATGGCGGGCAGCATGCGCTCGATCTCCTGGACCCGGCTGCCGGGCAACAAGGCCACAAGCTGCCTGCCATCTTCCCGGCCGGGATCGCTCCACGTGAAATCCTCGTGCGCCAAGGCATCCAAAAGCGGGTGCCCCACGAATTCCACCTCAACGCCATGCTTGGCGTACCATTCCTTTTCGAAGGGAAGGATCACGAACATGCGGTCCACCGCACGGCGGATGATCTTCACCCGGCCGGCCTTCCATGCCCAAAGCTGCGGGCTGATGTAGTAGTACACCTTGATCCCGTGCTGCCGCGCGAAATCGGCCATGCGCAGGTTGAATCCCGGATAATCGATCAACACCAGCGCATCCGGCTTGAAGGCGAGGATATCGGCCTTGCATGCCCGGATGTTCGCCAGGATGGTGCGCAGGTTGAGCAGCACTTGGGTGAAGCCCATGAAGGCAAGTTCACGGTAGTGTTTCACCACTTCAGCCCCCGCCTGCTGCATGCGGTCGCCGCCCCATGCGCGCACCTGCAACGGCTGGTCACCGGCTCGCTTGAACAGGGCCCGCACGAGGTTGGCCCCATGCAGGTCGCCGCTGGCCTCGCCCGCGATCACATAAAGTTTCTTCCCCATAGCAGCAGCAGCAGCACGATCACTGCGCCGTATGTGAGCATGGCGGCGATCACCCCGCGCATGGCCTTGAGCATGCGCTTGCGATCGAAGTAGAAAAACAGCACCACATCGGCCAGCAGGCTGAGGCTGAGCGTGGGCGCGATGTTGCCGCGCAGCCCGAACAGCATGCGCTTGACCACGAAGCCCAATTCAAGCTCGGGCCGCATTACGGTGGAGATCAGCAGCGCATAGCCCAGCACGCCCAGGGCCGGGATGAGCATGCCCAGCAGGAAACCGAACCGATTGTTGTCAAAGCGCATGGTCCCACTGGTTGATGGCCTGCAATTCGCGGTGGGCGGTCATATCGAACTGCACGGGTACCACGCTGGCAAAGCCGCGGTCGGTGGCCCAAACGTCGGTATCGGGGTCGGCATCCTTGGCGGTGAAATGGCCCTTGAGCCAAAAATATTCATGCCCGGATGGGTCGGTGCGTGTCTCCACGGCATCCTGCCATTGGCCGGTGGCCTGCCGGCACACCTTAATTCCCTGCAGCGGCCCGGCCGAAGCGGGCGGAATGTTCACATTCAGGCAGCTACCGGTGCCCAGGCCGTTCTTGAGCACATTGCGGGTCACGGAGCGCACCACCTCACGGGTGTGTTCGAAGCTGGCCTCAATGCCATAGTCCATCAGCGAGAAGCCGATGCTGGGTATGCCCTCCAGCGCACCTTCCACGGCCGCGCTCATGGTGCCGCTGTATAGGACATTGATGCTGAGGTTGCTGCCGTGGTTGATGCCGCTCACCAACAAGGACGGGCGGCCCTTCAGTATGTGGTACACGGCCAGTTTCACGCAATCCACCGGCGTGCCGGTGCAACTGTACGCTTTCACGCCTTCCATGAACTCCACTTCGCGCAGCCGCAGGAAATTGTGGATGGTGATGGCATGGCCCATGGCGCTCTGGGGCTTGTCCGGCGCTACCACCAGCACATCGCCGAACGCCTTCATTTCTTGGACAAGGGTTTGTATGCCTGGCGCGAAAATGCCGTCGTCGTTGGTAACCAGGATCAAAGGGCGATCGGTCTGTTTCATCGGGGCGCAAAGCTACTGGTTCGGAGCTGCAGGCTTATTGACGCCACTCTGTATGCCGAAACCCCGGAAAGCGGCTTTCTTCTTACTGAATGGGCGGACTTGCCGGTGGAAAGCTTCCAGTGTTCGATTTCAAGGGATCTTAGCAATTGGGAACTTGCTGAGCGGCAACACCGGGCTTGCCATTTGAGGCTGACCTTTGCAACCATGAAGAAGCCAATTTTCCCTGCTGGCGGTGCCAAGCCGTTGGCCCCCTATTCCCCGGCCATTGAGGCGGGCGACCTTGTATTCCTGAGCGGCCAGATCGCCATGGTAGGCGATACCGGCGAGTTGCGCACCGGCACCATTGCCGAGGAAACCGGGCAAGTGATGGAGAACCTGGGGCAGTTGCTGAAGGCTGCCGGCCTGGACTTCGGCCATTTGGTGAAATGCACCATTTTCATGAGCAGCATGGAGCACTACGGCACGGTGAACGAGGTCTATGGCCGCTATTTCAAGGATGCCCCCCCGGCCCGTGAGGCGGTTGCCGTGGCCGGGCTGCCCCGGGGCGTGAACGTGGAGATCAGTGGGATCGCCTACCGCGGTTGATCTACGGCGCGGGCGGTACCGGTGGCACGCGCAGCACCTTGCGGTGGATGAAGTAGAGATAACACCAATTGAGCACCAGCACCAGGCCGATAAAGCTGAACATGCGCGGCCCGGCGATGAGGATCGGGGCCAGCACACCCACCAGCTGGGCCGTGGTGTAAATGTGGAAGCCATCGCGCCAACCCTGCCACATGCGCAGCGTGCCGATGAAGCGCGCCAGGGTGCGCAATACCAAGGCCGACATCAACGCCACGCCATGTGCTTTCAACAGGCCGGTATAGGCCAACAGCTCGTCCTGTTGGGCAGGCTGCACAAGAGTGGCCCAGCTGCTCTGCATCAGTTGCCGGATCTCCTCTTCGGGCATGTCCCGCATGACCAAGGCCGCCACAATGCCCATGAGGTAGAAAGGAAACACCAATGCTTGGTTGGCGAAACTGGCCACGCATAGCCAGTGCAGGGTTCGGGGCCTGGCCCCGATCATTCTTCCGTTGTGCTCTTCCACGCCGCGAAGCAACGAAAAAGCCCCCGGATGGCGGGGGCTTTTTTGTGGGTATCCTGCCGGGTCAGTGCATGTACTTCAGGTTCACGGCGTACAAAATGATGAAAAGCAAGGTGAAGAAGGCGCCGATGCCCATGGACATCAGGGCCACCATTCCGCCGCCCAGCAGCATCAGGGGCGCCACAAGCCCGGCGATGCTGGCAAGCAGGTACAACCAAAAACCGTTCTTGCGCAGGTTCCACATCATCCATACCCCGGCCACACTCAGCAACGAAAGCACAATGCTGGCGATGCCCAATTCCTTGGCGTGGATGGCGGTACGCTCGGCAACTTCCATAGCTGAATCAAGGAAGCGGCCGGCCATGCCCTCGGCCTGCGATCCCATTTGGGCGCGTTGTTCCTCCATGGTCTCCCGGGCTTTCTGCAAGGCCGCCTCCTGGTCAACGGTCAAATTCTGGATCCCGCTGAAAATGCCCCACGCTCCCATAATGAAGCTGATGATGCAAATGACGGTCAATAAAGTAGGTCGCGCGGCTGGGGCAGGTGTGGTGGTGTAGGTGTCTTGCATGGCCTTGGATTTGGAGCGAATGTATGCCGGACGGCCATACGCTGGTCCCACGGGACCGCACTTCTTTGCGCAGTGCCCGGTGGAAAGCGCCCCGATGCGGGGTAGAAAGAATCGCTGCAATGCGGGATACATTTTATGGTGGCACGTTGGCACGGACTACCTTCGCAGCGCCGTGGGCGCCCGTGGCCACACGGCCAAAAACAAAATACGATTCCGCTAACATGAGCTATGACCTGATCGTTCTTGGCAGTGGCCCCGCCGGTTATGTGGCCGCCATACGTGCTAGCCAACTGGGCCTGAAAACCGCGGTTGTGGAAAAAGAAGCCCTCGGCGGCATTTGCCTCAACTGGGGGTGCATACCCACCAAGGCGCTGCTGAAGAGCGCGAATGTTTTCGAGTACATCAACCACGCCAAGGACTATGGCATCACTGTGGGTGCGCCCAAGGTGGATTTCGGGGGTGTGGTGAAACGCAGCCGCGATGTGGCCAAGGGCATGAGCAGCGGCGTGCAATTCCTTATGAAAAAGAACAAGATCGATGTGATCATGGGCACCGGCAAGCTGAAGCCGGGCAAAAAGCTGGAGGTGACCGGTGCCGATGGCAAGCAGCAAACGCTGGAGGCCAAGCACATCATCATCGCCACCGGCGCCCGCAGCCGCGAGCTGCCCGCATTGAAGCAGGACGGCAAGAAAGTGATCGGCTACCGCGAGGCCATGGTGCTGCCCGAGCAGCCCAAGAGCATGGTAGTGGTGGGCAGCGGTGCCATCGGCAGCGAATTCGCCTACTTCTATAACGCGCTGGGCACCAAGGTCACACTGGTCGAGTTCATGCCCAACATTGTGCCGGTGGAGGACGAGGACGTGAGCAAGCAGCTTGAAAAGAGCTTCAAGAAACAGGGCATCGAAGTGATGACTGGCAGCGAGGTGACCAAGGTGGACACCAGCGGGAAAGGCTGCAAGGTGACCGTAAAAACGGCCAAGGGCGATCAGACCATTGAATGCGATATCGTGCTGAGCGCCGTGGGCATCGCCAGCAATATCGAGAACATCGGGCTTGAGGAAGTGGGCATTGTTACCGACCGCAACAAGATCAAGGTCGATGCCTTCTACAACACCAACATTCCCGGCTATTATGCCATCGGGGACATTGTGCCGGGCCAGGCCTTGGCGCACGTGGGCAGCGCAGAAGGCATCATTTGCGTGGAAAAGATCGCCGGCAAGGAACCCCAACCCCTGGATTACAACAACATTCCGGGCTGCACCTATTGCTCTCCCGAAGTGGCCAGTGTGGGCTACACCGAAAAGGCGGCCAAGGAAAAGGGCTACGAGCTTAAGGTGGGCAAGTTCCCGTTCAGCGCATCGGGCAAGGCCAGTGCGGCCGGGGCCAAGGACGGCTTCATCAAGCTGATCTTCGACGCGAAGTACGGCGAATTGCTGGGCGCGCACATGATCGGCATGAACGTGACCGAAATGATCGCCGAATGTGTGGCCATGCGCAAGCTGGAGACCACCGGGCATGAGATCATAAAAACGGTGCACCCCCACCCCACCATGAGCGAGGCCATCATGGAGGCGGCCGCAGCGGCATACGGCGAGGTGATCCACTTGTAAGAGCGGGCCGGTGCCGCAATGGCACCGGCCCCAAAGCCCGGGCATGTGCGGCATAGCTGGTTCATTCGCCCTGCAAGGAAATGCCCTTGGGGAAGCGGCATTGCAACGCGCCCTGCACGCCCTTGCGCACCGGGGCCCCGACGATGCGGGTGTGTACAGCGCTGGACGCGCCCGGCTGGGCCATCGGCGGCTGGGCATACTCGACCCCGGCCCAGCGGGGCACCAACCCTTCACCGACAGTGCAGGGCGGTACACCATCGTGTTCAACGGCGAGATCTTCAATTTCCAGCAATTGCGCGCGGAACTGGAGGCCAAGGGAGAAACATTCCGCAGCCGTTCCGACACGGAAGTGCTGCTGCGGCTTTTCGCGCTCGAAGGCCCGGCCAGCCTGCACCGCCTCAACGGCTTCTTCGCCCTTGCCGTGCACGATGCCGGAGAAGACAGCCTCTTCCTGGCGCGCGACCGGTTCGGCATAAAGCCGCTGTTGTGGACAGTGAACGACGGGCACATGAATTTCGCATCGGAGCTGAGGGCCCTTGCGCAATTGGGCATTGCCGGTGGCCGCGATCCCGTTTCACTTGCCCAGTACCTCACGTACTTCTTCGTGCCTGCCCCGTACACCATATTTCCGCAAGCCAACAAGCTGGCACCCGGCCATTCCATTACGGTGAAGGGCGGCGAGGTGAAAGTGGAGCGCTGGTACGACCTGCCGGAAGCAGTGGGCCGCGCTGAAACCCCAAAGGGAACGGATCTGGCCGCCCTGCTGGAGGATGCCGTGCGCCTGCGGCTGGTGGCCGATGTGCCGGTGGGCGCCTTTCTCAGCGGAGGCGTGGACAGCAGCATCATCAGCGCATTGGCCGCGCGCAACCACCCGAAGCTGCTCACCTTCAGCATCGGCTACAAGGGGCAGCCTTATTACGATGAATCGAAGTACGCGGAGGCCGTGGCGCGGCACATCGGTAGCGATCACCAGACCTTCATGCTCGGCACGGATGAGCTGGCCGAAGGGTACCTGCGGCTGTTGGACCATGTTGACGAACCGTTCGCGGACAGTTCGGCCCTGCCCTCCTTCCTGCTTTGCGAGCGCACCCGCCGCCAAGTGAAGGTTGCGCTGAGCGGCGATGGCGCCGATGAAATTTTCGGGGGCTACCGGAAGCACCAGGCCCTGATGCGGTGCCAATCGCCCGGGCTGGCGGAACGCGCGGTAAGCGCCCTGGCGCCCCTGTGGCGCAGGCTGCCCCGTTCGCGCAACAGCGCCTGGCAGGACCGTTTCCGCCAATTCGACCGCTTCGCATCGCTGCAGCGTTCAACCCCGGCGCAACAATTCCTGCAATTGGCGGCATTCAACACGCCGCAAGTGGCCGAAGCGTTGCTGGGCAAGGCGGCATTGGCCGGATTGGAGGAGCGGAACATGGAATTGGCGCGGCCGCTGCAGGAATTGCCCGGCATGAACGGCGCCCTGTTGGCGGACGTGTGCTCCACCCTGCCCAACGACATGCTTTACAAGGTGGACCACACCAGCATGGCCCATGGGCTTGAGGTACGCCCGCCATTCCTGGACAAGCGCGTGGTGGAATACGCCTTTGCGCTGCCCGCGGCCGAAAAAATGCGGATCGGCTCGGGCAAGCACATCCTGCGCACCACGTTCGGGCATATGCTTCCGCCGGAAGTGATGACCCGCAGGAAAAAAGGGTTCGAAGTTCCGTTGCTCGACCTGTTGCGCGGCCCGTTGGCCACCTTGGTGGATGATACCTTGGGGCCGGACGCAGTTGCCGCGGCGAGGTTGGATCCCCGCGCCGTGGCCACTGTGGTGCGGCAACTGCGCTCCAATGATCCGGGCACTGCACAGGCAACCGTTCACGCGCTGATCGTCTTTGTACGGTGGTGGCACGATCAAGGCTCCACCATTGGCCACAACCCCAACCGATGAACCAGATCCGGTTGGCCTGCACCGCCACCTAGGGTGCAGGCTTCACCGTTTGATGCGAAATTCGCCACCACCATGCCCCGCGTCCTCAGGATCATCAACCGCTTCAACCTTGGCGGTCCCACGCACAACGCGGCCTACCTCACCCGCTACCTGCCCAACGAATTCGAGACCCTGCTGGTGGGCGGCCCACCGGGCGAGCACGAGGAAAGCAGCCGCCACATACTGGACAACCTGGGCGTGGGCGCCGTGGTGCTGCCGGAAATGCAACGTGAGGTATCGCCGTGGCACGACCGGATCGCCTACCAGCGGATCAAGAAGATCATCAAGGACTTCCGGCCGGACGTGGTGCATACCCATGCCGCAAAGGCCGGTGCGGTGGGCCGCTTGGCGGCCAGCCACCTGGGCGTGAAGGCCGTGGTGCACACCTTCCACGGGCATTTCTTCCACAGCTATTTCGGTCCTGTGCGCACCCAAGTGTACAAGAACGTGGAGCGGTTCCTGGGCCATCGCACCACGCGCATAATCGCCATCAGCGAAAGGCAGAAGACCGAATTGGTGGACGAGCACCGGATCTGCAATGCGGAAAAAGTGAACGTGATCCCCTTGGGTTTCGACCTATCGAAATTCCGGGAGGACCAAGCCGCCAAGCGCGCGCTTTTCCGCAGGGTGTACGGCGTGGCCGACGACGAGATCGCCATTGCCATTGTGGGGCGGCTGGTGCCGGTGAAGAACCACGCCCTGTTCCTGCAGGGGCTGCAGCATGTGCAGGAGCATACCGGCAGAAAGGTGCGGGCCTTCATCGTTGGCGACGGTGCGGAGCGCGGCGCGATCGAGCAGGCCGCTGCCGGCATGGGCATCGGCATTGCACGGGCGCAAAGCTTCAACGGGCATGGCTTTGGGCACGGCGTGGGCAGCACGCCGGTGGTGCCAAGGGCACAGCTCACCTTCACCAGTTGGGTAAATGAGATCGACGTGGTGCATGCTGGCGCCGACATCGTGGCGCTCACCAGCTTCAACGAAGGCACACCGGTGAGCCTGATCGAGGCACAGGCCGCCGGCAAGCCCGTGGTAAGCACCTGCGTGGGCGGCATCGAGAACGTGGTGGAGCACGGCGTTACCGGCCTGCTATGCGGCAACAACGATCCCGGAGCCTTCGGCAGCAACCTGTTGCAACTGGTGGAGGACGACCACTTGCGGGCCACCATGGCCGACAAAGGCTGGTCGCATGTGGGCGAGCGGTACCATTACGCCCGGTTGGTGAGCGAAATGGCCAGCCTCTACCACGAAATCACCGCCTGACGCCGGGCGGCACCGATGGTTACTTTTGCGCCAAATCCGAAAGGTATGGGGAAGGTAGTGGCCAAGTTGGCCTTGGTCATGATCATGTTTTCAGGATGTGCGATCAACCGCGACATCATGTTCAAAACACCGCGCGATTACCAGTTCGACGTCGTGTCCGATACGCTTGAGCGCCAGTTCACCATCCAGCCGGACGATATTCTTTCGTTCCGCATGTACGCCAATGATGGTTTCAAGATGGTGGACATGGTGAACGAGCAGCAAACGGCCATGAACTCCGTGAACCGGATCCAATTCCAATACTTGGTGTACCCGGATGGCCACGCCAAGTTGCCCGTGGTGGGCGACGTGCAAGTGGCGGGGCTTACGGTGCAGCAGGCCGAGCTGATGCTGGAGGAACGTTTTGCCACATATTACCAAAAGCCGTTCGTGCTTCTGACGGTGAGCAACCGGCGCGTGGTGGTTTTCCCGGGCGGTGGCGGCGATGCCAAGGTGATCATGCTGGAGAACAACAACACCACCATGCTGGAGGTGCTGGCCCGGGCGGGCGGCATTGCCAAACGGGGGGATGCGCGCAAGGTGAAGCTGTTCAGGCGTATCGGCGACAAGCGCAAAGTGATGCAATTCGACCTGTCGGACATCGACAACCTGCGGTACGCCGACCTGGTGATGCAGGCGGACGATGTGCTTTACGTGCAGCCCAACCCGGAACTGGCACGCGGCATTTTGCAGGAAATCACCCCATTGGTCACCCTGTTATCGAGCGTGGTGCTGGTATGGGGCATCGTTCGCACATTCAAGTAACAAGGGCATGCTGAACGATGAGGTGAGCAACAAGGCGGCCCAGCTGGACAGCTACCGCGAACGCATCACCAACTTCAGCAACGAGTTCGACCTCGGGCTCTTCGTCTATATCCTGAAACGAAGCCTGATCTGGATCGCCATGTGCCTGGTGCTGGCCTTCGGCGCCGCGTACATCTATCTCCGGTACACCGCGCCTACCTACGCCAGCAGCGTAATGCTGCAATTGGGGCAAACGAACAATGCCCAAATGGTGCTGAAGATGTCCAACAACCTGGTGGAGGACAACAACCTGCAGGCCGATGTGCAGCTGTTGCGCTCGAAATTCTTCATCGCCAAGGCCGTGGAACTGTTGCCGTTGCAAGTGCGGTATTTCCTGCGCGGCCAGATCCTTACCGAGGAGCGCTACAAGCAGTCCTTCTACGAGGTGGACCAGGTACAGGTGAACGATGCCGCCGTGATGGGCAGGCCCATCAACATTTCCGGACTTGATGATGGGCGCTTGTTGCTCTCGTACACCATGGGCGGCGAAGTGGTGAACCATTCCGTCCAACCGGGGCAAATGGTGGCCACCCCGCATTTCAGCGCAAGGATCTCCATCAAAGGCGGGCGTGAATGGCCCACGGGCACGGAACGCAACACGCATTATTTCACGCTGAACGACAACCGTTCGTTGACTGCGCAACTGGCAGGGCAGATCGCCGTGGCCATTGCCGACCCGAACGCCAAAACGATACAGATCTCGGCCCGCGACCACAACCCTGTGCTGGCCCGGGACCTGTGCCAGGCCATGGGCGATGCCTACATCACCTACGATGTGCAGCGCAAATCGGAAAGCGCCGAAAGCATACTGCGCTTCATCGAAAGCCAGAAGGACACCGTGTTCCGCGAACTGCGCGACAGCGAGTTGCAGCTCGGCATGTTCAAGCGCGACAACCGCGTGGCCAACCTCGAGCAATTGACACCCCTGCTGCTGGCGCGGTCCGACGAGTATGAGGACGAAATGCTGAAGCTGCGCATGCAGGACAACCTGCTGAAGGAGGTGGAACACGCGGCCAAGCAGGACAAGGGGCACATGGACGTGTACCACTTGCGTCCGTTGCTGGCCGGCACCGACCTGGGCAACACGCTGCAGGATGCACTGAACGTGCTGGGCGACCTGCTGCAACAGCGCGAGACCATGGCCTTTGAGGCCACCACTGAAAACGAGAACCTGCGCGTGCTGGACCGGCAGATCGAACTGCAACAAGGGCTGATCCTGCAAAGCATCGCCGTAATGCGGGACAGGATCGGGTCGCGCATGGCCGATTTCAACGCCAAACTGGGCGATTACGAACAGCGCTTCAGCCAATTGCCCGAGAAGGAACTGGCCTACGCGCGCATCGAACGGCTGTTCAACATCAACGAGAAGTACTACACCCAACTGCTGGAGAAGGACATTGAATACCGGATCAGCAAGGCCGGCTACGTGCCGGAGAACCGGGTGCTGGAATCGGCGGTGCTGCCCACGGCGCCGATCACGCCCAACCGTGGGCTGGTGATGTTGTCGTACATGCTCACCGGGTTGATCATCGGCGTAATGATCGTGGTGGTGCGCTACCTGCTGCACAACAACATCACCTCGCTGAACGACGTGGCCAAGGCCAGCAACTCCTCCGTGGGCATACTGGGCATGGTGCCGAAGTACAAAAAAGAAATACCGGTAAGCCAGTTGCTGGTGGACAAGCACCCCAAATCGCTGATCGCCGAAAGCTTCCGGAGCGTGCGCACCAACCTGCAGTTCGTGGACAACAGCCCGGGGCCCAAGGTGATCGCGGTAACCAGCACGATCTCAGGCGAAGGGAAAACCTTTGTGGCCATCAATCTGGCCGGCATCATCAGCTTCAGCGACAAACGCGTGGTGATCCTCGACCTGGACATGCGCAAGCCGAAGATCCACCTCGGTTTCGGCGTGGCCAACCAAAAAGGCATGAGCACCCTGCTGATCGGCAAGGACACCTTGGCCGATTGCATCCAGCACAGCAACCTGCCCGGCCTCGATCTCATTACAGCCGGCCCGATCCCGCCCAACCCCAGCGAGCTGATCATCGGCGACCGGATGAACCGGATCACCGAGCAATTGAAGACCATGTACGACGTGGTGCTGATCGATACGCCGCCGGTGGGGCTCGTTACCGACGGCATCGCCATGATCCAGAAGGCCGATATGCCGATCTACATCTTCCGCGCCGACTACTCGAAGAAGACCTTCGTGCAGAACGTGGACCGGTTGATCAACGAGAACCGCATCAACCGGTTGAGCGTGGTGCTGAACGGCGTGGACGTGGACCGCAACAAGTACGGCTACAGCTACGGCTACGGATATGGCTACGGTTATGGCTACGGCTATGGCTATTACGAGGACCGCAGCAAGAAAAAGCAGAAGGGCTGGCTTGCTGGTTTATTCAACAAGGCATGATCGAAGTGATCAAGACCGGATTCCCTGGGCTGGTACGGGTGCGGCCAAGGGTGTTCGCGGATGAAAGGGGACAATTCATGGAAACATTCAATGCCCGCCGGTTTGCGGAGGAGGCCGGCATTGGTGCGCAATTCGTGCAGGACAACGAAAGCCGCTCGGCCAAAGGCGTGCTGCGCGGGCTGCATTACCAGGTGGCCCCACACGCCCAAGGCAAGCTGGTGCGCGTGGTGAAAGGAGCCGTGCTCGATGTTTGCGTTGATTTGCGCCGTGGCAGTCCCATGTTCGGCAAGCATTACAAGCTGCGGCTCGACGACGTGTCCAACGAACTGCTTTTCATCCCCGGCGGCATGGCGCACGGCTTCCTTTCACTGGCGGACGACACCGTGTTCTCGTATAAATGCACGGCGTACTATGCGCCGGAAGCGGAACGCACGCTGCTTTGGAACGACCCCGCGCTGGGCATCGAATGGGGCGTGGAGGACCCGCTCGTAAGCCTCAAGGACCAAGCGGGGAGCCTGCTGGCCGGGGTGGAGCCCAACTGAGCATGTATTCCAGCGAGCAGCTCTTCCTCCTGCTGGCGGTGCTATTCCTGCTGGCGCTGGTGTTCACCCTGCTGGTGAACTCGGTGTTCATGCGCTTCTTCCGCACCTTCGGCATTCGCGAGAACGCGCCCCGCATGGTGCGCTGGAACCAATCCTCCAAGCCGGCCTTCGGGGGCATCGGCTTCTTCATCGTTTTCCTTTTCGCCTTCGCCGCTTATGGCGTGCTCTTCGCCAAGCAGGGCGACCCCTTCCGCAGCGAACTGATCGGGCTGCTGGCCGCAACGGGCATCGGCTTCCTCATGGGCCTGGCCGACGATGCCTACAACACGCGGCCCTTGCTCAAGTTCGTGGCGCAGGTGGCATGCGGCCTCGTGCTCATCGCCACGGGCACTACCATTTCCATCTTCAACACCCCCGGCCTCGACCAACCGCTAACGGTGATCTGGGTAGTGGGCATGATGAACGCCATCAACATGCTGGACAACATGGATGCCATCACCTCCGTGGTGGCCATGGCGATCTTGCTGGCCGCCATGTCCGCGCAACTGCTCCTGGGCCCGGCCAGCGACATCCATTCCGTGCTCATCATCGCTACCCTTGGCGCCATCGGCGGCTTCCTCTTCTTCAATTGGCACCCCTCGCGCATGTACATGGGCGACACGGGCAGCCAGTTCCTGGGCGTTTTGCTGGCCTACCTCGGCATCCACTACTTCTGGAACTGGACACCACATGGAAGCGCGAACATTTGGCAGCAGATCTCCCTCGCGGTGGTCATCTTCATTTTGCCCATAGCCGATACCACCACGGTCACCATCAACCGCATGCTGCGCGGCAGCTCGCCCTTTGTGGGCGGAAAGGACCACACCACGCACTACCTCAGCTATGCCGGGCTTACCGATGCGCAGGTGGCCATGAGCTTTGGCGGCCTGGGCATCATCTCCGCCTTTCTCGCCCTGGTGGGCATGTACTACATACAGGTTTGGCGGCCCATGCACACCGTGCTCTACCTGGGTTATGCCTTTTTGGTAGCGCTCTTCTTGTTCAGCCTGACGAAAAGGCGCGGGATCGCCCGATCTTTGTAGGCCCGAATGCGTCCTTTTTTCAACTTGGCCGGCAAAACCCTGCTGCTGGTGCTGCTTATTGGCGGCGCCGCCATGGCCATACAGCTCTTCACGTACAGTACCGCGCCCAGCGATAGCGACCTCGTGTACCAACGCCGGTTCAACGAGAACTACAACATCTTCAGCCTGAACCTGCCCACCAACCTCGAATTCTGCGGGGAACGGGTACCGCTGGAAATGCTCGACGTGCGCGAAAGGCTGGATCGGGAACTGCTGGTGAATACCTACTGGCAAAGCAACTCGCTGCTCGCGCATAAGCGGGCCAACCGTTGGTTCCCCGTGATCGAGCCCATCCTCAAACGCGAAGGCGTGCCGGACGATATGAAGTACATACCGCTGGTGGAAAGCAATTTCACCAACGTGACCAGTCCCGCCGGCGCGGTGGGCTTCTGGCAATTCATGCAACCCACCGCCATTGCCCACGGGCTGGAAGTGACCAGCGAAGTGGACGAGCGGTACAATGTGGTGCGCAGCACCGAGGCCGCCTGCCGCTACCTGAAGGAGGCGAAAAAGCGGTACGGCTCGTGGGCCATGGCCGCGGCCAGCTTCAACCTGGGGCATGGCAACCTCGATCGCCAAGTGGGGCGCCAAGGGGGTAGCGACTACTTCAACCTGTTGCTGCCCGAGGAAACCTCGCGCTATGTTTTCCGCATCCTGGCCATGAAATCGATCATCAGCGACCCGGAGCGGTACGGCTTCCACCTGCGCGCCAAGGACCTTTACCCGCCCTACCGCACGCGGGAGGTAAGCTTGGTGCCGCCCGTGGCCGACCTGAACGCATTTGCCGTGGCAAACGGCACGAACTACAAGATGCTGAAATTGTTGAACCCCTGGCTAAGGGACAATACGCTGAAGACGGCCGCGGCCAAAACGTACACCGTGCTGCTGCCCGCGAAGGATTTTGATACCGCGCCCGCCGACGATGGCCAATAAGCAAGCGAACGAGACCACTGCACCGGAGCACAACGGCCTGGCGGAAGAAGCGGAACAGATCGAGGTATATGGGGCCCGCGTGCACAACCTGAAGAACGTGGACGTGAAGATCCCGCGCGATAGGCTGGTGGTGCTCACCGGCCTGAGCGGCAGCGGGAAAAGCTCCTTGGCCTTCGACACCATACACGCCGAAGGCCAGCGCCGCTACATCGAAACCTTCAACGCCTACGCCCGCCAGTTCCTGGGCGGCATCGAGCGCCCCGATGTGGACATGATCAACGGGTTGAGCCCGGTGATCGCGATCGAGCAGAAAACGATCAGCCGCAACCCGCGGAGCACTGTGGGCACCATTACCGAGATCTACGACCTGTTGCGCCTGCTGTACGCACGCGTGGGCGAGGCCTTCAGCCACGTAACGGGCGAGCCCATGGTGCGCTATACCGACCAGCAGATCACCGACCTGCTGCTGAAGGAATACGCCGACAAGGAAATACTCATACTGGCACCGTTGGTACGCGGCCGCAAGGGCCACTACCGCGAACTCTTCGAGCAGCTGTTGAGGCAGGGCTTCCTGCGCGCCCGTGTGGACGGCAACGTGCTGGACCTTACCGCACGTCCGCGCCTGGACCGCTACAAAGTGCATGACATTGAACTGGTGGTAGATCGCCTGAAGGTGGCGCCGGCACAGGCCAAAAGGCTGCATGAAAGCTGCGCCACCGCATTGAAGTACGGCAAGGGCAACCTGATGGCGCTGGACATCAAGGCCCCCGACCAGCCGCGCTACCTCAGCCGCCACCTGATGGACCCGGTGAGCGGGATCGCCTACCAGGACCCCGAGCCCAACCTGTTCAGCTTCAACAGCCCGTACGGCGCATGCCCGCGCTGCGGCGGCCTGGGTGAAGTAACGGAGGCCGCGCCGGAAAAGATCGTGCCCGACCGCAAGAAAAGCTTGAAACGCGGCGCCATACCGGCCTTGGGCACCTACAAGCCATCGGGCATATTCCGCCTGGTGGAGGCCGTGCTCGAGCATTTCGGGCATGACCTGAACACCCCGTTCGATGAGCTGGAAGAAGAGGTGTTCGCTGCGATCCTTAACGGCATGGAAGACCCGTTGCGGATCGTGAGCAAGGCCGGGTTGAGCGACCGCAGCCTACAATTCGAAGGCATCATCGACCACTTGCTCGCCCAGGCCCAGGAAGGTACCTACCAGGCCCGCAAGCTGGCCGAGCAATTCACCCACATGGTGGAATGCCCGGTGTGCGAGGGAACCCGGCTGAAAAAGACCGCGCGCTGGTTCCGCATTGCCGGGCACGACATATCCCAACTGGCCCGCATGCCGATGAACCAGTTGCACGCGCACATGCTGGGGATTGAAGAAAAGCTCGACGAACGCCGCGCGTTGATCGCCCATGAAGTGATCAAGGAGATCGCCTCACGCAGCCAATTCCTGCTGGATGTGGGCCTGGACTACCTCACCCTCGACCGCAGCGCGCGCACCCTCAGCGGTGGGGAAGCACAACGCATACGCTTGGCCACGCAGATCGGCAGCCAGCTCACCGGCGTGCTGTACATATTGGACGAGCCCAGCATCGGGCTGCACATGCGCGACGACCATCGCCTGATCCAAAGCCTGCGCGACCTGCGCGATGCCGGCAACAGCGTGCTGGTGGTGGAACACGACAAGGAAATGATGCTGCATGCCGACCACATCATCGACATCGGGCCGGGGGCCGGCGTGCACGGCGGGCGCATTACCGCACAAGGCAACCCCGACCAATTCCTTGAAGGCGGATCGCTCACCTCCCAATACCTATCGGGCGAAAAACGCATCGCCATACCCCCTGTGCGGCGCAAGGGCAACGGCCACTTCCTGCGCCTGAAGGGCGCCACGGGCAACAACCTGAAGAACGTGGACCTTGAGCTGCCCTTGGGCACGCTGATCTGTATCACCGGCGTAAGCGGCAGCGGAAAAAGCACCTTGATCGACGACACGCTCTACCCCATCCTCGCCAAGGCATTCCACCGCGCACAAAAGCATCCGCTTCCCTACCGGTCCATTGAGGGCCTGAAGCACTTGGACAAGGTGATCGAAGTGGACCAATCGCCCATAGGCCGCACGCCACGCAGCAACCCGGCCACCTATACCGGCCTGTTCGACCACGTGCGGCAATTGTTCGCGGCGTTGCCCAGCGCCAAGATCCGCGGATACAAGGCCGGCCGCTTCAGCTTCAACACACCCGGCGGCCGCTGCGAAACCTGCAAAGGGGCCGGCGTGCGCACCATCGTCATGAACTTCCTGCCCGACGTGGAAGTGCCCTGTGAAACCTGCCGCGGCAAGCGCTACGACCGCGAAACGCTGGAAGTGCGATTCAAGGGAAAGAACATCGCCGACATACTTGCCCTGAGCGTGGAAGAGGCCATGGATGTCTTCGGCGAAATACCGGCCATACGCAACAAGCTCGAAACCTTGTTGGATGTCGGCCTGGGCTATATCACCCTCGGCCAGGGCAGCACTACGCTCAGTGGCGGCGAGGCACAACGCATCAAACTATCGTCCGAATTGAGCAAACGGCAGACCGGGAGCACCTTTTACATATTGGACGAACCGACCACGGGCCTGCACTTTGAGGACACCCGGCAATTGATCCACGTGCTGGACCGCTTGGTGGAGCAGGGAAACACGGTGCTTGTGATCGAGCATAACATGGACATGATCAAGGTGGCCGACCACGTGATCGACCTTGGCCCCGAGGGCGGCGAAGGCGGGGGGACCATAGTGGCCAAAGGCACGCCCGAAGCCGTGGCCATGCTGGGCAAGGGCTACACGGCACACTTCCTCGAACAGGAATTAAAAGCCTGAGCCACCGCCCCGGCCCAAAGGGGCCTTCAACAGCAGATTGTTGGAAGATGGGCCAACAGGCATGCGTTCCCATGCCGGGCGAGGATAGATTTGCTCGCATCCATAGTAGCACCCTAGCGGAACAAGCCCATGATCAAGCTTTTCACCCTGTTCAACATCGCCGGCCTTTTGCTGTTCAACCTGTTCTTCGCCGGGGATGTAAGCATAGTGCAGGACCTGCCTGCCCGCATGGAACCCGGATCCGAGGTGCGGGTGACCGTTACGGTGAACAAGGCGCAGGTGAGCGGCTTCGCCAAATTGCAGATCGACCTGCCGCCGGGGCTGTCCGCCAGCGCCATTGAAACACGCGGTGCCTCGTTCACCTTCGCGGACGGGAAGGCAAAGTTCATCTGGATGGCCCTGCCCGCACAGCCCTCCTTCAAAGTAAGCTACACCCTGAGCGCCGACGCCAACGCCAGCGGCACGCTGCCCGTGGTTGCCCGGCTTTCGTACATAGAGGACAACGAACGGAAAACCGTTGACATGAAGCCCGCCTCAATTATGATCGGCGATGGCGCCGTGGCCGGGCAGCCCGCGCGTGAGCAACAAACGAACACCAACGAGATCGTGAGCGCAGCACCGGGCGGAGTGATCCCCGATGCCGTGATCACCGACGCACCTGGCCTGCCCTCGCAAGTGGGGCCAGGCGATGTGGGCGCCACGCGCAAGGTGACCCAAACCGGCAAGGGGGAATTGACGGTGGAAGTAACCGTGGACAAGGGTAACATCCGGGGCTTCGGCAAATTGCAGGAAAACCTGCCGCAGGGCTTCACCGCATTGGAAAAAAACAGCGACGACGCCATCTTCAGCGCAAGCGGGCGCATGGTGAAATTCGTTTGGCTCAACCTCCCCTCCAAGAATGAACTGCGCGTTTCCTACCGCTTGATCGCGCCGGACAATGCCACCGGCACCTACACCATCAACGGCGAATTCGGCTACCTGCTCAACGACCTCACCCAGCGCGCCGTGGTCGGCAGTTCGAGCTTCAATGTGGATGCCACCTTCGGACAGGAGGAAGTTGCGCAACAGCAAACCGCCGCCCCTGTGCCGCCCGCCGCCACCAGCCAAGCCATTACACCTGCGCCCAAGGCAGCCCCCCCGGCAACCACCGGGCAGGAGCCGGCCCGCGCCCAGGCCACGCCAAAACCCGCTGCGCCCGCCACTACGCCCAAAACCACCAGCATACCTGCACCTGAGAGCGGCATCAGCTTCAAGGTACAGATCACCGCAGCGCACCGCGAGGTGGGAAAACCCTACTTCGAGCAGCGCCACCGCTACTTCGGCGATTTCAGCATAGAGCACAACGACGGTTGGATCAAATACGTGACCGGCAACTTCGACCGCTACCGCGCCGCACGCGACCAACGCCAAGCCTACGTGGATGCGCAGCACAACTTCCCCGGCCCGTTCGTTACCGCCTACAACAACGGGGAACGCATTACCGTACAGGAGGCCCTGATGATCGCCAAGCAGAGCTGGGTACAGTGAGCTGAAACCAACACCACCAAAGGATGCGCACCACCGCAACGCCCGCGGCCCTTCGCCAGCTAGCGCTGGCCGTGCTGCTGGCCGCGGGGACGGCTACCGGGGCCAAGGCACAGGCGGACAGTTCGCGCATCATCCTCAAGCCCAGCTTCGCGCTCGGCACCGGCATGCTCGGGTTCTACGGGGATGTGGGCTTCCAAAGCAGGAACTACAGCCCCTTGGTATCGCGCATCGGCTATGAACTGCGCGCCTCCACCCCCATCAACGAATGGCTGGAGGTGGGGCTTTTCGCCTTGCACGGAAAGCTTTCGGCGAATGAATACACCGTTGGCCGCAACCTCAATTTCGAATCGCGGATCACCACCGGCGGGGTGCAATTCACCTACAATTTCCACCAGTTGCTCAACCCGCGGCGCGTGGTGGAGCCGTGGATCAGCGTGGGCTTCGAAAGCCTGGAGTTCCTGGGCAAGACCGACCTGCGCGACGCCAAGGGCAGGTACTACAACTACTGGAGCGATGGCAGCATCCGTGATATACCCGAGGACGCGCCCAACGCCGCCGATGCCCTGGAGATCCACCGCGATTACAGCTACGAGAGCGACCTGCGCGAAAGCAACCTCGACGGCTTCGGCAAGTACACCGAGCAAGCTTGGGCCATACCGGTGGGCATAGGCGTGAAAATGAACCTCGGGCATGGCTTCGATGCGCGGCTGGGCACCACCATGCACTTCACCACCACCGACTACATCGACGGGGTTACCGCCAACAGCATCGGGCAGCGTGCCGGCGACGGACGCAACGACCGGTTCCTGTTCACCTCA
This sequence comes from Flavobacteriales bacterium, assembly GCA_044507815.1. Classification (GTDB taxonomy): domain Bacteria; phylum Bacteroidota; class Bacteroidia; order Flavobacteriales_F; family PHOS-HE28; genus PHOS-HE28. The sequence continues at coordinate 113,492 of JBIQIX010000004.1, read as the reverse complement.
TTTTCCGTGGGCTATTCCATCAACACCAAGCCGAAGGCCAAGAAGATCAAGTCCACTCTTACGCCTGGGCAAATGGACGTGATCGCCATGAACGACGATGAGGACGGCGATGGCGTGGCCGATTGGAACGACCGTTGCCCCCATACCCCGCCTGGTGTGGCCGTTGACGCCTTCGGCTGCCCGCTGGACAGCGATGGCGATGGCGTGCCCGATTACCGTGATGACGAGGCGAACACCGCGCCCGGTGCCGCCGTGGACGCCCGTGGCGTTACCCTCACCGATGACGACCACCTGCGCGCTTACCTCAACTTCATCGACTCGGGCAATGTCACCCTCGTTTCCAACCGTGTGGAATCGTTCGGGCCGATCGGCAAGCCGGAGATCAAGCGCCCACCCATTCCCGTGAAACGCGCCTACGTGGTGAAGGTGGGCAGCCAAGTGGAAGGCATCTCCGAGGAGATGATCCAGCGCATACTCAGCCTGCCCGATGTGCGCACCATTGTACAGGGCGATACCACGTTCTACATCGTCGGCAACTACGACCAGCTGCCTGATGCGATCAAGCGTGAATTGCAACTGAAGGGCCAAGGCCTGGACGGCACGGTGATGCTTGAGCAGGATGGCCGCCTGATGAACTTGGACAGTGGTGCACTAACCCCGCGTGAAGAGGAGGTACTGACCCATTTGGCGCCCGCGGGGCCGGCCGCGCCAGGCAAAGTGGTGGTGCGCGTGCAGCTGGGTGCATTCCGCTATCCATTGGCGGAGAACATCTTCAAGAACGTGCCCGACCTGGTGACCCTGAAGGACAAGGATGGACTGACCCGCTACTACACGGGCAGCTTCACCGATGTGAACGAGGCCGCAATGCGCAAGGTGAACATGTTGCTGAACGGGTTCGACGGAGCCTTCCTGGTGGCCTTCAAGGACGGCAAGCGCGTTTCGATCGCCCAAGCGGGCACTGAGCTTTCCGGACCGGAGAACCTGGAAAAACTGCCCATGGGCACCATCAACACCGAGCACCTCACCTTCCGGGTGCAGGTGGGCACCTTCGCCGGCAACGTGCCCATGGAAACGATGGGCAGGTATGTGGACCTGGGCAACGTGAAGCCCGTGGCCGGCGAGACCGCGGTGCGCTACCTGTACGGGGAATACGCCAACCGCGCGGCCGCGGAGGTTGCCCGCAAGGAACTGCAGGCCCTCGGCTTCGAGGATGCTTTTGTGGTGGGTGAACTGAACGGCCGGATCATACAGGCCGAGGACGCCGAAAGGCTGCAACAGGGCAAATAGCGCCATTCGCGGGATCTGCCGGCCATACAACGAATGGCCGCTTGGCCGCACGCGCCGCCGCTTAACTTGGGGGCCAAACGCCCAACGGATGGAGAAGCTGCTGCGCCAAGCGCGCATACCTACATTGGCCCTGATCATGCTCGCGGCGGCCTGCCGCCAAAGCCAGGCACCGGTACGGCCCGATGCCGCCTTCACGCCCTACGTGTCCGCCTTCTCCGCCGGCTACATCGCCGCCAACGCACCCATACGCGTGCGCCTGGCCGATGGCCTGGAACTCGCCGATACCAGCGCGGCCGCCTTACAGAAGCTCTTTTCGTTGAAGCCCTCCACCAGCGGAACGGTCACATGGCAGGGTGCCCGCACCTTGGTGTTCAAGCCCGAAGAGCGGCTGCGCCAGGACGAGAGCTACCTCGTTACCTTCCATTTGGGCCGCTTGGCCGAAGTGCCCGATGAACTGAAGGAATTCAAATTCTCGGTACACACGCGCCAGCAGGGCATCGATATGCAGGTAAGCGACCTGCAAGCGCTCTCCCCCACCAATTTGCGCTGGCAGCGCGTGGTGCTGGATGCCTTCACCAGCGACGATGCCACTGGCCAGGACCTGGAGGGCAGCGTTTCCGCCGTGCAGGGCGGGCGCAAGCTCAAGCTCACATGGGAGCACGAACCCGGCGGCACGCTGCACCGGCTGCTCGCCGATAGCGTGGAACGCGGGGAAGCCGCCAGCACCGTGGAATTCAATTGGAACAACGAAAAGATCGGCGGCAAGGGCAAGGGAAGCCTGCTCTTCGAGGTGCCCGCGATCAGCGATTTCACGTTGCTGCGAAGTGAAACAACCAGCGATGGCGACCAGTCCGCCACACTGCTTTTCAGTGACCCCATCGATCCCGCGCAGGACCTCGACGGCCTGGTGGGCATACGCGGGGAGGACGGCGTGCGCGTAGCCGCCATGGGCAACAAGTTGGTGCTCTATCCCGCAAAGCGCCTCATCGGCGAGGAATTGGCCTTTGTGGCCAGCGGCCTGCAGAACGCGGCGGGGCGGACCTTGGGCAAGGACCTCAGCGTGGACCTCACCTTCCACGAAGTGAAGCCGAACGTGCGTGCGGTGGGCAACGGCACCATACTGCCCAGCACCGATGGCGCGCTGTTCCCATTCGAGGCCGTGAACCTGGGCGCAGTGGACGTGCAAGTGGTGCGGATCTACGAGGAGAACGTACCGCAATTCCTGCAAGTGAACAGTTTGGACGGCGGTGAGGAGCTGGCCCGGGTGGCACGGCCGGTACTGAAGAAGACCGTACCGCTCGGCACCGCCGAGGCCGGAAAGGCCGGCCAATGGCAGCGCTACTATTTGGACCTTGAAAAGCTGGTGAAGACCGAGCCCGGCGCCATCTACCGCATCATGATCGGCTTCCGCCAGGAATATTCCACCTACCGCTGTACCGGCAGTGCCCCCGCGCAGCCCTTGGCCACCATAGCCAGTGATGGATCGGAGGATGAAACCTGGGATACCCCGTACAGCTACTACTACGACGGCGACAACTACAACGATGTAGAGGACTACAATTGGCGCGACCGGGACAACCCATGCACGCCGAGCTACTTCCGCAACAAGGCCGTGGTGCTGCGGCGCAACTTGCTCGCCTCGGACCTGGGCCTGATGGCCAAGCGCGGCAACGACGGCTCCGTGATGGTGGTGGCCAGCAACCTGCGCACCACGGAACCCGTGCGCGGCGTGGAGATCCGCGTGCTCGACCTGCAGCAGCGCACCATGGTGAAGACCACCACCGATGGCGATGGCACGGCGATCTTCCCCCCCACCGCCCACATCCCCTTCCTGATCGTGGCCAGCAAGGGCCTGCAGCGCGGCTACCTCAAGCTCGACAATGGTTCCGCATTGGCACTGGGCAACTTCGAGACCGATGGGCAGCAGGTGGACAAAGGCCTCAAAGGCTTCCTCTACGGCGAACGTGGCGTATGGCGCCCAGGCGATTCGCTCTACCTCACCTTCATTCTGCAGCAAACAGCCAACAAGCTGCCCAGGAACATACCGGTGACCCTTGAACTGAGCGATCCGCTGGGCCGCATGCAGCAACGCATGGTGCGCACCGAAAGCGTGGAGGGCACATACGGCTTCGCCATCGCCACCAGCCCCGACGCGCCCACCGGCGCCTGGCACGCCCGCGTGGCGGTGGGCGGCACCAGCTTTTACAAGACATTGCGCATCGAGACCGTGAAGCCCAACAGGCTGAAGATCCAGATGGATCCTGGCGGCGAGCGCTGGACCGCCTCGGAAAAGAAGCAGGTGGAATTGCAGGTGAATTGGCTGCACGGCGCGCCGGCCGCGGGACTAACGGCACGGGTAACCGCCAACCTGCTGCGCGCAACCGCAAGTTTCAAGGGTGCCGAGCGCTACAATTTCGATGACCTGGGCAGCGACCTGAACATCGATGAAATGGAACTGGCCAACGTGAAGCTCAATGCGCAAGGCCACGCCAGTTTTCCGCTGGTGCTTAAACTGAACGGCCGGGCGCCGGCCGCGGTGAAGGCCAACATCGTCACCCGCGTATTCGAGGCCGGCGGCGATGCCAGCATGGACCGCACCGACCTGACCTACTACCCCTACACCAGCTACGCCGGCCTGCGCATGCCCGAAAGCAGCACCGATTGGGGCAGCTACTTCACCGACACCACGTACACCATCGACGCCCTTGCCGTGGACGGCAACGGCAAGCCGGGACCCGGCCGCAAACTGGTGGCCCATGTGCTTAAATTATCGGACAACTGGTGGTGGAACGGCGACATGGACGAGCCCACGAACTACATGACCGCGCCCAGCACGCGGGTGATCAATGAAACCCAGCTCACCACCGATGCCAGCGGCCGTGCGCAATTCAAGTTCAAGGTGGAAAAGCCGGAATGGGGGCGCTTCGTGGTGCGCCTGTCCGACCCGCAAAGCGGCCACGCCTCGGCGCTGCAGCTCTACCTCGATTGGCCGGGCTATGCAGGCCGCAGCCGCCGGGAGGCCGGCACTGCAGCGGCCATGCTCCGCTTCAACAGCAACAAAACGGTGTACGCGCCCGGCGACCGCTGCGAGCTCACCATTCCCAGCAGCGGCACGGGTCGTGCATTGGTGAGCCTGGAGAACGGTACCCGCGTGCTGGAAAGCCATTGGGTGGAACTGAAGGAGAAGGAGACCAAATTCAGCTTCACCATCACCGAGACCATGGCGCCGAACATCTACGCGCAGGTAATGCTGGTGCAGCCCCACGCCGCCACCGCACCCTACGGCGATGAAGGCACTCCCGGCGGGAACGACCTGCCCATACGCATGTACGGCGTGCTCCCCATCATGGTGGAAAACCCGACCACAAGGCTGGAACCCGTGATCACCAGTGCGCCGGCGTTCAAGACCGATGAGGCCTTCACGGTGGAAATGGCGGAGAAAACCGGAAAGGCCATGACCTACACCTTGGCCATTGTTGACGAAGGCTTGCTGGACCTCACCCGCTTCCGTACACCCGACCCTTGGGGACATTTCTACGCGAAGGAAGCCTTGGGCGTGCGCACCTGGGACGTTTATGACCAAGTGATCGGGGCCATCGGGCAACGCCTGCGCCGTGTGCTCGCACTGGGAGGCAGCGACCAGGCCGACCCCGCCGAGGCCGCCAAGGCCCAACGGTTCAAACCGGTGGTGCGCTATGTGGGCCCATTCCATTTGGCCAAGGGGAAAAAGGCTGCGCACCGATTCACCATCAGCAACTACGTGGGCAGCGTGCGCATCATGGTGGTGGCCAACACCGCGGAAGGGGCTTACGGCAACGCCGAAAAAGCAGTGCCGGTCCGCAAACCGCTGATGGTGCTCGCCACCTTGCCGCGCGTGGCCGGGCCGGGCGAAACCATGGACCTCCCCGTAACTGTTTTCGCCATGGACCCCAAGGTGAAGGAGGTGCGTGTGAGCCTGGCGGCCAACGAACTTTTCGTGCATGAGGACGAACGCGTGAAGAACATCCGCTTCACCGCAACAGGCGAGCAGGTGGTTACCTTCAAGGTAAAGGTGAAGGAAGCCCTGGGCATGGGCAAGGTGAGCGTGACCGCGGAAGGTGCAGGCGAAAAAAGCAGCCAGCACATTGAACTGGATGTGCGGCGCGGCAACCAGCCGGAAACGGATGTGATGGAGGCCGTGATCGAACCCGGCCAGGCCTGGGAGGCCACACCCGAACCCTTGGGCATCGCCGGTACCAACAGCGCCTACCTCGAATTGAGCACCATGCCGCCGGTGGACCTCGGGCGCCGCCTGCAATACCTGATCGACTATCCCCATGGCTGCCTGGAACAGACCACCAGCCGGGCGTTCCCGCAGTTGTACATCGCGGAGGTGATGGAGGTGAATGCCGCCATGGCCGATGCCATGCGGCAGAACGTGCGGGCCGGCCTCGACCGCCTGAAACAATTCCAAACACCGGGCGGTGGCTTCGGCTACTGGCCCGGCGACCGTGACCCCGACGATTGGACCACCACCTACGGCGGCCATTTCATGGTGGAGGCCGAGCGCAAGGGCTTTGCACCGCCGGCAGGCGTGAAGGAGGCTTGGCTTGCCTACACCCGCCGGCAGGCCCGCGATTGGACCCCCGACACGCGCAACAACTGGGGCCGCGCCAGCAGCCAAATGGCCCAAGCCTACCGCCTGTACGTGCTGGCGCTGAACAATACCGCCGAAAGCGGCGCCATGAACCGACTGCGCACCACTCCCCAATTGGCCAGCAATGCAGCATGGATGCTCGCCGCGGCCTACGCCCTGAACAACCGCAAGGAAGTGGCCAGCGAAATCACCCGCGACCTTTCCACCACTGTGCCGGCCTACCGCGAGCTGGCATGGACCTACGGCAGCGACCTGCGCGACCAGGCCGTGATCGCCGAGGCCTTGATGCAGGCCGGGGACCGCACCAAGGCCGCGCCCGTAGTGCGCGAGATCGGCGCACGCCTGTCCAGCGGCCAATGGATGAGCACACAAACCACCGCATGGGCCATGCTGGCCATCAGCAGGTTCGCCGTGGGCAACCCCTTGGATAAGACCATGCACTTCACCTCCGTGGTGAAAGGCAGTACCGACAACCGCGTGAGCGACCGCAGCATTGTGCGCATGGACCTTCCCACCCCCGATGGCCGCCAGCAGGCCAGCATCACCAACACGGGCAAGAACCTGATCTACCTGCGCCTCGTTCGCACCGGCATACCCGCCGCCGGCGAGGAAACACCCGCCAGCAACGGCCTGGCCATGTCCGTGGAGTACCGCAACATGCTCGGGGAAGCGATCGATCCCGTCCGGCTGGGCCAAGGCACCGATTTCCAGGCCATCGTAAGCGTGCACAACACCGGCACACGCGGCACCTACCGCGAGCTGGCCCTTACCCAAGTGTTCCCCAGCGGATGGGAGATCCGCAACAGCAGGCTGGAGGAAACCGCGAACGTGCAGCAGAACAGCCCGTTCAACTACCAGGACATCCGCGACGACCGCGTAATGACCTACTTCGACCTCGGGCCGGGTGAAACCGCCACATACCGTGTATTGCTCAACGCATCGTACACCGGCAACTTCCACCTCCCCGCCACGCAATGCTCGGCCATGTACGACAACACCATTTACGCCCGCGGCCGCGGCCAGTGGGTTGAGGTGGCGAAACCAGGCAGTTAAGGCCACGCCCCATACCACCGGCGCGGCACGGCACCGCGAACGGCGATAGCTTCGCGGCCCTTCCGCCATGCAACTGATCGACAACGGCAACAGCCACGATCCCGCCTTCAACCTTGCCCTGGAGGAATATTGCCTGCTCAATCTGCCCATGGGGCCGGGCTACCTGCTGTTGTACGTCAACGACCCCTGCATCGTGATCGGCAAACACCAGAACGTGTGGGAAGAGATCAACACCGACCTGGTGGAAGAACACCAGCTTCCCGTGCTCAGGCGCATATCCGGCGGTGGCACCGTGTACCACGACCGCGGTAACCTCAACTTCAGCTTCCTCCGCCCGCACGACAGCCAGTACTTCAACAACTACACCTTCTTCACCGGCGCCGTGGCCGAGGCCCTGCAACAAATGGGCGTGCCCGCCGTGCTCAACGGCCGCGGCGATATCCTCATTGAAGAACGCAAGATCTCCGGCAGTGCACAGGCCATGCGCAAGGGTCGCCTTGGCAGCCATGGCACCCTGCTCTTCCGCTCGCAGCTGCAACTCATCGCACCCTTCCTCCGGCCCAAACCCGGCACCTTCACCTCGCGCAGCCGGCAAAGCGTGCGCAGCCCGGTAGGCAACGCCGGCGACCACCTGCCCCCATCATTCACCATCGCACAACTGCAGGAAGCCTTGGCCGAAGCCCTGCTGCCCCATCCCGTGCAACGCCACACGCTAAGCCCCGCCCAACTGGCCGAGGTGCACGCATTGGCCAATGCCAAATACCGCAGCTGGCAATGGAATTACGCGGAATCACCCGCGTTCGAGCTGGAACGCTTCGGCACGCTATGCGGCAAGCAAGTGGCGGTAAGGGTGCGTGTGGAGGGGGGGATCGTGAAGAGCGCCAAGTTCGACTGGATCCGTTCCGAAAGCGGGGATGGTGTTGAATTGGGGAAGGCAATAACTGGAAATCGCTATCACCCTGGTGCCCTATGCGCTGCCATGTCCGGGATGACAGAACGGCTCAATTTGTGCGGTTCCTTAGCGGACGACATGTTGCAATTGGTATATTGAATCCCCTCACCGCAGCCCCATCACATCATCCACGCCGGGGGCGCGCTCCACGGTGAAGCCTTCGCCGTACACCGTGCCGATCAGGCGGCCGGTTTCGCGGGCGCGCCCTTCAAGCGTGGGAAGGAATTCAGGCACGCTGATGGGCGAGACCGGTTCGGTGCTTGCCGGGTCGTGGAATTGGGATTTGAAGCAGGCCAGGGCCTCCATCTTCTTTTCCCAGAAATCGGTGACGTCAACCACGAAATCGGGTTCGATCCAGCGGTCCTGTATCACGTGGAAGACGGAGGCCGGCCGGTGCGCCTGTTGGGGTTTCCCTTCGTGTGCGGTGGCAATGCGCCGGAGGCCGCTGAGGAAGCAGGCACGCGATACCAGCTTGGAGCCACGGCCGTGATCGGGGTGGCGGTCGCGCACAGCATTGGTGAAGACCACTTTGGGCCGGTGGCGGCGGATGGCGGTCACCACGGCCAGCAGGCTGGGTTCGTCCACCTCGAAAAAGCCGTCGCGCAGGCCGAGCTGGTACCTGAAGCTGGCGCCGATCACCTTGGCCGCGGCAGCGGCCTCGCGCTGGCGGATCTCGCCAGAGCCACGCGTGCCCAGCTCGCCCACGGACAGGTCAATAAGGCCCACCGAATGGCCCAGGTGCACGTGCCGTAACAAGGTGCCGCCCATGCTGATCTCCGCGTCATCGGGGTGTGCCGTGATGCACAGGATGTCAACGTTTTCCCTGTCCGTCATTTTCCTTCAACCCAGTTGATGATCGGTTCGCCCAATGGTTCCTGCGCGCTGGGGTACATGGCCACCAGCCGCCCCTGTTCGTCGATCAGGTATTTCTGGAAATTCCATTTCACCTCGCTGTCCAGCACGCCGTTCAGCTTCTTCTGCGTGAGCCATGCGTACACGGGGCTTTGCGCGTTGCCCTTGGTGTGCACCTTGGCCATCAGCGGAAAGGTCACGCCGTAGTTCTTGGAGCAGAATGCAGCGATCTGCTGCTCATCGCCCGGTTCCTGGCCCCCGAAATCGTTGCTGGGGAACCCGATCACCACCAGGCCCTTGTCCTTGTAGCGGTCGTACAGTTCCTGCAATTGCTTGTACTGCGGTGTATAGCCGCATTCACTGGCGGTGTTCACCAGCAGCATCTTGTGGCCGGCCAGGTCCTGCAGGGCAAAAGGGTGGCCGTTGATATCGGTGGCGGTGAATTGGTGGATGCTGGTTGCGGTTGCCGGGTCCATGATGGGTATTTGTGGTTGTTGGCATTGGCACCCTGCCGTGCTGAGCGCCAAGGCCGTTCCGGCGATGATGAATTTCGGGTACATGGTTGCAAAGGTGTGTCCCGGAACAACAACCTGCACGCCCGGGCGGTTTGCCGGGCAAGCGGATAACTTTGTGCTACCTACCCATGCGCATCACCCTACTGTTACTGGCCGCGTTTGCCGTTACGCCCCTGTTGGCCCAGCAGGAAGTTTCCATCACCCGCCCTTCGGCCTTGGAGCAGGCGCGCGACATCCGCAAGATCAAGGCCGCCAAGGAAGCCCTGGCCACGGCCGGTTACTCGCCCGCGGAGCTGTCGATCATCCTGGAGTACGGCGACCGCGACAAATGGCCGCAGGGCATCCGCAGCGATACCGCCCGCGGCATCAATGCGCCGTACGTGGTGAACTATACCGCGTTCCGGCTGTGCTGGTTCATGCAGGACAGTGCGCAGTACGCGGTGCTGATGGTGCCCGGCCCGTACAACCTGCACATGCCGGATGACCTGCGCCCCCTGGGCGATTTCTACCTGGCGCTGCCCGATTCGGTGCTGGAGGACGCCAAAAAACCCCAACCGCGCCCGGCGGTGAGCCTCGGCCCGCGTTGGGAAGGGCGCCCCAAAGCCTCCATAACCAGGCCCGAAGCGTTGTACGCCGCCTATAACCTCGGCACCGATACCACGGCCCTGGAGGCCATGGAGCGCAACGGATGGAGCCAAGCGGAGATCGACGCCGTGATCTTCCGCAGCACCGAAAGGAACTGGCCGGACGGCATCGACAACTTCACCGAGCGCTACCCGCGGATCAACCAATTCAGGAAATACAAGGCCTATGTGGGCGTGAAGTGGGACGATAAGGTCCTGCTGATCGTGCCCACGGCCCGGAACCGGCGCATGCCCGTGCTCATGCGGCCCTACATGGACCTCTATTTCATTTATGCCGCCGATGCCGTGAAACAGCGCGGGAAATGACCGTTCATCCCGCATTGAAAGTGGAGGACCGGGGGCTTCCCAGGCGGCCATGGCGGCCATGAGATCCGTGCAAAACCGGCGGGAGAGCGGTTAACACATCTTAACTGCAAACGCCCTGAAACCCGCGCCAACAGCGACAATTTTGCAATTCAAACGCACCCGGCGGGTGCAATAGAACACATGGAACAAAGCTCTCCGGCCACCACCTCCGACACGCTCCGGCACCTGAACGAACGCATCCAGCAGGCCAGTTCATTCGTGGACCTGATCGACCAGGAGATGCAGAAGAACATTGTGGGCCAAAAGGACATGGTGCAGAAGCTGCTGGTGGCCCTGTTGGCCGACGGCCACATTATGCTGGAAGGCATGCCGGGCCTGGCCAAAACATTGGCGATCAAAACGCTGAGCGACGTGGTTGATGTGGGCTTCAGCAGGATCCAATTCACCCCGGACCTACTGCCCGCCGACCTCGTTGGCACGATGGTGTACAGCCCGCGCAGCGAGGAGTTCTCGGTGAAAAAAGGTCCCATTTTCAACAATTTCATCCTCGCCGACGAGATCAACCGGGCACCGGCCAAGGTGCAAAGCGCGTTGCTGGAGGCCATGCAGGAAAGGCAGGTGACCATTGGTGCACACACCTACAAGCTGCCCGAACCCTTCATGGTAATGGCCACCATGAACCCCGTGGAACAGGAAGGCACCTACCCCCTGCCGGAGGCGCAATCGGACCGTTTCATGCTGAAGGTGATCCTGGATTACCCGGCCAAGGACGAGGAACGATCGATCCTGCGCCAATACACCGGTGCGGGTGCCCGGGCCCAGGTGCAGCGGGTGATCCATCCGGACGACATCCTGCGGGCACGGCAGCTGGTGCGCGAGGTATACATGGACGAAAAGATCGAGCGCTACATCGTTGACATTGTTTACGCCACACGCCGGCCGGCCGAACACCGATTGAACGAGATCGCCTCGCTGGTGAGCTTCGGCGGCAGCCCGCGCGCAAGCATTTACATGGCCCTGGGCGCCAAGGCCTACGCCTTTACCAAGCGCCGCGGCTATGTGATCCCCGAGGATGTGCGTGCCGTTTGCCCCGACGTGCTGCGCCACCGCATCGGCCTTACGTACGAGGCCGAGGCCGAGAACGTGGGCGTGAACGAGATCATCGACCGGGTGCTGAACACGGTGGAAGTGCCCTGAAGCGCGCCCCACGCGCGCCCGCCGCTGCAATGGCCATGGAAACCCATACCAAGGACCTTATCCGAAAGGTGAGGTTGATCGAGCTGAAGACACGCGGCTTGAGCAACCACATCTTCAGCGGTGAATACCACAGCGCATTCAAGGGTCGGGGCATGGCCTTCAGCGAAGTGCGCGAATATGTGCCGGGCGACGAAGTGCGGGCCATCGACTGGAACGTGACCGCGCGCCTGGGCCACCCGTACGTGAAGGTGTTCGAGGAAGAGCGCGAATTGACCGTGATGCTGGTGGCCGATGTTAGCGGCAGCGGCGATTTCGGCACCGTGCACCAACCGAAGCGCGAACTGATCACTGAAGCGTGCGCCACCATTGCCTTCAGCGCCATACAGAACAACGACAAGGTGGGGTTGATCCTGTTCAGCGACCGCATCGAACTGTTCATTCCCCCGAAAAAGGGCCGGGGCCACATCCTGCGGATCGTGCGCGAACTCCTTCAATTCAAGCCCAAGGGCCGGGGCACCGACGTGGCCGGCGCGCTGAAGTACCTGAACAACGTGATCAAGAAACGCAGCATCGCATTCTTGATCAGCGACCTGATGGACAGCGGGTACGAGGATGCATTGAAGATCGCCAACCGCCGGCACGACCTGGTAGCGTTGCGCACCACCGACCCGCGCGAGGAAGAGCTGCCCAGCATGGGCCTGGTGCAATTCATCGACCCCGAAACGGGCGAATTCCTTTGGGTGAACACGCGCAACCGCGCCATGCGCGAACATTACAGGGCGCAGGCCCTGAAACACCAGGCCCACACACGGGAGGCCCTGCGCCGCGCAGGTGTGGACCATGCCGTGATCAGCACGCGTGAAGGCTATGTGCGGCCATTGATGAACCTGTTCAGAAGGAGGGATTGAGGACCGCCATGGCACTGTTGCAGCAAATGCTCCGCTTGGGCCTGCTTGCCACGCTTATCCTGCTGGCCCTTTCGCCCGTGGCCGCGCAGGAAAACACGCCCGTGGCCAAGCTCGACAGCTCCTCCATCTTGATCGGCGACCAGGTAAAGCTGGGCCTCTCCGTGGCATACCGCGCGGATGCCGGTACACAAGTGCAATGGCCGACCATCACGGATACACTGTCGCGCCACATTGCCGTGCTGCACGACAGCCGCGTGGACACCGTGCTGCCCGATAAGGCCAACGACCCCTTCCTGCTCAGGCAACAACGCACCCTAACGATCACTTCATGGGATTCAGGGTACTGGGCCATCCCTCCCTTCCGTTTCGTGATCAATGGCGACACGGTGGAAACCGCGCCGTTGCTGCTGACGGTGAACACCGTGCCGGTGGACACCACACAGGCCTTCCGCGACATCAAGGACATTTACACCCTGCCGTTCAGCTTTTGGCATTGGCTGCAGGAAAACTGGCGCTGGCTGGCGGGTGGCGCGGCGGCGCTGGCCGTGATCACCGCACTGTTCATTGTGCTGTACCGCCGTTCTCGCCGGCCCAAGGCGCAGGCCCCTCCCCCACCGCCGGTACCCGTGCACACCCGTACACTGATCGCCCTGGAGGCCCTGCAACAGAAGAATTTGTGGCAGGCGGGGCAAACGAAGGCCTACTATTCAGAACTCACCGACATCCTGCGCACCTACCTGCAGGAGCGCTATGGCGTTCCCGCCATGGAACAAACCACGGACGAACTGCTCGCCGCGCTTCGATTGAGCCCGATGACCAAGGCCGGCCAAGAAAAATTGCGGCCCCTGCTGCAGCTGGCCGACATGGTGAAATTCGCCAAGTGGCAGGCGCTGCCCGCCGAGAATGAACAGGCCATGGCCAGCGCTGTGCGCCTGGTGCAGGAAACCGCTGAACCGTACGCCCATGCGCCGCTCACGTGACCTGCTTCCCTTGGTGGCGCTGCTGCTGGTGGTGCATGTTGCGCTCCTGCTGTTCGGCAGGTGGCTGATGCAGCATTATGAACTGGCCTCACCGCACTGGTTCTGGGCGCTTGGCGCGGTGCCCCTGCTATCGCTCTGGTACCTGGCCATGCGCAACCGCCGCAAGCCACAGGCCATGCTCAGCACGCTGCCCGCATTGGCCAACGCGCCGGTGGACCTGCTGGCCCGGCTCCGGCATTTGCCCTTCGCATTGGCGCTCCTGGGCCTGGGCATCATGCTCACCGCCATGGTACGCCCCCAAAGCAAGGACAGCTGGCAGGACGTGACCCACGAGGGAATAGACATTGTGATCGCCATGGACTACAGCGCCAGCATGCTGGCCAAGGATTTCAAGCCCGACCGGCTGGTTGCAGCACGCGGGGTGGCCATGGACTTCATCGACGGCCGGCCCAACGACCGCATCGGATTGGTCGTGTACGAGGGCGAGGCCTTCACCCAATGCCCCCTTACCACTGACCACAAGGTGCTGAAGAACCTTTTCATGCAGGCCCGCACCGGCTTGATCACCGGGGGCACGGCCATCGGCCTGGGGCTGGCCACGGCCATCAACCGCCTGCGCGAGAGCACGTCAAAAAGCCGCGTGATCATTCTGCTCACCGATGGCATGAACAATGCCGGCGCCATACAACCGCTGGACGCGGCGCAGATCGCCGAGCAGCTGGGCATGCGCGTGTACACCATCGGCGTGGGCACCCGCGGCAAGGCGCTTTCACCCGTGGCCATCTACCCCAACGGCCAGTACAAATACGAATATGTTGATGTGGACATCGACGACGCCATGCTGGAAAAGATCGCCGGCATGACGGGCGGGCGCTATTTCCGCGCCACCGATGAAAAGAAACTCCGTGCCATCTACCAGGAGATCGACCGGTTGGAAAAAACACGCATCAAGGTGACCGAGCACAGTTCGCGCAGCGATGAATACTTCAAGCCCCTGCTCGCGGGGTGCTCGCTGCTCTTCCTCGGCCTGTTCCTGGGCAACACCATCCTCCGCACCACACCATGAGCAGCACGGCAAAGGCATATCGGACCGGCCGGATAGCCATTGCCGTGGCCGCGGTGGAGGTGGCCGCATGGGCGGTGGGCCTGCTGCTGTGGTTCGCCATTCCCTACTACCTGCCGCAGTTCAGGATGCAGCGCCCGGAAATGTTGTGGGCACAGCTCATCGGCCCGTTCCTGCTCTTCTTCTACCTCTGGGGCCTAGCGCGGAAGAACCGCGCCCTGCGCCATTTCAGCGACGCGGGGCTGCTGTCGCGCATGGTGCCGGGCATCTCATCGGGGCGGTCCGCCTTGAAATACCTGCTGCTCCGCCACGGCCTGGGCCTGGCGTTGATCGCGCTGGCCGGACCTCAAATGGGCACCCGCATGGAAGAGGTGACCGCCAAGGGCGTGGACGTTGTGGTGGCGGTGGACGTAAGCAACAGCATGCTGGCCGAGGACCTCAAGCCCGACCGGATGGAAGTGGCACGCCGGGCGCTATCGCAACTGATCGACCGCATGAGCGGCGACAGGCTGGGCATCGTGGTGTTCGCCGGAGAAGCCTACACGCAGCTGCCGATCACCGCCGACCGCAGTGCGGCCAAGATCTTCCTGCCCACGCTGGGACCGAACCTGGTACGCGCACAGGGCACGGCCATCGGCGCCGCCATCGATCAGGCCCGAGAAAGCTTCGGCCCCGATGCCGCCAAGGGCAAGGCCATCATTGTGATCAGCGACGGGGAAACCTTCGAGGATGATGGCGTGGCCGCGGCCAAACGCGCAGCCGACGCGGGTATCGTGGTGAACACCATCGGCATGGGCACCCCACAGGGAGCGCCCATACCCGTGCGGTTGGGCGGCCGCATGGTGGGCTTCAAAAAAGACCAGGACGGACAAACCGTGATCACCAAGCTCGACGCGGCCACGCTGGAAAGGATCGCCGAGGCCGCCAACGGCGAATTCGTACAGGCCACCTCCGGCTACACAGGGATCAACGAAATGATCACCCGCCTCAGAAGCATGGACCAAACCAACCTCGGCACCTTCGTATTCACCGGCCATGAGGACCGCTACCAGTATTTTCTGGCCGCTGCATGTGCCCTGGTGCTGATCGGGCTGGCCTTGGGCGAGCGAAAGGCCGGCCTCACCAAAACCCTTTTCACATGGAACGCCTGACCTTGGCCCTGCTGCTGCTGCTCTTGGCGCCGGCATTGCTTGCACAGGACGCGGAACGTGCGCTGCGCGAGGGCAACACCGAATACCAGCGCGGCGAATTACCTGCCGCCGCCAACACCTACGCCAAGGGCGGCAACGACCCGCGTGCACTGTTCAACCTGGGCAACGCCTTGTACAAGCAGGACAGCGTGGAAGCCGCCCAGCGTGCATTCGAGAATGCGGCCGCCCGGGCCGCGGACCCGAAGGACCAGGGCAGGGCCTACTACAACTTGGGCAATAGCTGGATGAAGGCCCGCAACTACGGTGAGGCCGTGAATGCTTACAAGGAAGCCTTGAAGCGCGTGCCCGGCGACAAGGACGCGCGCTACAACCTGGCCTATGCCCAAAAAATGCTGGCCCAGCAGCAGCAGCAACAGCAGGACAAAAAGCAGGACCAGCAAGGTGACCAGGACAAAAAGGAAGAACAGGACGGGCAGCCCAAGGACCATGACCCGAACAAGGATAAGGGTGAGGAAAAGGAACAGGACCAACAGCCACCCAAGGACCAGGGAAAAGATCAAAAGCAGGAACAGCGCAGTGAGGAACGGATCGATCCGCAGGACGCCCAGCGCATGCTGGATGCCGCCCAACAACAAGAAAAGGACGTGCAGGAAAAAGTGAGGCAGATGATGCAGCCGAAGCCCGCGCGGCCCGCAGAAAAGGACTGGTGATGATGGAATTTGCCAAGCGCTACATATGGCCCGTGGCGGTGGCCCTTATGGCCATGGCCGCGAACGCACAGGAGATCACCTTCCAGGCCCAGGTGGACCGTAATGAAATTGCCGCTGGCGAGCCGGTGAAACTCACCATAGAGCTCAGCAACGCGTCGGCATCTTCGGGCATTTCCACGCCCGATTTCAATGGTATGATGGTACTGCAAGGCCCCATGGAAAGCAGCAGCTTCTCCAGCGTGAACGGCCGCGTTACCCGGTCCTCCTCCAAGATCTGGTACCTCACGGCGCCACAGCCGGGCAAATACACCATCGGCGCGGCCACGGTGCGCATCGGCAACGCCAGCCTGCAGACCGACCCGATCACCATCACAGTGTCCAAGAGCACTGCCGGCCAGGGCACGGGTGCTGCGGCAGACCAAGGCCAAAAACGCGACCCCAATTTGTTCTGCACCATCACGTTGAGCAAGAACAAGGCCTACGTGGGCGAACAGATCATTGCCACCTACACGCTTTTCACTCGCTACAACGCCCTGCAATCGCGTGATACCGACATGCCCAAGCTCAACGGTTTCTGGGCCGAGGAAATAGACCTTGGCGCCACGAACTGGGAACCGCAATTGCGCACGGTGAATGGCCTCCAATACCGGGTGGCCGTGCTGCGCAAGCAAGTGCTGATCCCCTTGCGCAGCGGGACGCTCACGGTGGCGCCCATGACGCTGAACTACTTGGTGAACGCGGGATTCTTCAGCAGTGGCAGCCAGGTGAGCATAAAAAGCAATGCGGTGGAGGTAACGGCCATGGAGCTGCCACCGGGGAAGCCTGCCGATTTCATGGGCGCGGTGGGCGAATTGCGCATGGAGGTGAAAGCGCCGCAAAGCCAGTTGAAGGCCAATGAGGCCATCGACCTTTCAGTGCGCTTCAGCGGCAGGGCCAACCTGAAACTGATCGACGCGCCCAAGCTGGCGCTGCCCGCCGATTTTGACACCTACGACCCCAAGGTCAACGACCAGCTATCCGTGAACAGCAACGGCATGAGCGGCTCGCGCGAATTCCAATACCTGCTGATCCCCCGCCATGAAGGGCATTACGACCTCGGCAACCTAAGCTTCAGCTATTTCGACCCCGCCGCGGGCACCTATAAACAGCTGCGCTCGCAGGACCTGGTGTTCGATGTGGCACCCCCGGAGGGCGGTACCGGTGGCGGCACGGCAAGCGCAAAGGTGGATGTGCAGCGGCTGGGCTCCGACATCCGGTACATCCGCACGGGCGACCTGAACCTGCGCCCCAAGGGCAGTTTCCTGTTCACCTCCCCGTGGTATGCGGCGGGCCTGGCGCTGCCGCCTGTTCTGCTTTTGCTGTTCTTTATATGGCACCGCAAGCGGGAAGCATTCCTGTCGGATGCGGAACTTCAGCGGCGGCACGGTGCCGACCGGGTGGCCAAAAAGCGGTTGGCCCTTGCGGAAACCGCCCTGCGCTCGGGCAATGCCGATGCCGTGAACGATGCTATCGGGAAGGCGCTTGAAGGATACTTTGCCGACCGGTTCAACCTGGGTGTCGCGCAGGTCACCCCCCAAGAGATCACTGAAAAGCTCGGACCGATGGACAACGGTGCAACGGCGGCCCGCTACATCCACTTGATCAATACGACCCAAATGGCCCGTTTCGCACCCGTGGCGACACAGCCGGCGGAGGAACTTTACAAGGAAGCCGTGGCCTTGATCAGCCACGTTGAAAACCAACTTCGCAAATGATGCTGCGCCCATTGGCCCTTCTGTTGCTGGTCTTGCCCGGCGCGCTGCACGCCCAGATCGACACGCTGCTGCACAGGGCCCAACAGGCCTATGCCAGCGGCGACTATGGCCAAGCCCTTGCCTTGTACGATTCGGTGCAAGCCACCCAAACCTCCGGCGCGCTCCTGTTCAACATGGGCAACTGCTACGCCAAGCTGGATGACCTCCCCCGCTCGATCCTGTACTACGAGCGCGCCTTGCGGCTGTCACCCGCCGCCGAGGATATCCAAGCCAACCTCGACCTGCAGCGCGCCAAGCTCGTGGACCGCATGGCAACCGCCCCGGCCCTCACGCTCCGTTCAGCGTGGGACAGCTTGATCGGCGGTGCCGACCCGGACCAATGGGCGCGGCGCTCGCTATGGGCCTGTGGGATCATGGCCGTGCTGGGCGGCGCAGCATTGGCCACGCGCCAGCACACTGGCCGCCGGATGCTTTTCATCGCTGCCGGTGTTGCATTGTTCATCACGGTGCTAAGCGTGGCGCTGGCCGCGTACCGGATGAATGAAGTGACGGGACGCCACGAGGCCATACTGATGCGCCCGTCCGCCGAGGTATTGGGCGAACCGCGCAGCGGGTCCACGCGCCTGTTCCTGTTGCACCAAGGCACCAAGGTGAACGTGATCGGCGAGCAGGACGAATGGCTGGAAGTGCGGCTGCCCAACGGATCTGTGGGTTGGATGTCCGCCACGGCCCTGGAACTGATCTGACCGATCAAGGCATCGCCGCCACCTTAACGGCCGTGCCGTTGGACCCCCCGAGGGTGCCCAGGATCAATTCGCGGTCGTTGCCGATCCCCGTATAGGAAACAAATCCATCGAGGTTCACATCCTCCATGTGGTAGCCGGCCACCACATTGGTGGGTTCCAGCCCGCCAATGGCCTGCAATACCGCATCGCGGTCGTTGCCTGCCCCGGTGTATTTCACCGCTCCATTGTGCTGCACATCACCGGCCCAAAGTGCCTTGGCCTGGTCCACCACCGCTTGTGCATTGGTGCCGTACAGCGGCAGGTTCGCCGAGGTAAAATCCAACAGCACGCCTGCGGATGATATGGGTGCGGTGGCCAACGTGGCCAAATGATTGCGATGGTGCACCGACACCAATCGGCCCGCCACAGCGGAATTGAATACCACCATCGGGTTCCCATCGTGCCCGATCACCGTGCCGTTGCGCAGCAGCAATGCAGCGCGCGTGCCCTGCACTGCATAGGATTGGTTGTTCGCATGCAGTTGTACCAGTACCCAGTCCACCACGGCATTGGCACCGGTTGCCTGCAGAACAGCGGCATTGGCGGTTGCGCCCGCATTCTCCAGCGTGTAGCCCATTGCCGTGTAAGGCTCCCGGTTGGGCAGCAGGCCATGTTGGCGCAGATCGTCCGCCATAAGGGTGGCCCCGGGCCTTGTGGCCCCGGCCAGCCGCATTTTCACCTTCACTCCACCGGAGGGTACCACAGCGTTGCATTCAGGGCCATCATCCATGTAGATCACACGTGATGACATGGGCGGCACGCTGATGCTGCCCTGCACGAAATTCCCTTCAATATCGCGCCAGCAGCCCGCGGGCAGGGCGAAGCTCTGGGCCTGCTCCTGGTCGTTCACCAACAGTTTGTGGCGCTCCAGCGGGTCCAGCGCCTGCACATTCACCCGCGTCACCTCCACGTTGTCCAGGTAGTACAGCGGCTCGGTCCACTGGTTGCGGAATTCGATGCGCGACTGGTCGGTGAGGCTGCTTTTGAAGTACATCACCAGGTCGCGGCGTTCGGGCGAGAACGGGATGGTGCGTTCCCAAATGGAGTACGGATCATTCACCGTGGATTCCCCTTTGGCACGAACGACCAATTCGCCGTGCGTGTCGCTTTGCACGCTGCATTTCACACGGTACCAGGCCCCGTTCTGCAAGGGGAACGGATCAGGGTTCCTCAAGGTGAAGTTGGGGTACATGCTGTTGTTGGGCAGGTAGGCCTTCAGCGCGCCATTGTCCAGGTAATTGGTCACCCGGCTCACCTGTGCGTTGGTGGGCCAGCCGGTCCAGCCGTTCACATGGTTGGTGAAATCGCCGTTCTGCACCAGGTTGCCGGTGAGCTCCTGCAGGGTGGCGTACTCCGCCAGGCGTATGGGGCTGCGCGTGCTGCCGACATCCTCGCCCCTTTCGGCCTGCCAACGCTCCAGCGTGTACTGCTTGGGCTGGCCCGAGACAAAGTTCATCACGCTGATGCTCATTTCGTTGTAGGGGTTGAAGTAGCGGTTGTTGCTGAAGGTGCCGAAATCAACGGGGTTGGCGCCGTACACGTTGAGCTGGCGCATGCAGTACTGGTCCTTGGTCAGGCTGTACATCACATTGCCGCTGTACACATCGTTGTAGTTGGCCACGTAGTAGGGCGGCGTTGCACCTTGGCCAACGTTGTTCGAGTAGTCCGAAATGGAGAGCTGCACGTTGTTGTTGAACAATATGTTGTCCTTCACCTGTACCCCGCTGGTGACCATGGTATGGTCCACATGGATGCCGGCCCCGTGGCAACCGTGCACCGTGTTGCGCTGTACCACGGTGTTGGTGATGGCCGTATTGCCGAAGTAGATCCCCATGGTCATGTTCTCATAATAGCCTGGTGACTGGGCCACCCCATTGTCCAACCGGCCGATCGGGTCCTCCACGATATTGTCCTGCACCACCAGCCCGTCGGTATGGTCCATGGCAATGCCGCCGCCATCGTTGAGGGCCACCATCGCGCGGCGCACCACATTGCGTTCCACCAGCCCGCTGGATGGGCAGCTTATGCCGATGTAGCCCACGCTGTCCAACCGGTTCAGCCGGATGGTGTTGTTCTGCCCGTCCATGCGGATGCCGAAATAGCCCCAGTTGTTCTCACCCTCCCCGTCCAGCACGGCGATGCTGGTGAGCGTGTTGCCCTCGATCAGGTTGTCCGAGCCGAAGCACAGCAAGGCGGTGGCATAGGTATCGCGGATGGTGTTGTTCTTGTACACGTTGTTCGAGCTGGGGCTGCGTATGGCATGGTACAGGTCGCGGAAGGTGCACCCCTCCACGGTGATCCGAGAGGCACCGGCGTTGGTCACCCCGGCAAGGGTTTGATGCTGGAACTCGATGTCCTGCACCACCAGCCAGCTGCGCTGCCAATGGCAGTGCACCCCGTTGCTGTGCACCGCCGCCTCCACCAACAGGTTGTTGGGGTTGGCGTTGTCCGGCGCCCATAGGTACAGCATGCCGGCGGCCTTATCATAGTACCACTCGCCGGGACTGTCCAGCTCGCTGAGCTTGCCGCGCAGGAAGAAGCCCCATGGATTGTTTTCCAGGTAGCCCACCCCGCTGGTGAACTGCAGCGTGCCTTGTGAGTAGCCGGATACCCGTAGCGTATCGAACGACCAGTTGGAGCCGCGTACCACTGCCGTTGCGCCGTTCCAGTAGCCGTTGGGCTGTGTGAGGCCATTGCTCTGGATCTGGTTGCCGCCACCCTGGTTGTTGCGCAGCCAGCCCACGTTGGGGTAGCGCGCCAAGGTCATCCGGCGCCCGTTCACATACAGCTGCGGAATAGCGTCCACACCGCCGACCGGTGCCTTCCAAATGTTGCCCTGGTGCACCGTCCAGCCCGTTACCACATCGCTGCCCTTGATCACCGGCTTGGCGCCGCTGCCGTAGCTGCCCACGGTGATCGGCTGCCCCTGCGTACCACTGCTGCCCAAGGCCAGCTCGCCGCGCCATACACCGCCCTTCTCGAGCAGGATGCGGTCACCGGGCTGCAACTGGTAAGTGTTCTGGTTGGCACGCTCAAGGGTGCGCCACGCCGTGGCCGGTGAGGTGCCGTTGTTGGCATCGTTGCCGTTGGGGGAAATGTAGTAATCGGTGGCATGGACAGCCGATAGTGCCAGTAACGCGGGCAGGAACAGGAGGGAGCGCATGGGAACGAAAAGAGTGAGAAACAGCCGAGCGCGAAATTGGCCCGGAACACACCCCTTTACGCGGTTGCCTACCGCATGTAATGAACAATTCGACCACCTCCGTGTTGCACCCGACCAGCGGCCGCTCACGGCGATGGATCAATCGCCGGTTTTGTTCCAATCGATCTTGCGGCTTACCGCCATCACAATGGCCAGCACAATGAACAGGCCGATGCTGCCCATAAGCAATGCATAATCTTCCTGCAGGATGATGGTGAGCATGAAACCGAAAACAAGCAACATGACCAGGCCAAGCAGCTGCGTGGCCCGCGCTACCCTGAACACGCCCTTGGCATAGAACACCACCAACGCAATGGTGGCCACGGCCGAAACAATGTATGCCCAGGTGAAGCCGATGTGCTCACCCAACGCGATCAACAACGTGTAGAACAGGCATAGCGCAAAGCCGACGAGCAGATATTGGATCGGGTGGATCCTTAATTTCTGGAGCACTTCAACAAAGAATAACACCAGGAAGACCATCACAATGAGCATGACGCCGTACTTGATGGCCCGCGTACTTTTTCGGTACTCGTCCACCAGCATCAACAGATCCGCCCCAAACGCACTGGCATCGAGCTGCGCATACAGGTCGCCGGTGAATTCCTGGGGGTAGGTACGGTTGAGGTGCAGGACCGACCATTGCGCGCTGAACCCTTGTGGGCCGATATGCGAACTATCGGGCAGGAAAGCGCCTTGGAAACTGGGATCCGGCCAGGTGGAGGTGATGGTCGCACGCGTTGTGCGGCCCACCGGCACTACCCTGAACGTGCCGCTGCCATTGACATCGAGCGTGAGGGATACGTGCTGCAACCTGGTGCGGGCCGCGCTGTCCATCGGCATCGCCGCGCTCAATCCGCTCATGGCCACATCACTGGAGGGCAGGCCCGGTTCGAAGGGCAGCATGCCTGCCGGCTTCTGTTCCACCACCAGGTTCTTGATGCTACGCAAGTCCGAAATGCCAAGGTTGAGCGTTGCCTCGCCCCATTGCAGCTTGGCGCCTTTTGCCGGTGAAAGACCCTCCAGGGCCGGAAACACGGCCTTCAGCGATAGATGGGCCTTGTACACCGCCACATCATAAATGCCCCGGTGTCTTTTTTCCGGCACCAGATCGCAGGCCACCTCCAGGCTTTCGGGCAGAAAGTGGGCGTAGCGCACCAATTCGCGGGCCTCGGTGCGCCCATTGTCAAGCACCACGCGTTCGGTGGCCATAAAGGGTACGCTGAGCACCGGGCCGGTAAGCACTTGGTTGCCGCCCCACACCTGGCCCACCTCGCGCATTGCATCATCCTTGCGGTACTCCCTCTCGCGCACCAGCTCTTCAACCATGGCCAAGGGAATGAGCAACAGCAGCACCAGCACGGCCACGACCCCGGCCCTGAAGGACATGGATCGCCGCACCCAGCTCATGCGCCCTTGCTGCGGCACGTTCACAGGGTGCGTTGCGGTCCCTTCAGGTGCGGAACCTGTTGAAGTGCTCATGGTTGGTGGAAATAATGGTTGTGTGCGTAACGCGGCCAAGTTGGGCAAATTGCGGAATGTGCACAGCAGGCCATGAAAATCCGGGGCATGTCGGCGGCATGGCGGAAAGGCGTTTCTTTGCACCCCCATTCCAAAGGCATGCCTTGGTCATCGGGTTTCTTTGCGAATTGTTTTCGGGGCGTAGCGCAGTCCGGTTAGCGTACCTGCTTTGGGAGCAGGGGGTCGCAGGTTCGAATCCTGCCGCCCCGACGAAAACAAAGGGCCGTTCCTGTGGGGCGGCCCTTGTTTGTTTGGTGGCGCTAAGGCGCTGTTGCGGATCTTTGGGCAACTTTGCCGGCCGCTGGTCCCGTAGCTCAGCTGGATAGAGCACCTGCCTTCTAAGCTGGTGGTCGTTGGTTCGAATCCAACCGGGATCACGAAGTTTCAAACCTGCGGCTATATTTGCCGCCCGATTATGGAGAGGTGGGTGAGTGGCTTAAACCAGTAGTTTGCTAAACTGCCGTACGGGTTAAACTGTACCGGGGGTTCGAATCCCCCCCTCTCCGCCACCACGAACGCCCCACGAAAGTGGGGCGTTCTGCATTCCCCACGGCCCATGAAGCTTGCTTCAAATGGGCCGTGGGGAATGCAGAACAGGGCGCGAAGCGGCCGTTCGGGGTGAAGCCTCCCCCACCAGGGAAAGCGGGCGAAGCACGCAATCCCCAAGCTTGCTTCAAATGGGCCGTGGGGAATGCAGAACAGGGCGCGAAGCGGCCGTT
>JBIQIX010000004.1:0-89157 GCA_044507815.1 Flavobacteriales bacterium | reverse complement strand
CGGGGTGAAGCCTCCCATTCGGGATGAAATATCCATTGGGGATCGGCGGAGCGTGCTGTGCCCAATAACAGCGCGAATCCCTTGCCGTACCTTTGCCGCCCAATTCAAACCGCTATTCCAATGGCCCGTGAAGTTGTCATCGTTTCCGCAGTCCGCACCCCCATCGGCTCCTTCGGGGGCAGCCTTTCCACGGTGCCCGCCACCGAGCTGGGCGCAACAGCCGTGAAGGCCGCCGTGGAACGCGCCGGCATTGAGGCGGGCGAGGTGAACGCCGTAGTGATGGGCTGCGTGCTGCAGGCCAACTTGGGGCAAGCGCCCGCGCGCCAGGCCAGCATGGGCGCCGGGTTGCCGGCCAACGTGCCGGCCACCACCGTGAACAAGGTGTGCGCCAGCGGCATGAAGGCGATGATGTACGCCACGCAGGACATTCTGCTCGGCGATGCCGAGGTAGTGGTGGCCGGCGGCATGGAAAGCATGAGCCGCACCCCGTACTACGTGGAACAAGCCCGCTACGGCTACCGCTTCGGCGATGGAAAATTGATCGATGGGATCGGCAAGGACGGCTTGACCAATGTATACGACCAGCAGGCCATGGGCGTATGCGCAGACCAGTGTGCCGTGGACAATAAGATCAGCCGCGAGGAGCAGGATGAATTTGCGATAGAGAGCTACAAGCGCAGCGCCGCAGCCTGGAAGGAAGGCCGCTTCAAGGATGAAGTGGTGCCGGTAACGGTGAAAGGCCGGAAGGGCGATACCGTGGTGGGCGAGGACGAGGAATACACCAATGTGAACTTCGACAAACTGAGGACGCTGCGCGCGGTATTCACCAAAGAGGGCACGGTAACGGCCGGCAATGCCAGCACCATAAACGATGGAGCGGCGGCCTTGGTGCTGATGAGCGCTGAAAAAGCCAAGGCCCTTGGGCTGAAGCCACTGGCCAAGGTGCTGGCCTATGCCGATGCCGAGCAGGCCCCCGAGCTGTTCACCACCACGCCCAGCAAGGCCGTGCCCCTGGCGGTAAAAAAGGCCGGGTTGAAGATGGAGGACATTGACCTGGTGGAATTGAACGAGGCTTTTTCCGTGGTCGGCCTTGCGAACACCAAGCTGCTGGGGCTTGACCCGGCCAAGGTGAACGTGAACGGCGGCGCGGTATCGCTGGGGCACCCCTTGGGTTGCAGCGGTGCGCGGATCATGGTAACGCTGGTGCACGCGTTGAAGCAGCGCGGCAAGCGGTACGGCGCCGCTGGCATTTGCAACGGCGGCGGCGGCGCAAGCGCCATGGTGATCGAGGCGCTGTAAGCCCGTTGGGCAGCGGTGTTGCCACAGGGTGTTGCGTGAGCGGGCGCGGCGGCAGCCTGCCGCGGGTGTGCCTTGCGGCCATGTGCAGCGAGGAGGCGCCGCCGCGCGGCGACCCCGCAGCGCCATGGCCGCTGGCGCAACAAGGCAGCTACAGCGAAGCACGCGGCCCGGCCTTACCGATAAATGCCAAATACCATGGGCCAGGACACGCCCAAAAACCATTAACCGCATGCCGGGCATAACTCACCCATGGCCTGCCCCGGGGGCATGATGCGCCGCCGCACTTTAGCCGCATGAACCAGATGGAGCGGGTGGTATGCCCGTTGAGCATTGTGCCGGTGCGGCGCGAACCCGATGACCGCGCGGAACAGGTGACGCAATGGCTTTTCGGCGAAACGGCCGAGGTGCTGGAACGGCGCGACAAGTGGTCGAGGCTGCGTTTCCACCACGATGGCTATGAGGGCTGGGCCGACAATAAGCAATTGGTGGCCGATGAGGGCGTTGCCGAGGACCGCCCGGTGCGCTCCACCGAGCAGTTCGTGCATGTGAGCACGGCGCAGGGTGCCATGATCGTGCCCTTTGGTGCGGTGCTGCCCGCTTATGCGCACGGGGCTTTCCGCATAGCACAGGAGAAACTCACCTTCCCGGGTCGCACCACGGCGCAGCCCAACGGCACGCCCGTGATGCGCATGCTGGCGCTTAAGGACCAATGGCTGAACACGCCCTACCTGTGGGGCGGCCGCTCGCCCTTCGGGGTGGATTGCTCGGGCCTTACGCAAATGCTTTTCCTGGCGAGCGGCCGCGCGCTGCCGCGGGATGCCTGGCAACAGGCCGAAAAAGGCAGCGTGGTGCCCACGGTTGATGATGCCACCACCGGCGACCTGGCCTTTTTCCACAACGATGACGGGCGGATCGTGCACGTGGGCATTGTGCTGGAGCAGCAACGGATCCTGCATGCCTCCGGCCGTGTACGGGTGGACAAACTGGACAGCACGGGCATTTGGGACCAAGCGGCCGCACGGCACAGCCACCGGCTGCACAGTATCCGGCGCATGTTCTAGGGCAACCGTCCCCATTGTTGCCCGTGCCGGCCGGCAACGGGGCCCAAGCACCCCAACCGGGCGGATGCCGGATGTGGCCGAAAAGGCCGGCAGGCCAGTGTGACCGTGTGTTTGGGCGTTTTTAACGGAGCGCTGGCGCGGGGTTTGAAAGTGTGGAAGCGCCCACCGGTTAACAGGAAGCTGATGGTCAGCAACCGCCGCGGGCAAACAAAAAACACATTTTACAAATGCCTACCCAAGATCAAAACAGGAACCAAAACCCCAACCAGGCCAACCAACCCGGCCAACAACAGCCTGGCCAACAGCAGCAGCCGCAGGCCAAGCGCGAGGAGGAGCGCCAACCAACCGCCCAACAGCAGCAAAAGCAGCCCCAGGACCAAGCGCAGCAAAACCCCGGCCGCACGCAGGAAAACAAACGTTGATGCGGCCGTAGGGTGAAAGCCCTCGCATCACAAAGGAAAACCGGACCTCGACCAAGGTCCGGTTTTCTGCGTTGGCCCCAAGGCCGAAGCGGGCTAAACTTGCGAAGCGCGAACGCCATGCTGCCCCACGAACGCAAGATCTGGACATTGGCCCAACTGGGATCGGCCATACAACAGCGGATCAACGAGGCCACGCAAGGCAGGTCGTACTGGATCAGTGCGGAGATAGCCTCGATCAAAGTAGGCACGCACGCCTACCTTGAGCTGGTGCAGCACCGGGGCGGTGCCCGGGTGGCCGCCATGCGCGGGGTGATCTGGGGCAGCACCTTGCGACGAGTAATGGCCGAGCTGGGTGAAGAAGCCAGGATCATCCTGAAGGATGGTGTGGAAACACTCTTCCTGGCCCGGCCGCACTACCACCTTGTGCATGGCCTCAGCCTGGTGATCGAAGCGATCGACCCGGGATTCACCGTGAGCATGCTTGAGCGGCGCAAGCAGGAAACGATCGCCACGCTGAAGCGTGAAGGGCTGTACGACCTGAACCGGCAACGCCCACTGCCCATGGTGGTGCAACGCATCGCCTTGGTCACCTCGCAAGGTTCTGCAGCGTATGCCGATTTCATGCAGCATTTGGCGCGGAATGAGCACGGCTATGCTTTCAGCGTGCGCGTTTTCCACGCGGCGGTGCAGGGCGATGCCGCAGCGGCCGCGATGATCCAAGCCTTTGCCCAGGCCGCGGCCGGCCGCTTTGATGCCGTGGTGCTGGTGCGCGGAGGCGGCTCGCGCCTGGACCTTGAACCTTTCAACGACCTGGAACTGGCGCGTGCCCTGGCCAACATGCCCGTACCGGTGCTTACCGGCATCGGGCATGACACCGACCTGAGCGTTGCCGACCTTGTTGCACACGAGCACCATAAGACCCCCACCGCGGTGGCCGATTGGATCGTGGACCATGCCGCGTATTTCGAGGGCTTGCTCACGGGCATGGCCGTAGGCATACAAAACAATGTGCTGTCGGTTTTTGCGGACCACCGCGACCGGCTGGCACGCAACGCGGAAACCTTGCGGCTGCTGCCGGGCAGCATGTGCCGCCATGAACGTGGCGCGCTGCACCGGGCCACCAACATGTTCATGCGCGGTGCAAAGGAGCGCCTGGCCCACGACAGCCACCTGCTGGATGGCCACCGGCACCAGTTGACGGCCCTGGCGCACCACCGTTTCGTGCAACTGGTGCAGCGGCTGCAAGGCATACAGGAAAGCATCGGCCTGATGGATCCCCAACGATCGCTCGAACGGGGCTTCAGCATAGCCCGACACAACGGCCAGGCCGTACTCTCGGCAAACACCCTGGCCCCGGGCGATGAACTGGAGATCACACTGGCACAGGGGAAGGTGTGGTCCACCGTTGACCGGACCGGGGCCTGAAAACAGCACCGTTGCCGGGCAGCCCGGACCCCACTTATTTCCTGTTCCCCAATAGCAGCAGGTGGCCCGTTACCCGCTTCATCGCGCCGTTGGAGCGTACCAATTCCAGCTCATAGAAGTACGTTCCATCACTGCACATGCCTCCATTGCCCTGGTGCCGGCCATCCCATTTGCTGCTTACCAGATCGCCCTCGAACACGAGGTTGCCCCATCGGTTCCAGATCCGGGCAAGCGCCTTTGTAAAACCGCCCGTGGTGAACCAGCGGTCATTGACCCCGTCCCCATTGGGTGAGAATACATTGGGGACCACCAGGTCGCACTCGATGAGCTCCACGCCCAATTCACCTTGCACGGCACAACCGTGGACGTCGGTCGCTTGTACGGATACTTGCCCTGCGCCCGATAGCTCGATGGCCGGGGCGTGACTGCCATTGGACCATGTGATCTGGGCAAAACCCGGTGGCAGCCCGATCCACACCGAGCCACCTTCGCAAAGCTCCTCCACATCCGGAAGACCCAAGGGCTCGGGGGCATGCACAGTAAGGTGGTGCACCGCTGACGGCCCCTCACAACCTTGGAAAACCGGCGTGCACACGTAATAGCCCATATCGGCAAGGGCCACTTCGGGAATATGGACCCCGCCGTGGAATTCGTGGCCGGGCGGTGTGGCCCAGCGGTATTGTACGGTGTCCGGCCCCATTGGTCCGATCTGCAATTCATCGCCCACGCACAGGCTGTCCGGGCCTTGGATCGTAACCGGCGAAGGTGCTGGCCGCACTTCCACCCACACGCTGTCGGCCTCGCTGGTGCAACCGGTTTCCTGTTGGCGTACATATACCATGGCACTGGTTTGTGGAATGAATTGGAATTCCGTTCCGTAACCAAGCACCGGACCTGTGCCGGGTGCCGCATACCACGCAACGGTGCCCGAGCCGGTGGCCGTTAGCTGGGCCTCAAGGCCGGCACATACCGTATCGCCCGTGGCCGCCAAGGGATCACTGAAAGCGAACGCGTTCACCTGGACTACCGCCGAAGTATCCGTGCAGCCTTGGGGGTTGGTGAGCACCACACGGTACGATCCCGCCCCGGCAGCATAAAGGTGGGCGCCGGGCACCATGCCGGGCAACCATTCGTACGTGCCTGGGCTGCCCGAGGCCATCAAATGCACTGAATCTCCCCGGCAGAGGACAAACGGACCGGGCGTGAGCAATTGCACCTGCGCTGGTGCATACTCCACCACGATCTCCAACGGTGTAATGATGTTGCATGCGCTAACGGTGCAGGAGTAAACCCCTGCCTGTTCGATGTTCTGCGCCAGTCCGCTGCCGCTGAGCGGCGCATTCCACTGTACCACCGCGCCGGGCGTGGCCATCACCTCCACCAGCAGCCGATCGCCGGGGAAACAGAGGGTGCCGAAATCCCCCGGCGCCAAGTACGGCGTACCATAGCCGGTGATGGACACACTGTTGCTCGTTACCGGGCAGCCCTGCACGTTGAGGCTTAGGTAGTACGTTCCGGGGGTGGTGGTGGCCAAGGTTGTGCCCTGCCCCGTGATCTCACCCTGCGGTCCGTACCAAATGGCATCCGTGCCCACCGATGTGGTGTGGATGACGGCTGACCCGCCGGGGCAGAGGATCCCATCGGCAGGTTGCACCTGCAGCACCGGCCCCGTTGGCGCAGTAAGCTGAATGGTTGCCGATGTGGAGGCCGGGCAGCCATTGGCATCCGTGGCCAGTCCGGTGGCCGTGACCTGTCCAGGCGCCCATGCCAGGAACTGGTCCGATCCCTGAACCACGCCAGCCCCGCTGGTCCACCAGGCAATGGTGTCACAACCGGCGCACACGGCCGTAAGCAGCACCGAATCCCCGTCACATATCGCGCCGGGGCCATTCAAGGTCAAGGAGAGGTTGATCTGCGGCAATAATTCGATATAGATGCTATCGATGGCATGGAACCAAAGCGTATCCTGCGCACAAGGGAGGTTGTCCACGCTTACCGCAACATCAATCACGAGCCATCCGGAATCGTTCACGAAAAGATATCCCGTTTGGGGCCCGGCGCCCACCAGAGAGCCGGAAGAGCATGGTGCCAGGCACCACCTTATGTTGAGGTCCGGTGGCAACTGGGCCACTTCAACCCCATTCAGCGTCCATGTGGGCGAATAGCCGTACTGGACAGGCGTTTGCGGGCAAAGCCGGATCGTGTCCGTTCCATTCGTATCCTGCGGAAAGAAGGTCTCCATGGACATACCGATATCGGGTATCGGTACAGTAGGGTGATCGATCGCAGTGATCGCTGTGTTGCGCATGCATCCGAATTCATTCCGCACTGTGAATATGTACGTGCCTGACGTGTCCACTCCGGTGGAATCGCTGTACAATTGACCCGCACCGTTGGGCAAATTCCACCACCATGTCCCACTATCCGGCAGGTTGCTGGCCACCAGCCAAGTGACTTCCGGATCGCAGAGATGGATCACGCCGAAAGGCGGGGGATGCGGTTCGGCACCGCCGAAGGACAACCAGGTGATCGGCGGCAATGGATGGACCACCACCTCGATCGTATCGGTCCAATGCCAGCAGCCATTGACCGTGGAAATGTTCACCCAGTAGGTACCGGAGCTGGTCACCGTTATGTTGGCATTCGTGCTGCCGGTGGACCACAGGAACGTGAGCGGCGGACCCACGTACCGGTTATCCGGGTTAGGGTGGTAAGCGAAGTGCAGGCCCACGTTGAGCGTGGCGCTTCCACATGCTACCAGCGTATCCCCGCAAGAAGTCCCGTCATCGGCAAGGATGCACGGCATACGTTGAACACGGTCGCACGCTCCTTCCTGGCGCACCCACCAATCGTATGGTGCTCTTCCCTGCACATAGCCACGCGCCACGAAGCCATCCACCAAACCATTGCTTTCACAGCCTGCAAAGCTGCCGTAATCCGGAAACGAGCACCAGGACCCGAATACTTCGGTGGTTCCGATCCCGCCCACGTTGTACGATATCGCATCACCGGTAAACGAAAAGCCCGCCGGGAAGACCAGATTCTGCTGGAAGGACCCGCTGAAGACCAGCTCCCCCTGCGCGGAATAAGCAATGCCACCCGCCGCCTTCCCTGAACGGCCGCCGAATTGCTGCGCTTCTTGCAAGGCGAGGTCGCCCAATGCATGTACGGAAATGAAGAGATCCTCAGCGCCGGTGGCCATGAACAGGGCATCACTTCCATAGTGGCCCGCCAGGGCTGAAAATTGGCAATCGAAGGTGCCCAGCACACCGATCTGCCCTCCATTCACGGCCAGGGCGGCGGCAGATACCCCGCTCGTGGATCCGATGCTGGTATGCCCGAGCAACTGCCCGCCGGCATCCACTTTAAGCAAGTAATAGTTGAACGGCTCTGCGCCGGGCACATTCACCGTGGTAGCACCGGTCCACACCATGGTGCCCTGTTGGTCACCCACCACAAGCAATTCACCGGACGGCGCCACGGCAAGGCCGCGCACATGGTTATACACCGCCCCGCCCAACCGGCGGAACCATATTTCACTGCCATCGGGCGCCAGCCGCATAAGGAAACTAGCGTTGGTCAGCGTATTTGCATAGGGCTGATCGAAGGTGATCGTGTTGCTGTACTGGCCGGTGACATAGAGGTTGCCCGCGGCATCGTGCACCACGTCCACGGCCTGATCATCCTTGTTGGCTGCGCCGTGTTTGAGCCAAAGCAAGCCGCCTGTTGGGGAATACGTGGCAATGAACACGTCCGTACTGGGCTGCAGGGTCACCGGATCCATGGTGCTCTGCAGGGTTTGTCCGTCCCACGTGGCCGTACCGCGGAAATGGCCCGCCACCGTTACGCGGCCGTCCGGCGCCATGCTCACCCCGCCCGGCGAATCGGTGCCCCCGGCCCCTCCCGCTTGCTTCACCCATTGCAGGGTACCATCACTCTTGTTGAGCACGGCCACGAATGCGTCGATGGTTCCTCCGGCACTGGTTTGCGAAGTACCGAACAGGTTGGCCGTGCCCATGAATTCGCCAGCCACGGCCAACCCCTGGCCTGAACCCACGGAAAGCTTCATGCCACGATCTATTCCCGCGCCGCCCGCACGTTTCAGCCATATCAAATTTCCACCGGGGTCGAGGCGGGCCACGAATGCATCCAGCCCCCCGAAACCGCCGATGGATTGGCCCCCGAAGTGGAGCGTTCCGCCGAATTCGCCCGTGATGTAGATCGATCCATCAGCGTCCACCTGCACAGCGGCAATGTGCTCGTTACCCGGGCTGGAGGCCGTTCTTGCCCAATAAGGCTGGGCCGCCGCGGACCCGAACCACAACAGGGCACAAAACAGGTACACCCAGCCTATGGCACTGTACCGTGCAGCGGATGTGGTGGTGAGCATGGCGATCCCGTGTTATGCATATCGACGCACTGGCGTATGGATCCGGCTGCCGGGCGGTCATGGACACGCGATAGCGACACAAAATACCGTATCACAATAAACCGCGATAACTCATTCCCACCGGTGGCGGAAACCGCCATGGAGGATCCGTACCATTGGGAAATCAGCCCGCCAATTGGCCTGCAGCAGCTGGCCCTTATCGAATTGAATGCCACCTTTGCCCATAGGAAACACCGGGCCATGAGCGAAGAGAAATTGACCTATGAACGCGCCTATGCCGAGCTTGAACAGATCATGCAGGGGCTGCAGGAAAACAAGGTCGGCGTGGATGAATTGGCGCGGCACGTGAAGCGTGCGGTGGAACTGATCACCTTCTGCAACGAAATGCTGCGCGCCACCGAGGAGGAGGTGGAAGGCCTGGTGAAGAAGCTGGAGGAATAGGGCGCGGGCCGTCCCTCATTCCTGGGGCCGTTTGCCCCGGAATGGCCCGAGCATCCAGTCCACCACAAGATAGAGGATGAACAACAGGACCAGGAAGCCGAACACCTTAACGAACACCGGCGCCTTGAACAGGTATTCGAAAAAGAGGAACACGGCGCCGCCCGCAATGGCTGACCCGATCAATAAGCGGAACGGTTTACTGCCGGTCATCATTGTCCCTTGAGTATGGTTATGGCCTTATCCCCGAAAACATTGCCGGTGCCGTACGGCGATCCCGCACCGTCCCATTTCTCCCACTTCTTCAGTTCGGTGTACTCCGGGTTGTTGCGCAGTGCCTGCGATTCCATCCGGATGGCATCGGCCTTGTAGGTTGCCGATATGATCATGGCTGAATCGCCCCGTGCCTTTTCGATCAGGGCATTGGCCAGGTAGCGTTCCTCTTCGGCCTTCTCCTTCGCTGTTAGGTTGCGCTGCTTCTGTGTTTCCTTGCGCTGGATCTGGTCCTGGATGTCCTTGGGCAGCACCACGTCAATGATCTTCACGTAGTTCAGTCGCAGGAAATTCCCCTCGAAACCCGCATGGATCTTCACCTCCATCTCCTGCTCGAGCTCCTCGCGCTTGCTTGAATAGACCTCCTCATAGGTGTAGCGGCCGATGATGTCCTTGAAGGCTCCCCGGGCGATCTCGTCAACGAAGTTCACGTACTGTTCCCTGAACTGCAGGTGCAGCAACGCCACATCCTCAGGAATGATGTTGTAATTGATCGCCACCGACAGGTCGATGTCCATGCCGCTTTTGTCGAGGAACTTTTGCTCGTACTCATTCGACTTGCGGAACACATCGTACACGATCATCTTGTTCCAGGGCAGCATGAAGAAAGTGCCCTCGCTATAGATCTTGGCTGGATCGATGGATGGCGAAGAGAATGGCTTGTACATGAAACCTCGCTCGCCCGGCTTGATCGTGGTCCACGAATTGAACAGCACGATCAGGGCGAAGATGGCGATCACCGCGAGGCCGATCAGCTTGATCCGCGACCTCTGGTCCGTTGGCAGTTGTACTTTCATGGTTGGCAGTGGTGGCACCCGTGCGGCGGGCCTCCAAATAAAACCACTTTCCCCTGAACGGGTGGCCGGGATCCAGGCCAGTCCCGGCACTCCGCCCCTTACAGCATTCCCGCCGTTAGTTTTACCGCCACGCCACCATGGCCGCCTCCCCGCACAACAACACGCCACAGGCCAGCACGCAGGCACAGCTGCACAAGTACTTCCTCGAGCGCTGGATGCCCTCTTCGCTCACCTTTGCCATTGTGCTTACCGGTGTGGTGGCCGTAATGGCCTGGGGCCTCACCGGCGCGGGCCTGGCCGAAATTATGGTCGGCTGGGGTGATGGGCTGGCCGGGTTGCTCGCCTTTATGACGCAGATGTGCCTGATCCTTTTATTGGGCCATATGCTGGCCAATACGGGCCCGGTGCACCGCATGTTGGTGGCGCTGGCACGCTTGCCCACCGCAGCAGCGCCCGCTTATGTGGGCGTGTTCGTGGTGGCGGCGGCGGCCAGCCTGGTCAACTGGGGCCTGGGACTGGTTACCGGCGCACTGCTGGCCCGTGAAACCGCGGTGCAGTTGCGCAGCAAGGGCGTGAAGGCCCATTTCCCGCTGCTGGTGGCGGCCGCCTATTCGGGGTTCATCGTCTGGCACATGGGGCTTTCGGGGTCAGGACCGCTCACCGCGGCCACGCCCGGGTCCTTCTTGGCCGGTGCCATGGGCGGCAGCACCGTGCCGCTCTCGCGCACCACGTTCGCCACGTGGAACCTGATCGCGGCATTGGGGGTGATCATCGCATGCGCGGCGCTGATCTGGTGGGCAACGCCAAGGGATGAAGACCGCATCGTGGAATTGCCGGAGGGTGTTTCAACGGAAAACCGCAACGGTTTTGCGCAGGAGGCAGCGACCCCCGCGGACCGCATCGATGCCTCGCGCCTGCCCACCCTGCTCACGGGATCGGCCTTGGTGGCGTACTTGGCCCTGCACTTTTCACGCGGCGGCGGGGCCACGCTCGATGCGGTGAACTGGAGCTTCCTCGCGCTGATCCTGTTGCTGGTGCGCAGCCCATTTGAGGTGATGCACCTCACGCGGAACGCAGCCGCCAACGTGGGTGAGATCCTCGTGCAATTCCCGCTGTATGCCGGCATCATGGGCATCATGGCCTCCACAGGACTGATCACCCTCTTCTCAAACAGTTTCACCGCCATATCCACCCCGCACAGTTTCGGCGTGCTGGCCCTGCTCAGCGCGGGCCTGGTCAACTTCTTCGTGCCCAGCGGCGGCGGGCAATTCGCGGTGCAGGGCCCCATTATGCTCGATGCCGCTGCCAAATTGGGCGTGGACCCCTCGGTGGCCATCATGGCGGTGGCCTATGGCGATCAATGGACCAACATGCTGCAGCCTTTCTGGGCCTTGCCCGTACTGGCCATTGCCGGCCTAAAAATGCGCGACATCCTGCGCTACACGGTCCTCACGTTCATGGGCTCGGGAGCGGTGATGGCCCTGGTGTTGTGGTGGGTTTCATGGTAGCCTGGGCCTAGGCTACCGCCCCTCCAGCACCCGGACCCGCTCCTTCAATTCCTCGATCTGCGCCTGCTGTTCCTGCACGGCCTTCACCAAGGGCACCACAAAGGATGCATACCCCAAGGTGTAGTGGTCCTGTTCGGTGGCGGGGTGGTGCACCCCGTCGAAATCGTAGTGTATCTCCCGCGCCGCCGCCTCCACTTCTTGCGCCACGAAGCCGGTGAGCACCTGTTGCCCCACTTCGCGCAACCGATCGAAGTAAAGCTTGCGCGCTGGTCCATCGGACCAGGTATCCATACGTGCCGTAATGCCGAGGAAGCGATCCACCCCTTCGGCATCCAGGTGGTAGGTAACCGGGCGCAGGCGGGTGATGAAGGCCAGGCCCGGCACGTCCGCCTTCACATTCCGTTTGAAACGACCATCGCTCAAGTTTTGCCAATTGCCGTAGCCGCCGGTGAGGTTGTTGTTGCCAGTTGTGCCCAAGATGATGCGGTTATCCGCGGTGCAAGTGGCATTGTTGCCTATAGCGGTCGTGTTGTACAAATGGACACTACCGTTACCGGAATAGTATCCGATAGCGGTATTTTGGAGGCCGGTGGTATTGAAGGCGAGCGCCCACCTGCCTACAGCAACATTGCCACCACCCGATGTATTGGAAAAAAGGGCACCATTACCCGCCGCTGTATTTTCAATGCCTGTGGTATTCAAAGAAAGTGCAATGCCCATTGCCACATTCCCATACCCCGATGTATTCTTCCGCAGCGCATCGGCGCCCATGGCCGTGTTTTCCGGGCCCGAAGTGTTGGAGCGCAGCGCAGCGCAGCACTGCCCACGGCCGTGTTGAAGGAACTGATATTGGCGTAAAGCGCGCTATCCCCCGCTGCAGTGTTCTTTTGGCCCGTGGTGTTGGCGTACAGTGCGGCTTTGCCCATGGCGTTGTTGCCCGCACCCGTGGTGTTGGAACGCAGTGCCGAGCTGCCTACGGCATTATTGCCGGAGCTTGTGGTGTTGGAGTACAGTGCATCAGCGCCGGTGGCGGTGTTCTCCCCCCCTGTGGTGTTGAAATAGAGGGCCTTGCTTCCGTTGGCCACATTGTTGGACCCCGTGGTGTTCTCCCTCAAGGCACCATAGCCGATGCCCGTGTTGTGGCTTCCCGTGGCATTGCTGTACATCGCACGAAAACCCCAGGCGCTGTTCTGCCCGCCGGAGGTGTTGGTGTACAGCGCCTCCAAACCCGAAGCCGAATTCTCAATGCCCGTGGTATTGGAATAAAGCGCCAGGTTTCCCACAGCGACGTTCCGCGTCCCCGTGGTATTCTTCCGCAGCGCATCGGCGCCCACGGCCGTATTGTGACTACCCGAGGTGTTGGAGCGCAGCGCCCCGCTGCCCACGGCGGTATTGACGGAACTGATGCTGTTATATAGTGCACTGTCGCCAACGGCGATGTTCATCTGCCCCGCGGCGTTGGAATACAATGCTGAAAAGCCGACGGCCACATTGCCCGTGCCCACGGTGTTGGTGCGCAGGGCCTGCGCCCCGGTAGCCGCGTTCCGCGAGCCTGGTGTATTGGCCGCCAAGGCATTGGTACCCATGGCCGTGTTGCTGTATGCAGAGGTGATGCCCGCCAAGCTGCGGTAGCCCCATGAGCTGTTGCCGTTTACCGAAGGTTCCACCCCACCGGCCGGCTCCCCGTTCACGCGTACGCGGAAGGCCACATTATCCGTGGTGCCAATGAAGTTATTGGCCCGGTTGGTGCCGGCATTGCCCACGGTGCCCCAATACCGGCCGGTGCCGCCGTCCAGCAGCCCAACCCACCGCCCCAGCGAGGTGCTGTAATAGTAATACCCGGGCACACGTTGTTGGGCGCCGTGCCGGCCGTGGCCGTGTTGTACACCAGCAAGGAGTTGTCCACGGGCCCAACGATGGGCACGGTGCTGTTGGCCGCCACAAGCGCCACGCGCAGAATCAGCAGGCCGCGGTTGGGGGCATCGATGTCCAGCATGGCGCTGCCCGCAGGAGTGGCCCCGGTGGTGTTGATGCCAATGTTCTGCGC
Source organism: Flavobacteriales bacterium (assembly GCA_044507815.1). Lineage (GTDB taxonomy): Bacteria > Bacteroidota > Bacteroidia > Flavobacteriales_F > PHOS-HE28 > PHOS-HE28. Next base: position 75,497 of record JBIQIX010000004.1, on the reverse strand, counting down.
ACGGGCCACGGTTACGGACAAACAAAAGATCAACAGAATGTGCCCGAGCTTCATCTGGTTCGCGGAATTGAAGGTTAATGCGTGGTACCGGCCCTGCAACGCAGTTGTGCCGGGGGCAAAGGATGCACACGCGCCTAACCCGGGAACAGGTGTTTTCACCTGTTTTTCATTGCGGGGACCAAGGCCGCACCACGGAAAGCCGATGCACACCCAACAAGCGCCCCGGACCGTTACCCGCCCCATGGATGTTCATCACACAACGCTAAAGTGCTTGGATCGCCACCGCCATTCCGTCCACAACGTCCCGCCGCTACTGGACTTTTTGACATCCGAGAACCACGCGCAACTGCCAGTTGTTCCGTTATCGCTTCGCGGTGCGCGGGTTGTTAATGCGCCGGCGAATGCAGTTAGTTGTTGGTTGCCGGCTGCTGGTTTTCAGGAACAACGCATCACGCACCAACAACGCCAACAAAACAACAGACAACTGACCCCTATATGGACCTGAACAAATTCACCATACGATCGCAACAGGCCGTGCAACAGGCCCAAACCATTGCTACCGGCCTTGGCCAGCAACAGGTTGAAACCGGGCACCTGCTGAAGGGGTTGCTGGAAGTGGACCCGGACGTCACCCCTTTTCTGTTGAAGAAACTCGACGTGAACACGCCCTTGCTGCAGCAAGCCCTTGACCGCATTGTGAGCGGCTACCCCAAGGTACAGGGCGGTGACATGATGATCAGCCGCGGCACCGCACAAGTGCTTAACAATGCGCTGGCCTCCCTGAAGGAATTCGGCGACGAGTTCGCCAGCGTGGAGCATTTGCTGCTTGGCCTCGTGGAGGGCACGGACAATGTGGCCCAGCTGTTGAAGGACGGCGGCATGAACCGCAAGGACCTGGTGGCCGCCATCAAAGAGTTGCGCAAGGGCAACAAGGTCACCAGCCAAAGCCAGGAGGAAACGTACAACGCCCTGAACAAATACGCGAAAAACCTCAACCAGCTGGCCAAGCAGAACAAGCTGGACCCGGTGATCGGCCGCGACGAGGAGATCCGGCGCGTGCTGCAGATCCTGAGCAGGCGCACCAAGAACAACCCGATCCTGATCGGCGAGCCCGGGGTGGGCAAGACCGCCATTGCCGAAGGCATTGCCCAGCGCATAGTAAGCGGCGACGTGCCCGACGACCTCAAGAACAAGCAGGTCTTCAGCCTGGACATGGGTGCGCTGATCGCGGGCGCCAAGTACAAGGGCGAATTTGAGGAGCGCCTGAAAGCAGTGGTGAAGGAAGTGATCGATGGCGAAGGCCGCATCATCCTGTTCATCGACGAGATCCACACCCTGGTCGGTGCCGGCGGCGGCGAGGGTGCCATGGATGCCGCCAACATCCTCAAACCCGCATTGGCCCGCGGCGAATTGCGCGCCATTGGTGCCACCACCCTCAACGAATACCAGAAATACTTTGAAAAGGACAAGGCGCTGGAGCGCCGTTTCCAGAAAGTGATGGTGGAAGAGCCCGGCCGCGAGGATGCCATCAGCATTCTGCGCGGGCTGAAGGAAAAATACGAGAACCACCACAAGGTGCTCATCAAGGATGCCGCCATCATTGCCGCGGTGGACCTCAGCACGCGCTACATCAGCGACCGCCAATTGCCCGACAAGGCCATCGACCTGATCGATGAGGCCGCCAGCAGGCTGCGCATGGAGATCAACTCCAAGCCCGAGGAACTCGATGAGGTGGACCGCCGCGTGATGCAGCTCGAGATCGAGCGTGAGGCCATCAAGCGCGAGGGCGACGAAACAAAGCTCGAAGAACTGAACCGGGACCTGGCCGAGTTGTACAACCGGCGCGATGCGCTAAAGGCCCGCTGGGAGAACGAGCGCGGCCTGGTGGAGCGGATGAACGAGGCCAAGGACCGCCTTGAGCAGCTGAAGTTCGAGGCAGTGCAGGCCGAGCGCGACGGCGACTATGGCAAGGTGGCCGAAATACGCTACGGGCGCATCAAGGAAACCGAGGACCAGCTCGAAAAAGCCAAGGAAGAACTGGCCAAGGTGCAGGAATCCTCCAAGATGATCAAGGAGGAAGTGGATGTGGACGAGATCGCCGCGGTGGTAAGCCGCTGGACCGGCATACCCGTGACCCGCATGCTGGAAACCGAGCGCATGAAGCTCCTTACCCTGGAGGAAGAACTGCACAAACGCGTGGTGGGCCAGGATGAGGCCGTGCGCGCCGTGGCCGACGCCGTGCGCCGCAGCCGCGCCGGCATGGGCGATGAAAAGCGGCCCATCGGCTCGTTCATCTTCCTGGGCACGACCGGCGTGGGCAAGACCGAACTCGCCAAGGCCCTCAGCGAGGTGCTCTTCAACGACGAGCATGCCATGACCCGCATCGACATGAGCGAGTACCAGGAGCGCCACAGCGCCAGCCGCCTCATTGGTGCGCCGCCGGGCTACATCGGCTACGATGAAGGTGGCCAACTTACCGAGGCCGTGCGCAGGAAGCCTTATAGCGTGGTGCTGCTCGACGAGATCGAAAAGGCACACCCCGATGTGTGGAACATCCTGCTGCAAGTGTTGGACGATGGCCGGCTTACGGACAACAAGGGCCGTACGGTGAACTTCAAGAACACCATCATCATCATGACCAGCAACATCGGGTCGGACATCATCCAGGAAAACTATGTGAACATCAACGAGCGCAACCACGACGAAGTGCTGGATCGCACACGCGACCAAGTGATGGAACGGTTGAAACAAAGCGTGCGCCCCGAGTTCCTCAACCGCGTGGACGAGGTGATCATGTTCGAGCCGCTCAGCCGTGCGAATGTGCGCGAGATCGTGAAGCTGCAATTGGATGCATTGATGAAAAAACTCGCCGAGCGCGACATCCTGCTCACCCCCAGCAAGGAACTGGTGGACCATATCGCCGATGTGGGCTACGACCCCCAATTCGGTGCCCGGCCGATCAAGCGCATGATCCAAAAAGAGCTGCTGAACGAACTTAGCCGCTGGATCATCCAAGGCAAGGTGGACACCAACACGCCCATGGTGATCGACATCTTCGACGGCCAGATCGTGTTCCGGAAGCCGTTGGCCGGCGAGGCCGTGGACAATGGCATGGAAAAGGCCACAGGCAAGGGGAAGAAGGCGGAGGTGTAAGTTGTTCGTTGTTGATTGTTGGTGGCTGGCTAACAGATGGCCAGCCCTCAACGCTTGCAGGCACAACCTGCCGATTGCATCAACCCAGGTAATGACTTGGTTGCAGCATTGCCTACCCGAGCGAAAGAGGAAATCCTCCCGTGTCGGCCATCGGCAATCTGCCACTAATATGCATTCGCAACTTGCTGATTATCATTGACATGCAAGTCAGTGTTCGATTAAGATGATTGCAATCAGCTTAATCTGCATTTTAGCGATTGGTTAACCTGATCGTCTGTTCAATCCAGACCCGTTTTTATGCGTCCGGAGCACCTTACGCGCCAGAACATCGGTCATCCGCCACTGACCTGACATACCGCAGCTCAACGCCCTGCACCAGTCGCGTAAGCGACATGGTCCGGTTCACCACCGCCAAAGGCACTTTCACGCGCTTTGCGAAATAGGGCAGCCCATAGGTTTTCCGTTCACCAGATCGGTTGGCTGGCGCTGCTGAACGGCCAAAGCCCATAACGAGGATGGCGTTTCACGGAAGAGCTTCAACGAGCCCGGCTGACGATCGTGGGATCGATCGTGCAAAACCCATGTTGGGCCACCGCTGCACGCATGGTGCTGCCGGGTAGTTTGCGATCGCATCCAAACACGTTCCCACGATGAATTTCACCGCACAGTTGGACGAGCTGCTTGTGGCCTTGCGGCATACACGATCGCGGCTGCTGGCGCCCTTGGACCATCAGCACGTGCTGTTGCCCAATGATCCCGAGATCTTTGTGGAGGATGTGCTGCATTACGTGATGGATGAACTGAAGGTGGACCTGCACTTCATAGGGCATCATCTGGAGGAAGTGACCGGCTGGAAGGATCCCGTGAGCCATTACCCCCGCTACGGTCTGCGCCTGCAGGGTGGCCAGATGCTCGACCTGCTCTTTAGCGGCCGGTACCCTGAGAGCTTGTTCCTGCACATCAGCCGTGTGCGGCCGGGCAACCAGTTCAGCGATGCCCGGGCCGTGCAGGTGCCGTTGCTGGTGAGCAACGACCCCAATGCCCTGCTCTATTCCATCGTTGGCGGCATCCGCGAATTCATCAAGGCGTGATCGCGCCGCGAACCGCACCCTTGGCCGGTTGTTGCCTTGAACATCGCACCAGGCCATGAAGACCGTTTACCTAGTGCGCCATGCACAAAGTCCCCAGGCACCGCCCGGCACCCGCGACCTTGACCGCCCTTTGGGGGCACAGGGGCTGGCCGATGCCGCTTCAATGGCCCGCAGGCTGATCGAACGCGGCAACAGCGTGCAACAGGTTATATGCAGCCCGGCCGCCCGCACGCTGGCCACCGCACGCTTGCTTGCGCAGGCCGCGCCAACGGTCAGGATCACGGAGGATGCCCGCATCTATCATGCCGGTACGGCCGGGCTGGCCGCAGTGATCGCAGGCTGGGCCGACACGATGGACAGCGTGATGCTGGTGGGCCACAATCCCGCGATAAGCAATCTCGCCGAATACCTCACCGGCGACGGTCCGGGCCATTTCGAGCCATGCACCGTGGCCTGCATCAACCTGCCGATCGATCGTTGGAGCGAGGTATCGAAGGGCACCGGCTTGCTGGCCTGGTGGGATGCGCCCGACCGCGGCTGACTTGCCCCGGCCGCGTTAGGCCGGCACCACCCAACCGTGGGTATCCGCAACGCGGCCGCGACGGATATCGTCCAATTTCTTGCCCAGCACTTTCACCGGGCTATCGGCGGCAAGTTCGGGCAGCTTGTGATCGGTGCCGTCATGGCCGATCACGCTGATCGGTGCGATGGTGGCGGCGGTGCCGGCCCCAAATGCCGCGGTCACCTTGCCATTCTTCAACCCGGCCACTACTTCCTCCACGGTCACCTTGCGCTCCTGGGTGGGCATGTTCATTTCACGGGCCAGCTTCAGGATGCTGTCACGCGTGATCCCCGGCAGGATGGTGCCATCGAGGCTGGGTGTTACCAACACGCCATCGATGATGAAGAATACGTTCATGGTGCCGCTTTCCTCGATGTATTTGTGCTCCATGGCATCCGTCCAGATCTGCTGGTGGTAGCCCTCATTCTGCCTGAGCTTGGTGGGGAAAAGCCCGCCGGCATAATTGCCTCCGCACTTCACCTCGCCCGTGCCGCCAGGGAAGGCACGGCTGTATTTCATTTCAAGGTAAACCCGCAACGGCTCCTGGTAATAGGCCCGCACGGGCGACATGAAGATCATGAAGCGATAACCCTCGCTCGGCTTCACCCCGATGTACTCATCGCTGGCGAACATGAACGGGCGGATATAGAGCGCCGCATCATCGCCCTTGGGCAGCCACGCCGCATCCAGGCGCACGAGCTCTTTCAGCCCCTCGAGAAAAACCGCTTCGGGCAGCGCGGGCATGCACATCCGGTGGGCACTGCGGTTCATGCGGGCTATGTTCGCCCCGGGGCGGAACAGCGCCACTTCGCCCCCTTCGGTGCGGTAGGCCTTCATGCCTTCGAATATGGTTTGTGCATAGTGCAGCACCAGCGTGGCCGGGCTCAGCTCAAGGTCGGCATAAGGAACGATCTGTGGCCGGACCCACGCACCATCCGCATAGTCCATCACGAACATGTGGTCGGTGAAGACCCGTCCGAACTTCAGGTTGTCCAAATCGGTTGCCGCGAGCCGCGATGTTTCGACCTTATTGATATCGATATCAGGTGCAGTACTGATCATAGCCATTCGGTTTGGCCCAAAGGTAACCGCACCGCTTCACCGGGCCATACCCCGCCGGCCTTATCCTTGTAGCCCCGCCATGCGCGACATACACGAGGTACTACGGAACACTTGGGGCTACACCTCCTTCCGCCCATTGCAGGAAGATGTGGTGCGGTCGGTGCTTTCGGGTACCGATACCTTGGCGCTGCTGCCCACGGGCGGCGGCAAAAGCCTTTGCTTCCAAGTGCCCGCGCTGGCCATGGGCAAGTTGTGCATTGTGGTCTCGCCGCTCATCGCGCTGATGAAGGACCAGGTGGAGCGGCTGAAGAAGCTGGGCGTGCGTGCCTCCGCGGTTACCAGTGGCATGGCCGCGGTGGAGATCGACAATGCGCTCGAGAGCGCCGCCGTGGGAAGGCTCGACTTCCTCTACCTTTCCCCCGAGCGGTTGGGCTCGGAACTCTTCAAGGCACGATCGCCACGCATGCCGGTGGGCCTGATCGCGGTGGATGAGGCGCATTGCATCAGCCAATGGGGCTACGACTTCCGCCCCGCGTACAAGCTGATCGGCGATTTGCGCGAACAACATCCGCAGGTCCCCGTGCTCGCCCTTACCGCATCGGCCACGCCCGCAGTGGCCGCTGACATCATGGAAAGCCTGCGGTTCAGCAGGCCGCATCTGCTGCAAGGTTCCTTCCGCCGCCCCGAGCTCGCCTTTTGGGTAAGCCGCGGCGAGGACAAGAACGGCCGGCTGTTGCGGATCGCGCAACACATCCAGGGCAGCGGCATCGTGTACCTGCGCGACCGGCGCGGCACGGTACGCATTGCACGGCTGCTTCAGCAGCATGGCATCAGCGCCCTGCCCTACCACGCAGGCCTGGGCCATGAAGAACGCGACAGCGTGCAACAGCAATGGTTGCAGGGCAAGGTGCGCTTCGTGGCCGCCACCAACGCATTCGGCATGGGCATAGACAAGCCCGATGTGCGCTGTGTAGTGCACATGGAACCGCCGCCCGACATGGAGAGCTACTACCAGGAGGCCGGGCGCGCCGGGCGGGATGGGCAACCCGCGTACGCCTTCCTGCTCACTCACCCTTCCGATGAAGGGCGCTTGCGCGAAAAACTCGCGGCCTCATTCCCCGCCCTGGCGGAAGTGCGCCGCGTGTACCAGGCCTTCGCCGATGAACATGGCATTGCGCTGGGCTCGGGCGCCTTCGAGGCCTATAAGCTGGACCTGTCGAAGATCGCGGCGCGCACGGCACTGACCCCCGCCGTGGTGGCCAATGCCTTGAAGGCCCTGGAGCTCGATGGTTGCATCGCTCTTTCCGAGGGTGCCCGATCGCCCTCGCGCGCCATGATCAGGGCATCTGCAGGCACCATACACCAGGTACGCGTGTTCGACGCGCGCAAGGGCCCCGTGCTGGAGTGCCTGCTGCGCATGTATGGCGGCCTGTTCGAGGAACACGCCATCATCGATGAGGAAAAGCTCGCGCAGCAAACAAGCCGTTCGGTGCATGCCGTGCGCAGCATATTGCACGAGCTCATGCGCGACCAGGTCATTTTCTACCAGCCGCGCAACGACACCCCCATGCTCACCCTGCTCCAGCCCCGCCGCGATGCACAAACCCTGGTGCTCGACCCGCAGGCGCTGCACGATCGGCGCAAGCGCGCCATGCAGGGGCTGGAGGCCATGCTGAAATACGCGTTCCGCGAGACCGGTTGCCGCGAGGCGGCCGTGCTGGCGTACTTCGGGCAGCGGGCATCCGGCCGGTGCGGCAAATGCGACAACTGCCGCGCCATGGTGCCCAGCGTGGCGGCCGAACCACCCCGCCGTTGGATTGTTGATGAAGCCGGTGACCAATAGCAATGGCCAAGGGAAAAAAACTGCCACGTTCGTTCTATGCCCGCGAGGATGTGGTGGCACTTTCGCGTGAGCTGCTGGGCAAGGTGCTGGTGACCCGCATCGACGATGTGCTGACCAGTGGCTTGATCACCGAGACCGAGGCCTACCAAGGCGTGAACGACAGGGCGTCGCATGCTTTCGGCGGCAAGGTGACCAAGCGGAACGGGGTGATGTACGGCGAACCCGGGCATGCCTACATATACCTGTGCTATGGTGTGCACCACCTCTTCAATGTGGTCACCAACCAGCCGGGCACGCCCCACGCCATATTGGTGCGTGCCATTCATCCGCTGGAGGGCAGGGACACCATGTTGAAGCGGCGGGGGACCAAGGTGCTCACCACCGGCGGACCAGGCACACTTAGCCAGGCGCTCGGCCTGCACAAGCGGCAAACCGGCGAGGACCTCCTCGGCGACCTGATCACCATTGAGGACCGCGGGATCATCGTGCCCGAAAATGCCGTGGTGGCCGGCCCGCGCATCGGTGTGGACTATGCCGGCGACGATGCCCTATTGCCCTACCGCTTTTACTTCGACCCGAAAATATTGGGATGAACAAACGGATCGTTTTCATGGGCACGCCCCAATTCGCGGTGGCCTCGCTCAACGCTTTGGTGAAGTCCGGCATGGACGTGGTGGCCGTTGTTACCGCGCCGGACAAACCGGCCGGCCGCGGCAGGCAGTTGCGCATGAGCGCGGTGAAAACGAGGGCCATGGAACTGGGCCTGCCCGTACTGCAACCCATCAACCTTAAAGATCCCGTGTTCCATGCGCAACTCGATGCGCACAATGCAGCGCTATACGTGGTGGTGGCCTTCCGCATGCTGCCCGCCGCAGTATGGCAACGCCCGGCCTTGGGCACCATCAACCTGCATGCCTCGCTGCTGCCGGACTATCGGGGGGCCGCCCCCATCAACTGGGCCATCATCAATGGCGAAACACGCACCGGCGCAACGACCTTCCTGATCAACGAGGCCATCGACACGGGCGACCTGTTGCTGCGCGAAGTGGTGGAGATCAAGCCCGAGGACAACGCAGGCACCCTCCACGACAAGCTGATGCATACCGGCGCCGCCCTGCTTGTGCGCACGGTGAAAGATCTGATGGACGGCACCACCGACCCCATTCCACAGGACACCTTCATGGGCCTTGCGACCAGGCCGGCACCGAAGCTGACACCCGCCAATTGCCGCATCGATTGGCGCAAGCCCGCACAACGCGTGAACGACCTCGTTCGTGGCCTGTCGCCCTTCCCCGGCGCATGGTCGCAGTGGACCGAGGAAGGGAGAAAGCCGTTGCACATGAAGGTGCTGGGCGCGCAAGTGGTGCATCACGCGGGCGCAACAGAACCGGGCCGTGTGCAAATGGACGATGGCCGGTTGCTGGTGCATTGCGGTAAGCACATGCTGCAGGTCCTTGAATTGCAGATGGAGGGAAAAAAAGCGATGCCGGCATCGGCATTCCTGAATGGCCTGCAGCGCCGCGATGGGTTCAGCCTGCAATAGTTGCAGCGGGCACATCCTCTGAAAGCCTTGCTATCATTGGATATGCGGGCGACTTATGAACAAACGCCCCCATTTATCAACATTTCCCGAAGGTTGCACCTGTAACCCTTGACAGCAAAGGCTTTGCGGATACATTTGCGACGAGTCCCCTAAACACTAACTCAAAAACAAAACGTCAGAACATGGGCCTGAACAAAGCTGAACTGATCGAGTCGATCGCCGCTGAGGCGAAGATCTCCAAGGCGGACGCCAAGCGCGCCTTGGACGCTTTCGTGAACAACACCACGAAGGCACTGAAAAAAGGTGAGCGTGTTGCCCTGGTGGGCTTCGGCACCTTCAGCGTTTCCAAGCGTGCCGCCCGCAAAGGCCGCAACCCGCAAACCGGCAAGGAGATCAAGATCGCTGCCAAGAAGGTAGTGAAGTTCAAGGCCGGTGCAGACCTCGCCAAGAAGGTGAAGTAAGCCACCCCCAACCTATTGGAAAAGGTCCCCCGCCAAATGCGGGGGACCTTTTCTTTTGGACGCATCTTTGGGCCATGGCCAGCGACGCCGAACGATACCAACTTCTTTCCGCCTTCATCTCCGACAACAAGCGCGCCTTGTTCGAACGCATAGCGCGCGAACGCACCCGCCATGTAACCGTGGTACTGGAGGACATATACCAGCCGCATAACGCCAGCGCGGTGGTGCGCACCGCCGACCTGCTCGGCGTGCAGGACATCCACATCATTGAGAACCGGAACAAGTACACCGTGAACCCGGATGTTACGCTCGGCTCCTCCAAATGGACGGACATGCTGCGCTACCGTGGGAAGGATACCGACAATGCAGCCCGCTGCATCGATGCGTTGAAGGCCGGCGGCTACCGCATCGTGGCCACCTCACCCCGCGCCGACAGCGTAACACCGGAGACCATTCCGCTGGACAGGCCCATGGCCTTCTGTTTCGGCACCGAGCTCACCGGGCTGAGCGATGGCATGATGAAGGCCGCCGATACCTTCCTGCGCATACCGATGTACGGCTTCACCGAGAGCTACAACATTTCCGTATCGGCGGCGATCGTGCTCTACACCGTTATGCAAAGGCTGCGCGCCAGCAACGTGCCTTGGCAATTGGACGGCCCCGCATTGGACGCATTGAAGTTGGGCTGGGCGCGAAAGACCGTTCATTCCGCCAAGCACCTGGAGGAAAGGCTCACCGGCGAGGCACCCGGCAACGGCTGACCAACGGCCTGCACGGTATTGTTGTTGGCAACAACAAGTGCCGCGCGGTGGCAAAAAGGACCTGGCGAATGTGTTCGCCACAACATTCCTTCGTTCGCTTGGAACACATGGCGCGGCATGCAACACGCGCGCACTGTTTCACGCAACCCGTTGGTACGCGCGGCTTGTAGCGCATGCGCGTATATCCGGGCGGTGCAATGCCGCCACGCATCGGGCATTGTTGGCCAAGGTTCTTAACATGCAATCGTGGAGAAATGAAACCACGTAATGCAAGCGGGCGTTACAACCCGCCGATAGATTTGGACCAAATCCTAAACACTCCACACAATGGGTAAAGGTGATATGAAGTCGAAGAAAGGCAAGCGCACCGCCGGTAGCACAGGCAAGGCCCGTCCTGCCAAGCGCACGGTGGCCACTGCCAAGAAGGCCGCCGCCAAGAAAGCAGCGCCTAAGAAGGCCGCGCCGAAGAAGGCAGCCGCCAAGAAAGCCGCAGCTCCGAAGAAGGCTGCAGCCCCTAAAAAGGCAGCCGCCAAGAAGGCCGCGCCAAAGAAGGCAGCAGCCAAGAAAGCTGCGGCCACCAAGCCTGCGGCGAAGAAGGCCACCACGGCCAAGGCCGCTCCGAAGAAGAAGTAAGCGACAGTCGCTACAGAAGCAAAGACCCCCGATCATTTCGGGGGTCTTCTGCTTTATGGCACTTGCACCATTCAGGGTTGAAGGCGCAGCCGCTGCCAAGTTCCATCGCTGAAACGCTCATACACCAATCGGTCGTGCAGCCGGCTGGCGCGGCCTTGCCAGAACTCGATGCGTACAGGGCGCACCACAAAGCCGCCCCAGTGCTCAGGCCGGGGAACCTGCTCCATTTCCTTGAACCGTTCGGACCAGCGCGCGAAGCGCTGTTCCATTTCATCGCGGTCCTTCGCCACGCGGCTCTGGTCGCTGCTCCATGCACCGATCTGGCTGTCGCGCGGGCGCGATGCGAAGTAGGCGTCGCTCTCTTCCGCCGGCACTTTTTCGGCCTTGCCCTCAATGCGCACCTGCCGTTCCAGGCCGGGCCAGAAAAAAGTGAGCGAGGCCCGCGGATCACGTTCCAGGTTCATGGCCTTGCGGCTGTTGTAATTGGTGTAGAACACGAAGCCGCGGGCATCCACCTTGCGCAACAGCACGATGCGGCTGCTCAGGCTTGCACTGCCAACCGTGGAAAGCAGCATGGCATTGGCATCATCGGCGCCCGACTGCACCGCTTCCTCCAACCATTGCATGAACAAGGCGAACGGGTCCATGCCCGAGGCCGCCTCTCCCAAGCTTCCCTTGGTGTATTCCCTCCGTTCGTCCACCGTGCTTTCGTCCGCCATGGCCTTGCTTTGTTCTGTCGGCGAAGTTACCCTGCGATGCCTTCCGCGATCCTCACTAACTTTCAGCCAGCAATCATGTCCAACGATCCCTACGAGTTCGATCCGCCCAATCCCATGCCGCCGCACAGCGGCACCTTGCTGGTCAGCGGGCCATTCCTTCCCGATCCCTATTTCCGGCGTTCCGTGGTGCTGTTGTGCATGCACGATGCCGAAGGTTCCTTTGGCCTGGTGCTCAACCGGCCCATCGGTATGGGTGTTTCGGAGCTGATGGAGGACCTGCCCGAACTGGCATCGCCGGTGGGCATTGGCGGGCCCGTTCAAAGTGGCAACCTCTTCTTCCTGCACACCTTGGGCGAAAGGATCGAGGGCAGCCTGCCCGTAGTGGAGGACATTCGCCTGGGCGGCGACTATGCCCAGTTGCGGGCCATGCTTTCCGCGGCACCGAAACTGGCCAAGCATGTGCGATTTTTCGTGGGCTACAGCGGATGGGGAAGTGAACAGCTGGACAACGAGATCAACGAGCGCTCATGGCTGGTGCACCCGGCCAGCAAGCATTTGGTCATGGGTACTTCCATCGATGGCCTGTGGCGTGAAACCTTGCGCGCCATGGGGCCCGCATACGCGCCGTTGGCGAACTTCCCCGAGGACCCCTCGCTCAACTGAGCATCTTCTTCACCAGCAGGTCCTGCAGGCGCAAGGCCATGCGGTGCCCATAGCGCTTGGTGCGGTAGGCCCCCACCCATTGCACCCCCGAGGCCACATTGGTGCAGAACAGCTCATCGGCCACCAGCAAATTCTGTGGGTTCAACGAGCTTTCGTACACTTTGATGCCGTTCTCCAGCGCGGTGTTGATCAACTGCATCCGCATCACCCCGCCCATGCAGCCATCGCTCAGTGGCGGAGTGTACAGAACGCCGTTGCTAACAATGAAAATGTTGCCACTGCTGCTTTCGATGATGTTGCCCCGGTCATTCAGCAGCAGGCAATTGTCCAAATGGTGCTCCTTGCTCCACAGGCTGGCCATCACGAAAAGTTGCGCGCCCAGGGTCTTGTGCACGGCGAGCAGGTTCACCGGCTTCCTTATTTCGGGGTACAGGTCAACCGTATGGCCGCGCTCATTCAGGATGTAGGCCTCGCGTTCCACCGGAAAAAGCTCCAGGGTAAAGGCGCCATTGTTCTGTTCAGGTTTGTAATACCCCGCGGAATCGCGGAACACGGTAAGCCTGCCGCGTGCATTGGGCATGCCGTTGCGCTCCACAAGTTCACCGATCGCATTTTCCAGCGCATCGCGGCCCAACAGGGGCGGCATTTCAATGCGCAGCACGCGCAAGCCCTCCATCAGGCGTGCCCAATGCGCATCCAGGTAACAGGCGCGGCCACGCACGATGCGCATGGTCTCAAAAACGCCGTCGCCGTAATGGAAGGCACGGTTATCCAGCGTGATCACCGGCGAATCCGCCGGCAACAGCTTCCCGTTGTGGTTCACGAATCTTTCCATCAGATGATCCCTTCGTTCTTCAACACCGGCAGCAAGGGTTGGTTGGCTTCCACCAAAAGGCCGCGCACACCGGCCGCCCGTGCTGCGTCAACATCGCGCTGCTTGTCACCCACCATCAGCGACCGGGCGGCGTCGATGCCCAACCGCGCAATGGCCCTTTCCACGAGCAGGCTGCCCGGTTTGCGGCAAAGGCATTTGCCGTAGTTGGAATGGTGCGGGCAGTAGTACAGGTCATCGAGCCGGGTGCCCGCGCGTTGCAGCGTGGCATGAAGCATGCTGTGCAGCTTGGCCACATCCGCATGATCGTAAAGCCCCTGCGCGATCCCGCTCTGGTTGGTCACCACCACCACGTAAAACCCGTTGTCCCGCGCGGCCTTCACCGCCTCGGGCACGCCGGGGAGTATCTCAAAATCGGCCGGCCGCCAGGTATGCTCGCCGCGTTCGCGGTTCACCACGCCATCGCGATCCAGGAAGAGGGCGCCCTTGCGTGGTTGCATTTCAAAAGCCCACCGCGTTGATGAAATGGCCGATGGCGCCCGGATCGAGCGTGGCCGTGAAGGCAATGCCGTACAACGCGCCGAAGTAGTGTGCATCGTGCGCAATGTTTCCCACGCCGCGCTTGCTCATGTACCATTCATACAGCAGGTACAGGCCGCCAAAGATCCACGCGGACAACGGAATAGGCAGGAAAATGAGCATCAACTTGGTATCGGGATGCAGCAGGATGAAGGCGAACACCACGGCCGAGGTGGCCCCCGAGGCGCCCACCGCGCGGTATTGGGGGTTGTGCCGGTTCTTGAAATAGCCCGGCAGGGAGCTGAGCACGATGCCCCCGATGTACAGGCCCAAGTACGCCACCAGCGGGTCGCCCCCCACAATGTTCGCGTATACGCTCTCAACGGCGGTGCCGAACATCCAAAGCACGTACATGTTCACCAACAGGTGCATCACATTTCCGTGCACCAGCGCATGGCTGATGAAGCGGTACCAATCGCCCCGGTCATGCATGATGAACGGCTGGAAAAGCAGCTTTTCGAACAGTGCCCGGTTATTGAGCGCAGAAAAGGATATCAGCGCCGTAATGATGATGATGACGACCGTGATCGACATGGGCGCAAGTTAGCAGGGGGCCTTCAGTGGCACCCCTGTAAACCGCACCACCGCAACCCTTTGGCAGGGGTGCGGTGGTGCCTTGTAGCGCGGGGGAGACTTGAACTCCCGACCTCAGGATTATGAATCCTGCGCTCTAACCAGCTGAGCTACCGCGCCAATTCGGGCCGCGAATATAGTACCGTGCCGAAGTCCTGAAAATTTATGTCCTTTCTTGTCTGAAGGCACACCTTTCCTATATTGCCCGCATACCCTGATCCACGCTCACATGGCGAAGAAGAAACCGGCCCCCGCAAAAAAGGCGCAAAGTGCCAAGAAGAAAACCGCCCCTGTAAAGGCGAAGGCTGTAGCGCCGAAAAAGGCTGCCGCCAAAAAGGCCGGAACGAAGTCGCCCGCCAACCAAAAGGGGGCACCGGCAACCAAGGCCACAACAGGGAAAAAAGCGGCGACCAAGAAAGCGGCCACGCCGAAGAAAGCGGCCGTGAAGAAGGCCGCATCGAAAAAGGCCGCGCCCAAGAAGGCCGTGGCCGTGAAGAAGGCCGCGCCAAAGAAAATCGCCGTGAAGGCCGCGCCGAAAAAGGCCGCCGCACCAAAGAAGGCTTCAGCACCACGGAAAACAAAGCCCGCCCCTACCGGAACAGCGGCCAAGAAGAAGGCCGCACCAGCCAATAAGGTTGGTGGCGCCGCCAAGGCCGCAGCTCCGAAAAAAGCCGTGAAGGCACCGGCGGAAAAGGCAATGGACCCGGGGGCCGCCAAGGCCAAGCCGATGGATCCCAAGCCGAAAAAAACACCGGGCAGGAAAAAGACCGCCACGCCCGAGCCGGCCATGGCCGCCCGCAAGGCCTTGAAAACCCGCTTCCAGATGGAGTTCTACCTGAACACCTCGCAGCCGATGCTTTTTGAGAAGATCAGCACCCCGAGCGGCTTCAGCGAGTGGTTCTGCGACGACGTGAACGTGGCCGACAACATGTACAGCTTCAAGTGGGGCGAGGAGGAAGAGATCGCCGAATGCCTGTCGCAGCGGCCGGGGGAGTACATCCGCTTCCGTTGGGTGGAGGACATCCACGAGGATCCCGCCGCCTTTTTTGAATTCAGGATACGGATAGACGGCATGACCAACGAGACGTGCCTGATCGTAACGGACCATGCGTGGCCGGGCGACATAGAGGAGGAGAAGGCCCTTTGGGACTCACAGGTGCAGGGCCTGGCCCGGGTATTGGGTGCCTGACACCGCGTTTGGCGGGCGGCCCGGCGTGCCCGTGTGCCCGATCTTTGCGCCCTGCGCATGAAGCGATTGCACCGCATGATCATCGGGGCCTACATCGGCCCTTTGCTGGTCACCTTCATCATCGTCCTCTTCCTCTTCAGCATGCAATGGCTTTGGAAATGGGTGGACGACCTGATGGGCAAGGGCCTGCCCTGGGACGTGTTGGCCAAACTGATCGCCTACGCCACCTCCGCCTTTGTGCCCGCCGTGCTGCCGTTGGCCGTACTGCTCAGCTCCATCATGGTCATGGGCGGCCTGGGCGAACGCTCCGAGCTTACCCCCATGCGCTCCGCCGGGCTCGGCCTGTTCCGCATCATGGCGCCGCTGATCGCTTTCGTGCTGGGCATTTCCGCTTTTTCGTTCTACTTCAGCAACAACGTGCTGCCCGTGGCCAACCTCAAGTTCCAAAGCCTGCTGTGGGATGTAACGCGCGCAAAACCCGCCCTCAACCTGCGGCCCGGCGTGTTCTTCGGAGGGCTTGATGGTTTTTCCATCCGAGTGGGGGACAAGAACGACCGCACCGGCGAACTCTCCGACGTGCTGATCTACGACCACCGAAAGCCCTTCCAGGCCAACAAGACCGTGGTACGCGCCAGCAAGGGCACCATGGGGCGCAGCACCGACAACCGGTTCTTGGTGCTCGTGCTGGAAAATGGCCGCATTTACGATGAGCAAGGCGGCAATCCGGCCCGCGGTGAAGGCAACCTGCCCTTGTTGCGCGGCGAATTCCAGCGCGAGGAAATACACATCGACCTCTCCGGCATGGGCATGAAGCGCACCGACGAGGACCTTTTCAAGGACCATTATAAAATGCTTACCCTCGGCCAGCTCGGCTATGCCGTGGACAGCCTGCAGAAACGAATGCGGGAACGCGCCCTGGACCAGGAGCAGAACCTGCGCAACGGCCTGATGGTGCTGCGCGATACCCTGGCCGTGCCAACCGGCACCGCGCCGGCGGAGGCCCGGCCCGCACCGGCCGTGCTCTATCCCCTGGCCATGGAAAAAGCGCGCGGGTCCATCAACGAATTGGGGCGCATGGTGGATGAACACCACGACCGGGCCACGCAGATCGCCAAATTCAACATCGAATGGCACCGCAAGCTCATGCTGGCGTTCGCATGCGTGGTCTTCTTCTTCATCGGTGCCCCCTTGGGCGCCATTGTGCGCAAGGGGGGCATGGGCGTGCCCGCAGTGATCGCCATCCTCTTTTTCCTCATCTTCCATGTGATCAGCTATTCCACCGAGCAAATGGTGAAGACCGGCGCATTGCCCGCCTGGCCCGGCATGTGGACCGGCACGCTGGTCCTGCTGCCCATCGGCATCTTCATCACCTGGAAAGCGGCCAACGACAGTCCGCTGTTCGACCGCGATGCGTATGATCGCATGTGGAACAGGCTGCGCCAATTATTCACCAAGAAGAAGGCCCATGCGCATACTCCAACTGTGCAATAAGCCCCCCTACCCGCCCATCGATGGCGGCACCAAGGCCATGCACTACATCACACGGGGCCTGCTGGAGGCTGGGCACCAGGTGAAAGTGCTTTGCATCAGCACGGACAAACACCCCTTGAAGGTGGCCGCCATACCCGAGGAATACCGCGCCAGGACAGGTATTGAGGGCGTATTCGTGGATACGTCGCTGAACGTGGTGGACGCCTTCACCGACCTGGTGACCGCGGACAACTACAACATCAGCCGCTTCTTTTCGCCGGACATGGACATCCGGTTGATCCAGCTCTTGTCCCAGCAGGAATTCGACATCGTGCAGCTCGAAAGCCTGTTCGTTACCCCGTACATCCCCACCCTGCGCCGTTATAGCAAGGCCCCGATCGTGCTGCGCTCGCACAACCTTGAGCATGTGATCCAGGAACGGATCGCCCAGGGCGAACGCAACCTCTTGAAGAAGCCCTACCGGAAATTCCTGGCCATGCAACTGAAGACCTACGAGCGGCGCATACTGGGCCAAGTGAACGGGGTGGCCGCCATAACCACGGCTGACGCCGCCGAAATGCGCCACCATGCCAAGGACACCCCGATCGTGGCCATACCCTTCGGCCTTTGGCCCGATGAATACCATGCACCGCGCCCCCCCGGGGCACCCATATTCTTCCACCTGGGCAGCATGGACTGGCTGCCCAACGAGGAAGGCATACGCTGGCTGCTGCGCACGGTATGGCCCCGCGTGATCCGCAAGCATCCCGCCGCCAAGCTGCACCTGGCCGGCAACCGCATGCCCAAGGACATGATCCGCGCACGCCTGCCCGGCACCACGGTGGTGGGCCGCGTACCGGACGCCAACCGCTACATCGCACAGCGGCACGTCATGCTGGTGCCCTTGTTCAGCGCGGGCGGCATGCGGGTGAAGATCATTGAGGGCATGGCCATGGGCAAGTGCGTGATCAGCACATCCATGGGCGCCGAAGGCATCGCCTGCAAACACGGCAAGAGCATCCTGATCGCCGACACCGCAGCCGCGTTCACGGAACAGATCGAAATGCTGCTGGCCGACCCCGCCAAGGCCGACGAGATCGGTGCCAACGCCGCCAAGCACGTGCGCGAGCATTACAACATGGGCGAGCTCACCCACCACCTCATCGCCTTCTACAACAGCCTGCTGGCCAAATGAAGTTGCTGGTGATCCTCTCGCGCATGCCCTATCCGTTGGAAAAGGGCGACAAGCTGCGCGCCTACCACCTGGTGAAGCGGTTGGCACGCCATCATGAGATCTACCTCTTCTGCCTGAGCGACCAGCGCATCCGCGAAAGCGATGCCGACCATTTGCGCAGCTTTTGCAAACACCTGCAGGTGGTGCACATCCCCAAGTGGCGCATCCTGCTGCGCATGGTCACCGCCGTGTTCTCCCGCCTCCCCTTCCAGGTCAGCTATTTCCACCACACCCATGCCCAGCGCGCCATCGACCGCGCCATCAGGGAGTTCGCGCCGGACCATGTGCTTTGCCAACTGGTGCGCACCACGGAGTACGTGCGCCGCAAATACACGCTGCCCAAAACGCTCGACTACATGGACACCCTGAGCAAGGGCATGGAACGCCGTGCGCGCCATGTGCCCTTGCCGGTGCGCCCGCTGCTGCGCATGGAAACCCGCAGGCTCATCCGCTACGAGAACCTGATGTTCGACCTGTTCGACCATCTGGCCATCATCAGCGCACAGGACCGCGCACTGCTGTACCACCCCCGCCGCGATACCGTGGAAGTGGTGCCCAACGGCGTGGATACCGCCTACTTCCACCCCCGCGAGATCCCGAAAACGCACGACCTGCTCTTCACCGGCAACATGAACTACCCGCCCAATATCGACAGTGTGCTGTTCCTTGTGCAGCAGGTGTTGCCCTTGGTACAGGCCAAGCGCCCGGGCACCACGGTGCTCATAGCCGGCGTGGACCCCGACCTGCGCGTGCGCAAGCTGGCCGAGCAGCATTCCGAGGTCACGGTGAGCGGATGGGTGAAGGACATCCGCGACAGCTATGCGGCCTCGCGCATATTCGTGGCGCCCATGCAGATCGGCACCGGCCTGCAGAACAAGATATTGGAAGCCCTGGCCATGGGCATGCCCTGCGTTACCTCGGACCTGGCCAACAACGCCGTGGGCGCGCCACCGGGTGAGGCCATCCTGATCGGCCACCGGCCCGAGGAATACGCCGAGCACATCCTGCGCCTGCTGAACGATGGCGCGGAATGCACGCGATTGGCGAACAAGGGGCGCCAATTCGTGCAGCGCTCATTCGATTGGGACCGCGCCGCCGAGCGCCTTGAGCGACTGATGGGACAGCAGCCGGAAAAGCCCGGCGCGCCCAGGGCCACCATGGAACGGCAAGCCTGAACCGGGCCGCCGTAAATTTGCACCGGCAACGCCACAACGTTCCCTACATCATGGCAGAACAAGAAGGGTTTGACAGCATCGAAAGCGCGATCGCCGATATACGGGCAGGCAAACTGGTGATCGTGGTGGATGATGAGGACCGCGAGAATGAAGGCGATTTCGTGACGGCGGCCCGCAACGCCACCCCGGAAGTGGTCAACTTCATGGCCACCCACGGCAGGGGCCTGATCTGCACCCCGCTTACCGAGGAACGCTGCGAGGAATTGGGCCTCGACCTGATGGTGCAGGACAACACCGCGCTGCATGAAACACCCTTCACCGTAAGCATCGACCTGCGCGGCCACGGCACCACCACGGGCATCAGTGCCAGCGACCGGAGCAAGACGATCCTCTCCCTGATCGACCCGGCAACAAAGCCTACCGACCTCGGCCGGCCGGGCCACATCTTTCCGCTGAAGGCGCGCAACGGCGGCGTGTTGCGCCGCACCGGCCACACCGAGGCCACCGTGGACCTGGCCCGCTTGGCCGGGCTGGAACCCGCCGGCGTACTGGTGGAGATCCTGAACGAGGACGGCACTATGGCACGCCTGCCCGAGCTGCGCAAGGTGGCCAAACGCTTCGGCCTGAAATTGATCAGCATTGAGGACCTGGTGGCCTACCGCATGCGCACCGAGCGCTCCATTGAACGGGTGGTGGAGGTGAACATGCCCACCGACTACGGGGATTTCCACCTGATCGCGTTCAAGCAAAAGGATACCGGCGAGGAGCATTTGGCCCTGGTGAAAGGAACGTGGGCGAAGGATGAACCCGTGCTGGTGCGCATGCACAGCAGCTGCCTTACCGGCGACATTTTCGGCAGCCGCCGCTGCGATTGCGGCCCCCAGTTGCATGCCGCCATGGAAATGGTGCAGCGCGAGGGCAAGGGCGTGGTGGTGTACATGCAGCAGGAAGGACGGGGCATAGGCCTGCTGAACAAGCTGAAAGCCTACAAACTGCAGGAACAGGGCGCTGATACGGTGGAGGCCAACCTCATGCTGGGCTTTGAAATGGATGCGCGCGATTATGGCGTGGGCGCACAGATCCTGCACGACCTGGGCGTACGCCGCATACGCCTGCTCACCAACAACCCCAAAAAGCGCGCAGGCCTGATCGGCTATGGGCTGGAGATCGTGGAGAACGTCCCCATCCAAATGCCTTCAAACCCTTACAACCACCAGTACCTGCTCACCAAAAAGCTGAAGATGGGCCACGAGCTGGACATCAAGGAGTAGCCCCCGGCGTGCGCTTCTTCTTCCGCCCGAACAGGGCACCCAGCTTTCTGAAGAACTCGCCCAGCGTATCGAACTCCTCGCGGTAGGCCAGCCCTGCGCCCTGCGTGGTCTGCGCCTGGTCCACTTGGTTCAGGTTGCGGTCGTTGCTTTGGCTGAAGGCCTTGAAGCGCAGCTTGCCGTCCTGGGTGAGGCTGTACTCGGCCGAGAAGTCACCGATCAGGGAGTTGGCGCCCTGCTGGGTGCCCCCTGCGCCATAGGCCAGGCCCACGTTGGTGTTGATCAGCAGGCGCTCGTTGAAGATCGCCGTGCTCACCGCCAGTTCCACCTCATCCTGGGAGATCATGTCGCCCGTGCGCCAATTCACCCCCAGGTCCAGGTTGCGGCTGAATGAGCTGAGCCAGTTGCTGAGCTGGTTGCTCAACAGCTCGGTGCCCGTGGCCGAGGTGGCACCGCCCAGGCCGCTGTTCTCGGACGGGGCCGTGCTGGCATCGCTGGGCAGGAAACGGTTGAGCACGATCAGCGCGAACACCTGCTTGTTCAGGTCGTCCGTGGTGGCCAGGGCACTGCGCACCTGGGTACGCACGGCCTCATCCACGGTGGGCAGTTTCACGTCGAAGCCGATCTCGGGGTTCATCAGGTTCTGCGAAAGGTGCATGAGCACCTCCACCGGGAACCGCTTTTTATAGGCCTCGGTGCGCAAGGCCGGCGGGATCACATCGTACAGGCTGGCGCGCAGGCGGTACACCGCATCCACATTGATGATGGCATCGAAGGGGCTGCCATACCAGCTGATGCGTCCGCCCGGCTCCACGCCGAAACGCTTGTTCACCAGGTTGCGCAGGGTGAACAAGTAATCGCCATCCACCAGTTCCACATCGCCCTTCATGCTGAAATCGCCGGAGGGCGTTACCGACATGGCAATGTTGCCGCTGCCCCGCCCGCGCATGATATCGCCCACGGTGGGGTCGAAGATCAATTCGAAACGCGCCGCTGGCGTTACGGCCACCTTCAGGTCAAGCCGAATGCCGGTAAGGTCCACTTCCTCGAACTCCTGGTCCCGATCGGTATCGCTGGTGACGAAGTGCACGAAGGGGATGCCGCCCACCTCCTGGCTTGCGCCCAGGGGAAAGTGGATATCGGTGCCTTCGGCCGTGGCCGCATCAACGTTCACTTCCAGGTTGTCCGCATAGCCGCTGATGCCCATGGTGCCGGTGGCGTACGCCTTGCCGTAGTACAGTTCGTTGTTGCGCACGTCCGTGTCCAGCACCTTCAATCCCGTCATCTCCATGCTTACGTCGAAGTTCCAGTCCTTGAGCCCATGGTGTATGATGGTGCCGTTGGCGATGGCACTGTGGCCTTCCTCGTCGTACAGCTTCACCTGGTCCAGGGCGAACATGTCCGGCCGGATGTTCACCCGGTGGCTGAAGCTGTAGAAGGTGTTGAGGTAATCGATGCGCAGCCCGGCATTCTCCAATTCAGCGAAGCCGTTGATCTCCGGCGAGGCGAAGGTGCCGGTAACGGCCACATCACCGGTGACCTTGCCCTGTATGTTGCTGATGGCCTCGGGCAGGTAAGGCTCCAGAAAGCGGAGGTCGAAGCGGTCCATGCCCAGTTTGAGGTCCAGTTCCTGTTCCTTGCCCGGCATCAGCCGGCCGGTAAAGCCGAAGGCCCGCAATTCACCGCGCTGCAGTTGCCCGTTCACCTGCACCACATCCTCCGTTTCGTTGTAACTGGCCGAGAAGCGCAGGTCGCCCACCTGTTTGTTCTCCACCGCCACGCTGTCCACGCAAAGGTAGCTGAACAGGTAGGGGGCCCCGTAGATGTTGAAGACCCGCCCATCGCCGCTGATGATGCCCTGCACCAAAGGCCCTTCATAGAGCGGCTGCAGGTTTTCGGTGCGCACGTCCAGCAGTTCAAAGGCCAAGGCTTCGCCGGGATCCTTGGAAACCACGCCGCCCAAATGGATGTATTGGTCGCCGTTGCGCAGGATCAGGGTGTCCACGCGTATGGTGCTGGTGTCCACGCGCACATGGGCGGTTTGCTCATTCCTCCACACCCCGCGGCCCAGGTCGATGTTGCTGGGCCCCAGGTCAACGTCCACCGATGTGGGCCCGTTCACCAGGGCGCTCAGGTTGAGCGTTCCCGCCACGGTGCTGTCGCCGGCCCAATGGGCGGCCAGGTCCACTTCATCCTGGTAGGCCTTTCCGGTCAAGTACAGGTTGCCGAGCCTTATACTGTCCTTTCCCCATTTGGCGTTGGCCTTCAGGCTGAAGGCGAGCAGGTCCATGGTTTTCCCCAGCGTAGCGTGCAGGGTATCGGCCACGAAGGTGGCGTAGGCGAAGTGCGGCGCGTAGGTGTCCACATCGAGGTCGAAGGTACCGCTGTTGAACCGGCCGGTGGCGCGCGTTCCGGCACCGAGCTTCAGCCCGGGCATAACGATGTCGAGCAGCGGTTGCGCGCGGTTGAGCGTGGCCTCAAAGGTGAAGTCCTGAGCTTCTTGCACGTAATTCACTTTTTCCTGCAGCGCTGGGAATATGCTGAAGACGGTGCTGCGCACGGCATCGCCGATGAGCGTGGGGTAGAATGTGCCGCGCACCTGGGCATCGGCCACGGTGCTTTGCAGGCGGAGCATGGGCGTGCCGTTCTCCCGCCAAGCGTCCACGGCAATGTCGCCAAGGTCCAGTTCCACGGTATCCTGGCAGTAGCTTACTTCATACAGGCGCACGGTGCCTTGCAGGCTGTCCGGGGCCAACTGGCCCTTGGCGCCTACGCGCATTTGCAGGTCGCTGTATCCTTCGCCGCCCACCAGGCCCAGCGCACGCAGGTCAAGCCGCTTCACGTTGGCGGTGAAGTCCACTTCCGGCCAACGCCCGCGCAGGTCGGCAAGACCATTGAAGTCCAGCGAGGCTTTCGGGTCGTTGCAATGCAGTTCGCCGTTGAACAGGTTCTTCTCCAACTTCCCGTTCAACGTGATGTTGCTGATGGCGTAATGTTCAAGGCCGAGCTGGGGCACACGGCCATCGATCTCGCCGACCAACGATGAAAGGTCGCGCCCACGTGCAGAGACACGCGCGTCAACCGCGATCTGCCGTACGCTGCGCGTGTCCAGCACCTTGCCCAGGTCGAATCCCGCGGTGGCCAGTTTGCCGTCCAGCCGGAATACGTTGGTCACGGTGTCCCTTTCGTACGAAATGTCCGTGCGCAGCGCACCGGCCTCCGTGCCCACGGTGCCATAGGTGGTGAAGGAGCTTGCAAAGCCGGTGAATTTCCCCTCGAAGCTGAGGTTGCCCATCCGGCGCACTTCATCCGGCACCACAAGTTTTTTCCCCGAGGTGAAAGGCGGCAGCGGCAGGCCCGCCAGGTCGTTCGGCCCGGTGGAAAGGCGGTTGGCATCGAGCACGATGAAGGTGTTCTGGAAGTCCGGCAGCCCGCTCATTTCAATATCACCCTGGAATACCGAATGTTGCCCGAATTGCAATTCCAGCCTCCGGCCCTTGATCTCGTTGAGCGGCCCTTGCACCAGGCCCTTCAGCCGGACCGGGTAGTTGATGCCGCGCATTTCCGGGGCGAAAAGGGCTACGTCGGCGAACTGCAGCAGCGAGCTGTCCAGCCGTGCATGCATGAAGACCCGCGTGTTGAATTCGTCGAGGTCGTCCAGTGTTTCCGTGCGCAGGTCGATATCCCCCCGGATCTCGCTGCCGGAGCTTCCCTGGTATTGCGGGCCGGTCACCAGGTGCATGCCATCCAGCCGTATGCCGCGCTCTGCCACGCGGGTACGCCCGGCCAATTGCTTCACCTGCAGCCCGCTGTGGTCAGTGAACGAGAGCTGGTTGAAGTTGAAAAGCACCGAATCACCGGCCATGAGGAAGTCCTGGCCAATGATGTTCGCCGAGGCGATGTCCACATGGCTCACGTCCACGCCGTACGGCAATGGTGCGTAATGCCCATCGTGGTAGGTGAAGTGGAGTGCGCGGATGTCCACCTGTGCCACGCGCACGGTCCAGGCCGGGCCCGGGGCCGAGGGGCTGCTTTCCGGCGGGGCCAGCTTGTTCAGCAGGTTGGTGAGGTTGCTGTGGGGGTCATCGGCCGCGCGGTCGAGGGCGAAGCGCGCCCGGTGCAATTCCACGCGGCGGGCGCGCACCAGGTGCACCCGTGGATGCACTTTCAGCCCGCGCACCCAGATCTCGTCCGCCGCGATCAGGGTGTCGCCTTTCAGGTCGGCGATGAACACCCCGTGCAGCCGGTTCGGCCCGAATAGCCGAAGTTCCAGCCGCTCGATATGGAGCTCGGTGCCCAGCTCGGCGCTCAGCGCGGCGCTCAGCCGCTGCGCCAGCTTGGTCTGCACAGCAGGCACCATCAGGGCCACCACCAAAAACCCCAGCAGCAACAGTACGGTAACGGCCACGCGGATCAGCCGCCGGCTGGTGCGCCAGGGCCTTTTTTCCTTCGGTGGTTTTCGTGCCATGCTGCCCGGTTCGGGCCACCATAGCGATCTTCGTGCCCGACCGCGCCCAAATTAACCCTGCCCACAGCCTGTGCACCAAGTGATCCTTGGCATTGAGAGTTCTTGTGACGAGACCGCCGCCGCGGTGCTGGTCGATGGCCTTTTGCGCTCCAATGTGGTGGCCTCGCAGGAAGTGCATGCCAAATGGGGCGGCGTGGTGCCCGAACTGGCCAGCCGCGCACACCAGGAGAACATTGTGCCCGTGGTGCAGGAAGCGCTGCACAAGGCAGGGATCGGCAAGCACGAGCTGCACGCGGTGGCCTTTACCCGTGGGCCCGGATTGATCGGCGCCCTGCTGGTGGGGGCCTGCTTCGCCCGCAGCCTGGCGCAGGCGTTGGACATTCCCTTGTTGGCGGTGGACCATGTGCAGGCGCACATCATGGCGCATTTCATCCGCGATGGCCGGGAACGGCCGATGCCCGGCTTCCCGTTCATCAACCTTACCGTTAGCGGGGGCCACAGCCAGTTGGTGCTGGTGCATTCGCCCTTGCAAATGGAGGTGGTGGGCACCACGTTGGATGATGCAGCTGGCGAGGCCTTCGACAAAGGGGCCAAGGTGCTGGGCCTGCCCTATCCCGGGGGGCCTTTGGTGGACCGCCATGCCAGGGCAGGTGATCCGCATGCCTTCAATCTGCCCAAGCCCGCCATTCCCGGCCTTGACCTGAGCTTCAGCGGGATCAAAACGGCTTTTGTGGCCCTGGTGAACAAGGAGGAGGTGCGGCAGCCCGGTTTCAGGGAGCAGCGCCGCAGCGACCTGTGCGCCAGCCTGCAATCGGCGATCATTGACCATCTGCTGGCCAAGGTGCGCCGGGCCATACGGCAGTACGGGGTGCCGCGCATAGGGTTGGCGGGTGGCGTGGCCGCCAATAGCGCCCTGCGGCAACGGCTCAAGGAACTGGGCCAGCGCGAAGGCTGCGAGGTCTTCATTCCACCCTTTGCCTATTGCACCGACAATGCCGCCATGATCGCCGAGGCCGGAAGGCACCTGCTGGAGGCCGGGATATTCGCCCCGCTGAACACGGTGCCCCTGCCCCGCACGCATTGAACCCGCTTGGTGCCGGTCCACGGAAGCCCGGCTACATTTGCCGCATGGGCCACCTACTCTCCACCCTTACCCTTTTACTGGTGCTGTCCGGCCATTCCGCCAGCGGCCAGCCGGCCAGCGTATTGATCGCCGAGGGCGATACCCTGCTTGCGCAGAACAGCGCCTCCAAAGCCATGGACAAGTTCAATGCGGCACTGGCTGCCGGGCACACGGCCGACGCATTCGCCGCCCGCGCAAGGGGTTGGTTCTACCAAGGAAAGTACGACAAGTTCCTGGCCGACACACGTGAGGCCCTGGCGCTGGACAGCACGCACCTGCTGGCCAATTACCAGCGTGCCTTGTACGCCTTGCGTTCAGAGGATGCCGCGGCGGCCATCACATTCGCCAGCCGCACATTGTCCCATGGCCCCAACGCGGAATTGAGGCGCAAAGCGTTGATCGTGCGTGGCGAGGCGGCCGCGTTGGCCGGGCAAACGGCCAATGCCATCAGCGACCTGGAGGCGGGCCTTGAAGGCAACCTAACCGATGTTCAGGCCATGAAGACGCTGGCACGCCTGCAGGATGCCGCTGGCAACCCCGGGGCCAGCCTGAAGGTGCTCGAAAAACTCTGTGAGCTGCAGCCCATGGATATCGGCAATTGGAGCAACCGCGGGTACGAACTGAACCAGCTTCAACGCTACGAGGACGCCCTGAAAATATTGGACCGCGCCTTGGAGCTGGACAAGGACGAACCCGTGGTGCTGAGCAACAAGGCCTACGCCCTGCTGAAACTCGACCGCGACCAGGAAGCCTTGCCGCTGATCAACAAAAGCTTGCGATCCGACCGGGTGAACCCGTACGCCTTGCGCACCCGTGCCATGCTGCTGCTGCGGAAAGGTGAACGCGACAAGGCGTGCAACGACCTTACCTTGGCCAAGGCCATGGGCGGGGCGCCGGAAGTGGACGAGCTGGTGAAGCAACATTGCTCGGGCATGCCCCGCAAACGTTGATCCCGCGAACCAGCTGAACGGAATTCATTACTATTGGCCATCGATCAAAAAAGACAACATGAACCTTCTTTGCCCGACCGATCTCACCCTTGCCGCCGACATTGCACTCACCTACGCCGGCGAGATCGCCGCCAAGGCCAAGGGACAAGTCACCCTGTTCCACGCCATGGCCAAAAAAACGGCCGAGGACGGCGTTGAATTGATCCAAAATGCCCACGGCGCCAACATCGCGCAACTGCAGGACAAGGGCGTGAACGTGGAGCCGGTGGCGCGCGAGGGCGCCTTCATGAAGGAGATCGTGGCCGAGTCGGAGAAAGGCCATGCGTTGATGGTGGCGGGCACCCATGGCGTACGCGGCCTGCGGCAGGAGATCCTCGGCTCGGACATGCTGAAACTGGCACGCACCGTGTCGGTGCCCACATTGGTGGTTCAGGTGTATTCGCCCCGGGAGGTGAAAATGGGGCACATCCTCATGCCAGTGGCCGCCCACGAGGACATCAGCCCGTTGCTCAACGCCGTGGTAATGCTGGCCAAGACCTGTGGCTCGCATGTGGACGTGTACCAACAGCTGGTGGATGGCCAAACCACCAGCAACCAATTGCTGCGCAACAAAATGGCCATGCTCGACCGGCTGGCCAAAGAGGGCATAAAGCACGCCGAGGTGAACGAACCCGTGGAGAAATTCTACGAAGGCTTCGTACTGCGCACGATCCGCTACGCGCGCAACCATGGGCACGATTGCATCGCCATCATGGCCCACGCCAGCGGGGTGCACAAAAAGATCGCCGACAAGGAAAAGCAGCAAATGATCACCAACGAGCTTGGTGTTCCGGTGCTCTGCGCGTTATAGGCGTTGGTTGGCACATATAGCCCCCGTCGCACCACATCCAACCCCGAAAGCAGGTTGCTGGAATGAATGCGGCGACCCCGCCTGCGGTAATGGCAGGTGACTTCCGCACAAGCTGCATGCAATAGGCCCAATTGTCCCTTTGGCGATGTTAGCGGCCAAGACAAGGGACGATGAAGGGGATTTGGCGTGCAATGCTGATCATTTCGCGTATTTTTCGGACATTCACAAACGCCATGAAAATAAGCGACCCGGCAACATTGCTGTGCCGGGCCGAGTGAATGTTCACACAACGGGATGGACCCTTATTGTGATCTGCTTCAATTCTTGGCACAAATATAGACAACCACCACCAAATGAAAAAGATCTTGGGATTGGACCTCGGCACCACCTCCATTGGCTGGGCCGTGATCAATGAAGCGGAGAACGAAGCGGAACAGGCATCCATCGTGCGCACCGGCGTGCGTGTGGTTCCCCTCACCGTAGATGAGCAAACCGACTTCGAGAAAGGGAGGCCGCTATCCACCAACGCGGACCGGACGCTGAAACGCGGCATGCGCCGCAACCTGGACCGCTACCAGGACCGCCGGGCGCACCTGCTGCACCTGTTGAAGCAGCATGGCCTCATCACGGAGGATACCGTCCTGACGGAGACCGGTACCAACAGCACCCACTCGCTATGGGCCTTGCGTGCAGATGCGGCGAACAACCCGATCCCATTGGAAGCCTTCGCCCGCGTACTGCTGGCCATCAATAAGAAGCGCGGATACAAAAGCAACCGCAAAGCCAAGGACGAAGATGAAGGGCAAGCCATTGACGGCATGACCATCGCGAAGGAGTTGTACGACAACGACCTCACCTGCGGACAGTATGGATTGCAGCGCCTGAAAGCTGGCAAGCGCCACATCCCGGACTTCTACCGCTCCGACCTGAAAGCGGAATTGGAACGGATCTGGAACAAGCAGCGGGAATTCCATGGCGAGCTCCTCCACCTTGAACTGCTGGAGAAGATCGCAGGCAAGAACCAGAAGGCCACATGGGCCATCTTGAAAGAGCCTTGGGGACTGGTCGGTGTAAAGCGCACCACGAAGGGCTTGGAGCAGAAGGTGGAGGACTACCAATGGCGGGTGGATGCGCTCGGCAAGAAGTTGGACCTGGAACAATTGGCCGTGGTCATTCAACAGGTGAACGGGGCCATCTCCACCTCCAGCGGGCTCTTGGGCGCCATCAGCGACCGCAGCAAACAACTGATCATCCAGGACCTGACCGTGGGGCAGTTCCTGTACAAGCAGATCCAGGCCCACCCGCATACACGCCTGAAGGGCCAAGTATTCTACCGGCAGGATTACCTGGATGAATTCGAGCGTATCTGGGAAGTACAGAAGGAAGCCCACCCGCAGCTCACCCCTGAACTCAAGCGCGATGTGCGCGACACGGTGATCTTCTACCAACGCCGCCTGAAGTCGCAGAAGGGCCAGTTGGCCGTATGCGAGTTTGAAGGCGTAAAGAAGCCGGTGATCGACGAGCATGGAAAGCCTGCCTTGACCAAGGACGGCAAGCCGAAAATGCGCAAGGTGGGTCCGCGCGTATGCCCCAAAGCCTCACCCTTGTTCCAGGAATTCCGGATCTGGCAGGTACTGAACAATGTGGAGCTGACCTACGAAGGGAAAGACGGGACCGGCGATGAGCGCTCGGAAAACGGCATCGTACGAAAAGGCAAAGCGTGGTGCCTCGGTCCGGAATACAAGGCGAAGCTCTTCGCCGAACTCAGTTGGACGAAGGAACTCACCGCCGCCGATGCACTGAGGGCCATCGGCCTCAAGCCCAAGGAATGGAAGGTGAACTTCAAGAAGCTGGAAGGGAACCGCACCAACCAGAAGTACATGGAAGCCTTCGGAGCGATGCTGGCCCTTTCCGGCCATGATGACGTGGACCTCACCGGGCTATCTGCCGAAGAACGGACAAGCACCGTGGAAGCCGTGTTGAACACCTTGGGCGTGAACACCGGGATCATGCACTTCGATGCCACCCTTGCAGGCAAGCAATTCGAACAGCAACCCGCGTACGCACTATGGCACCTGCTGTATTCCTACGAAAGCGACAACAAATCGCGCACCGGCAACGAGCGGCTGATCAAGCAGCTACGCAACAAATTCGGCTTCAACCGGGAATGCGCGGAAACCCTGTGCAAGATCTCCTTTGAGGACGACCATGGAAGCTTGAGCGCACGGGCGATCAAAAAGATCCTGCCCCATTTGAAGCAAGGGGAGATCTACGATGTGGCCTGCGAGCTCGCCGGGTACAATCACTCCCATTCCGTGACGGCCGATGAAAACGAGGCCCGTGAACTGATCGACGCGCTGGAGATCCTGCCCAAGGGCGCCTTGCGCAACCCCGTGGTGGAGAAGATCCTGAACCAGGTGATCCACGTGGTGAACAAGGTGATCGAGGTGTACGGCCGCCCCGACGAGATCCGTGTGGAAATGGCCCGCGAACTGAAGAAGAGCGCCAAGGAAAGGGAGGAAATGACGAAGAGCATCGATGCAGCCCACCGGGCCCACGATGCCATCCGCGGCGAGATTGCCAAGCTCCACCCTTTCAACACCGGTGTGCGCATCACCCGGAACGACATCATCAAATACAAGCTCTGGGAGGAATTGAAGGAGAATGGTTTCAAGACCCTGTATTCCGGGGTGGAGATCCCCAAGGAAAAGCTCTTCAGCAAGGAATACGACATTGAGCACATCATCCCCCAGGCGCGCCTGTTCGATGACAGCTTCAGCAACAAGACCATTGAGCTGCGCAGTGTGAACCTGAAAAAAGGCAACGCCACGGCCATGGACTACATGGAAACCGAATACGGCCCCGACAGCGAGCAGGTGGCCCAGTACAAGGCACGCGCAGAAAAGTTCTTCAAAAAGGAAAGCCCGGGGAAATTCAAGAAACTGCTGATGAAGGAAGCCGACATACCGGACGGCTTCATCGACCGCGACCTGCGAAATACCCAGTACATCACGCGCATGGCCTTGGGCCTGCTGCGCCAAGTGGCCCGCACCGTTACACCTACCACCGGCAGCGTTACCGACCACCTCCGCCAGGATTGGCAACTCATCAACGTGCTGCAGGAATTGAACTGGGACAAGTACCATAAGGCAGGGCTCACCTACACCGAAAAGAACAAGGATGGTGCTGAAGTACGCAAGATCAAGGACTGGACCAAGCGCAACGATCACCGCCACCACGCCATGGATGCCCTTGCCGTGGCCTTCACCCGGCCGAGCCACATACAATACCTCAACTTCCTGAACGCCCGGCGCGATGAGGACCACAAGAAGCACAAGGTGATCCTCGCCATTGAGAACAAGGAAACCTATCTGGACAGTAAGGGCCGCCGCCTGTTCAAGCCACCGATGCCGCTGGACCAGTTGCGCGCCCAAGTGAAGCAGCAACTGGAAAGCACCTTGGTGAGCTTCAAGGCCAAGAACAAGGTGACCACCCGCAACGTGAACAAGAGCAGGACCAAGAACGGCCACTTCCGCAAGGTGGAACTGACCCCGCGCGGCCAATTGCACAAAGAGACCGTGTATGGCAAGAAGCAGTTCTATGTCACCACGGAAGTAAAAGTGGGGCCCAGCTTCGACCAGGCCACCATTGCCCGGGTCGCCATCAAGAGCCATCGGCAAGCCTTGTTGCATCGGCTCCACGCCGTGGGCGGCGGCGACCCCAAGAAAGCCTTCGGTGGCAAGAATGCCCTTGCCAAGAACCCCATTTGGCTGGATGACCAGCACAAGGAGAAGGTGCCTGAAAAGGTGAAGCTGGTGCAAATGGAGGAGCAATTCACCATCCGCAAGAACATCGATCCCAACCTGAAGCTGGACAAGGTGATCGATGGCCGGGCCAAGCGCTTATTGAAAGAAAGGCTGCACCGGTTCGGAGGGGATGCCAAAAAGGCCTTCTCCAACCTGGAGGAAGACCCGATCTGGGTGAACGGCAAGAACGGTCCACAACTCAAGCGCGTGACCATTACCGGGGTAAGCAATGCCGAAGCGCTCCACACCAAACGCGACCACCACGGCAAGCCGATCCTGGATGCTGATGGCCATGAAATCCCCACCAACTACGTGCAGACCGGCAACAACCACCACGTGGCCATCTACCGCGATGCCGAGGGCAACTTGCAGGATGAGGTCGTATCCTTCTCTGAGGTCGTGGAGCGTGTACGCCAAGGCTTACCGCCAATTGACAAAACTTTCAACTGGAATAAGGGCTGGCGATTCGAATACACACTGAAGCAAAATGAGGTTTTCATCCTTCCCAATGAAGAAACCGGATTTGACCCAACCTCAGTGGACCTGCTTGATGAACGGAATGCGAAGCTCATTTCTCCGAACCTGTTCCGAGTCCAAAAGTTCTCAAAGCTGCAATATGGGAACAACTTTGTCCGCCAGTACATGTTCCGACATCATTTAGAGACTACGTTGTTGGACAACAAAGAATTGAAGGATGTAGTCTACAAGGACATCAAGAGCTTGGGGTACCTCCATGGGATGATAAAAGTTAGGCTCAATCATCTCGGCCAAATTGTCCACGTTGGCGAATACTGAGCCATGATCAAGCGCACCATCGCCATCACCACGCCTTGCCACCTCTCGCTGAAGCTGGGGCAGATGCTGGTACGCAGCAAATTGATCGAAGGCGATGCGGGCAAGACCGTACCGATCGAGGACATGGGCCTGCTGCTGATGGAGCACGAGCAGGTCACAGTGACCCAGGGCCTGTTGGCCAAACTGCTGGAGCACAACGTGGCCGTGGTCAACTGCGATGAGAAGCACCATCCGGTGGGCATGTTGCTCAACTTCCAAGGGCACAGCACCCAAACGGAAACCTTCATCGCCCAAGCGGAGGCCCCCAAGCCCTTGAAAAAGCAACTGTGGCAACAGGTGGTGAAAGCCAAGATCAGCAACCAGGCCGCCGTGCTGGAGACCTTGGGCCAGGATGGAGGGCGCCTGCAAAAACTGGCCCAGGAGGTGCGCAGCGGCGATACCGACAACCGCGAAGGCGCTGCCGCCGTGTACTACTGGCCGCGCGTGTTCAAACGCATACCGGACTTTCTGCGGACCCCGGACGGCCACTACCCCAACAACCTGCTGAACTATGGCTACGCCATACTGCGGGCCACGGTGGCGCGGGCCTTGGCAGGTAGCGGCCTGCACCCCACCCTGGGCCTCTTCCATCGCAACCGCTACAACGCCTACTGCTTGGCCGACGATTTGATGGAGCCCTACCGCCCGCTGGTGGACCAAGTGGTGGCGGGCATTGTGCAGGACCGGCCCTTGGACCGGAACGAACTGGACCAAGAGGACAAGATCACCTTGTTGCGTACCCCCACACTGGATGTGGACATGGACGGTAAGATGCGCCCGCTGATGGTGGCCGTGAGCGCGACCACGGCCTCGCTGGCACGGGCCTTCCTGGGTTTTGGCACGGCCTTGGCACTGCCAAGACCGGCATGAGCCATGACCGTTACAGTGCCTACCGCGTAATGTGGCTATTCGTGATGTTCGACCTGCCCACCGAGACCAAACGCGATCGCAGCAACGCGGCGCAGTTCCGGAAGCGATTGGTGGAGAACGGCTTCACCATGATGCAGTTCTCCATCTACCTGCGGCACTGTGCCAGCAAGGAGAACGGGGAGGTACACCGGAAGCGCGTACTGGCGCTGTTGCCGCCATTCGGCCTGGTGAACATCCTGGCCGTAACGGACAAGCAATTCGGCAGCATGGAGATCTACCTGAACACCAAGCAGGTAGAGGAGATCGGCGCGCCACAACAGCTGCAGCTCTTCTGAAAAATGAAAGCGGGGCCCTTGGCCCCGACCTCCACTCCTTCAGAATTTTTCCGGGGCTGAACCTTCCGGATCCCTTGTCCCTGTAGCCTTTCCGGGCATCGTGTTGGATCAGCTACCCACAAAGGAAAGAATTGAAAGCAGATCACAACAACTCCACGCGCACGAACACGAACGAAGACGTTGGATCAGCTACCCACAAAGGAAAGAATTGAAAGCAGATCACAACAACCAGCAGATCATCGCGTTCCTCGATGCGTTGGATCAGCTACCCACAAAGGAAAGAATTGAAAGCAGATCACAACACCCCTTCGCGGCTGCTCTGCACCTGCCCTGTTGGATCAGCTACCCACAAAGGAAAGAATTGAAAGCAGATCACAACTCACGCCAGACGATCGATTGGAGGGCGCGATGTTGGATCAGCTACCCACAAAGGAAAGAATTGAAAGCAGATCACAACCCATGTACCTGACAGATACAGGTGAGCTGGGTTGGATCAGCTACCCACAAAGGAAAGAATTGAAAGCAGATCACAACAAAGGCGTTGCAGCGTGCCATTCCAGGTATTGTTGGATCAGCTACCCACAAAGGAAAGAATTGAAAGCAGATCACAACTTACTCATCAGCTTCTCAGTGGGTGTAATGTTGGATCAGCTACCCACAAAGGAAAGAATTGAAAGCAGATCACAACGCGGAGAAACATTTCTTTCTTGTCGGGATGTTGGATCAGCTACCCACAAAGGAAAGAATTGAAAGCAGATCACAACGGCAAGCCGTTCGACATGCCGTCATTCCCAGTTGGATCAGCTACCCACAAAGGAAAGAATTGAAAGCAGATCACAACGGATGGTCGTTGAGCCATTGCTGCAGGGGGGTTGGATCAGCTACCCACAAAGGAAAGAATTGAAAGCAGATCACAACAGGGCATGGCCGGTAATGGACTTGGCGGCCGTTGGATCAGCTACCCACAAAGGAAAGAATTGAAAGCAGATCACAACAGTGGTCGAAGGCAACAGAATGTTCTACCAGTTGGATCAGCTACCCACAAAGGAAAGAATTGAAAGCAGATCACAACGGGGCCTGAAGTAGTTTCCATGCCTCAGTGGTTGGATCAGCTACCCACAAAGGAAAGAATTGAAAGCAGATCACAACTCGACGAAGTAGCGGCAATCGGCGCCCATGTTGGATCAGCTACCCACAAAGGAAAGAATTGAAAGCAGATCACAACCTGCCGCCCTCACGAAGTCCCGCATCGGCAGTTGGATCAGCTACCCACAAAGGAAAGAATTGAAAGCAGATCACAACCACGACACCGGCCATGCGCAGCATCATGTCGTTGGATCAGCTACCCACAAAGGAAAGAATTGAAAGCAGATCACAACACGAAGCGCGAGAGGGCTGACGGCAAACGGTTGGATCAGCTACCCACAAAGGAAAGAATTGAAAGCAGATCACAACTCGATGGACACGACGCCTTTTGGCGACTTCGTTGGATCAGCTACCCACAAAGGAAAGAATTGAAAGCAGATCACAACCGAACTATTGCCATGAGCAAGCTCGACCGCGTTGGATCAGCTACCCACAAAGGAAAGAATTGAAAGCAGATCACAACGCGATCGTTAGGGTGTTTGAATGATGGCTCAGTTGGATCAGCTACCCACAAAGGAAAGAATTGAAAGCAGATCACAACACACCGAACGAACTGAATTTGATCGCCGAGTTGGATCAGCTACCCACAAAGGAAAGAATTGAAAGCAGATCACAACAGAGTTGAGGCATCGCGACGAAAAAGCAAGTTGGATCAGCTACCCACAAAGGAAAGAATTGAAAGCAGATCACAACTAATGACCTTACCTACAATTGCCTGCGGCAGTTGGATCAGCTACCCACAAAGGAAAGAATTGAAAGCAGATCACAACAAGGCAGAACGACCCTTTGCCTTCGCTTTTGTTGGATCAGCTACCCACAAAGGAAAGAATTGAAAGCAGATCACAACCTTCCGGGGCTTCACTCTTCATCCACTAATGTTGGATCAGCTACCCACAAAGGAAAGAATTGAAAGCAGATCACAACAAGGGCGATGAAACCGCCATGGATGCGTTCGGTTGGATCAGCTACCCACAAAGGAAAGAATTGAAAGCAGATCACAACTTGCTCAACGAAGTACCGCGCCTGCTGGTGGTTGGATCAGCTACCCACAAAGGAAAGAATTGAAAGCAGATCACAACTCGCGCGCGTTCATATATATACACCCCGCCAGTTGGATCAGCTACCCACAAAGGAAAGAATTGAAAGCAGATCACAACAGCACGTGCAACGTGGACCGGCATGCTGGCGTTGGATCAGCTACCCACAAAGGAAAGAATTGAAAGCAGATCACAACGTAAGCAATGACATCCCAAGCCCAAGCCGAGTTGGATCAGCTACCCACAAAGGAAAGAATTGAAAGCAGATCACAACAGGGAATTCGTGCCAGGCGGTATCGTCGCGTTGGATCAGCTACCCACAAAGGAAAGAATTGAAAGCAGATCACAACTGATACCTCAGGCAGGGAAACGCTTCCCTGGTTGGATCAGCTACCCACAAAGGAAAGAATTGAAAGCAGATCACAACCCTTCCACCTTGCTCAATTCGCAGCCACGGGTTGGATCAGCTACCCACAAAGGAAAGAATTGAAAGCAGATCACAACCACGACACAATTCCGCAGGGATGATTGATCGTTGGATCAGCTACCCACAAAGGAAAGAATTGAAAGCAGATCACAACTGCAGCAACGCATGGACGACCCCGGTGCAGGTTGGATCAGCTACCCACAAAGGAAAGAATTGAAAGCAGATCACAACAGCATTACGGCGATAAGCAGCAACGCCACCGTTGGATCAGCTACCCACAAAGGAAAGAATTGAAAGCAGATCACAACAGGCAGATCAGGCCGGAATGCTGCCGCATGGTTGGATCAGCTACCCACAAAGGAAAGAATTGAAAGCAGATCACAACCAGAGGTCTTGGGGATAGTCTTCCCAATCTGTTGGATCAGCTACCCACAAAGGAAAGAATTGAAAGCAGATCACAACTACAAGGATGCCTTGAAGGCCGACCTGAAGTTGGATCAGCTACCCACAAAGGAAAGAATTGAAAGCAGATCACAACCCGTTGCGCTCCAGGTAGGGTGTACCCGTCGTTGGATCAGCTACCCACAAAGGAAAGAATTGAAAGCAGATCACAACGTAATGTCGGCGGCATCGCCTTCAATCAGTGTTGGATCAGCTACCCACAAAGGAAAGAATTGAAAGCAGATCACAACTGCAGCGTCAAACATTGCTGGTTTGGCAGGGTTGGATCAGCTACCCACAAAGGAAAGAATTGAAAGCAGATCACAACCATCAGCTGCATGTTCAAATCCTGAAAGGCGTTGGATCAGCTACCCACAAAGGAAAGAATTGAAAGCAGATCACAACGGGCCGTTGGCGCTCGTGCTTAGGTGCATCGTTGGATCAGCTACCCACAAAGGAAAGAATTGAAAGCAGATCACAACCAAAACGTCAAGCATTGCAAGCTCTTCGCCGTTGGATCAGCTACCCACAAAGGAAAGAATTGAAAGCAGATCACAACGCACCCTCGACGTGAAATGCCCGACCGACCGTTGGATCAGCTACCCACAAAGGAAAGAATTGAAAGCAGATCACAACTGGCCGGGATAATAAAAGGCGCGAGTAGTGGTTGGATCAGCTACCCACAAAGGAAAGAATTGAAAGCAGATCACAACTCGCCGCCACCGTGGCTGTAGTAGGTTCGGGTTGGATCAGCTACCCACAAAGGAAAGAATTGAAAGCAGATCACAACTCTGATCCCGGCACGAAGCGCGGCTTCGCAGTTGGATCAGCTACCCACAAAGGAAAGAATTGAAAGCAGATCACAACATGAGCGGCAAGGCATCCGCAAGGGCCATGGTTGGATCAGCTACCCACAAAGGAAAGAATTGAAAGCAGATCACAACTGTTCCTTGCATCGTTTTTTGTAGTCGGGTGTTGGATCAGCTACCCACAAAGGAAAGAATTGAAAGCAGATCACAACTAACAGGTCGGGGGCCTTGAGTGACCTTTTGTTGGATCAGCTACCCACAAAGGAAAGAATTGAAAGCAGATCACAACTCGGCGCTGGTAATGGGTGTGCGCGCCCCGGTTGGATCAGCTACCCACAAAGGAAAGAATTGAAAGCAGATCACAACTTGCCGCCCTGCAAACAAGCACCGAGGGCCGTTGGATCAGCTACCCACAAAGGAAAGAATTGAAAGCAGATCACAACTCATCGCCGCTCTGTCCCAAACCTACGTGAGTTGGATCAGCTACCCACAAAGGAAAGAATTGAAAGCAGATCACAACAGGTACAGTGGAAAGCCTGTTCCATCGAAGGTTGGATCAGCTACCCACAAAGGAAAGAATTGAAAGCAGATCACAACTGAGCAAGAGCATGAAGAACAAAGAGCGTTGTTGGATCAGCTACCCACAAAGGAAAGAATTGAAAGCAGATCACAACCTTCCCGGAGTTCTGCGCAGCGCTGGCCGGTTGGATCAGCTACCCACAAAGGAAAGAATTGAAAGCAGATCACAACCAGCCGTCACCGGCGATGTACTGCTGCATCGTTGGATCAGCTACCCACAAAGGAAAGAATTGAAAGCAGATCACAACGGCCCGATTCCGCCTTTGCAAAGACCGCCGGTTGGATCAGCTACCCACAAAGGAAAGAATTGAAAGCAGATCACAACGAGCGCAGGATCACGCTGTAGCGCGACAGGGTTGGATCAGCTACCCACAAAGGAAAGAATTGAAAGCAGATCACAACTTGAGGCAGTGCTGCACGAAGGCGTAGGCTGTTGGATCAGCTACCCACAAAGGAAAGAATTGAAAGCAGATCACAACAACTCAGAAGAGCGAGCCGAGCTACTGGCGGTTGGATCAGCTACCCACAAAGGAAAGAATTGAAAGCAGATCACAACGAATGGACCACGCACGTGAAAGGCCGTAAGGTTGGATCAGCTACCCACAAAGGAAAGAATTGAAAGCAGATCACAACTGAGGTTCGTACCGCTCTTGGCCATGTTTATGTTGGATCAGCTACCCACAAAGGAAAGAATTGAAAGCAGATCACAACATGCTCGCCCCATTGAAGGAGAGGAAGGCGTTGGATCAGCTACCCACAAAGGAAAGAATTGAAAGCAGATCACAACAAATTCCTTTATTTCCAACATAAATCAAAAGTTGGATCAGCTACCCACAAAGGAAAGAATTGAAAGCAGATCACAACCCCGTCCGGCACCTCATCGGCGAAGCGCACGTTGGATCAGCTACCCACAAAGGAAAGAATTGAAAGCAGATCACAACAGGAATGCACGGGCGAAGTCGGCGGCTTCTGTTGGATCAGCTACCCACAAAGGAAAGAATTGAAAGCAGATCACAACCGGCAGGTCCACCGCCAACATGCGTTCATGGTTGGATCAGCTACCCACAAAGGAAAGAATTGAAAGCAGATCACAACTGTAATGTCCTGCGGGCCTGCCGCCGATTTGTTGGATCAGCTACCCACAAAGGAAAGAATTGAAAGCAGATCACAACAGCGTTTCGGTATATGATTGCAGAACCAAAGTTGGATCAGCTACCCACAAAGGAAAGAATTGAAAGCAGATCACAACTGCACGGAAAAAAACGCTCCTTCGTCGGTATTGTTGGATCAGCTACCCACAAAGGAAAGAATTGAAAGCAGATCACAACACTACATAAAGGCCGATCCATTGGCCGAAGGTTGGATCAGCTACCCACAAAGGAAAGAATTGAAAGCAGATCACAACTACCAGTGCCCGTATGATCGCGTGAGGGTCGTTGGATCAGCTACCCACAAAGGAAAGAATTGAAAGCAGATCACAACTTCCACTTCCATTTCCCATCCAGGAAACGCAGTTGGATCAGCTACCCACAAAGGAAAGAATTGAAAGCAGATCACAACACATAGCGCAGTGTTTTCGGCGCACTTCCGTTGGATCAGCTACCCACAAAGGAAAGAATTGAAAGCAGATCACAACTCAAATGCGCGCCACTGCGCGGGATCCCATGTTGGATCAGCTACCCACAAAGGAAAGAATTGAAAGCAGATCACAACACCACGAAGAAATGAGAAAGAGAAACAGCAGTTGGATCAGCTACCCACAAAGGAAAGAATTGAAAGCAGATCACAACTCGCCAAAGGGGTTCAAGTCCTGCACCTCTGTTGGATCAGCTACCCACAAAGGAAAGAATTGAAAGCAGATCACAACATCAACGCCACCTCTCCGGAGTTCTGGGAAGTTGGATCAGCTACCCACAAAGGAAAGAATTGAAAGCAGATCACAACTCGCGGTCCTTCTCGATGCTTTTGATGGCCGTTGGATCAGCTACCCACAAAGGAAAGAATTGAAAGCAGATCACAACAAACACATGCAGGCAATTACCGCAACCATCAGTTGGATCAGCTACCCACAAAGGAAAGAATTGAAAGCAGATCACAACTGAGTGCTTTGACGGACTGATAACGCTCGACGTTGAATCAGCTACCCACAAAGGAAAGAATTGAAAGCAGATCACAACTGGGCGGCTGAACGAACCCACAGACAATGAGTTGGATCAGCTACCCACAAAGGAAAGAATTGAAAGCAGATCACAACTGCAAACAGGTAATGGAGCACGTGGCGCCGGTTGGATCAGCTACCCACAAAGGAAAGAATTGAAAGCAGATCACAACACTATCATTTGGGTGCTTGAAAGCTGGCTTGTTGGATCAGCTACCCACAAAGGAAAGAATTGAAAGCAGATCACAACGGCCACGTTGATCGGGGTTTTCAGGGCGGCGTTGGATCAGCTACCCACAAAGGAAAGAATTGAAAGCAGATCACAACGCGCGGCGTGGACACCGTGCCAGCGATGCGTTGGATCAGCTACCCACAAAGGAAAGAATTGAAAGCAGATCACAACCCACTTCCATGAATGTCCTTGCCATGACCACGTTGGATCAGCTACCCACAAAGGAAAGAATTGAAAGCAGATCACAACCGTTGGCCCCTTATGATCGAATAAGAGGCCGTTGGATCAGCTACCCACAAAGGAAAGAATTGAAAGCAGATCACAACCCATTGGTCAAGGTCGCCAGCCTCGAACTCGTTGGATCAGCTACCCACAAAGGAAAGAATTGAAAGCAGATCACAACTATCACAAGGAGCCCCACCGCATGGACCGGGTTGGATCAGCTACCCACAAAGGAAAGAATTGAAAGCAGATCACAACGCGATTCCCTGTGCGCTCTACGTACCCAAGTTGGATCAGCTACCCACAAAGGAAAGAATTGAAAGCAGATCACAACACCGAGGAAATAGCTGGTGGAATTATCGGAGTTGGATCAGCTACCCACAAAGGAAAGAATTGAAAGCAGATCACAACGAAACAATGAAGGTCAAAGACTACATTCTAGTTGGATCAGCTACCCACAAAGGAAAGAATTGAAAGCAGATCACAACCCCCAAAAATCAAGGAAGCGGTGAAGTGTTGTTGGATCAGCTACCCACAAAGGAAAGAATTGAAAGCAGATCACAACTAGTTCTGCGGGCGGCTCACCACGCGCAGCGTTGGATCAGCTACCCACAAAGGAAAGAATTGAAAGCAGATCACAACTAGCGCGGCATACGGAACTCCTGGAGCGCAGTTGGATCAGCTACCCACAAAGGAAAGAATTGAAAGCAGATCACAACGCGATAACTACCGACTAAACAAACCAACAAGTTGGATCAGCTACCCACAAAGGAAAGAATTGAAAGCAGATCACAACAAGGTTCGCGCGAGCGGCCTCCACGTTCATGTTGGATCAGCTACCCACAAAGGAAAGAATTGAAAGCAGATCACAACAGCAAAGCACGTGCTTCCTTCAGCCTTTCGGTTGGATCAGCTACCCACAAAGGAAAGAATTGAAAGCAGATCACAACAAGCGGTCTGAAATGATGCGCTCAAGTTCGGTTGGATCAGCTACCCACAAAGGAAAGAATTGAAAGCAGATCACAACTAGTTGTTGGTGTCGGCTTGATGAAAGGTGGTTGGATCAGCTACCCACAAAGGAAAGAATTGAAAGCAGATCACAACAAGACGGATCGCAGCGGTTGACCTACGCGGTTGGATCAGCTACCCACAAAGGAAAGAATTGAAAGCAGATCACAACTTGCGCGGTACATGCTGCTCCGGGAAGATGGTTGGATCAGCTACCCACAAAGGAAAGAATTGAAAGCAGATCACAACTTGGGTTTCCAAGAATAGACGTGTTGCAGGGGTTGGATCAGCTACCCACAAAGGAAAGAATTGAAAGCAGATCACAACCCGCCTTCATCGCTGGCAAAGTCCTTCCAGGTTGGATCAGCTACCCACAAAGGAAAGAATTGAAAGCAGATCACAACGGCGGTTTGCAGCTCGCGCTTGAAGCGGTCGTTGGATCAGCTACCCACAAAGGAAAGAATTGAAAGCAGATCACAACCATTAGGTGGCCAGCGAAACCCACCACTCGTTCCTCGTGGTGCGCCTCACTGGCCACCTCACGCCTGCGGCGGTTGCTTATAGGAACGGCGGACCGCGCTTCGCGCGGGATACCCCGTTGGTTGGTGCCTCCCACGCCCCTTCAATCCCACTCCAGGTCCATCTGCTTGCCGGGCTTGCCGCCGATCAGCGGCTCATCCGATTTGGGTTTGCTGGCCTTCTGGGCCTCGCGGAAGGCTTCCATGGGCGAACGCTCAAGGCCTTCTTCCTCCGGCGGTGTTAAATGGCCCACCTCCTCATCGGTGATCAGCATTTGCTGCTTCTCCTCCAATTCGGGCGTCATTACGGTGAATACGTCGCCGATGAGCTTCAACTCGCGCACCTTGTAGGGCGTCAGGCGGTTGCCAATGGCCTTCACTCCTTTCACCGCGATGAACCTGGCCAGGTCCACCTGCTCATCCTCGCGCGGGTTGCTGCGCTTGTCGAACGAGATCTGCACGGCGGGATCAGGGGCCAAGGAATGCAGCACCAATTTGCTTTCCTCGTGTTCGGTAATGAAGCGCACGGGGTCGCGGGCCGGTTCCACCATGAAGCGCTTGACCATGTACTGCTGCTTCTCGCCTTCCCAGTACACGGCGGCCAAGGGCACCGCGGGATCCCATTTCACCAGCGTCACCGCCTCATCCGGAAAGTGGGTGCCCAAGGCAAACGGGAACAGCTGGTATTGGCCTGTGGAGAGCACCGCAAGGATTTTGTCGTCGCCGCTGAAACGACCGAGGTAGCGGCCGTGGCCCGACTCGTTCAACCGGCGCACGGTTTCATCGAACCAAATGGGTATGGCGCCCAGGGTGCTGCCGCCCCGCTCCTTCTGCACCACCTTGTGCACCATGTTGCGCGTGAGCAGGTTGCCCTTGCTGCCCCGGCCCTTCACCGCCAAGGCGCCGAAATCCACATCGAATTGGGTTTTGCGCAGGTTGGGTTTCGGGCGCAGGTTCACCCGTACCGTTTCCGAGGCACCATCGGGGTTGGCGCTGAAGTAGAGCACCTTGCTGCCCTTGGTGCCGCTGGTGAGGTCATATTCCTTGTCGCGCGTGATGCCGGTTACCGCAAAGCGCTTCATGTAGCTGGCTCCTTGCGCACCGTCCTGGTAGATCATGTGGTAAATGGTGCGCTCATCGTTCTTCTTCCAAACGGCGATGTGCAGCACCCCCTTGCCGATGAACTTTTTGTCGGCCACCTTGGTCACCACCAGCGTACCGTTGCTGCGGAATACGATGATGTCGTCGATCTCCGAACACTCGTCCACCTGCTCCATGCCGCGTAGGCTCCACCCCATGAAGCCCTCGGCACGATCAACGTACAGCTTGCGGTTGGCCACCGCAACGGCCGTGGCCACGATGGTGTCGAAGGTGCGCAGCTCGGTGCGGCGCTCGCGGCCCGCGCCGTACTTGCGCTTCAGCTCCTTGAAGTGGTCGATGGCGTGGTCCACCAGTGCGTCCAGCTTGGCCTGCACATCGGCCAGTTGCTCCTCCAGGCCCTTGATGTGCTCATCGGCCTTGAAGCTGTCGTACTTGCTGATGCGCTTGATGCGGATCTCGGTGAGGCGCACGATGTCCTCCTCGGTCACCGCGCGGCGCAGGTCCTTCACGTAGGGCTTCAAACCTTTGTCGATGAAGCTGATCACCTGCTCCCAGGTCTCGGCCTCCTCGATCTTGCGGTACACCTTCTTCTCGATGAAGATGCGTTCCAGCGATGCGAAGTGCCATTGCTCCTGCAGTTCACGCTGCTTGATCTGCAGCTCCAGCTCCAACAGGCGCAGGGTGTTCTCCGTGCTCGCCTTCAGCAGTTCGGCAACGCCCACGAAGCGCGGCTTGTCGTTCTCGATCACCACGGCGTTGGGCGCGATGCTCAACTCGCAGTCGGTGAAGGCGTAAAGTGCGTCGATGGTGTTGTCCGGGCTGACGCCCGCGGCGAGGTGGATCACGATCTCGGCGTTGGCGGCGGTGTTGTCCTCGATGTGGCGCACCTTGATCTTGCCTTTGTCGTTGGCCTTGATGATGCTGTCGATGAGGCTGCTGGTGGTGGTGCCGAAGGGTATCTCGTGGATCACCAGCGTCTTGTTGTCCTCTTTGCGGATGCGTGCGCGCACCCGGATGCGGCCGCCGCGGCGGCCGTCGTCGTAATTCTGCGCGTCGGCCAGGCCGCCGGTGGCGAAGTCGGGCATCAGCTTCACGCCCTTGCCGCGCAGCACGGCGATGCTGGCGTCGCAGAGCTCGTTGA
The DNA here is from genome assembly GCA_044507815.1 of Flavobacteriales bacterium. Taxonomy (GTDB): domain Bacteria; phylum Bacteroidota; class Bacteroidia; order Flavobacteriales_F; family PHOS-HE28; genus PHOS-HE28. Next base: position 30,631 of record JBIQIX010000004.1, on the reverse strand, counting down.
AGTTGTGCGGGAGCACCTTGCAACTGAGCCCCACCGCGATGCCCTCGCCGCCTTGCGCCAGCAACAGCGGGAATTTCACGGGCAGGAACACCGGCTCCTTGTTGCGCCCATCATAGCTGCTCTGCCATTCGGTGGTCTTCGGATTGAAGACGACATCGTTGGCGAACTTGCTCAGGCGTGCCTCGATGTAGCGGGGTGCCGCGGCGCTGTCGCCGGTGAGGGTGTTGCCCCAGTTGCCCTGCGTGTCGATCAGCAGGTCCTTCTGCCCCAGCTGCACCAGCGCGTCGCCGATACTGGCATCGCCGTGCGGGTGGTACTGCATGGTGTGGCCGATGATGTTGGCCACCTTGTTGTAGCGGCCGTCATCAAGGTCCTTCATGCTGTGCAGGATGCGGCGCTGCACGGGCTTCAGGCCATCGTACAAAGCGGGCACGGCGCGTTCCAGGATCACATAGCTCGCGTAATCCAAAAACCATTCGCGGTACATGCCGCTCACGCTGAAGGTGCCCGCCTGGCCCGCGCTGGGGACGCCTTCGGGGGAGGCCGCACTGCTCATCGACGCGTCTTCCGCGTCTTCATTCAACTGCTCTTCGGGTTCGTCACTCATGGAATTTCCGCGTGGGGCGGAAGGAAATGGTCAAATGTTCATGCATGGCGATGCCATGGGCAGCCATGGCGGTAAAATTAGCCCCCATGAGGGCAGGGCAAGCACGGGGAGATCTCAATTTTCCCCACATACAGGGCACCTCCTGCGGTCACGGACCGAACTTTTTGCTGGGCTTGCGGCTGGTGTAATGTACTTGATGGATGCATACGGTGTTGCCTTCCACCTCAAACACCACGCGGTACTTCAATTTATGCAGCAGCGCATGGCAGTAGCCGCCTTTGCGCACTTGGTAGCTGTAAGGGTTCGCCTTGATGCTGGCATAGCGCAGCTGTACAACAGCATTCGGATCGCTTCCGGAACGCCCGTATTCCTTTCGTCCTTGATCACCTGCGCGATCTCGGCCTGTATGTCAACGGCTCGCATAGCCTACTTGTTTGGTGTGGTAGAGTTAGGCAAGAGACCTCTCGCACTGGCCCCGGCCCTATACATGAGGCAAAAGCCTGCTACTGCTTCTCCCCGTACCCGTGATGCACGTACACATCCCCGCTGGTCTGGTACACCAAGTGCGTACCGCTGAAGGTGCCGTTGCCGCTCATGTTGTACGGGCCGCTCACGTTCTGCGAGGGGAAGGAGAAGAAGTTGTTGGAAAGGATGGCGTAGTAGCCCGTTCCGTCATTCCACAGGTTGTTGAAGTAGAGGGTATCGGACACCGTGCCACCCGTGGAAATGCTGAGCACGTAGGTCTCCGGCTGGTTCATGTACAGTTGGCCATCCAGCCAAAGCGAATCCGAGACCAGCCAATTGCCGGTGTGGGCCGCGCGGGGATCGGTGGGCGGCGTGGTCTGCCCGCCGGAAGGAGTGGACGGTTCATCGTCGTCCTTCTTGCAGGCGGTGAAGGCGACGGCCAGCCCGAGGGCGGCGAGTAGCATGGTATGGGTGAAAGGGGTTTTCATAGTCTTGGGAGTGTTGGATTTTTGAGGTTTGGATCGGGGTGCCTTGACTACCGCTGATTTCAAGCAAGCGCCTCAAGGATCCGCCACCGTGCAATACCGCCACGCCTTGGTCAGGCTGAACTGCACCTTCAGCTGGTAGTCGAAACAATAGGAGGTGCCAGCCGTGGCGTGATGGTAGCCGTGGTCGCTCGGGGGCGGCAGCCCGCTGCCATAGTCGAACACCTGGCCCGTGTTCACCTGGGTGATGTAGAGCGTCCACGTGGTGCCGGTCGGCATCAGGTCCGTGCGCACATGTACCGTTTGTTCCACCACGGTGTCCACCGGCATGCCGCCGCTGTATATGATGCGGGTGGTGTCCGAGACGAGTTCGATCAATGCCGGGCCGCTGTAGTCCGGGTCCAGCGGGTTGGAGGTGAGCGCGGCGGGATCGAGGTCGTCCTTCAGGCAGCTTGAAAGCACCAGAACCATGGGAATGATCATGCATAGCGTGCACCTCATCGGGTCAAATTCCAGGTAAGCCCCCCGTGCCATGATCCGCCATCGGGCCCGGGCATCCAGCTCAAGCCTTCGAAACGGAGCTTTTCACGGTCGAGGAATTCGGGGCGTTGCACCTTCCCTGTTTTGTGGAAGACATAGGCCGTAACGCCCGCACTAAGCAGGGTTATTCCTGCCGAGACGCCCAACTGCACCTGTGCTCTCCGGAACACTTCCTTGTGCTCGGGCATGGTCTGCTCCTTCAACACAGTGATCCGGTACGGCGATCCCAGCTCATTGTATTCCTTCCTGTCGCGTTCCAATTGGTCGTGCGCTTTCTTCAACTTGGCGTAGCTCAGCACCGTGGTGAGCAGGGCACCGCCGGTTATCACTGAGGGAATGATCCGGCTGAGCTTCTTTTTCGACCTGTACCGTTGGAGCTCCCGCTGGTAGGCCAGGTAGTCCTTGGAGAACGGCAGGCGCACAGTGAATGTATTGGCCCTGCCCACCACGATCATCAGGGTGGTGTCCACCACTTGGCGTTGCGGCGCCCAAAAGCTGAATTGGTGCGGGCCTTCCAGCAGGTCCAGTTCTACCTGTTGCAGGGTGAACCGGTGGTCCAGGCGGTACATGAAACCCGGGGGATCCACCTTGAGGTGGAGCGTGCCGGTGTTTTGCGCCATGAGCGCACCGCTGGTCGTAGCCAGGGAGAAGAGGAGGAGGCGCCTTAGATCCATGATCAATGCAAGTTAGTTGCGGCGCTTGATGGCTTTGGCGCTCGAGTCAAGCGTCGATTTGAACAACCACGGACGGACCCGGACCCACACGGATGAATGCGTGATGCGCCTTAGGTCCATGATCAGCGCAAGTTAGTTGCGGCGCTTGATGGCTTGGACGCTCGAGTCAAGTGTCGGTTTGAACAACCACGGATGGACCCGGATCCACACGGTTGAATGCGTGGCCCGATCATGCGGTTGCATTCTCTTTCTATCCGTGTTCATCCGCATTCATCCGTGGTTCACACCCGGCTGATCCGTGTTCATCCCCCTACTCCTCCACTTCGTTCATCTCCAGTTTCTCCGCGATGGAGCGTACGGTGGCTGCCCTCGCCTCTTCGGCGCTTTCCTCCACCAGGTCCTTTTCCACCTTCAGGTTGCCGATGATGAACTCCTGCCGGTCGGGGGTGTTCTTGCCCATGTAGAAAGTTAGCAGGTCGCCCACCTTGGCATCCTTGGTGATCATCACCGGTTCCAGGCGGATATCCGGGCCGATGAAGTGCTTGAACTCGTCGGGGCTGATCTCGCCCAGGCCCTTGAACCGCGTGATCTCAGCGCTCTTGCCCAGCTTGGCAATGGCGCGCTGCCGCTCCTCATCGCTGTAGCAGTAGATGGTCTCCTTCTTGTTCCGCACCCGAAAGAGCGGCGTTTGCAGGATGTAGAGGTGATCGTTCTTCACCAAGTCGGGGAAGAACTGCAGGAAGAAGGTCATCAGCAGCAGGCGGATGTGCATGCCGTCCACGTCGGCATCGGTGGCAATGACGATCTTGTTGTAGCGCAGGCCCTCTATGCCTTCCTCGATGTTGAGCGCGGCCTGGATGAGGTTGAACTCCTCATTTTCGTACACGATCTTTTTCGTTAGCCCGTAGCTGTTGAGCGGTTTGCCGCGCAGGCTGAACACCGCCTGGGTCTCCACGTCACGGCTTTTGGTGATGCTGCCGCTGGCGCTGTCGCCCTCGGTGATGAAGAGGGTGCTTTCGGCACGTCGGTCCTCCTTTTTTGAAGCATCATTCAAATGGATCCGGCAATCGCGGAGCTTCTTGTTGTGCAGGCTGGCCTTTTTGGCGCGCTCGCGCGCCAATTTGCGGATGCCGCTGAGCTCCTTGCGCTCCCGCTCGTTCTGCAGGATGCGCGCCTGCAGCACCTCCGCTACCGCTGGATTCTTATGCAGGAAGTTGTCCAGCTCGCGCCCGAGGAAGTCGCTTACGAAACCGCGCATGCTTTGCCCGCCAGGCTCCACTTCCAGGCTGCCGAGCTTGGTCTTGGTCTGGCTCTCAAAAACGGGCTCCACCACCTTCACGCTGATGGCCGCCACAATGCCTGTGCGGCAGTCGCCGGCCTCCCAGTCCTTCTTGAAGAATTCCTTGATCGTTTTGGCCACTGCTTCGCGAAAGGCCCCTTGGTGGGTGCCGCCCTGCGTGGTGTGCTGGCCGTTGACGAAGCTGTAGTATTCCTCGCCGTAGTGGTTGGCGTGGGTAATGGCCACCTCGATATCTTCCCCGATCAGGTGGATGATCGGGTACAGCGGCTCGCCGTCCATCTTCGTTTCCAGCAGGTCCAGCAGCCCGTTCTTGCTCTGGAAGCGCTTGCCGTTGTACACGATGGTGAGGCCCGTGTTGAGGTAACAGTAGTTCCACAGCAGGCGCTCGATGTGCTGCTCGCGGAACTGGTACTGGCGGAACATCTGATCGTCCGGTTCGAAGACCACGCGGGTGCCGTTTGCCTCTTCGCTCTTCACCAGCTTTTCGTCCTTGCGTAGTACGCCGCGGTCGAATTCGGCGCGCTTGAGCTGCCCATCGCGCACGCTTTCGATGCGGAAATAGGTGCTGAGGGCGTTCACGGCCTTGGTACCCACGCCGTTCAGGCCCACGCTTTTCTTGAAGGCCTTGCTGTCGTACTTGGCGCCGGTGTTGATCTTGCTTACCACGTCCACCACTTTGCCCAAGGGCACCCCGCGCCCGTAGTCGCGCACTTCCACGCGCGGGCCGTCGATGGTGACCTCGATGCGCTTGCCGTGGCCCATCACGAATTCGTCGATGCAGTTGTCAAGCACCTCCTTGAGCAAGATGTAAATTCCGTCGTCGTAGCTGCTGCCGTCGCCCAGTTTGCCGATGTACATGCCCGGCCGAAGCCGGATGTGCTCCTTCCAGTCCAGCGACCGGATGTGTTCTTCGCCGTAGTTCGTCTCGCTCATGGATCGGGGGGGGAACCTCAATACCGATAAGGGTTCCTGCACCTCGGGGCGAAGTTAATCCGCGCCAACTGGGGGTTCAAGGCTACAGCACCGTGGCGTTATCAACGATCGGGCGCAGGTTTTGAACAAACACAGGGATGCGCCCAAAGCCGTGGTTTGACCATCTTGATGGGCGGCCGGTCTCGCGTATTAAAGCTGAGATCCGCAATAAGATTTTTCGCCTTTCATCTTGTTTTCCTTTCTATAATGCATATTTCATTTGCCATGGTCGCCTGTTCTTTTTTCGATACATGATGGGTATGGCTGGCTGGGTGGTCCGTTGGGCCAACTGGCCGCCTACGATAGTGTCCCCCTGTGTATTTGGCAAGTAGGACACCCACTATTGCACCCCGTGATCCCCAGTTGGAAATCATGTAATCGAACGCCCATTCCGTACCGGGTGTCCACCATTGCTTGGCTTTGCCCGTTGCGCAGCCCATGATGAGCCTGGGATCCAGGCAGCGATGTACTGCACTTGATCCTGGATGGCGTTGGGGAAGTTGAAGTACGGGTGACCGATGCCATTGGCCGCAATGTGGCCCATTATCCTCACCGTTGCACCAATTGAATTGAATACAACGGAGTGGCTGCTTGAACCTATGTGGCGCGGATCACCAAACCCGAGGGCGACCGTACCGTATGTGGATGAAGCGATAGGGATCGCACCTCACCGCTTCCTGCCCCCAGTTCATTTCAGCCCACGCTTCTCAAGCAAGGGTCCCACATCGGCGTCACGCCCACGGAAATGGCGGTACAGCTCCTTGGCTGGCCTGCTGCCACCGGTGGACAAGATATCCTCCTCAAAGTGCTGTCCGTTGGCCCGCGTCATGCCTCCGTGTTCCTTGAACCATTGGAATGCATCGGCCTCCAGCACTTCGGCCCACATGTAGGCGTAATACCCTGCGGCGTATCCGCCGCCCCAGATGTGGCTGAAATACGTGGTGCGGTACCGGGGCAGCACCATGGGCAGGTCCAGCCCGTAATTGGCCAGCGTGGCCTTTTCGAACTTGGCCACGTCCTGCAAGGGTGCGTCGGCCGGCAACATGTGCCATTGCTGGTCCAGCAGGGCCGCGGCCAGGTACTCGGTGGTCATGAAGCCTTGGTTGAACTTGCCTGCCTTCTTGATCTTGTCCACCAAGGTCTTGGGCATGGCCTCACCTGTTTTCCAATGTTTGGCGTAGTTGGCGAAGACGGCTGGATCGAGCGCCCAGTTCTCGTTGAACTGGCTGGGCAGTTCAACGAAATCGCGCGGCACGTTGGTGCCGGAGAAGTACGGGTACTTCTGGCGCGAAAGCAAACCGTGCAGGGCGTGCCCGAACTCGTGGAACAGGGTGATCACATTATCGTAGCTGAGCAGCACGGGCTGGCCTTCGGCCGGTTTTGTCACGTTCAGGTTCTGCGTGATCACGGGCTTTTCACCGAGCAGGTAGCTCTGGTCCACGAAACTGTCCATCCAAGCGCCGCCCTGCTTGTTGTCGCGGGCGAAATAATCGAAGTACACCAGCCCAACGGTGGCGCTGTCGGGCCCGAACACCTCGAACACCTTTACATCGGGCTGGTACACCGGCAGGTCCGTGCGCGGCTTGAAGCTGAGGCCGTACAACTGGCCGGCCGCATGGAATACGCCACGGTGCAGCACGCTTTCGAGCTCGAAGTACGGCTTGATCTGGTTCTCATCCAGGTCGTATTCGGCCTTCCTCACCTTCTCCGCATAATAATCCCAATCCCAAGGCTGCAGGGTGAAGCCTCCCTTTTCCTTGTCGATCATGGCCTGCAGCTTTGCGGCCTCGGCCTTTACGTTCTTCAGTGCGGCGGGCACCATGCCGGTGAGCAGCTTCACTGCGGCATCCGGTGTTTCGGCCATTTGGTCGGCCAGGCGGAAGGAGGAGAAGTTGGGATAGCCGAGCAGCTTGGCCTTTTGCGCGCGCAGCTGGGCCAGGCGGGCCACTATGCCCTGTTGGTCGCTGGCGTTGCCCAGGGCGCCCCGATTGATGGAGGCCTTGAAAATGCGTTCACGCAGATCGCGGTCGTGCAGTGAGGCCAGGATGGGCTGCATGGTGGTGTTCTGCAAGGTGATGAGCCATTTCCCCTCGTGCCCCTTTTCCGTGGCCGCAAGGGCCGCGGCCTGTACCTCATCCTGCCCCAGGCCCGCCAGCTGCGTGCTGTCCTCCACCAGCACCGCCGCATTGTTCACCTCCTTCAGCAGGTTCTCGCTGAACAAGGTGGACAGTTTGGATTCTTCCTCATTCAGCGCACGCAATGCCTTTTGGTCCGCTGCATTGAGCAGGGCGCCTGCGCGTACGAATTGGGTGTAGTACCGCTGTACCAGGTAATTGTCCACGCTGTCCAGCCCGGCGGCCGGCAACGCATCGTGCACGGCCTTCACGCGGGCGAACAGCTTGGGGTCCATGTTGATCGCATCCGAATGTGCCGCCAGCCGTGGCGCCATTTCGGTGTTGATCGCCTGCAGGCTGTCGTTGTTGTTGGATGAAACCAGGTTGTAGAATACGTGGAGCACACGGTCCAGCTCGGTGCCGCTCTTCTCCAAGGCTTCAATTGTATTCGCGAAGGTGGGCGGCTCGCTGTTGTCGGCAATGGCCTTCACCTCGGCCAGTTGCTTGCGCATGCCTTCCTCCATGGCCGGTTTGAAATCGCCGGTGCGGATGGCGTTGAAATCGGGGGCTTGCAGATAGAGTGGGCTGGGCGCGGCAAATGGATTGGCCGCTGGTGTGGCAGTTCCTGGCATTTCGTTGCGTGAGGGTTCATTGCTGCCGCAGGAGGCGGCCAGCACTAAGAAGGACAACGCGTAGGCGGAATGGTTCATGCTCTTTCCGGTATGGGGCACGAATGTAGGCCAGCGGCGCAAAGGCAGGCCGCATAAGGGATGAGCGGCAAAAACCGGGGACGCATGTCCTTCCTGCGGCTGGTGTTCCAATGGCCGTGGCCATCACCTGTTGTTCGGTACATGGGCCGCTCCAAGGCGTGGCGCATACGGCAACGGCGCGTTGGTGCCCCGATCATGGACGTTTCCCTCCAATACCACTTGGGCATGCACCGGCACACCGGACAACAAGGTTGCGCAAATGGAAAAGCACACGCGCAGGTCCGCGAGCATGGCGGAAAATTACGCGCAGCGGGTTGCCGATGGTACACTTCACGCCTGCCCCAAGCGGCCCTGCCGCGCGCGGGTTACAACGGCCGCCATCACCACCAATGTGAATACCGCACCTTGGGCGATAAGCCCCTGCATGGTGGGGTAGATCCCCAGGATCGGCAGGTTGACGAAGCGCACATACATGGCCTCCAGCACCCCGGCCTCCTGCAGTGCGGCCACACCCTTGCCGGTGAACACCACCGCCATAAGGGCGAGCAGCACACCGGTTACGGCGAAGAAGGGCCCGATCGGCAGGCGCACACTGTACTTTAGGATGGCGCCGCCGACGATCACCAGCAGCAGCGAGGCCACGCCAATGCCCTGGAGCACCGCCTTGGTGCCGTCCGGCCCGGCCTGGCTGAACAGCGTTTCGTAGAACAGGATGATCTCGAAGATCTCGCGGTACACGGCCAGGAAGGAGATGCCCACCAGTGTCCACAGCGTGCGTTTGCCCAAGGCGGCGCCCACCTTGTCCTTCACGAATTTTTGCCAGGCCTTGGCGTTGCTCTTGTTATGCAGCCAATAGCCCACGTAAAGCAGCATCAACGCCGCGAGCAGCGCGGTGATCCCCTCGGTGAGCTCGCGCCCCGCGCCGGAGATGTTGATGGCGTAACGGGCCAGCAGCCAAGTGGCCACGCCCAGTAGCAAGGCCGCGATCCAGCCGGCGTGTATGTACGGCAAGGCATCGCGGCGGCCGGTCTTCACCACGAAGGCGATGATGGCCGCCAGCACCAGAATGGCCTCCAGCCCCTCGCGGAACAGGATCAGCAACGAGCTTAGGAAGGTGGCCGTGGCGGAAAGTCCGCCCTGGGAAACGCGCGCATCGGCCTGGTCGAGGAGCACTTCGATGCGGGCCATGGCCGACTCCACCGAATCGGCCGGGGCCTGTTTGGAGATCAGGGCGCGCAATTCCATCATTTCGCGTTCGGTCTGCCGGCGCAAGGGTGCATCCACATTGTCCAACGCGGCCTCGATCAATTCAAAGCCCTCCAGGTAGGCGCTGATGGCCAAGCGCCTGGCGTTGTTCACATCTCCGGACCGGTATGCGGCCAGCGATTCCTTCATCCGGGCGCGGGACACGTCCAAGGGGGAAGGTGCCCCGGTGCTTACCGCGGAGGGCTTTTCCAGCAGGAAAGCAAATACGGCCTCCCCGTCATCGCCCAAGGCCGCGTGCACTTCCTCAGGCGTGGCACCCACCAGGGCGGTGAGGTTGGGGAACAGGTCCTTGCCCACGCGTTTGCGCCATAGGGCCTCCCCTTGCCCGGCCGCTTCATCGGGGAAGTGCATGCGCGCCGTGTAGAAGGCCAAGCTCCATCGCTCCTCATCGGTAAGGCCAGCATAGGCCAGCATGGAGGTGCCGGGCACCCCGAGGGTAATGGTGTTATACAGGCCGAACGGGCTTCGCACGGCCATGGCCGCGGCATCATGGAAATTGCGCGGGGCGGGCTCAAGTCCCCCGGCCTGGGGGCCATCACCGTGGCCGGTGGCGCCATGGCAACTGGCGCAATGGGCGGTGTACAGCGCGGCGGCCTGTTTCAACCCGGGTGCGTTCCGCGGGGCCACGGCCACCTCATATACGGCGATCACCTCGCCGCGCAGCGCCCGGGCCAGCGCCGATACTTCGGCCCCGTCCGCTTTTTCCCCGATGCGCTCGATCAGCTTGCCCGCCATGGCCAATAGGCCGGCTGTGCCCTCCAATTGCGGCAGCTCGCCCAGGATGGCCTGCACCTGCTGCGCGAATTCGCGCTGTTCGGCGTATTCCGCGTTGTCCAGCACCTGGCCGCCTTGTACAAATTCGGGGTAATCCACGCTCACATAGTCGAGCATGTGCACAATGGTGCGCGCCTGTTCCCCGGTATTCGCCCGTGCGGGCATGGCCCCCGCCAGCATGGCCAGCAGAAGCAAGATCACATTTACCCTGCGCATCACACGTTGAAAAGAAAGTGCATCACGTCACCGTCCTGCACGATATACTCCTTGCCTTCCACCCGCAAGCGGCCTGCTGCCTTGGCCCCGGCCTCGCCTTTGTGCTTTATGAAGTCGTCGAACGCGATCACCTCGGCACGGATGAACCCTTTTTCGAAATCGCTGTGGATCACCCCGGCTGCCTGTGGGGCGGTCATGCCCTGCCTGATGGTCCACGCGCGTACCTCTTGTACACCGGCCGTGAAGTAGGTGGCCAGCTTCAACAGTTTGTAGGCTGCATGGATCAGCTTGTTCACCCCCGGCTCGGCCAGGCCGATGTCCTCCAGGAACATGTTGCGCTCCTCGGCCGTGTCCATGCCCGCTATTTCAGCCTCTATGGCCGCGGTAACAAAGATCACTTCGGCATTCTCGCCGGCCACCGCCTTGCGCACGGCCTCCACATGGGCATTACCGGTAACGGCGCTCTTTTCCTCCACATTGCATACGTAAAGCACCGGCTTTGTGGTAAGCAATTGGAATTCGGCCACCAGGGCCGGGTCGTCGTTCGCCTCGATCGCGGCACGGGCACTCTGTCCCTTGAGCAGCGTTTCGCGGATGCGCTGCAAAAGGTCGAAACGGCGCTTGGCGTCCTTGTCCCCGGTCTGGGCCTGCTTTTCGATCTTCTTGATCCGGGCCTCCACGGTCTCGAGGTCCTTCAACTGCAGTTCAATGTCGATCACCTCCTTGTCGCGCACGGGATCCACACTGCCGTCCACGTGCACCACATTGGGGTCGTCGAAGCAGCGCAGTACATGCAGGATGGCATCACACTCGCGGATGTTGCCCAGGAATTGGTTGCCCAGTCCCTCTCCCTTGCTGGCACCCTTCACCAGCCCGGCGATGTCAACGATCTCTACCGTGGTTGGAATAATGCGTTGCGGCGACACAATGGCGGCCAGTGCCTGAAGCCGCTCATCGGGCACGGTGATCACGCCCGTGTTCGGCTCAATGGTGCAGAAGGGGAAATTGGCCGCTTGGGCCTTTGCGCTGCTGAGGCAATTGAAAAGCGTGCTTTTGCCCACATTGGGCAGGCCCACGATGCCGCACTTCAAACCCATGATAGATGGTGGCCCGGTGAGGTGTACCGGTTTATGGGCCGCGAAGGTACAGCCCTCAAATACCCCTTCCTCTACCCGGATCAGGGTAAATTTCGCGGGTGCTCCGGGGCCAACCTTGCGCTCCGATATACATGTCCGCGTACACCGCAGCGCTTCCCCGGCATGGCAGGGATGCCCGGACCACAAGGGCATTGGCGGCCATGCACCCCCTGTTCCGGCGCAACCGCTCCTTCGCCCATGAAAGCCCGTTGGATGGAAACCCGGAAAGCTTGCCTTAATTTGGCCCGCTCAATCGCACCCATGAAACTAACATTCCTCCTTCCCGGCCTGGCTGCTGCTGCCCTGCTTTGGCCCGCCGCAAACACCCAAGCCCAAGAGGTGCTGCCCTGCGGCACCGACGAGATGCGGCGGCAATTGATTGAGGCCAACCCCGACCTGTTGAGGCTGGAGGCCGAATATGAGCTGGGCCTGCAGGAGTACCTGCAAGCCAGGGCCGGATTGCGCGACGGTGAGGATGACACGCTGTTCGTGATCCCTGTTGTGTTCCACGTGCTGTACAACCCCCTGTCCGGGTCGGACGCGCACAACATTTCCGATGCCCAGATCCAGAACGCAGTGGACATCCTGAACCGTGATTACGCCAAGCTGAACGCCGATACCACCGAGATTTGCTGCGGCTATCAGGCGTTGAATGCCAAAACGCGCATCCGCTTCCAGTTGGCCACCAAGGACCCCTTCGGCAACTGCACCAACGGGATTGACCGGGTCACTTCCTTGCGCTCCCAGCAAGGCACTGATTTCTCGAAGTTGAACCCTTGGTTCCGCGAGCGTTACCTGAACATCTGGGTGGTGGAATCATTGGCCAGCATGGGTTCCTTCCAACCTGCGGGCTATTCGAACCTGCCCGCCAACGTACAGGATGCCGTGGGTTCGCTGCGCGATGGCATCATCATCCTGCACAGCTACGTCGGCAACATAGGAACCGGCAACGATTTCCGTTCCAGCGCTCTCACCCACGAGGTGGGCCACTACCTCAACCTGCCCCATACCTGGGGAGCAGGTAATGACCCCACGGTGGCATGCGGTGATGACGGTGTGGAGGACACCCCGATCACCAAGGGCCATAACTCGTGCGGCCCAAAGGACCTTTACGATTCCTTCTGCAGCCTGCAGCCCATGGGTGCGCAATACAATTTCCAGGACGTGACCACCGGCACCGGCACCACGGACCCAACGCCCGCACCCGAGGCCCAGCACGATGAATACCCCACCGTGGGCCTTCAGTTCACCCCGTTCTCCGCCACCGGTGTTGCCGGCAACCCCAGCAACGATGCTTCCTTCAGCTTTGCCGGCTGGGACACCGGCGCCCATGAAGGCGATACCGATTATGCCCAGCTCACCGGCAGCTTGAACACCGGCAAGTACTACAGCTTCACCATTACCCCGGAAGAGCGCACCTCCATGCGCTTCAGCGGCCTTACCCTGCGCATCGCCCGCTCGGCCAGCGGACCGCGTACCTTCTCCGTGCGCAGCAGCGTGAACAACTACAACACGAACCTCACCGCAACGGTAACAGGCATCACGAACACGAGCGTGATCGGCGTGATCCAGTCCGGCATTCTCTTCTTCAAGCAGGATACCACCGGCGGTGTGTACACGGTGACCATCAACACGCCCACCGGCCCCACCGAGGGTTACACCAACATGCCGGGGCCCATCACCTTCCGTATCTATGCCTGGAACGCGGAAGATGGCGATGGCAGCTTCGATCTCAACCAAGTGGACGTGAACGGCCAGTTCGGGGTGATCGAGAACACGCAGAACTACATGGAATACTCCTACTGCGAAACCGAAATGTTCACCTGGGGCCAAAAGGACCGCATGGAGGCCGCGCTGAACAGCAACGTAAGCGGGCGGAGGAACATGTGGCAGGATGCCAACCATGTCTTTACCGGTGTGGCGGGCAATGAAGTGGCCTGCAAGCCCCAATCCGACTTTTACACCTTCGACCAGTTCGTTTGCCCTGGAACCCCGGTGCAATTCAAGGCCAACCCCAAGCGTGCCAACGCCGATTGGTTCGCATGGACCTTTGAAGGCGGGAATCCCGCAACCAGCGACCAGCGCAACCCTACGGTTACCTATGACGAACCCGGCCGGCACGCGGTAACCCTTACCGTTGGCAACGACCAAGGCTCCTCCACCTACACCAAATGGGATGCCGTATACATCGGCACCAACTATTCCGAGGTGAACACCCCGTTACAGGAGGGCTTCAACAGCCTTCAGGATTTCGACCGCTGGCCCAAGGTGAATGTTGAGAACAACCAAAGCTCCTGGCAGTGGAGCAACACCGTGGGCCATAACGCACCGGGCAGCGCCAAGCTGAATGCATCGCAGACCTACACACTTATCCAGGATGCGCTGAGTGCCCAGCCCTTCCGCGATGTGGACGTGCTGTACACGCCCAGCCTGGCCATGAACTTCATGCAGAACATCACCGTTGATTTCTGGTACGCGGCCAGCACGCAGACCGCCGATGCGGACGACATCCTGGAGAACCTGAAAGTGTATGCCTCATTCAATTGCGGAAAAACCTGGTTCCTGCAAGAAACGCTGACCGGCGCCGAGCTGGTTTCGGCCGGTGTGCGTTCGCCCGGGTACGTGCCACAGCCGAATGAGTGGCGCCAGGCCACCTTCAGCATGAGCAACACCTATGCACGCGACCACGTGCGCCTGAAATTCGAGTACACCTCGGGCCGGTATTCCAATGATCTGTACCTCGACGACATCAACATCAGCGGCACCAATGTGGGCGTTGAAGAGCTGGCACAGCATGGCTTCCTGGGCCTGATGCCCAACCCCGCCTCAAACAGCCTTTCCGTGCAGCTCGACCTGGCGGGCACCGCGAAGGGTACTCTCTCCTTCCTGGACATGACCGGCCGCACCGTACATGCACAGGAAGTGCGCCAAGGCACCAGCCAACTGGAACTGGACCTGGCCGGCATGGGCCTTACCAGCGGCGTGTACCTGGTGCGCCTGGAGCATGGCAAAGGCCAGCGCACCGAGCGCCTGGTGGTGCGCTGAGCAGGAACAGCAAAGCAAAAAGGGCCAACCGCGCGGGTTGGCCCTTTTTGTTTTGCACGGCCCTTACTTACAACCGCTCGTTGGCCAAGTTGGCCAGGGCGCTGCGCTCACCTTTCTCCAAGGTGATGTGGGCGAACAAGAGATCGCCCTTGGCCTTGCTGATCAAGTAGCTCAAGCCGTTGCTTTCAGCATCCAAGTAAGGCGTATCGATCTGGTTCACATCGCCGGTGAACACGATCTTGGTGCCCTCCCCGGCACGGCTGATCACGGTCTTCACTTCCAAGGGGGTGAGGTTCTGGGCCTCGTCCACGATGAAGAAAATGTTGCTGAGGCTGCGCCCGCGGATGTATGCCAGCGGGGAAACGGTGATTTTTTCATTGGCCACCATTTCATCGATCCGCTTCAGCGTGCTGTCGTGCTTTTCAAAGTTGCTGCGGATCAGCTTCAGGTTGTCCCAAATGGGCTGCATGTACGGGTCCATCTTGCTTTGGATGTCCCCCGGCAGGTACCCAATGTCCTTGTTGCTCAAGGGCACCACCGGCCGGGTGATGAAGATCTGCCGGTAATCGCGCCGTTGTTCCATGGCACAGGCCAGCGCAAGCAGCGTTTTGCCCGTGCCGGCCGCCCCCTGCATGGTCACCAATGGGATCTGGGGATCCATGAGCGCGCTGATGGCCAACGCCTGCTCAGGATTCTTGGGGCTGATCCCGAACACGGCCTGTTTCTCCACACGGCCCACCCCTCCCGTACGCGGGTCGTATTTCGCCAACACCGTTTTCCGGCCGTTCCGCAAAATGAAAAAATGGTTGCCCTGGGGTTCGGGCCCCAACTCTTTCGGTGCCACCGAACCGGTGGCAAAGAGCTTATCGATCACCGCCTCATCCGTGCCCTCCAACACCGAAAGGCCGGTGAACAGGTTGCGCCGGATGTCATGCACCTTGCCGGTCAAATAATCCTCGGCCCGGATGTTCAGGCTCTTCGCCTTCAAGCGCAGAGCAACGTCCTTGCTCACCAGCACCACCTTCCGGTCCGGGTGCTGGCGTTGAAGGGTGAGCGCCGCGTTCAGGATCTGGTGGTCGTTCTTCCCGTCCTGGAACACCTTGGTCGCGTCCACCCCGTTCAGCTCATGTTTGGCCACCACCTTGAACTTGCCCTTGGTGGCCCCGTTCAACGGTACCCAGTCGGAAAGCAGGTCGCCCTGTGCCACCCCATCGAGGTGGCGAATGAATTCGCGCGCCTCGAAATTGATCGTGTCGTTCCCTTTCTTGAAGGTGTCCAATTCCTCCAGCACTTGGATGGGGATCGCCACATCATGCTCCTGGAAGCTCGTGATGGCCGAATGGTCATAGAGGATCACTGAGGTATCGAGCACAAAGATCTTCCGGTCCTTCTTCTTCATGTGGGTGTGGGTTGAGGATTCGATCAAATGTGGTCAACCATGCGGACGCTGGGGATGTACCCGGATGATCTTTATGCACGATCGATCGTGCCTTGGCTGCAATCCATTGGTACAATTGCGATTCACAAGGATCAACAGTACGGAGCACCGGCGGTGCGCACCTTGCAGCGCAATTGGTCCCAGAACCAACCGATGGCCACGTTTGTTCCCGGACGTTGGCCAAGTGGCCCGGAGCTGGGCACGATGCCGAACAGAACCCTTAATCCCTTCAACATGAGAACGAACGATTACCCCGAACGCACGCAACGGCTGCCTGGCCGCAGCTTGGCGCGCATACCCATCATACTGGCCGCATTTGCCATGGCCCGTTTCGGCGCTGCACAGGACTGCAGCCCAGTGGATGTGCCCTACGCCGAAAACTTTGATGATGCTGACACGCCGGCCTTACCGGCCTGCATTACCGCAGAAACCATATCGGGCAATGCTTGGCGCACGGTATCAAGCGACACCGACGGCATGGAGGGAAAGGTGGCCAACGTGGGGTATACCCCTTCCGGCAGCCCGGACATGAACACCTGGATGTTCACACGCGGGGTGAACATGGTCGCAGGCACCGGGTACCGGCTCATTTTCAAATATGCCAGTTCAAGCGACTCGAACTGGCCCGAGCGCATGCAGGTGGCCTATGGCACCAGCAACACCGAGGCCGGCATGTCCACCGTGCTCGCGGATTACCCCAACATCATGATGTCCACGGCGCAGGAAGTGACGATCAACCTGTTGCCCACCACCACGGGCGTGCATTACATCGGCTTCCAATGCTATTCGGTCGCCGACATGAACCAGCTTTACGTGGATGATATCCGCGTGGAGGCCATACCCGCATGCGATGTCCCGATGGATCTTGCGATGGGAACCATTGGCACTAACATGGCCGACTTCAGTTGGCAGCCGAGCATATCCAACCCTGGGGAGGGGTACGAATGGGAGGTGCGCAGCAGTGGAGCCCCTGGCAGTGGAAGCACCGGGCTTGATGCTTCGGGCAGCACGCCCGCGGGAGCAACCGCGGCATCGGCCGACCAGCTGGCGTCCAACACCGCCTATTCACTGTACATACGCAGCAACTGCGGTGGTGATGAATACAGCAACTGGGCTGGGCCGATCGAATTCCGCACCGCTTGTGACGCAGTTGACCTGCCCTACATGGAAGACTTCAACGCGGTAACCACACCCGCCCTGCCCGAATGCATGACCATGCAAACCATTTCGGGCAATCCATGGACCACCGTAAGTGCACCAACTGGCTATACGGGCAACGTGGCCCGCGTTTCCTACACAAGCAGCGATAGCCCGGCCATGGACACCTGGTTGTACACCCCGGGCATGAACCTGACCGCGGGCATGCAATATGAGCTGAGCTACAAGTATGGGAACAACTCCACCGATTATACCGAATCCATGCTGGTCGCCTTCGGCAACGCCCGCTCGGCCTCGGCCATGACCACCACTCTGGCCGACCACCCCGCGATCGATGACAATACCCCGCATACCCATGCGGTGCAATTCAGCCCCGATGCCGATGGCGTTTACTATTTCGGCTTCAAGTGCTACTCCATCGCCAACCAGTATTACCTGTACCTGGACGATATCAGTGTGGTGGCCGCGACCGCCTGCAGCGGCACCCCGGACCCCGGCGCGGTAACAGCGCCTGCAACCGTATGCGCCGGTATCGACTTTGAGCTCGGCATCAGCAATGAACCCCAACCCGGCACCTCGGGCCTTACCTACCAGTGGCAGGGCTACACCGCTGCCGCAGGATGGGCCGATATCGCCGATGCCAACACGGCCACGGTGACCGTAACGCAGGACGAAGCCACCTGGTACCGGTTGATCATGGCCTGCGCCAACGGCGAAACCGCCGTATCCGACTCGGTTGAAGTGCTCATGTCGCCGATCGTCGATTGCTACTGCAACACAGTAAACTTCACCAGCACGGTGGAACCCATCTGCAATGTGACCTTCGCCGGCATCGCCAACGACACGGACCCCGAAGTGGGCGCCACACCCGCCTTTGAGGAATTCCTGGACGACACCGCACAAGTGGCACGCGGCAACACGTACACCCTGTCGGTGGCCGGCAACACGGCGGGCAATTACACCACCTACTTCACCGCCTTCTTCGATTGGGACCGTGACGGCACTTTCGAAACCACGGTGCCTGTCGGCAGCATCACGGCATCCATGTGCGATTCCACCATACAGGTGGAAGTAGCGGTACCGGCGGATGCCGAACTGGGCACCAGCCGCATGCGGATCCTGAAGAACTATAATACAGCACCTACGAACCCTTGCGGTTCCTACAGCTATGGACAGGCAGAGGATTACCTGGTGAATGTATCAATTGGCACGGGCGTGGAACGGATGGAACTGCCGGCCAGCTGGCAAGTGCATCCGAACCCGGCCACGGACGTGCTGAACATACCCAACGGCGGGGCGGTCACAGTACACGTGAAAGTGTACAACGCCCTCGGCAAGTTGGTGCTTGAGCAACAAGCGGCCACCCAATTGGACGTGGCCAAGCTGGCACCGGGCAGCTACAACCTGCTGGTGCTGGATGGCAGGGGCCACAGGCTCGGGCACGCCCGCTTCGTAAAGCAATAGGGAAGAATTTCGCACTGGAAAGCCCCCGTAAGATCCCGGGGGCTTTCTGTTCCGGGCCGGGCCGGACACGTCAAATTATTCAGCGCGGCCATTGATTGTACCTTTCACGGCGCGTTAGGCAGCCCCGGCAGCGTAACGCGGCATACAATTGAAACCCAAGACCAATGAAACGAACGATTACGCGAAAAGCAGGACTTTTGGCATTGATCCTGACTGTTGGACCCGGCCTTGCATGGGCCCAGGATTGCAGTCCGCAGGCAGTTCCCTATTTCGAGGACTTCAACGCGGTGACCACACCGGCACTGCCCGCTTGCATGAGCATTGAAACCGTGAGCGGCAACCCATGGACCACCGCGGCGGCACCCGCATACATGACCGGCAATGCCGCACGTGTGACCTGGACCCCGAGCGGAAGCCCCGACATGAACTCATGGCTGTTCACCAGGGCGTTGAGCCTTACGGGCGGTACCAGCTACCGCCTCACCTACAAATACGGCAATACATCCACCACATATACCGAAGCCCTTTCAGTGGCATACGGTACCACGGCCAACGAAACGGGCATGACCACCCAGTTGGCGGACCACCCGGCCATTACCGGGAACATACCCAACACCAACGTGGTGAATTTTACGCCACCCTCCACCGGCACGTACTATGTGGGCTTCAAGTGCCACTCCATCGCCAACCAGCTCAACCTTTTCCTGGACGACATCAAGGTGCAGGTGGAACCCACCTGTGAGGAAATAAGCGGGCTTACAGTGGCCCCCACCGGCACAGGCTTGGCAACACTCAGCTGGACGGCCAGCACCTCGCTGCCGGCAAATGGCTACCAATGGGAAGTGCGCTCCAGTGGCGCACCCGGCAGCGGGGCCACGGGCCTTGCCGACTCGGGCAACACACCGGCGGGCACCACCACGGCCACGGCCAACGGCCTTGCCGCCAACACCAACTACTCCGTATATGTACGCGCCAGTTGCGGAGCGGACGACTTCAGCCTTTGGTCGCAGCCCACGGTATTTGTTACACCATGCGGCGCCTTGGATGTGCCCTATCTCGAGGATTTCAACAGCGTTACTGTTCCCGCCCTGCCCAATTGCATGAGCATCCAGACCGTTTCGGGCCTACCCTGGGTCACGGCGAATGCCGTGGGCACCATGACGGGCAAGGCGGCCAAGGTGGGTTACACGCCGAGCGGCAGCCCGAACATGGATTCATGGCTATTCACCGGAGGGCTGAACCTTGTGGCCGGCACCAGCTACCAGCTCAGCTTCAAATACACCGGCAACTCCAGCACCTACACCGAAGCACTGAAAGTGGCCTATGGCGCCTCACCCACCGCCACGGGCATGACCAATGACATCCTGGATTTCCCGGCGATCACGGGCACCACCGTGCAGAGCGCCGAGATCGATTTCGAGCCGGCGGCAAGCGGAGTGTACTACATCGGCTTCCAGTGCCACTCCATCGCCAACCAGCTTTCACTGTACGTGGATGATATAAAGGTGGTAGTGACCCCGACCTGTTTCCCACCCGATGCCGTGTACCTGTCGAACGGCACCCAGACCAGCATCGAACTCACCTGGCTGAACAGCAACGCCAGCGGTTACAATTACGAGGTGCGCACAAGCGGGGCGCCGGGCAGCGGCCCCACCGGACTGGCATTCAGCGGCAGCGCCGCCAGCGGGAATACACCCATCCTGATCTCGCCGCTCACCTCGGGAACATCATACACCGTATATGTGCAGGGCACCTGCAACGGCGGTGCCGACCAGAGCGAATGGACCGCGGGTACACATTTCACCCCAGGTGTGGTGGAGATCGGAAGTGGCACAACCACCATGGGCAACCTGCCGATCAGTTCCTGCTACGCCTACAGCTACGGCCAACAGATCTATCTCGCCAACGAATTCACCGGCCAGCCTTATGTGAACAAGATCGCATTCAAGTACACGGGCGGATCAGCCACGCCGGCCAATTGGAACGAATGGACGGTTTACATGGGCAACACGCAGAAAAGCGCTTTTGCCGATAACTCCGATTGGGTACCCCTGAACGCGTTGGAATTGGTGTACAACGGTCCGGTAACACCGGTGGCAGGCGAGTGGATGGAGATCACCCTGGATCCCGGTTTCCAATGGGACGGCACCAGCAACATTGTGATCGCGGTGGACGAGAACGTGACCGGGCTCAGCTGCACCGCCCAATGGGCCTCTTTCCCCGCAGAAAACCGGGGCATGGTCTATCAGAGCGACTCCAATAACCCCAACCCGGCCAGCCCGCCCACGGCCAGCAGCAGGTACAACACCATACCCCAGGTACAGCTCTTCACGGGTGATCCGCCTGCCTGCCTGTCCCCCACCGGCGTTAGCGTCTCGGGCATTACGGCAACCGGTGCCACACTAACATGGACGGCCAGCACCAGCGGCCCCACTGGCGGCTACAATTGGGAGTTGCGCGAAACCGGCGATGCCGGTAGCGGCACCACGGGCCTGGCCGACAGCGGAAGCACACCGGCAAGCATTACTACCGTTACCACCAATTTGCTCCAGCCAAACACCACCTACCGCTTGTATGTGCAAAGCAATTGCGGAACCGGGGATGGCCTGAGCACATGGACATCCGCCTATACGTTCACCACCCCGTGCACGGCCACGGATATTCCGTATTTCGAGGGCTTCACGGACGTGACCATACCGAACATCCCGAGCTGCATGAGCCGGCAGACCATTAGCGGCCTGCCTTGGCAAACAGCGGCCGGCGTTGGTGGCATGACCGGCAATGCGGCCAAGATCAGCTACACCCCCAGCGGCAGCCCATCCATGAACTCATGGTTGTTCACCCAGGGCCTCAACCTCGCCGTGGGGAACAGCTATCGCCTGACCTTCAAGTACACCGGCAACTCCACCACCTACCACGAATCGATGAGCGTATCGCTAGGCACTGAAGCAGCCGAAAACGGCATGGACACACAACTGTTGGACTTTCCTTCGATCAACGGAACAGCGGTGCAAAATGCCCAAGTGGACTTTACGGTGCCCACCAGCGATATCTACTACATCGGCTTCAAGTGCTACTCCATCGCCAACCAATTGTCGATCTACCTGGATGACATTGAAGTGGTGGTCTTGGTGAACTGCACGGGCGCCCCTGATCCCGGTGCCACCACGGGTCCGGCATCGGTATGTCCGGGTGCCCCATTCACGCTGGGTTTCGCCAATGATCCGGGCGGTATTGGCGGGTTGAGCTACCAGTGGCAAACCTCATCCGATGGAACCAATTGGGCGGATGCCACGGGCAGCACGGGCGAAACCTATGCCACCAGCCAAACGGCAACAACGTGGTACCGCGTGGCGGTGACCTGCGTGGATGGCACCACGACCAATAGCGCGCCGCTGCAGGTGACCATGAAAACGCCGATGGAATGCATGTGCATACCCACGGGCGCAGGCAACAACAGCGATGAGATCCGCAACTTCACGCTCGCTAACCTGAACAACAACTCGGCCGCCTCCGAAGGGACCAACGGCTATATGGACTACACCGGCACCGTGGCACCTGCCCAGTTGACCGTGGGCGACAGTTATACCGCCAGCCTCACCAGCGGAAGCGGATCAGGCAGCCACGGAGCGGCGATATGGATCGATTACAACGACAACGGCGTATTCGAAGCGACCGAAAAAGTAGCCTATACCGGTTTAACGATCGCACCGAGCACAACGATCAACTTCCCGCCCTTCACCGTTGCCGATGCCCCGGGCACCCACCGGCTGCGCGTGCAATACCGGTTCAACCAGAATGGCGCCGACCTGGACCCCTGCGTGGTGAGCACGTATTCAGAGACCGAGGATTATTTGGTTGAAGTATCGACCGGAACACCCACCGAGGACTGCCTTGGCGTGGTGGGGGGGCCTGCCCTGCCCGGCACACCATGCATCAGCCCGAACGGGTACGGTGGACTATGGAGCAGCAACTGCATCTGCATAGAAAACGTAGGGATAGAAGAGATCGCGGCCAACAACGGCCTCGCACTTCACCCCAACCCGGCGAGCACGATCCTCTACATCACTACCCCCGATGGCATGCCTGTGCATGTAAGGGTGTTTGACATGCTGGGCAAGCTTGCCTTGGAGAACCAGCGCACCACTTCGCTGAATGTGGCCACATTGGCACCCGGCAGCTACAACGTGCTGATCCTGGACGACAAAGGCTTGACCAAAGCCCGTGCACGCTTCGTGAGACAATAGGCGTCCGCGCCAATAAAGTGAAGAGGGGGTTCCTGTACGGGAACCCCCTCTTCCATTGGCAAATACGCGGTACGATGTAAAGAATGGCGAAAAATGTGCCGGCATTCAGAATCGCGCCCGCAATTGTTTGTTACATTGTCTCTCCATCCGGTCCAGCCGGTTATCAACCAAACCTCACAAAATGAAAAAACTGTACATCCCGAAACCGGCCCGGTCATGGGCACGCTTATGGCAAGCAGGAGCGGCCGCAGGCCTGTTCGCCTTGGGCCTCCAAGTTCAGGCGCAGAGTTACTGTGCCCCGATCTTCGATTACAGCGTGGAGCCGATCTGCAATGTTTCCTTCGCTGATATTGACAATACAAGCAGCAGTGTTGTGGGCGAAACGCCCGCCCTGGAGGATTACACCACCGTGACCGGCCATGTGAACGCCGGAAGCACCTACATGATCAGCCTCACGGGCAATTCGGACGGGCCGTACCAGAACTTCTTCACCGTATTCTTCGACTGGGACCAGAATGGCACATTGGAAACAGCCGTGCCCATTGGCAGCTTTACCAGCTCCGTATGCACGGCCGAGGTAACCGGCACAATAATGGTGCCCACCACTGCCCTGGCCGGCACCACGCGCATGAGAGTGGTGAAGAACTACAACACATCGCCCATGGACCCTTGTGGAACCTATAGTTTCGGCCAGGCCGAGGACTATACCTTGGAAGTCGCCATCCCGTCCTGTCTGGGCCCGTCCAATGTCTCCATTTCCGACATCACTGCCACGGCTGCAAACCTGGGTTGGACCGACAATATCGCAACCGTTTACAACTACGAGGTGCGCACCAGCGGGGCAGGTGGAAGCGGGGCCACGGGCCTGGTGCTGCAAGGCACAGCGCCCTCCGGCACACCCGCCATAGCGCTAACTCCCTTGGTTCCCAACACGAACTATAAGATCTATGTACGCTCCGATTGCGGTGCCGGTGACCTTAGCGATTGGATCGGCCCTTATAATCTGCTCACGCCGTGCGTGGCGCAGGATGTTCCCTACTTCGAGAACTTCAGTGGAGTGACCGTACCCGCCCTGCCCAATTGCATGAGCACGGAAACGATACAGGGACCGACCTGGGTGACCTCTGCGTTCCCCCCAGAAGGGATGACCAACAACGCAGCCCTTTGCTATGATTACACAACCACCGACTCGTGGCTGTTCACCGCAGGATTGAACCTGACCGCCGGTACCAGCTACCAGCTCTCTTTCAAGTACAGCAACCAGTACAACTTTTACACGGATGCGCTGCTGGTGGCCTTCGGCACAAGCCCGATGGCATCGGCCATGACCAACGTGATCATCGACCACCCCTTGATCAATGACGGACTGGTGAACCAGGACATCATCGACTTCACACCAGCCACCAGTGGAGTGTACTACATCGGCTTCCAGAAATACTCCAATGACGACACCGATGACGCCTATATGTTCCTGGACGACATAAAGGTGATGGTAACCCCCACCTGCTTCCCGCCGGATGATGTGTACCTGTCCAACGGCACGTTGACCAGCATTGAATTGACCTGGCTGAACAGCAACGCCGGAAGCTACAATTATGAGGTGCGCACGAGCGGTGCCCCCGGCAGCGGCCCCACGGGCTTGGCATTCAGCGGGAATGCCGCCAGCGGCAATACGCCCATCCTACTTTCACCCCTGGTGGAAGGAACGGTGTACACCGTGTATGTGCAAGGCGTTTGCAACGGCAGCGACCTGAGCGAATGGACACCTGGCCGCCAATTCACGCCGGGGCTGGTGGAGATCGGCAGTGGCACCTCAACCACCGGCAACCTGCCCATCTATTCCTGCTACGGCTACAGCTACAGCCAACAGATCTACCTCGCCAGCGAGTTTACCGGCCAACCCTACATCTACAAGATCGCCTTCAAGTACAACGGTGGTTCCTCAAACCCGGCGTTGTGGAACAACTGGACCGTTTACATGGGCAACACCAGCCAAAACTCATTTGACGACAGCGAATGGGTACCTTACAGCGACCTGGAACAGGTATTCTCCGGCACGGTAACCCCAGTGGAGGGCGAATGGATGGAGATCATGTTGAACCCCGGCTTCTTGTGGGACGGGACCAGCAACCTGGTAGTGGCCGTTCATGAGAACGTGCCGGGCTACAGCTGTACGGCCAACTGGAGCTCATTCCTCACTTCCTCCCGGGGCATTCTCTTCAACAGCGACAATACAAATCCGGATCCGTCCTCGCCGCCTGTGGCCTCCAGCACCTATAACAGCATTCCGCAGATCCGCATGATCACGGGCGACTCCCCGACCTGCCTGGCCCCGACAGGGATAACGGTGAACAACATAACCACCAGCAGTGCCGTAATGGATTGGACGGCCAGCACCAGCGACCCAGCGAACGGCTATGCTTGGGAATTGAGGGAAACAGGTGAGCCCGGCAGCGGCACAACCGGCCTGGCCGACAGCGGCAGCACCCCGGCAGGCACCACCACGGCAACCAGCAACCTGTTGGAGCCCAACACCACCTACCGGCTGTACGTCCAAAGCGATTGCGGCGCCGATGACGGCACCAGCGTATGGGCAGGCCCCATAACCTTCATTACGCCCTGCGAGCCCACCGACATCCCCTACTTTGAAGGCTTTGAGGATGTGACCGTGCCCAACATACCCAATTGCATGAGCATTCAAACAGTGAGCGGCCTTCCTTGGGTAACCGGCGCTGGCTCTGGCAGCATGACCGGCAATGCCGCACGTGTTGGATATACCGCATCCGGCAGCCCCGACATGAACTCGTGGCTGTTCACCCAGGGCCTGAACCTCACGGGTGGCAACGGGTACCGCCTGACCTTCAAGTACACCGGAGGGTCCACCGCATACACCGAGGCCCTGGCAGTGGCCATTGGAACCGACCCCTCCGAGGCTGGCATGACCGTTCAATTGCAGGATTTCCCGGCGATCAACGGCACTGCCGTGCTCCAGGCCCAGATCGATTTCACAGCCACGGCAGACGGTGTGCATTACATCGGTTTCAAGTGCCACTCGATCGCCAACCAGCTTTCGCTCTATTTGGATGACATTAGCGTTACTGCTTTGTCCGGTTGCAGTGGAGATCCCGATCCCGGCATGACCACCGGCCCTGCGGCCGTTTGCTCCGGAATACCCTTCACGGTGGGATTCGCCAACGCACCAGGGAACACCGGCGGTTACACCTACCAATGGCAAACCTCCGCCAACGGCACCAACTGGTCCGATGCAACCGGCAACAGCACCGGGGAAACGTACGCCACCTCCCAGACCGTGGAAACCTGGTACCGGGTGGAAATGACCTGCGTGAATGGCGGAAGCACCTTCAGTACACCGTTGCAGGTGACCATCAACCCGGCCAATCTGTGCTACTGCACCACGATCAACTTTACGAGTGTAGAGCCGATCTGTAATGTCACCTTCGCCGGGATCGACCACACGAGCCCGTCCGATACCGGTTCACCCGCGTATGAGGACTTCAGCTCCGACACGGCGCATGTGGAGGCCGGTGGCACCTACACCATTTCCGCAACAGGCAACACCAACGGCGATTATACCTGCTACATCAACGCCTTCTTCGATTGGAATGGCGATGGCGTGTTCGAGACCAACGTGCCCTTGGGCAGCATAACCAATGATGTGTGCACCACCGTGATCAGCGCATCCGTTGTTGTGCCTGCAGACGCGGTACAGGGCCTATCGCGCATGCGTGTGGTGAAGAATTACAACGTGGCCGTTGTCGATCCCTGCGCATCGTACAGCTACGGACAGGCCGAGGATTACATGGTGCTTGTTGGTACGGCCGAGCCCGCTGAGGATTGCCTTGGCGTGGTAGGCGGACCCGCCATGCCTGGCACCCCCTGCATCAGCCCGAACGGCTTTGGCGGATTGTGGAGCAACAACTGCATTTGCATTGAGAACGTGGGAATAGAGGAGATCGCAGCCAAGGATGGCGTTGCGGTGCACCCGAACCCCGCCTCCACCGACCTCTTCATCACCACGCCCGATGGCAGGCCGGTGCACGTGAAGGTGTACGACATGCTGGGCCAATTGGCACTCGAGGCCGCAAGTACCACGCATGTGAACGTGGCCGGCCTGGCACCCGGAAGCTACAGCCTGCTGATCACCGATGTGAAAGGCGACGTGAAGGCCCGCACGCGGTTCATGAAGCAATAAGCTTTTGGCACATATTGAATGGAAGGGGCCCCGCAAGGGGCCTTTTTCATGGCATACATGGAATCGCCTTCAATGAGCGGGCAAAAGCAGGGAATTATGAACAAATGGCGCCTCATTATTCTCATTCAGGTATTTTCGTCAGCGACTTCGCTTCATTGAATCCAAATCCCATGAACCATGAATAACATCAACTCGAACTTTTACAAACGCTGCATATGGCTGGCGGTGCTGGCCCTGTTGCTCAATCCGGGCTTCGCGCAGATCGCGGGTTGGCAATTCGGTTCCCCGGCAGCGGTCGGCAACGAAGCCACTTACGCCGCAACAACACTGGATGCCGACCTGGCGCCGGGCACAACCCTTTCCCGGGGAAGCGGCATCAGCCCGACTCAGTTGGCACGCGGCTTCAGCTCCAACAACTGGACCGCCACAACCAAAAGCGCGGCTGTCGCCAGTGACCAATATCTCGAGTTCAGCATCCAGGCCACACCCGGCCATGCGGTATCGCTGAGCTCCATTGATGCGCGCATGCGACGCACCTCCACCGGCCCCAATGCATACATCTGGACCTACAGCCTTGATGGCGCAACCTTCACCGACATTGGATCCGCCGTTTCCTTCACCAGCACAAGCGATGGGGTCACACAGGCCACCATCAACCTTTCCACCGTGACCGCCCTGCAAGGAGTGGCATATGGTACCCAGATCACTTTTCGCCTGTATGCGTGGGGAGCCCAGAACACCACCGGAACATTCGCTCTCGGGCGCTTTGCCGCGGGCAATACCAGCAACAGCCTGGAGATCGGCGGCACCGTAACGGCCACCGGAACGAACAACACCTCCGTGGCATTCGCCACAACGGCGAGCACCGCTTCGGAGGCCAGTGGCACCGTGAACCTGGCATTGCACATCACCGGCGCGAGCAGTACCAACGCTACAACTGCAACCATTGCCGCCACCGGCGCAACCGGCAGGATCACGGGCTACTCAACCACCGTGACCTTTCCGGCGGGAAGCAGCGCACCGGCCGAAGTGGTGGTGCAACTGAACGACGACGCCACCTGTAATGGCGACGAGGACATCACCTTTGAGATCACAGGTATCTCCGGCGGCGATGGCAGCCCATTTATAGGGACCAACAACACGCATGTGCTTACCATTACGGACGACGAGCAACCGCTTGACCCCACGGCCACCGCGGCCACCAGCGTGGGCAGCAATGGCTTTACGGCGAACTGGGACCCGGTGAGCGGGGCTACGGGCTATTTCCTCGATGTAAGTGAAAGCCCCACTTTCGGCGGCCCCGGGGGCACCGTGGTCGGTTGGGATTTTGACGACAGCGATGATGTGGCCGACAGTGGCACACCCCAGAACGCCGCACAGGTGATCACCACCAACGCAGCCGGCAACATCACCTATTCCGCGGGCGCCACGGGCAATGCCATCAGCGCCGATGGATGGGATGGCGGTGCCGGCACAAAACATTGGCAGGTGGAATTCAATGCGACCGGCATGCTCGGCCTCTCGGTTTCATCCGCGCAGCGCAGCTCCAATAGCGGGCCCAGGGAATTCAAGCTCCAATACCAGCTCGGCGGTTCAGGGCCTTGGACCGATGTGCCCGGCGGAGGCGCGGTGCTGGCCAATAATTTCACCTCTGGCGTGATCAACGCAGTGGCCCTGCCTGCCGCCTGCGACGACCAACCCTTGGTGGCACTGCGCTGGATCATGGTCACCAACGTGGCAGTGAATGGAAACCCGGTTGCCTCAAATGGCACCAGCCGTATCGACGATATTGTGATCGAGGCTGATTTTGCGGCCTCCTTTGTACCGGGTTACCAGAACGTTTCCGTGGGCAACACAACCTCACACGCCGTATCCGGGCTCAACCCGCTCACCACCTACTACTACCGTCTACGATCCGCCGGGGAATGCTCCTCGGGCAACAACAGCAACGTGATCACGGTTACCACGGATGCAGGCACTTCGCCACTGCTCACCGCGGGCACGTTGGCCGGTTTCGGGGAAGTGTGCCTGAATACCACGGCCGGGCCCCACAGCTTCACGCTCAACGGCACGAACCTTTCCGTCGCTGATGTAACGGTGGGCCCGCTTGAAGGCTTTACCTTCTCCACCACGGAAAACGGCGCATACTCCACTTCCCTTTCCCTGCCCCAATCCGGCGGCAGCTACAGCCAGGAAATTTGGGTCTTGTTCGGGCCGGCTTTGGCGCAAGTGCACGACGGCAACATCACCGTTGGTGGCGGGGGCGCCGGCAGCATCGATGTTGAAGCTACCGGGACCGGGATAAATACCCCGGCGGATGTAGCCACCGGCACCGCGAGCAGCATAAACGGTCAACAAGCCGAACTCGGTGGAGCGGTTACCGATGAGGGGTGCTCTGCGCTTACGACTTACGGCATTGAGTACAGCACGACGCAGTACTTCACCCCGGGCGCAGGTGTCCAAGTGGCGTCGATCAACCTGGCGGACGGATCGTTCACATCGTTGGTCACCGGCCTGGCCGCTTGCACCCCCTATTATTACCGCGCCTATGCCACCAATGCCGGCGGTACCGTTTACGGCGATGAACGATCGTTCACCTCGGCAGCGATGGATGCCCCGGTTGCCATTGCCGCCACCGGTGCCACCACCACTGGTTTCACCGCCAACTGGAACGCGGTGCCCGGTGCGGCAGGTTATGCGCTCGAGGTAAGCACTAGCCCCACATTCGGCTCCATGCAATCGCCCGGCACAACCACCATGGAAACCTTTACGGATGTTGGCGGCGGGAACGCAAGCTCATACCTCACCCGCACCTGGACCGGCGACGATGGCGTGGAATGGAACGCGTACAAGGCGCGCACGGACCTGTCGGTATCCGGCACCGACGAAGCGATCACGCTGCAGAACCAAAGCGGCGCCTACCTGGAATCCGGCCAGATCGATGGTGGCGTCAGCCACATCCGCTTTGATGTGGTGCAGCAATTCTCGGGCACGGGCGGTGTGCTGACGGTGAAAGTGCTCTCGGGAGCAGGCTTTGCCACCAGCACCACGATCGGCACCATGCCGTACAACACCACCCCGGCTGCTTTTGACCAAGGGTTCGCGGCCATTGAAGGACCTGTGAAGATCGTACTGGAGAATAACGCCTCGGCACGACCGGTGATCGACAACCTGGCGTTCACCCGCGCGGAAAGCTTCGTCGGCTCATTCGTGGCCGGCCTTGAGGGCCTGGCCGTATCCGGCACCTCCCACAACGTGGCGGGGCTGAACATGAGCACGACGTATTACTACCGTGTCCGCGCCGTGGGCAGCGGATGCAGCTCGGACAACTCCAACATCATCAGCGTTACCACGCCGGCCTGTTCGGGCAATGCGATCGTGGTGGCCATAAACACCGGTGCCGATGGCGGCGAGACCTCCTGGGAATTGGTGGATGGGACCGGCCAAACGATCACGTACGGTGGCCCATACACGGGCCAGAACAACACGTTGATCACGGAAACGGTATGCCTTGGCACGGAACCCGGTTGCTATGGCCTCCGCTTGTACGACACATTCGGTGATGGCCTCGGCGGCAACGGCTTCTGGCAGCTGCGCACCCCGGGCGGAAAGATCATCCTGGGAGATGACTTCACGGATGGCTACATGTCGCCATCCATGTCGCCGGCCAGCCCCGCATACGGCGATGCGCACAGCTTCTGCCTGCCCCTGGGCCCGGTGAACATCGCCCCCACCGAGTGCGGCATCTTCACCAACCTGATGGGCAACAAGGTGTACGCCGTGAAGCAGGCCGGGAAGAACTACCTG
>JBIQIX010000021.1:0-24038 GCA_044507815.1 Flavobacteriales bacterium | reverse complement strand
CGCGGCGCGCCACCGACCCCGTAGCGGGTCGCAGCAATTAGCGCATGCCACGCGGTGCACCACCGACCCCGTAGCGGGTCGCACCAATTAGCACGTTCCATGCGGTGCGCCATCGACCCCGTAGCGGGTCGCAGCAATTAGCGCATGCCACGCGGCGCGCCACCGACCCCGTAGCGGGTCGCAGCACGATTGTACGGGTCACGTTAAATACCTTTCGTCGAATTCAACACCGGCTTCTTCGTAGAATGCCTTCACCTCTTCGATGTATGTTTTCCTCTGATGATGTTCTTCCTGGTTTTTGATGTAATCCTGCACCCATTGCCGTTCACGATGGCCAACGGTGAAACCACCGTACCCTTCCTGCCATGAAAAACCCTTCAATCCGATTTCTTCGCGCACCCAAACCGATGATGCTTTTTTAATTTCGCGCACCACGTCTGCCAGTGGTTTATCGGCGCGCATGCCGAAAAGCATGTGGACGTGGTCATTCCATCCGCCGATTCCTTGTGGGAAAGCGCCGAGCCCTTTTATTGTGGCCCCGGCATATTGGAACATGCGGTCCCGCCATTCCTTGGCCAAAGAGGGCACACGGTTTTTCGTGGCGAAAACAATGTGGTAATGGAGGCTGAGATATGTCGCCATGGTGCTGTTGTTTTGGGTTTTCGTTTTCAGCGATCCGTTGTGGGTTTGTAACGGATCAATGTGGGCTAAAGCTAACCGCCGTGTTCGCATCCAGCGCTGTGCGATTTTCGTTTTCTGCGACCCGCGCAGGGGTCGTAACCCTTCGTTGATTTTCGTTTCTAATTGGTGTGACCCCATCCGGGGTCAGGTGCGCGCTGCTGTCGCCAAATGCGATGCCCGTTGCCTGGCTGTGGCATGCTTTCGTTTCTGCGACCCACGCTGGGGTCGTAACCCTTCGTTTGGCTTTCGTTTCTAATTGGTGTGACCCCATCCGGGGTCAGGTGCGCGCTGCTGTCGCCAAATGCGATGCCCGTTGCCTGGCTGTGGCATGCTTTCGTTTCTGCGACCCACGCTGGGGTCGTAACCCTTCGTTTGGCTTTCGTTTCTAATTGGTGTGACCCCATCCGGGGTCAGGTGCGCGCTGCTGTCGCCAAATGCGATGCCCGTTGCCTGGCTGTGGCATGCTTTCGTTTTCTGCGACCCGCGCAGGGGTCGTAACCCGTCGTTTGATTTTCGTTTCTAATTGGTGTGACCCCATCCGGGGTCAAACCCATCGACCCCGTAGCGGGTCGCAGCAATTAGCACGTGCCACGCGATGCACCATCGACCCCGTAGCGGGTCGCAGCAATTAGCACGTGCCACGCGGTGCACCATCGACCCCGTAGCGGGTCGCAGCAATTAGCACGTGCCACGCGGCGCACCACCGACCCCGTAGCGGGTCGCAGCAATTAGCACGTGCCACGCGGCGCGCCACCGACCCCGTAGCGGGTCGCAGCGGTTAGCACGTGCCACGCGATGCACCATCGACCCCGTAGCGGGTCGCAGCGGTTAGCACGTGCCACGCGGTGCGCCACCGACCCCGTAGCGGGTCGCAGCGGTTAGCACGTTCCATGTGGTGCACCACCGACCCCGTAGCGGGTCGCAGCATGTTTGCTGGTCCGCGGTTGCGTAATGCGATTGGTCCCGGTGTTAGTTGCGAACAGCTTCGGAATTACATTCGCCGCCCCTGTGGGATGCCAAGGGTTTAGCGAATGGCTGAATGGAGGGGCAATTGATCGATTCGCTCGTTGAGCTGGAGCGCTACCACAGGCAGGGCGCGCGGGCGCGGGTCCGTTCGCTGGCGCTGGACGGCCTGGCCTTTGGCAACCGGGTCAGGGGGGTGGAAGAAGCGCTGGCGCGGCCGCGGGTGCAATTCCTTTATATCCACCATGTGCTACGGGACGAAGAGGCACAGCTTGAGCGGCTGATGGGCCATTTGGCCGCACATTTCACCTTCATTCCCTATTCAGAAGGAGTGCAACGGATCTTGGAAAACAAGATCGACAAGCCCTATCTGTGTTTCAGCTCCGACGACGGCTTCAAGAACAACCTGCGGGCCGGTGCCGTGTTGAAGCGCTACGGGGCCACGGCCTGTTTCTTTGTGAATCCCGGCATGGTGGGGGAAACCTCCTTCGGGCGGATCAAGGCGTTTTGTGCGGAAAGGCTTCATTTCCCTCCGGTGGCCTTCTTGGATTGGGACGATATCCATGCGTTGCAACGCGACGGCCACGAGATCGGTGGCCATACGATGCTGCACAGCGATGTGGGCCGGATGGCCGCGGGGGCCTTTGCCGAGGATTGCCGCGAGGTGCGGGAGACCTTGGCGGCGCGTTGCGGTGAAGCGGGCCATTTCGCCTTCCCCTACGGCCGTTTTGTGAATTTCAACGAACAGGCCCGGCGCACCGTCTTCGCATCGGGTCATGTTTCCTGCGCCTCGGCCGAGCGGGGTTGCCATGTGCCGCATGGCGCGGCGCTTGCCGCCGAGGACCTGTGCATCCGCCGCGATCACATTCTATTGGGCTGGAAGCTGGCGCACATCATGTATTTTATGGTGAACAATTCGCGTACGGCTTCGCCGGCGGGCAATTTGTTCCCTTATGCCCGCGCCTGATGAAGGTGGCGGTGCTCACCAGTGCCCGCCGGGGCACTGCCTCGCACCATTTGGAACACTTGGTGCGCGCATCGCATTGCACCGTGGCCTTGGTGATCGTGGCGGGCAACCGGCCGCGCAAGCGGTGGCGGCACCTGTGGCGAAAGGTGCTCAAGACCCTGCGCATAGGCCTGGGCGGTGCGTTGAACGGGGTGCGCATGCGGGCCTGGTACGATCAGGACCTCGTGCCGCGCTTGGGCCTGCGGGACATTGAGGAGGTTTGCCTGGAACACGGGATCCCGTTCGTGGAAACGGCCGCCATGAACAGTGCGGAAACCGCCCGATCGTTGCGTGAAAGCGGGGCGGTCTTGGGCATCAGCCTGGGCAATGGCTACATCGGCAAGCGCGTTTTCACCACCCCCAGCTTGGGCATGGTGAACATCCACCATGAGCTCTTGCCCGGTTACCGCAATGCCCAAAGCATCATTTGGCAGATCTACAACATGTCGCCCGTTACGGGTTATACCATCCACCAGATCGATCAGCACATCGATACGGGCATGATCCTGCTGCAGGAACAGGTGCCGATCACCTTCGGCGATAGCCTGCGTGAAACGGTGAACGCCACGTTGCCCACCTTGATGGAAGCGAGTGCCCGGGGCCTGTGCCGTTTATTGGCCGATTATCCGGCGGCGCTGGCGAACGCCCGTCCACAAGGCCCCGGCCATTCCTACACCACGCCCTCACTGCGGCAGTTCCGGCGCATGCAGCGCAATTTGAAGCGGCTGGCAAAAGCAGGTGGCAAGGAGCGGCAATAAAGATCGGGGGGGTAATTGTTCCGCGGATGCTGCAGGCGCGAACCATATACCGGGTGCGGATGTACATTGGCCGTTGATCGGGCAACCGTGCATTCGGTGGATCGTTCTACATTTGGCCTCGTTCCGTTTTTCAGATCATTGTATTCATGAGCAGATCAATCCGCCTTTTTCTACTGCTCGCCTT
Source organism: Flavobacteriales bacterium (assembly GCA_044507815.1). GTDB lineage: Bacteria > Bacteroidota > Bacteroidia > Flavobacteriales_F > PHOS-HE28 > PHOS-HE28. The sequence goes on along the minus strand of JBIQIX010000021.1, from coordinate 20,446 downwards.
CGTGGCGGGGCCCTTTGTGGGCGCCCTGCTGGCGCAGCCGGGCCCGGGTGGCGGGCCACCTTGCTGGCCGCCGCCGTGTATCCCCATCGATGGCGGATTGTCGCTGTTGATTGGTGCCGGTGCCCTGCTTGGGGGCAAGAAGGCACTTGACGCGCGCAAGGCGCGCAAGTCCGAGATCTGATGCCCGTCGGCGCACCGTCCACCAAGGCGGGGCGTGATCCCCTCTTCCGTTTCCTGCTTACCGCGGCGCTGCTGTACGCGGCCTGGTACCTGCTGTACGCCTTAGTGCTCCACCCATGGGGCGGCCTGGACCATGCGGTGATCGGCTGGCTGATCACCTGGGCCGGTGCGATCCTTACCCTGCTGGGCTACGAGCTGATCCCCGAGCCGGTGAATGCGGACAACATCCGCACCATCGGGGTGGAGGGGGGCCACCTGCTTTGGATCGGCGACCCGTGCAACGGCGTGGGCTTGTTCGCGGTGTTCCTGATCTTTCTGATCGCCTACGGCGGGCCGTGGCGGCACAAGCTGTGGTTCGGTGCCCTGGGCATCATCAGCATCCATTTGGTGAATGCCTTGCGCGTGGCGGCGCTTTGCATTGTGGTGAGCATCAACTACGAATGGCTCAACTTCAACCACGACTACACCTTCTATGTGATCGTGTACGGCTGGGTCTTTTTCCTGTGGTACCTGTGGGTGAAGCGGTTCGCCTCGCGCCGGCCACACAAGCCCGTGGCATGAAGGGCAAGGGCATCCGCTGGGGCCGCCGGACGGAAACCGGCCTGGTGCTGCTGGCGGGGATCCTGTATGGATCTTGGCGTGAGTTCACCTTCATCAACCTCAATTACCAGATCGACCATTTGGCGCGGCACACGCCGTTTTCCTACGCGCACAGCATGGTGCAGGGCTGGCTGCGGGGTTGGGACCTGCGTGCGGTGGTGCTGTTGAAATGGAGCTTGGCCCTGTTGAGCATGGCCGTGATGGCCGCCCTTTGCGTACTGCTGGCGCGGGTGCTGCTGGGCACCTGGCGGCATGCGCGCTGGATCCTGGCCGGCTTTGCCGCCTTCGCCCTGCTTGCGTTGGTGTTGCATCTGCTAGCCCCATGGGTGCCCGGGCTGGACATGGTGGCCATACAGGTTTCGCACATGCTGCAATACCCGGTACCGCTGGTGTTCGTGCTGGTGGCGGCGTGGTTCCCGCGGGAGAGCGCCATGGAGTGAGTTCCAACGCAATTGGACCCTCGCCCCCGGTCGCCCATGTGCCCACCGGATCGCTGGCCTGGGGCGTGACCGGTCGGCTACCGCTACATTCGCGCGGCCCGGAAGGGTTCGCTGCATGAAGAAGTTGATGGTGGTGGTGGGCACGCGCCCGAATTTCATCAAGGTCACCCGGTTCAAGCCGTTGGCCGCCGAGCGCGGCATGGAGGTGCACTTGGTGCACACCGGGCAGCACTACGATGAGCGGATGAGCACGGTGTTCTTCGACCAGTTCGGCCTGCGGCCTGACCGGTTCCTGGAAACGCCCCACACCACGCCAGCGGCGCAGATGGGCCACATCATGATCGCCCTAGAGGCCGCGGCCAAGGCATGGCGGCCCGACCTGATGATCGTGCCCGGTGATGTGAACAGCACCTTGGCCGGGGCCATCACCGCCAACAAGATGGGCATTCCATTGGCCCATCTGGAAAGCGGGCTGCGCAGCGGCGACATGGGCATGCCCGAGGAGATCAACCGCATCCTCACCGACCGCATCACCGACCTTTTCTTCGTTACCGAGCAAAGCGGGCTGGACCACCTGAGGGCCGAAGGACGGCCGGACCACCAGGTGCACTTCACCGGCAACACCATGATCGACACGCTTGTGGCCTATGACGCCCAAGTGCAGGCGGCCACCATACTACAGGAGCTGGGGCTGGGGGAAGGCGGGCATGTACTGATGACCATCCACCGGCCCGCCACGGTGGACGTGGCCCCGGAATTGGAGAAGCTGGTGCAGCTGATCGGCCATGTGGCCGCGGAGCGGCCCGTGGTATTCCCCGTGCACCCGCGCACCAAGGCCAAGCTGGAGGCCCACGGCCTGATGCCGCGCCTGCAGGCCCTGCCCAAGCTGCGCATCACCGGGCCCATGGACTACTTCAACTTCCAGAAGCTGATCGCCACCTGCGCCTTCGTCATCACCGACAGCGGCGGCATACAGGAGGAGACAACCTACCGCCAAGTGCCCTGCCTTACGCTGCGCCCCAACACCGAGCGGCCCATTACGGTGACCATGGGCTCCAACCGGTTGATCGACTTTGACCTGCCCGCGCTGCAGGCCGCGATCAGCGATATAGAAGAAGGCCGTGCGGGCCACGGCCAAGTGCCCCCGCTTTGGGACGGCCATGCCACGGAACGCGTACTTGATGTGATCGCCCGCTCGTGATCCTCTACCTTACCCATAACGACCAGCCCAGCGGCGTGTACTGGAGCCAGGTAACCGACACGGTTGCCCATTTGAACGGGCTGGGCGGGCCCCGCGTACGCTTGCTGGCGCTGGTGAGCGGCCGCGGCTTCATCGGCACGCGCAAGAAGATCCGCCGCGAATGCCCCGATGCCTTGGTGCTGCCCATGGTGCCGGGGGTTGGCCGCTGGCATCGCAACACGGTAACCGTGCGTACCGCCTGCAGGGTACTACGGCCGAAGGGCATCATGGCGCGCGGTGCGTTGGCCACTTGGATGGCCCTGCGGGCCAAAGAGAAGGGCTTGGTGGGCCGCGTGTGCTTTGATGCGCGGGGCGCCTATGCCGCGGAATGGGAGGAATACCGCGTAGTGGACAACGACGGGTTGATCGCGCAGATGGCCGGCGTGGAAGGAGAGGCGGTGCTGGGCAGCGATATCCGGTTGGCCGTAAGCCATGCCTTGGTGCACTATTGGCAAGAACGGTTCGGCTATGCGGGCCAGGCACAGGTGGTGGTGCCGTGCACCTTGGGCCGCGCACACTTGGGCCCCTTGGCGGATGGGGCGGGCATGCGGGTCGAGCTGGGCTTTGCGGAGACGGACGTGGTGCTGGTGTATGCCGGCTCAGCGGCCGGTTGGCAATCCTTTGAACTGCTGGAGCGGCTGCTTTCGCCGCTGTTGCTGGCGCAGCCCCGTGTGAAGGTGCTCTTCCTGTGCCCGCCCAATCCGGCCATTGATGCCCTGGCGGCCAATTGGCTGGGGCGCGCCGTGCGCGCCTGGGTGGATCCCTCGCGCGTGCCGGAACTGTTGGCCGCCTGCGACCATGCGCTGTTGGTGCGTGAGGACAGCGTGACCAACCGCGTGTCCTCGCCGACCAAATTCGCGGAATACATAGCGTGCGGGTTGCCCGTGGTCATCAGCGCACAAATCGGTGATTTCTCCCGGGCGGTGCAAGCGCACCAATTGGGCTTCGTGCACCGGGAAGGTGAGGCCCTGCCGCCGTTGGAACGGCCGACGGCCGAAGAGCGCCGTCGCCTGCACGAGCACGCCCTGGCCCACTACACCAAGCCGGCACACGATGAAGCATACCGGAAGGTGTTGGAGGTTTTGGCGCAGGGGAAGGGCTAGGCCAGGACCTCGCCGAGCAACCGGTCCGTGACGTTGGCCAGCAGGTATGCGCTGTGGTCCGTGGTTGCGGGCGGAATGATCGTTCGCTCGCCGGTGATGAAGCGGGGCAATTCATCCACCAGCGCTTCCAAACGCACCGAGGCGCCCAGCCCGCGCTCCTGCAGCGTCCTGCTCACTTGGCCCGGCTCGCCCACATGGAGGATCGGTCGCCCCAGGAAGAAGATCTCGTGGAACTTGGTACCGAGGATTTCCTTGTTCTCCGCAGGGATGAAAATGAGCACCAGGTCGGAGCCGGCGATGCGCCGGGACAGTTCGCGCGGGGGCACGGGCCCATGGAAATGCACCACGTCATCCAGCCCGCGCGCGGCCACCATGGCGGCCAAGGCCGCTGTGGAATGGCCGGTGATGTAAAGGTCCAAGCGGCAATTGGCGGACCGCGCCGCATCCTTTGCCCGCAGGGCCTCCAAGGCCGTGAGCACCTGCCCGAAGTAAGCTTCAGCCTGCTCCGCCCCGTATAGGCTGCCGGCATAGATCATGCGGAATTCGCCGTCGGCCGGCGGCGGCGCCGATCGATCGAAATCATCGGGGTCCACCGCATTGGGCAGCACATGGAAACGACTGGCGGCGCCACCGTATTTCCCGCTGAGGTGCCCGATCACCCGGGCGTGGGGCGATATGACATGGTCAACTGTTTTCACCACGTGTTCCTCCAACCGTTGCTCATGCGCCGCCCGCCTCGCGGCCAACGAGGCCAGGCCATAGTGCCCCGCCCATGTCCATTCATCGCGCAGGTCGGCCACCACGTTAAGTTGCGGGTAGCGTTGCTTCAGTTCCGCCGCGAAAGCCAATTGCCGGAAGGGCGCCCCGGTGGCGATCACGTGCCTGATGCCGTGCCCGCGGATCAATCGCGCTGCCATGGCCAAGGTCCGTTTGCGCGAGAAGACCGATGCATCGTAATAATTCCCCTTCACCAGCAAGGGCAGCAGCCGCAGCCAAAAGTGGTATTGCAGTTTTTCCAGCGGCCCGTTGAGCGGGCGCCGCGTGAGCACCTCCGGATAGTGCAGGGCGATGGGGTGGTGCACGATCCCGGGCGCTTCAGCATCGGCCTTCCATAAGGACTGTTCCCGGCCGGCCGGCCATTTCCGGCGGATCACATGCACCGTATGCCCCCGCCGCCCCAGTTCCTTGGCGAATTTGGCCCAACGCCGGCCACCGATGCCGCGTACCGGCGGGAAGCCTTCGCACAGTAGCAGGTAATGTTCCCCGGTTGCCATCACATCAGGCCGTCACACCAATACTTCCCGGATCAACCGGTCCGTCACAGGGCCCAACAGCACGTCGCTCAGATCAGGGGAGGGGTCCAGTTCGATCTGCCGTTCGCCGGTGATGAATTTCGGCAATTCGGTGATCAGCTCCTCCACGCGGATCGAATCGCCGAGCCGCCGCTTGGCCAGGGTACGGCTCACCACGCCCGGCTCACCTACGTGAAGTACCGGTACGCCCAAACAGAACAACTCGTGGAACTTCGTGGTGAGCAGGTCTTTTTTGCTCTGCGGAAGAAAGGCGACCACAAGGTTGCTTTGGGCGATCAGTTCCAGGACACGGCGATTCGGCAGCGGCTCATGGATGGCCATCACGTCGTTCAAGCCAGCATCGTTGACCTGATCGCGGTATTTCTTTGTCTCGGATCCTGTGATGTACATATCGATCCGGTATTTCCCGGCTAGTTCCGGTCGATGATCGCGCATTGCAGCGAACGTTGCGACCAAGGCATCAAAGTAGGCACTGCCCTCGCTTTCCCGGTACAAACTGCCGGCGTATATCATCCTGAAGATCCCCGACCGCTCCAAGGGGGGGGCCGTCGGAAGGTCCTCCGGATCCAGGGCATGCGGCAGCAATACGAACTGTTTGCCGGTTGGATCATGCTTTTGCTGCAACGTTGCCAAGATCTCGGCATACGGTGAGGTTACATGATCACTGTTCCGTATCACGTCAAACTCCTTCCGGTCCTCGCTCAATAGTTGGGCGGAAGTGGCCGTGGAGCGCCCGTAATACGGCCCCCAGGTCCAAGGATCGCGGAAATCGGTGGTGAGTTGAATGCCTGAATGGCGTTTTTTCAACTCCACCCCGTAAACCATGAGGCTGAACGGCGCACCAGTGGCCACGATATGGCGGATGCCGTTTTGCTTGATCAGGCCATCCGCAATTTGCATGATGCGCTTTTTGCTCAAACAAGCACGGTCGAAAATGTTTTCTTTGGTGAGCCAAGGAATAATGGCGAGCCAAGCTTTGTACCGAAGCTTGTCCCAAAACGAGATCAGCGGGCTTTTTTCCAGGATGGCAGGGTATCGGGAGCGGAAAGCGTGATGCCTGATATTGGGGTGTTGCACATCCCCGCTCCATGCAGAATCCACGGAACCTATCCGCTTCCTTTGGCCGATCACATGTACCACATATCCGCGCTTGGCCAGCTCCTTCGCGAATTTCGCCCAACGCCTTCCGCCAATGCCCGGTACAGGCGGAAAAGAATGGCACAACAGCAGAATGTGTTCACCCGGTTGCATGCAGGTGGCGAAGCTAACCGGCCGGTGGTATATGGCCTTTCCCTTAGCTTGCCACCCGATTCCTACCCATGCAGCGAAAGGCCATCATCACCGGCGGCGCCGGTTTCATCGGTAGCCACTTGGTGGACCGCCTCCTTGCCGAAGGAGGATGGCACGTGGTGGTGCTGGACAATTTCCACCCGAACTATCCGCGCCACATCAAGGAGGCGAACCTGGCCCCGCACCGCGATGATCCCCGTTTCCGGTTGGTGGAGGGCGACATCCTGGATGACCTGGCCTTGGACCGGGCCTTTGCGGCCGCGGGCGGGCCGGCGATCGTGGTGCATTTGGCCGGCCTGGTGGGGGTGCGGCCCAGCATGGCCGATCCCGGCGGGTACCACCAGGTGAACGTGACCGGCACCCTGCGCGTGCTGGTGAAGGCCAAGGAAAACCGGTGCCCGCATTTCATGTTGGCCAGCAGCAGCAGCGTGTACGGCAACAATCCGGAACTGCCCTGGAGCGAGGACCAAAAAGCAGACCCGATCAGCCCCTACGGGGCCACCAAATTGATCGCCGAGGAGTTCACGCGGAATTTCGACCACATCATGGGCCTGCCGTCCACCGTGCTGCGTTTTTTCACGGTGTACGGCCCCAGGCAACGGCCGGACCTGGCGATCCATAAGTTCTTCGACCACATTTCAAAAGGCTCGCCCATACCCCGGTACGGCGACGGCACCACCAGCCGCGATTACACCTATGTGGCCGACATCATCGCCGGCGTTCGTGCGGCCATGGACCTGGCCGTGGAACAGCGGAAGGCGGATGAGTGTTGTCCGGTGTACAACCTTGGGCACAGCGAGCCGGTGGAGCTGCGGGCGTTGATCGCCGCCATTGAGGCCCAGGCGGGCCGTAAGGCCGGGCTGGAGGTGCTGCCCGAGCAGCCCGGCGATATGCGGCGCACCTACGCCAACATCAACAAGGCCCGCGCTGCACTGGGCTTCCGCCCGACCACCACCCTGGCCGATGGCCTGCGGCAATTTGCACGCTGGTACGAACAGACAACCTTGGCCGCCGAGGTACGCAAATAGGCAGGCACGGGCATGCGCACCGTTGGGATCAGCCACAAAACACGGTATTGGCAGGAATACTGCTTCAACCACCCGCCCGAGGGATACACCTACCGCAGGGCGTTGGACATTCCGTGGCATGTGATGGGGGTGCGCTCCGAGTTCCTGGCCAACACAAAGCTTTTTCTGCCAGGCAGGGGCATTGACCTGTTCCACACCTACAATGGTGTGGTGGCCAATGCGCGGCCCTGGGTGGTGGAGGTGGAGAGCTACATGCCGCGCTTCCAATTGCTGACCCAGGAAAGCAAGCGCTACCGGTGGGCACTGCGCCGGCTGGCCTCCCGGCATTGCCGCCACATCCTGTTCACCAGCAGGTGGGCCATGCAGATGAACCGGCAGCAATTGGCATTGGCCGGGGTGGACCCCGCGAAGATGTCGGTTGTTTACCGCGCCGTGGAAACCCACCCGGCCTTGCGAAGCGGCGGCGGGCCGTTCACCATCCTGTTCGCCGGCAATGGTTTTTACCGCAAGGGCGGGGTGGAATTGTTGAAGGCATTCCGGCAATTGGGCCGCAGCGATGCGCGGTTGGTGATCATCAGCCGCGTGGAGGTGGATTGGGGTATTTTCCCTGATCCGGGCGTGATCGCCTGGGCGGAGCGCACGATCGCCGAAACGCCGGGCATTACGCTGATGCGGCAACTATCCCACGATGCCGTGATCGAGCAAATGCAGCGCGCGCACGTTTTCGTGGGCACCACCTTTGCCGATCCCTTCAACAACACCGTGCTGGAGGCCATGGGCTGCGGGCTGCCCGTGATCTGCTCCGATGCGGGCGCCCTGCCCGAGGTGGCGGTACACGGCGAAGGCGCCCATGTGGTGCCCGTGGAGGGCCGGGACAGCGACGAGCTGGCAGCGGAGATCGCCGGATCGATCCGCGGCCTGATGGACGATCCCGCCCGGCGTGCCGCCATGGAAGCGGCGAACCGCCGCATTGTGCATGCGAAATTTTCGCTGGGCGTCCGCAATGCAGCGCTCTCCGCGCTGTATGACAAGGTCCTGGCCAACGGTTAACCCGATCGCGCCACCGAGCGGAACAGCCCGATGAACTGTTCCGTTACCGAGGGCCAGCCGAATCGGGCGGCACAGCGTTCCCGCGACCTTTCGCCCATGGCGGCGCGTTGCATGGGCGAAAGGGCGCGGAAGGCCAGCACGGCCTGCAACAGTGCACCGGCATCACCGGCGGGCAGCAAGTACCCGTTGGTGGCATCCACCAATTCGGCGGTGGCCCCCACATCGCTCACCAAGACCGGCCGCGACCGGGCCATGGCCTCCAGCACCACCGTGGGCATGCCCTCAAAACGCGTGGGCAGCACCAAGGCAGCGCATTGCCGGTACAGGGCGAACAATTCGTTGTCGCCCACGCGCCCCAATAGCTGCACATTGGGCGGAAGTTCCTTTTGCAATTGATGCAGCAAGGGACCGTCGCCCGCCAGCAGGAATTGGACATCCTCCACACCTTGCGCAGCAAGCTGGCGTGCCACGGCCAGCAGCACATCGAGGCCCTTGTTGAAGGCGAACCGGCCCACAAAGAGGAATTGCAAGGGACCCTTCACGGGCGCGTACCCCTCCTGTGGCGGCAGGTCCACCGCGTTGGGGATCACCTGCACGCGCGCCGGGCTTTCCGCCACCACCTCTTCCAGCAGTGGGGTGAGCCGCCCCCCCAGTGAAATGACCACCCGGCTGTTGCGCGCCACATGCCGCACCAGCATGCGGAACGGGGTACCCATCAGGCGCTCCTTGGCCGTAAGGCCCTGGAACATCTCAAGGCCATGGGGATGAACGATCAACCGCGGGCTGAAGCGCTGCATGCCCTTCCACACGGAAAAGCCCTGTGAAAGGACCACGTCCGGTTGCAACCTGTGGAGCGCTTGGGCCACGCGATCGCTGTACCGCCAAAGCTCGCCCAGGTAAAAGCGCCCGGTGTCGATGGGTTGTACCGGGACCTCGTCGATCCCCTCGGCCGGGTTGAAGATGCCCCAATCGTGCGGGTGCACCACGCTCAGCTTTACCTGCCCGCTGGCCGCCAAATGCGTGGCCAAAAGCCGCGAATGGCGTTGCATGCCGCCCAAGGCCTGCGGGAATACCCCATCGGTGCAAAGCGCCACATGCATCATAACATCCACGATGCGGCCCGCTACGCCCGGTCCATCACCGGTTCCTTCAACAGGGTGGCAATGCCGTCGTCGATGCTCCAGCGCGGCTCCCAGCCGGTCACCCGCTTCAGTTTGCCCACATCGGCCAGCAAGTGCATGCGCTCCACCTTGCGCACCCGGGCGGGGTCCACCTCAATGTCCAAGGGCTCGCCCAATTGCCGTTCGAAGGCCTCCACGATCTCGCGCACGCTGTACTCCAGCCCACGGCCGATGTTGAACACTTCGTGGCCCGTGCCCGCCGTTCGAAGCAGGGCCTGCATGGCCCTGCACATGTCCTCGGTGTGGATGAAATCGCGCTTGGGGTCCAGGTTGCCGAGTTTCAGTACCCGTTGGCCGGCCAATACCTGCCGTTGTATTTCGGGGATCAGGTGCGGGTTGGTCTCGTTGGGGCCGAATGCATTGAAGAAGCGGCCGATGAGGGTGGGAATGCCGGTGCGCTGGTGGAATTCCTGCACAAGTTTTTCGGTCATCAGCTTGGTGATGCCGTAGATGTCCATGGGCCCGGTAGGGTGCTCCTCGTCCATGGGCCCGTCGGCAACGGGGTACACCGCTGCGGTGCTGGCGACGAACAGCTGGCGCACCGTGCCGCAGGCCGCCGCGGCATCGAGCACGTGCATGGTGCCCATCATGTTCACCTCGCAGGCCTCCACGGGGTGCTGGTTGCAATAGGGAATGAAATGGAGCGCCGCCAGGTGCAGCACCACTTCGGGTGCAACGCGCCGGAACACGGCCTGCGTGGCTTGTTGGTCGCGGATGTCCGCCACATGGAATTGTTCATCGGGCACGCGGGCCAATTGGCGCAGGCCGAAGGAGAGGTTGTCCAGGACATGCACTTCGTGGCCGGCCTGTTGCAAATGCACCACCAGCGCAGAGCCGATGAAGCCGGCACCCCCGGTTACCAGCACGTTGGATCTTTTTTCCATGGGCAGCCAAAAGTAAGCCTATAAGCGCAGGAGAGGGGGCACGTCTAGGCCCGGCCCCGCGGCGGCCTCTTTCGGGCAGGCCGCGGTTCCCCGCACGTCCTGCGCCCACGGCACCAGTTACCTTTGGCCGCTTCATCCACCTGGGCCACGGACCTTGCCATGCGGCAGTTCTTCCGAGAAAACTACTATACGGTCGCCTTCCTGCTGCTGTGGATCCTGGTGGCCCGGCTGGCCCCCGCGCTGATGTACGGCGTGCTGCCCCTGGGGGTGATCCTGCTGCGGCGCGTTGGCCATTGGCAGGACATTTTGTTCGGCTTTGTGATGTGCTTGGTGCTTTCCGACATGATCAACGGGCTGCCGGGCATGGATGTGATGAAGCCGGCCAAGGCGCTGTACATCCTGGTGTTGTTACTGGTGTTGTTGGTGGACCGGGGCAGTTTCCAGCCGCTGGCGCGGGTATTCCCGCTTTTCCTGCCATTCCTGCTTTACGCGTTCCTGCCCATCCTGGCCTCGCCGGTACCCATCACGTCCATGGAGAAGACCTTGTCGTACGCCCTGCTCTTCTTGGTGGTGCCAAATTATGTCCTGCACAACTTCCGGTTGTTCGGTTGGCCTTTTTTCCGCAACCTCTGTTGGTTCCTGGCGTTGGTGCTGGTGAGCCAGAAATTGCTGCTCTATTTCGGCGGCGACACCTCCCGGTACTACGTGGCGGGGCGCTTCAAGGGCTGGTTCGGCAACCCGAACGGCATGGCCATTTTCGTTTACCTGTGCTTTGTGCTTTTCACCGTGGTAAGGCACCTGCGCCGCGACCTGTTCAACCGGTGGGAAACCTTGTTCATCTATACCGTATTCATCTATTACCTGATCACCTGTGGCGCCCGCACCTCGCTGATGGCCACGCTGATGTTCACCGTTTTCATCCCCTTCTTCCGCACCTCGGTGTATTTGGGCATCATCTCCTTCATCGCCTTCATCGGCCTTGGCGAATTGCTCTCCAGCAACCTGCCGTACATCATCGAAAGCCTAGGGTTGCAGGAATACCTCCGGGTGGACAGCCTTGATTCCGGATCGGGGCGCTACATCGCCTGGCAATATGCCTGGGACCTGATCAACAAGGATGGCTACTTCCTGTTCGGGGCCGGATTTGAGAATGAGTATGTGTTGATGCAGCGCGCCTACCGCTACCTCTCCGCCCTGGGCCACCAGGGTGGCGTGCACAACACCTACCTGGCCTTTTGGCTGAATGTGGGCATTGTGGGCCTGTTGCTCTTCCTGCGCAGCTTCTCGCTCATCTTCATCAAGGCCAGCAAGAACACGCCCATCGCCTTGGCCGTCATGTTCTCCGTGCTCTTCTCCATCATCTACGAAAGCTGGCTCTCGGCCTCGCTCAACCCCTACACCATTTTGCTGCTGGTGGTGCTCACCATCATGTCCGAACCGGAGATCATCGGCTCGCTTGAGCAGGCCGGTGAAGCCGAGGAACCGGCCGAGGTGGCGCCGCCCTTGGTGCTGCCAGCGCGATAATCATTTCCTTTGGCGCCGTCGATCCAATTTGAACATGACACGCATACTGATCACCGGCGGCGCAGGATTCATCCCCAGCGCCCTCTCCCTTAAACTGGCCGATACACCCAAGACCGAAGTGGTGGCCGTGGACAACCTCACCACCGGCGACCTGCGCAAGCTTGAGCTGGCCTCGCACCCCAACGTGCATTTCATCAAATGCGACGTGAACCGCTTCGAGGACATCAGCAGTGTTTTCTATGCCTACCGCCCGGAGTATGTGTTCCACTATGCCGCCGTGGTGGGGGTGAAGCGCACCACGGACCACCCGGTAAGCGTGCTGCACGATATCGACGGCATCCGCAATGTGCTGGACCTGTGCAAGAACACAGGCGTGAAGCGGGTATTCTTCAGCAGCAGCAGCGAGGTGTACGGCGAGCCGGTGGAGTTTCCGCAGAACGAGCACACCACGCCCCTGAACAGCAAGCTGCCCTATGCGATCGTGAAGAACATCGGGGAGGCCTTCCTGCGAAGCTACCACCGCGAATACGGCCTGGACTACACGGTGTTCCGCTTTTTCAATACCTACGGGCCCAAACAGAGCAAGGATTTCGTGGTGAGCAAGTTCATCCGTGCCGCCCTCAAGGGCAACGACATCACCGTGTACGGCGATGGCAGCCAAACGCGCACGTTCTGCTACATCGACGACAACATCAGCGCCACCACCAATGCCTTCCTCGGTAATGCGGTGGTGAATGACGTGGCCAACATCGGCAACGACCATGAAACCACGATCCTGGAACTGGCCAAGCTGGTGGTGGAGCTGACCGGAAGCTCCTCCAAGATCGTGCACCTGCCGCCGTTGAAGGAAGGCGACATGACGCGCCGGATGCCGGACATTTCACGGATGCGCGAGTTGCTGGGCCGCGACCTGCTGCCCCTGCGCGAGGGCCTGGAGCGGATCTTGGGCGATACCTCCTACATACTGGACTGAACCGCAGCGCATGTGTGGCATAGCCGGCATCGCCATCGCACGCCCCACGGATGAAACCGGGGCGGCGGTGCAGCGCATGGCGGCGGCCATGGCCCACCGTGGCCCCGATGCCGGCGGAACGTGGACCGGCAGCCAAGTGGTGCTCGGCCACCGCAGGCTCGCCATCATCGATCCCGGCCCGGCAAGCCACCAGCCCATGCACGGTGTTGACGGCCGGTTCGTGCTGGTGCACAACGGCGAGGTGTACAACTACCGGGAGTTGCGCGGGGCCTTGGCGGGCCGCCCGTTCCGCACCAACAGCGACACGGAATCGCTGCTGGCCGCGTGGGAGGCCTGGGGCACCGGATGCCTGCAACGGCTGCAGGGCATGTTCGCCTTCGCCATGTGGGACAGCCATGAACAAGAGTTGGTGCTGGTACGGGACCGCTTCGGGGAGAAGCCGCTGTACTATTCCTTCCGCGACGGCCAACTGCTTTTCGCCAGCGAGGTGCGTGCCTTGCTGGCCTCGGGCTTGGTGCCGCGCACGCTGGACCGCGCCGCCCTGGCCGATCATTTGCGGCATGGCGCCGTGCACGGGCCCGCCACCATGGTGCAGGATGTGTGCATGTTGCCGCCCGGCCACCTGTTGCGCTGGTCCGCAGGCAAAATGCAGCTGCAACGTTGGTGGAGCCTGCCGGAGAACATGGAACAGGACGCAGCGGCCGCCCCCCGTGAAGTGGTGCTGCGCGAAGTGCGGGAGCGTTTCCTCCGCTCCGTGGAACAACGAGCGGTCTCCGATGTGCCCTACGGCGCATTCCTGAGCGGGGGCATCGACAGCAGCGCCGTGGTGGGCGCCTTGGCCGCCACCACGGGGGAGCGGTTGCACACCTTCACCGTCACCTTCGATGAGGCGGAATACAGCGAGGCCCGGTATGCGGCGCTGGTCGCCAAGAAATTCGGTACCCGGCACCAGGAGATCCGCCTGAAGCCGGAGGCCATGCTGAAATGGCTGCCGGAGGCCCTTGCGGCCATGGACCACCCCAGCGCCGATGGGCCCAACACCTGGGTGGTGGCCAAAATGGCCAAAGAGGCCGGGGTTTCCATGGTGCTCAGCGGCCTCGGGGGCGATGAGGTGTTTGCGGGGTACGAGGTGTTCAAGCGTTCGCAAGCGCTGGTGCAGCAGAACAGGTTCACGGTGGTACCCAGGCCCCTGCGGGCCTTGTTGGCCGCGGTGGTGAAGCACTCCAAACGGGACGCCGTGGGCTGGAAGGCTGCCGCTCTGCTGGAATTGCCCAAATGGGACGTGGCGCACACCTATCCCTTGGCACGGCTGGCCTGCAGCAACAAGGAGCTGCGCGCGCTGCTCGCCTTTGCCCCGCCCCCGGATCCCGTGATGGCCGCCGTGCGCGATCTGCTCTATGGCCCCGCTGGCAAAAGGCTCCCCACGCTAAGCCAGGTATCGGCCGCGGAGTTCCTTACCTACCTGCCCGATACGCTGCTTCGGGACACCGACCAAATGGCGATGGCGCACGCCCTGGAAATACGCGCGCCCTTCATGGATCATCGCTTGGTGCAATACGTACTGGGCGTGCCCGATGGGGTGAAGTACCCCCATACACCGAAGAAATTGCTGACCGATGCCCTCGGCGACATGCTGCCGGCGGAGATCACCCAGCGCAAGAAAATGGGCTTCACCCTGCCGTGGGAGCATTGGATGCGCAACGAACTGAAGGGGTTGTGTGAGCGGAACGTCCGGGCCTTGGGCGGTCGGCCGTTCTTTAGGCCGGGTGCCATGGAAAACCTGTGGCAACGTTTCCTGCGCAACGACCGCTCGGTGAGCTGGTACCGCATCTGGACGCTGGTGGCCTTGGAGGACTGGATCGAACGGAATGGGGTGGGCGGGTAGTTGGTAGTTGCCAATCCCCGCCCGCCACTCGTGGCAAGCAGATCAAGCGTGGAACATCGGGCCGAAGGTCCGGATGCAGGCACAGCGCAACCAATGGGAACCGGCAACTAACAACCTGCTGCTGCAGGTATCGGCCTTTGGGGCCTGTGGCCCGTTATGCCTGCGTTAGAACTTGGCCCTGCTCTTGCGGCCGATGCGCTTCTTGCCACGCATCCAGTTGTAGCGCTGGCGGTAGAAGTTCGACTGCCCCCTCAACACGTAGCTGTACGTGAAGGTCATCGTCAGGTAGCTGTCGTTGTGCGTGGGGTCGCCGCGCTTGGCACCGGCGTCGTAGTTCTGTGGCAAGGGTATGTCGGGGTTGCCCACGCGGTCGAGGAAGTTGGTCTGGTTGGCCAAAGAGGCCGCCAGGCTGTTCGCGCCACCGGGCAGCAACGCCGGATCGGCGTACACCGTGCTGGCATCGTCGAGGTAATCGGTGAACGTGGTGCGCCAGCCGAAATCCCAGCCCACGCGGTGGCGGCGCTTGAAGGTGAAGTGAAAGCCCAGGCCAGCGGGAATGGCGAAGCCCAGGTTGGAATAGGAGGCCAGTTCGGTGTTCTGCTCACGCAGGTTGTAGAATTCGCCGGTGCGGTTGAGCTGGCCCTTGGGGTTGCTCAGGTACAAGGCCCCGCCCACGTAGGCGAACAGGCGGAAATCCGTGCGGTAGCGGCCACGGCCGCCCAGGTCATTGTCCTGGAAAAGCGTGAACTCGGGCCGCAGGTATAGTTCGAACATGTCGTTGCGGAAATTCAGGTTCCGCCCCACACGCTCGGGGTTGGTGCTCAGGGCATCGCCGCCCTGGATGCGGAAATACAGCAGGCCGGCATTCACGGAGAACGAACGGTTGATCTTGCGCCGTGCAAAACCACCGATGGCCCAACGCGTCTGGCCCATTTTCATGTCCCAAATAAAATCCTGGCGGGTTTTTTCCTTCCCCCCGAATTCGCCCAAATAATTGGCGCCGCCCAAGTGCCCGCCCACGTCCCAGTCATATTGGGCGCGGGTTTCGCCCGCAAAGGCCACCAGCATTACCGCTAGAAGCATCAAGTGTATTCGTCCTGCTAGCATACGCGAAACATTATCCGGATGAATGGCAAACTTAGAAAAAACATCCCTCGCCCGACGCGGGGGCCTGAACGGTTTGTCAACACGGCATGATCGGCCACCGGGTTACCTTCGCGGCCCCAACGCACACCGTATCCCTTGAACAACCGCATCACATCCCTGTTCGGCGTCCGCTACCCGTTGGTGCAGGCGGGCATGATCTGGAATTCGGGGTGGCGGTTGGCCTCGGCCGTCAGCCAGGCAGGCGGCCTGGGCATCATCGGCTCGGGATCGATGTACCCGCCGGTGCTGCTGGAGCATGTGCGCAAGTGCAAGGCCGCTACCGATCGGCCTTTCGGGGTGAACATACCGATGTTGTACCCCGCGGTGGAGGAGCACATCGCCACGGTGATCGCCGAAAAGGTGCCGATCGTGTTCACCAGTGCGGGCAACCCCGCCACCTGGACCGCCCGGTTGAAGGATGCCGGCATTACCGTGGTGCATGTGGTGGCCAGCGTGAAATTCGCCCGTAAGGCGGAGGCCGCCGGGGTGGATGCGGTGGTGGCGGAGGGCTTTGAGGCCGGTGGCCACAATGGGCGCGAGGAAACCACCACGCTGGTGCTGGTGCCCATGGTGCGCGATGCCGTGCAGGTGCCGGTGCTGGCCGCGGGCGGCATAGCCGATGGGCGGGCCATGCTGGCGGCCATGGCGCTGGGCGCCGATGGCGTGCAGATGGGCAGCCGCTTCGTGTGCTCCGAGGAGTCCAGCGCACACCCCGCCTTCAAGCAGCATGTGGTGGGCAGCCAGGAAGGGGATACCTTGCTTACCCTGAAGGAGTTGGCGCCGGTGCGCATGATGCGCAATGCCTTTTTCAGTGAATTGCAGGCTGCCTATGCGCGCTGTGCCACGGTAGAGGAGCTGAAGCAACTGCTCGGCCGCGCCCGCGCCAAGCGGGGCATGTTCGAGGGCGACCTGGAACAGGGGGAATTGGAGATCGGGCAAGTGGCCGCCGCGCTGCAGGATGTGCTGCCGGCGGCCGTGATCGTGGAGAACGTGATGAAGGAGTTCCGGGGCGCGCAGGAGGCACTGGCGGGGCTCCGCCTGGTGTAGATGCCGCAAGAACAAACCCGCGCATGCTTCCATGCGTCCTTGAAAAGGATAACGATCACCATGGAATGGCGTTATGCATCCGTGCGTTTCTTGTTGTTGGCGGTGCTGCTTGCCGCAGCGTTCAGGGGGCAGGCCCAACTGGCACCGCCGGACCTGCGCTGCATTTCCGTGCTGGGCACCGCAGGTGATGTGCGCCTGGACTACCTGCCGCCGGCCGATCCGGGCGGGCAATTCGACCGCTACGAGGTCTTCCAGGCGTCCGCCCCGGCCGGGCCGTTCACCCTGGTGGGCACCGTGCCGGTGATCGGCCAAACGAATTTCGTCCATGCGGGGGCCGGTGCCGCCAATGCCGTGCGCTATTACTACATGCGCACCGTAACCACCGGCATGCCCGGCGTACCCTCGGTGCCGAGCGATACGCTGGCCACCATATTCCTGCAAGCCTCGCAAAGCGTGCCCCTGGGCAGCTCGGTGCTCGACTGGAACCTGCCGCATGTTCCGCCGCTGCCCAGCGTGCTCGGGCGCACCAACGTGGCCATGGGCACCAGCACCGGCACCCTTCAACAAGTGGATTCCGTGTTGCACACCACCCACCATTGGCAACGCGTGGTGGACCGCTGCGCCGATTCGCTCTTCTTCACCGTCACCCTGCCCGACCAAAGCGGTTGCGCCAGCATAAGCAGCGTGGCCAAGGGCTGGTACCAGGACATATCGCCGCCCTCGGTGCCCGTGATCGTGCAGGCCACGGTGGACACCGCCACCAACCGTGCCACGCTGCACTGGGACCCCAGCCCGCAACCCGATACGCAGGGCTACATCATCGTGCTCAACACGCCCGGCGGCAACACCATCCTGGATACCATCTATGGCCAGTTCAACACCAGCTACACCTGGCCGATGAGCAACGCCGGCAATGGTGCCGAATCGTACACGGTGGCCGCCATTGATACCTGCTGGAAGGGAAACCCGCCAAGCCCCAACACCAGCGCGGCCAGTCAGCCGCACACCACCGTGCACCTGCGCACGCGGTACGACCGTTGCGCGGGGAACATCATGGTGCAGCGCACCGATTACAGCGGCTGGCCCGTGGCCCATTACGAGCTGTATATGCAGCCCGACCACGCCGGGCCGCTGGTGCTGCTCGCCGTAATGCCGCCGGACGTGCAGCAATACCTGCTTGCGGGCGCGCTGCCGGGCCATTCGTACTGTTTTGTGGTGAAGGCCGTGGGCACTGCGGGCCAAACCGCCTTGTCCAACCTCACATGCCGCAATGCCGACTACCCCGCCACGGCCGGTTGGAATTATTTGGGCACCGTTACGGTTGAAGGACCGGGCGAGGTGCGCATTGAGGACCTTCCCGACCCGGCCGGGGCCGGCGGCACGCTGCTGTTGGAGCGATCCTACAACGGACTGCCCTGGGATACGGTGGCCATGCAATCCGCCATGGGGCTGCCCGCCACCTTCACCGACCACGATGTGCTCACGGATGTGCGCAGCTACACCTATCGCGTGTCGGTGCTGGACAGTTGCGGCAAGCCGGTGGCGGTAAGCAACAAGGGAACATCCATCCTGCTGCAGGCCGAACCGGGCTTCGATGGCATCAACCACCTGCGCTGGAACGGCTATGTGCAATGGGCGGGCACGGTGGGGCACTATGCCGTGTACCGCAGCGTGGCCGATGGCCCGTACGAACTGGTGGGCACCGTGCCGGGCACGCAATGGGCCTTGGAGGACAATGTGCAGGGCTTCACGGCCACGCCGGGTCGCTTCTGCTACTACGTGGTGGCGCAGGAAACCGGCAACCCCGCAGGGGCGGACGCCAGTTCCACCAGCAACGTGGCCTGTGCCGTGCAGCACGAGGAAGTGTGGATACCCAATGCCTTTATCGAAGGTGGGGCCAACAATACCTTCAAGCCCGTGCTGGCCTACGCCGATGCACGCACCTACGAACTGAACATCTACAACCGCTGGGGCCAATTGATCTGGACCACCACCAACCCCGAACAAGCGTGGGACGGCCGGTCGGAAGGGCGCTTGGTGCCGCAGGGCGTTTACGCCTACTATTGCTCATTCCGCAATGGCGAGGGCAAAACGGTGGTCCGCAGCGGCACCGTCACTTTTTTGCCCGGCAAATAGCGGGCGCACATGGCCTTTGAAATGAGGACGATTTTTTCACTTGTGCTGTTAACGCTGCTGCTGGGGGCATGCACCAAGGAAACCAGCGCACCGGCAAACGTGGGCGGCACACCGCTGCCGGCGGAAGAAGCGATGGATGTGGCCTACGGGCCCCATGGACAGCAGGTGTACGACCTCTACCTGCCCGCGGGGCGCTCAGCGGCAGCCACCAAAGTGGTGGTGCTGGTACACGGTGGGGGCTGGATAGGCGGGGACAAGGCGGACATGGACACCTTGGTGCAATACCTGCAGGACAACCACGCCGGAGTGGCGATCGCCAATATGAATTATGTGCTGGGCGACAGTAACACCAAGGCTTTCCCGCAGCAGATACAGGACCTGGGGGCTGTGCTTGACCATATTGCCGCACGCAGCGGGCAATGGCAGATCAAGCCCGAATTTGCCTTGGTGGGCGCAAGTGCCGGCGCACACCTGGCCATGTTGTACGATTATGCCCATGACCCCGGGGACCGCGTGAAACTGGTGGCGGACATCGTGGGGCCGGCAGATTTCACCGATCCCTATTACATGGCAAACCCGTTGTTCCCGGCGGCGTTGGCCTTGCTTACCGATTTGGCCGCCTACCCGGCAGGCACCAACCTGATCCAGGCGCTCAGCCCGGTCCATCATGTAGGCCCAAGCAGCAGCCCAACCGTAATGTTCTACGGCACCACGGATGACCTGGTGCCCATCTCCAACGCCCACCGCCTGGACTCGGCCTTGTATGCGCACCAAGTGCCGCACCAACTGAGCATCTACAACGGGGGGCACGGCAATTGGCCGGCAGCGGACCTGAGCGACATGCTGACGAAGATCAGCGCATACCTGCAGCTGTATTTGGGGGTGGAATAACACCTTCACATCCTATAAATGAAGGAAAGGGTGGAGAGGATGGACATGTAGCAGGGAAGGATCGTTCCAGCTTTACCCCTCTTTGCCCTCTGTACCCACATTACTCGCCAGGCCCGTCGATGGGGGGGAAGGAGACGTAAGGACATGAAGGCGAGGAAGGAGAGGAAGGACAATCCCTCCTTACCCTCCTGACCATCTTTTCCATCCTTACCCACATTACCCGCCAGGCCCGTCGATGGAGCGGAAGGAGATGAAAGACGTGAAGGACATGAAGGAGAGGAAGGATCCCCAGACCCCATCGGGGTCGCACGGGTGGCGGTCATCCTCTGCGACCCCTCCGGGGTCGTGAATCGCCTTGTAAATCCAGTTCAACTTTCTGCGACCCTTTTCGGGTCGCGAAACCCCTGCATATGCGACTTGGATGACCGGATTCTCCTGACCCCATCGGGGTCGCACAAACGTTGTATTGGCAACTGAAAACGGCATTCGACCCCATCGGGGTCGCACAGGTGGCGGTTATCCTCTGCGACCCCTC
>JBIQIX010000014.1:0-103930 GCA_044507815.1 Flavobacteriales bacterium | reverse complement strand
CCGTTACCGTCGCCGTGGCGTTCCCGCAGGGCGCCATGCCTGCGACGGTGTACGTGTAAACGCCAGGGTCCATCGTCGCGGGATCGTAAAGCCCCCCCACCACCGCGCTCGGGCCGCTCCAGGTGCCGCCCGTGGCGGGCGTGCCGCCCAATTGGTCGAAAAGGCTTTCCGCGGCGCCGTCAGCGCAGACCGACAGCGTGCCGTCCATACCTGCATCGGCGGGCGCTTGCTCGCTCACCGTCACTGTCGCCGTAGCGTTCCCGCAGGGCGCCATGCCTGCGACGGTGTACGTATAAACGCCAGGGTCCATCGTCGCGGGATCGTAAAGCCCCCCCACCACCGCGCTCGGGCCGCTCCAAGTGCCGCCCGTGGCGGGCGTGCCGCCCAATTGGTCGAAGAGGCTTTCCGCAGCGCCGTCAGCGCAGACCGACAGCGTGCCGTCCGTGCCTGCGTTCGCGGGCGCTTGCTCGCTCACCGTTACCGTCGCCGTGGCGTTCCCGCAGGGCGCCATGCCTGCGACGGTGTACGTGTAAACGCCAGGGTCCATCGTCGCGGGATCGTAAAGCCCCCCCACCACCGCGCTCGGGCCGCTCCAGGTGCCGCCCGTGGCGGGCGTGCCGCCCAGTTGGTCGAAGAGGCTTTCCGCGGCGCCGTCAGCGCAGACCGACAGCGTGCCGTCCGTGCCTGCGTTCGCGGGCGCTTGCTCGCTCACCGTTACCGTCGCCGTGGCGTTCCCGCAGGGCGCCATGCCTGCGACGGTGTACGTGTAAACGCCAGGGTCCATCGTCGCGGGATCGTAAAGCCCCCCCACCACCGCGCTCGGGCCGCTCCAAGTACCGCCCGTGGCGGGCGTGCCGCCCAGTTGGTCGAACAGGCTTTCCGCGGCGCCGTCAGCGCAGACCGACAGCGTGCCGGCCGTGCCTGCATTGGCGGGCGCTTGCTCACTCACCGTTACCGTCGCCGTGGCGTTCCCGCAGGGTGCCATGCCTGTGACGGTGTACGTGTAAACGCCAGGGTCCATCGTCGCGGGATCGTAAAGCCCCCCCACCACCGCGCTCGGGCCGCTCCAGGTGCCGCCCGTGGCGGGCGTGCCGCCCAGTTGGTCGAACAGGCTTTCCGCGGCGCCGTCAGCGCAGACCGACAGCGTGCCGGCCGTGCCTGCATCGGCGGGCGCTTGCTCGCTCACTGTTACCGTCGCTGTGGCGTTCCCGCAGGGCGCGATGCCTGCGACGGTGTACGTGTAAACGCCAGGGTCCATCGTCGCGGGATCGTAAAGCCCCCCCACCACCGCGCTCGGGCCGCTCCAAGTGCCGCCCGTGGCGGGCGTGCCGCCCAGTTGGTCGAACAGGCTCTGCGCCGCTGCAATCGCACAGAGGTTCAATGTGCCATTCGTGCCTGCGTTGGGCGGAGCCTGCTCGCTCACGGTTACCGTGGCCGTGGCATTCGCACAGGGTGCCGTGCCGGTTACCCGATAGGTGTATATGCCAGGGTTCATCGTGGCCGGGTTGTACATGCCCCCCACCACCGTGCTCGGGCCGCTCCAAGTGCCGCCCGTGGCGGGCGTGCCGCCCAATTGGTCGAAAAGGCTCTGCGCCGCTGCATTGGTGCAGATGGCCAAGGTGCCGTTGCTTCCGGCATTCGGCGCCGCGGTAATGTTCACTGTAACGTTGGCCGAAACCGGTCCGCAACCGCCAAACCCAGGCACGGTGTACACATACACGCCCGCCGGTTGCGTAGCGGGGTCGAAATTCGGCCCCACGGCCGCTCCGTTCGATTGCCGTGTCCAGCTGCCATTGCTATCGGGGTTTCCACCCAAGCTGGAGATCAGTGGCACCGGCGCGGAATTGCTGCACAGGTTCAGCGTGCCATTGGTGCCCGCGTTCGGGCTGTTGGGCGTGAAACCCACGGTTACCGTTGCGCTTGCGTTCGTGCAGGCATTGCCCACCGTGTACGTATAAACGCCGGCAACATCGGTGGCCGGATCGAATTGCGGGCCATGGAACGCCCCGCCCGGCCCCGTCCAGAAGCCTGTGGCATTCGGGGTGCCGCCCAGTTCATCGAGCAGGTTGAACGGCACAGCGGTGGGGCAAACCAGCACGTTCGCATTGGTTCCGGGATCGGGCACATTGGCCAAGGGCATCACCGAGCTGATGTTCACGCCCACCGTGGCCGTGTTCATGATCGGGCATGCGCCGTCGCTCACCTGCAACAACAGGTTCACCGGGGTGTGGGCGATGTCGCCTGTCCAACAGATCCTGACGTTGATCGGGTTGGTGCCGGTGATGGTCACGGTGGAACCGGGCATCAAGGTTGTGGCCTGGGTCGCAACGGTGAGCGCATCCCCACCATCCGAATCACTGAATTGCAAGTCGAAACAGAAGGGCGCAGCGTTGCAGGCCTCAATGGCGTTGGGGCCCACCATCAGCACATTGGCCGGGGTGCCGGAAAAAACAGCGTTGCCGTCCACAACGGGCGAGCTGCCGCCACAGGCCATGGCGATGAACATGATGTCGCGCATCACCGAACCGATGAACACGCCATTGGCATCGTACTGGTCCACCCGCACCACGAATACATATTTGCCAATGCCAGCCGGGGTGAATTGCAATTGCCCCGTCACCGGGTCCATGGTGGCCCCGGGAACCGGTACGGCCCCACTGTAACCCGCATTGTAGTTGATCACCTGGTCGGTGTTGGCGAAACCGCGCGCCGCGATCAGCGTGAACACCAACTGCTGGCCGTTCTCTGCCGTGAGGCCGAAATTGTAATGGTAAGGCTGGCCCATGCAGATGTATGGCGCACTGTTCTGGTTGAATTGGGGCGAATTGGAGCAGGGCAGGATGTCGTTGCGCAGGATGGCCTCGATGTAGGTGCCCGGCGACCCGAACAAATTGAAGGTGCCTGCCCGGCAGCATTCCACCCACGAGATCTTCCAACCGCCTGGGCATGGCGGCAAATTGATCGTGGTCTGGAACCGGTACAGGTTCACGCCCTGCAACACACCGACCGTATGGCATGTACTGTTCGCGATCTGGGCCGCACAGATCTGGCTTACTTCAACGGGTGTTGGTGCCGGCACCGTGACCGTTTGGTTGCCACAATTGCTGCGGAACGTGATGTCCTGCGGCATGGCCGGATTTCCCGAACAATCGAAAAAAAGGTCGAGCGATACCAGGTAGTTGTTGCCACCCAGGCATTCGTAGGTGATGTTGCCGCCCAGCATGTGAATAGCGCGTGCCTTGGCCGGCACAAGCAAACCCAGCACCACGGCCAGCAGCAAGCCAAGCCCTATGGAGCGCAGCCTGAAAAACGATCGGAGCTTACTGGTGGTCACGGGCTTACGGAAATCAACCTTCAAAACTAACCATCCGATGCCATCGGCAAACAGGGACGGAACATTGACGCCGAACAACCACCACCCGTTGCATGCCGGGCCAGGCACTGCACACCCCGCGGGAAGGACGGAAGATGGGCTTGGCGCATGACCCCACGAAGGGTGAACACGGAGCCATGTGGCGGCCACCGATCCGGCCTGCACACTACTTTCGCCCCATTGGTCCGGGCAAACCCCGATCCGCCACCGCACCGATGCGACCAACCCCGACCCGAAGAATGCGGAAAGCAGTGCTATCGCCAGCCGTTCCGTTGGCCTTGGCACTCGCTCTCGCCGGCCACTCCAGCGCCCAGGCGCAAACCGATACCACCGGCATCAGCCGCAGCGACAGCTCCTTGTTGAAGGTTGTGCCCGATACCAGCATCACCGACCACGACCTGCGCGCAGGGTCGTTCACCGTGGGCGCCAGCGACCTCGATGCCGAGATCGCCGGGCAGGACGTTTCCAGCATCCTGCGCTCCTCGCGCGATGTGTTCAACAGCACGGCCGGCTACAACTTCGGGGCGGCACGGTTCCGCATCCGCGGACTGGGCGGTGAGCTTACGCCCATGAGCCTCAACGGGGTGATGGTGAACGAGCTGGAAAGCGGGTACGCCAGCTGGTCGCTATGGGGCGGATTGAACGATGTAACGCGATGGGGCGAGACCAGCATAGGGGTGAGCGCATCGCCATACAGCTTCGGCGGTCCTGGCGGTTGGTCGAACATCGATATGAGGGCCTCGAAACTGCGCAAGGGCACGCGCATTTCCTACGCCATGGCCAACCGCACCTACCGCAACCGCGCCATGGCCACCTACAACACCGGGCTCCTGCCCAACGGCTGGGCCTTCAGCCTAAGCGGCTCGCTGCGCTGGAGCGATGAAGGCTATGTGCCGGGCACATTTTACAACGCTGGCGCCTATTTCCTTTCCGCGGAAAAGAAGGTGAACGAAAAGCACAGCTTCGGCTTTGTCGGTTTCGGCGCGCCCATCGTTTCCGGAAGGCAAGGATTGGCCGTGCAGGAAGCCCAGCAGCTTACCGGCGACCATTACTACAACCCGAACTGGGGCTGGCAGGACGGCAAGAAGCGCAACGCCAACGTGAGCAACGACCACAAGCCGGTGTTCATCCTCTCGCACTACTACAAGCCGGATGAGCGCACCCAGTGGAACACCAGTGCGCTGTACACCTTCGGGCGCGATGGCTACACCGCGCTGAACTGGTACGACGCACCCGACCCCCGCCCGGATTACTACCGCTACCTGCCCAGCTATTACACCAGTACCCAACCGTGGATCGCTGCGGACCTGGCCGAGGCATGGGCCAATGACCCCAACACCAGCCAGCTCAATTGGGAGCAGCTCTACTTCGCCAACCGCAAGAACCTGTATACCGTGCACGACGCCGAAGGCATCGCCGGCAACAACATCACCGGCATGCGCAGCAAGTACATCGTGGAGGACCGCCGCGCTGATCCCCGCCGCCTGGCCCTCAACTCGGTGTGGTCGCGCCAGTACGAAAAGCAGCTGAAGCTCACCGCGGGCGGAAGCTTCCAGGCCGGCACAACGCACTATTTCAAGGTGATCGACGACCTGCTCGGCGGCGATTTCTGGCTTGACCTGGACCAGTTCGCGGCCCGCGACAGCGACGACCCCAACGCCGCGCAGAACGACCTGCGCACCCCCAACCACGTGGTGCATGAAGGCGATCCCTTCGGCTACGATTACGACATACGCACCCGCGTGGCCAACGTGTTCGGCCAAGTGGAGATAAAAGGCCGCCGGGTGGAAGGATACGCCGGCCTCACCGCCACCAGCACCCAATTCTGGCGCACCGGGCATTTCCAAAAGGCCCTTTTCCCCGAAACCTCCTTCGGCGACAGTCCCAAGCAGTCCTTCACCACCGCCGGCATAAAGGCGGGCGGGGTGTACAAGCTCTCCGGGCGCCAATACTTCACCGGCAACATGGCCTACATGGGTCTGGCCCCCACCCCGCGGCTGGCCTTCCTCAGCCCGCGCACGCGACAGGCCGTGGTGGAAGGCCTTACCGCTGAAAAAGCCTTCAGTGCCGACCTCGGTTACGAATTGCGCATGACCCGCGTAAAGGGCCGCGCCAGCCTGTACTACGTGAAAACGACCGACGGCATCTGGTCGCGCAGCTTCTACCACGATGTGTACCGCACCTTCGTCAACTACTCCATGACCGGCGTTGACCGCGAGATGATGGGCCTGGAACTGGGCGCCGAGGTGAAGCTCTCCCCCACCTGGCAGCTCACCGCCGTGTACGCCGACGGCCAATACCTCTACGCCTCGCGGCCCAAGGCCACCATTACGCGTGACAACAGCGACACCGCATTGGCTGTGGGCCGCACCGTGTATTGGAAGAACTTCCGGATGGGCGGCATGCCCCAGCGCGCCGCCTCGCTGGGCCTGCGCTACAATGCACCCAAGTACTGGTCGCTGGGGGCCGATGTGAACTACTTCGGCAATATCTACCTCGAACCAAATCCCGACCGCCGGACCGCCGAAGCGCTGAACAACCTCGTCTCGGAAGATCCGCAATGGAGCCAATTGCTCGACCAGACCAAGCTCGACGATGGCGTGGTGGTGAACCTCTTTTTCACCAAGAGCTGGCGCATCAAGCGCAAATACCGCTTGGGCTTCAATATTTCGGTGAACAACCTGCTCGACAACACCGACCTGATCACCGGGGGATACGAGCAATTGCGCTACGTGCCCATGGAGATCAACAAATTCCCGCCAAAAGTGGGCTACATGTACGGCCGCACCTACTTCGCCATGCTCACCCTCAGCTTCTGATCCGCCCCAACATGATCTTGAAAAGCATTCAACAACGCGCGGCCATCATGGCCATTCCCTTGGTACTAGCCCTGGCCACCGGTTGCAAAAAGGACTTTGATTCCCCCCCGGTACGCACCATATCTACCGGCAATGTGGCCACCATCGCCCAATTAAAAGCGATGTACCAGGGCACTCCTGTCCATTTCCCGGAATCAGTGCCAGCGGACACCACCGGAGCCGATACGGTGCAGGCCATTACCACCGTGTATGCCGTGGTTACGGCCGATGAGCAGAACGGCAACCTGTACAAGAACCTGTACATCCAGGACCACACCGGCGCCATGGCCATCCGCCTGCTCTCATCGGGCGGCCTGTACCAAGGCGATTCCATCCGCATCTACCTTCCCGGTACGGTGCTTAGCCCCTATAACGGCCTGATGCAGTTGGACAGCGTGAACGTGGACAACAACGTGGTGAAACAGGCCACCGGGGTGCAGGTTACGCCAAGGCCCACAAGCTTCAGCGAGCTCACCTCCGCCAATTTCGGCCTCGGCGGGCCCTACCAAAGCATGCTTGTGAAATTCACCGATGTGCAGTTCGTGGCCGGTGACACCAGCCAGACCTACGCCAACGCCGTGACCCAGCAAACGCTGAACCGCACCCTGGAGAATTGTGCCGGGCAGACCGCCATCGTGCGCACCAGCGGCTACGCGAATTTCGCCGGCCAGAAACTGCCCAAGGGCAAGGGCACCTTCACCGGCATTGCCAGCTGGTTCGGCAGCGCGGCGCAGCTTTACATCCGCGACATCAACGAGGTGCAATTGAACGGCCCCCGCTGCGGCGAAAGCAGCTGCGAACCCGTGGCCTCGGTGGCACAGGATTTCTCCACCGTGGTGAACAATGCCACCGTTGACCTCGAGTGCTGGACCAATACCTTCACCCAAGGCAGTTTTGCATGGCGCGGAAAGGTGAGCGGCAGCGACTACAGCGCCGAAGCACGCCGGTCTTCCTTCGATGCGGCCAGCACCATGTGGCTGGTCACACCGCAGATCACCGCCACCACGGCATCACACCTCAGCTTCCGGTCGGCCAAGTCGGGCACCGGCGAAGGCAACCTCACGATCTGGGTGAGCACCAACTTCAGCAACGACCCCGATGCCGCCGCATGGACCGCCATAACGGGCGCCACACTGGCCGGTACGGGTGACGCCGACAATGCATGGGTCGGGTCCGGAACCATCAACCTCGCCAGCTTCCTGCCGTCGGGCTATACCGGTACCTTTGCCATCGCCTTCAAATACCAAGGCGACGCGGCCAACGCAACAACCTACCGCGTGGACGACATACTGGTGAACTAACCACGAACTTTGACCCCAACATAAACACCCGATGATGAGAGCAGCATTACTCCTTACCTCTGTGGCCCTCGCCGGCATGGCCAGCGCCCAGATCTTCCAAAGCGGTTTCGAGGATTGGACCGATGGCGCACCCGATGGCTGGACCACCACGGGGGTCACCAGCATCGGCGCGGCAAACATCCAACAAGTGACCGAAAACCCGCACAGCGGATCCTCCGCCGTGCGCCTTACCAACGCCACCAGCAGCCACAAGCGCTTCGCCACCCAGGAATTGGAAGTGACCAACGGCACCGAGTACACCGTTACCTTCTGGGTGCGTGGCACAGGTGACATACGCGTGGGCTTGTTCGACGGCCGTTCCACAGGCTCGGGCTACGCCCCGTACACCGAGTACAGCGCGGCCACCTCCGCATGGACCCAAGTGACCAAGACCATTGCCGCCGCCACCGATACTGCGGCAGCCCGTTTCATCCTCTCGGTGCGCAACACCGCCGCCCCGGAAAACATTGTTGTGGACGATGTGAACATCAGCGCAGGAGGTTCCATTCCGGAGGTCTCCATCCATGACATCCAGTTCACCACCGACCCCAGCGGCGATTCGCCCTACAGGGACCAAGTGGTGACCACCTCGGGCATTGTAACCGGTTCCTACCTCACCTATAACAACAACACGCCGCCCGAGCCGCAATACCGCTACACCTACATCCAGGATGGCAGCGGGCCCTGGAACGGGATCGTGATCTACGACTTCTACAACAACAACAACGAGGCCGCCATCGGCGATGCCGTTACCGTAACGGCCACGGTGGACGAGTACTTCGGCCTCACCGAGCTGAAGCAGGTGCAGGCCTTCAACATCACCGCCACGGGGCAGCCCGGCCCGGCACCGTTGGTGATCGAAACGGGCGACCTCGAGGCCGAGGCCCTGGAAAGTGTGCTGGTGCAGGTGCAACAGGCAACCTGCACGTTGGCACCCAGCGGTGCCAGCTACGGCAAATGGAACGTGGACGATGGAAGCGGGGAGGCCGTAGTGGGCAAACTGATGTACACCGTAACCCCAGCACCCGAAGTGGGCCAGGTGTTCAATGTGACCGGGGTGGTCTCCTTCACCAACTTCCAGAACAACCCCGAATACAACATCCAGCCGCGCGTGGCCGCTGATGTGGACTTCATTACCGCCTTGCAGGAGCAGGATGCCATGGCCGGCGTGGCCGTGGGCCCCAACCCCGCACAGGATGTGCTCAATGTGCACCTCGGCAACATGGGCGGCAAGCCCTTCACTTACACCCTGGTGGACATGCAGGGCCGTACCGTGCAAAGCGGACAGCTCAGCGGCAGCACCGCCCAGCTCCATGTGCAGGGCCTGCCCATAGGCATGTACCAGCTAAACCTGCGCAACAGCGAGGCAGCGAAGAGCTTTGCCGTGCAGGTAACGTACTAAGCAGGTCCTAACCACACAAAAAAGGGCTGCCCGGCGGGCAGCCCTTTTTTCTTGCTCTGTGGGTTGCGTTCACTCCGAATAAGTGTACTACTACAACAAAATTGACATACATTTGAACAAAGCTTCTTAAGAGACCCCTGATCGTGCGCGTCCTAATACCCTATCTCAGCATTCTTTTCATGGCCGTACCCCGTGCGAGCAATGGGCAGGATTACCCCAGCATGACCGGCTACATAAGATAGACCCGCACCACTCCCGAAGGAACGAACACCTGGACCTACTACTACCAGGGCGGAAAGTTCAACAACAACGTGGTATCCGATGGCAGCCGCACCTACACCTACAACAGTCTGGGGCTGATGGAGACGGGCTACTCCCGCTATTACCAGTACGACAACTTGGACCGCCTGCAGGCCGTGCAGGTGAGCAGCGCGCCCATGTCCCTGCAACTGGACTACACTTACACCACCACCGGCTATTTGGACCAGGTGAAGCTCGCTGGCCTGGCGCTCTTCGACGGCATTGCCATGAACGGCAACGGACGCTACACCTCCTATACCTTGGCGGATGGCAAGACCACCACGGTGACCTACGACCACCAATACCCCACCCGCTACTACGCCCCCGGCGTGCAGGACCTGAACATGGCCTACCAGTATAGCACCGGCAACCTGCTGCACCGCTGGGACAAGCAGAAGCTGCGCAAGGAGGTTTTTACGTACGACGGCCTGGACCGCTTGGCCAGCGCACAAGTGCATACTGTGAACGCCAGCGGCGGCATTGTACAAGCCAACCCGGCCATCAGCTACACCTACGACGGAACCGTGGGCGGCACCACCAAGGGCAACCTGGCCACGCGCACCGACATCGGCAAGTTCGGCACCAACGGCTATCACCGCATCACGCGGGCCTCCGGTGCCAACTTCCCCTTCCCCTACAACGATCCACCATTGGCCATCACACCCGGCCTGCAGAACATCACCTACACCAGCTACCACCAGCCCGCCAGCATTTCCGAAACGGTGAACAGCACGCCCTACCTGCTGGAGTATACCTACGATGCCGACCAGCAGCGCAACTACAACAAGCTGCGCAACATGAACAGCCCCGGCACGCCCGTGGAAGAACGCTGGTATGAGCACGGACTGGAAACGGTGCGCCAGGGAGGCAGCACCAGCAACACCTATAAGACCCTCTACGTGGAGGGCGGCGACGGCCTCTGCGCCATTGTTGTGGTGGGGCCGGGCAACTCGTACACGCCCTACGCGGTGTACAAGGACCACTTGGGAAGCCTTGTAACGGTAACCAAGAAGAACGGCAGCAATGCACAGATCTACGTGGAGCAGAACTTTGATGCCTGGGGCCGCCACCGCAGCCCCGCCACTTGGGCCTACGCGGAACCGGTGCTGCCCCCGTGGCTTTTCCGGGGCTATACCGGCCACGAGAGCGTTTGGCCCTTCACGCTCATCAACATGAATGGCCGCATGTACGACCCGCTGAACGGGCGCATGCTGAGCGCGGACAACTATGTGCAGGGCGGCCTGGGCACACAAGGCTACAACCGGTACAGTTATGCGGGGAACAACCCGTTGAAATTTACGGACCCGGATGGCGAGAACCCGTTGCTGATCGCGGCACTCATTGGCGGCACATTGAATTGGCTGACCCATGGTGCGGAGTTTTCTTGGGATGGCTTGAAATACTTTGGTGTAGGAGCAGCCGCCGGAGCGCTCGGTGCAGGAGTTGGAGGCGGCTTGAGTTCCGCGTTGGCCCATGGAAGTTTTTGGGCGGGCGCCGTGGGTACGTCCAGCGTTTCAGCCGTGGGCTTCGGTGCAGGGGCGTTGGCGGGTGCGGGTGGTGGATTTGCAGGTGGGTTCTTGCTGGGTGCGGGAAACAGTGCGATTGCCGGCAACTCAACGCAAGATATGCTGAATGCCGGCCTGCGGGATGGTGCTTATGGTGCGCTCACGGGCGGCCTGCTCGGGGGCATTCACGGAGGAATAGCAGCTAATCGGCAAGGGGCCAATTTTTGGACGGGGAAGGAAGGACAGGTGGGGAGAGGCGCGCTCTCCTTCACCCCGAATCGGCCGCGCGAAGCAAATAAGCTGTATTGGGTCGTTGATGACCCTGATGATGTCCTGCGAGTGCAATCCGATGAATTTAACTATGCTGGATGGAATCGGATGCGCCCTCGGACGCTGAATGAAGTAGGTCTATGGGAAGGAGGGCAAAACCGGACCCTAACAGCTCTTCAACGGGCAAAAGGTAAAATTTCCATCTCCTATGCTGGCAGTGTACCGGGTGGCGAAAGCCTTACAATGTCCAATGCCAATGGGCGGATAATACTTGACCTGGAACAGGGATTCTATTCGCGTTCAAGCTTTTCAGCCTTCAATCTTCAATCACTGACGATTTCCATGTCGGGCACCCCCGTCATTCCATCAGCCTATCCTGCGGTTGTAGTTCAACCACCCTTCAGGACATGGATTCAAATCTACATTCCGTAGTGATGGCAAAAGCTCTTATAATATTATTACTCGTAACAAGTCATCACTTGAGCGGGCAATCCCTGTTAAATGGAGATTTCAACCAAAGGCGTATCTTGATATATACAGAGCATCCTGTTACGGATACCAGTCAATGGGATACTCTCCATTTTCCAATTGATGTCCGCGCAACTGAGGATTGCTATCGCCTGACTACAAATTTGAACAGCGAACATTGTCGAAGTACACCCGGATGCATAGCAATGACCCCGTTCTATATTTCATCTGGTTTTTTAGGCTCTTCATGTGTCATGCTTGAACTCAACGAGCCTCTGAAGGCTGGCACCTCTTATGTTATCACGGCCTATCTCAAACCACTCAATGTCAACAATCATTACCCTCCAAATGTGAACTTTGGGATTAAGCTTTCTTCAGTATCTATCGCGCCTCCGTCACCACAAATCATTCTTCGAGACCCATGGAGGAAGGAATTGGACAGCCTCACAGGCGTGATCGAATACATCCCATGGCAATCATTTCGAGGCACAACAAATAATCCACTTGATTGCCCTGATTGGAATAAATATGAATTCATATTCACCAGCAATGGTGGAGAGCGTTATGCATATATCAGCATTTTTGGAAAAATACCCGAGCATACCCTTTGGGATGTTAGGAGTCGAATAACTAGACTTGCCCGCCAATATAATGATCGGCATAATCCGAAACGGATAAGGAAAACTATTATAAAACTAAGGGAGCTATTTCCTTTTTGGCCGCCTGAAGAAGTTTCCGATCTTGAGTTGGTTTATTTAGCCTCCAGTTGGCGATACACAATCATTGCTGACGCCTCCTTCTTGATTGATGATGTCAGCATTGCAATCAAGAAGTAACGGTTGGGGCCGCCACCGCAGCCCCACCACTTGGGCCTACGCGGAGGCGGTGCTGCCCCCATGGCTCTTCCGGGGCTATACCGGCCATGAGAGCGTTTGGCCCTTCACCCTTACCAACATGAACGGCCGCATGTACGACCCGCTGAACGGGCGCATGCTAAGCGCGGACAACTACGTGCAGGGCGCACTGGGCACCCAAGGCTACAACCGCTACAGCTATGCGGGGAACAACCCGATGAAGTATACGGATCCGGATGGGGAGTTCCTGGCTATCCCCTTCTTCGCAATGAGCATGACAGCGGAATTCCTCAGCAACTTGATCAATGGCGTTTCCAACCCGTTGGGGCAGGCCTATTCAAATACATCTGCTACGATGTCCGGTGTGGGCAACAGTTTGAAGATACACAGCCGGGTCGGTGCAAATGGGGGTATGTCCTTCGGCATCAACCCGCTGAACTTGGGACTGGAATTCGGGTATGGCAGAAAGGATGGCAATGTGAGCACGGGATTTGGCTTCGGAATTGGCTTGGGTGGGCCCTATGTAACCCGGTCTATTTCGTACGACTTTGGGAATGTGACCATCGGCATAAGCGGGGGCATGGGGGCGGATGGTTCCCCCCGTTTGGGTGGTGGGGTGGAAGTAGGTGGCGTTTCATTGGGCATCACCCGCTTCGGCGGCAATGCCGCGCAATGGAACTGGCAAGTGGGATACAGGCAAGGTGACTTCAGCCTGCGCATGAGCAATGATGCGTGGATGGGCAGTGATTGGTACCGCACGGCGGCATTTGAGGTGGGCGTGGGGCAATATTCCATGGGCATCAATATGTACACCACCAAGCCGCCGCAGGGGGAATTCGATGATTTGCGTGGTAAGAATGATAGCTATCGATCCATGTGGGACAGTTTCCTGCGCAAACAACCGAGCACGCATGCGGCGGGGACATACTCCAGCGGTTCCAGGGTCTGGGCGGGTCTGTATCTCGGCTATTCGGACGGCTTCACCGTAAACCGCACCGGGATCAGTGCCCCATGGGTGCAGGATTTCTTCCAGAACGGTGTACACCATTTCATAACGCGTAGTTCGCCTTACTTCAATACCGGTCTTGGCTCCCCTACGATGCCCTTTTGGCAGGTAATCGGCCACAATCCATGGACGCTTTACTGAAGATGGGGATGTGGTCAGCTCTCTTCAGGTGGACCCTATTGTCAGCAAGTGCTTTCACGCTAAGCTCCTGCTGGGTACTGATGCCGAACTGCCACAGCCGATTTGTAGTCTATCAGGAACCTGTGTATGAATCCGCCGCATCTGCTCAAATACGATCAGATGGCATCTATGCCTCAGAACAAACAAGTGAAGTGCTTTACTTCCAACCCGATGGATTAGCAAAAGCATACCCATACTGCATACCTGATTCTGGTTTCTGGGCCAATCCATCCCAAACTATTTCCGCCATTAAATCGAGATATGAATCCTACGCAAAAGAAGATTGGGGTGCGTACTATGTTATGGGTGACTCCTTGAGGATGCAAAGGTTCAACTACCACCAAACCGAAGTATGCAAGCGGAGCGTATTTGATTATCGCGGGGTGGTGTTGAATGATACCACATTCGTGATTACCTCGCGCATTGCCTATTGGTTCGCAGATACGGCCACCACGGGCCGATTTGTTTACCGATTCTACCGTACGGATTTCAAGCCGGATGATTCAAAGATCTGGTTCGAGAAGAAGCGGTGGTACCTTCGTGGGCGTGACCCCAGCCGGGAAAGATGAGGACCGCTTAACGGGGGTCAAAATGGTTTTATGGCCGGAAGCCTGGTCAGAAAAAGACCCCGCCCAGGAAAGCTTGATCAGGCGTTCCTCCTGCTGTTCACTAAGAATAAACGTTCCGTACGCAGCGGGAACCTGTAGCAGCGCTACCGCTTCCGCGCCACAATGGCGATGGCCTGCATGGAGGTCTCGTACTTGCGGAACACACGGCGCATATCGAGGATGCGCCGGCACGCCTTGGGATGCGTGAGGATGTTGAAGCCGATCTTCAGGAAGCGGAAAAAGCCCTCGTCATCGATCAATCGCTTGGTCTCCAATAGGTGCATGGGGTTGGTGGCCACGCATTCCACCTCAAAGCCTGCCTGCTCCAGCATCTGTGTCCACTCTGAACGGGTGAGCGGCCGGGCATTCACCTTGATGGTGGTGGCCAGGTCGTGCTGGATCTTTTTCTTATCGTTTGCGGGCATATCATCCGGCACCAGGGCGATCTCGTGAATGCCGTACACGCCGCCCGGCCGCAAGATGCGGAAGGCCTCGGCCATGATCTCGGCCTTGCGGTGATCGGCCTGCATGGTAAGCATGGCCTCGGCGTAGAGCTTGTCGGCCGCAGCGGCCTCCAGGGGCGCGCAACAGGCGTTGCCGATCACGATCCGGCGGTTGGGCCCGTTGATCTTGCGGCGCAGCAGGCCGGCGGCCTCTTCGTTCAACTCCACGCCGGTGTAGCTCTTGGGCTGCTTGACCAAGGTAATGCCCGCCGTGTAACCCAGGCCGGGCGCGAACTCCACCACATCATCGGCCGGTGAAATGGCCAAATGTTCCATGAGCTCGAGCGTCAGCTCCTTTCCGCCCGGGCGCAGCACGCGCTTGCCCATTTTGGCCAAAAGCCAATGGCCTTGTTCGGTGTTCAGGTGCTGGTTGGCGGTGGAATGGCGCGGTGTGGGAGCGGGAGCGGTCACGGGCTCAAGCGTTTCTGGGATGGACATTTGCTTATTTAGAATAATTCCAAACAAGGGTAATGACCAAATCGCGGCCGCGAACTGATGACCGTCAGTTCATTGATCCGGACCTCCGGTCCATGCGGCCTGGCCGCATGCACGCCATGTTCCGGTACGCGCTGCTGGCGTGCCCTGAACGACAAACGCCCCGGATCACCGGGGCGTTGTCCCTCTAACCCTAACCCAACCTATTTGGAAAGCACCTTGAATTCCGTGCGCCTGTTGGCCTGGTGCTGTTCCTCCGTGCATTTCTTGCACTCGCAATCGTCAACCGGTTTCGTAAGGCCGTATCCCTTGTAGCTGAGGCGCTCCTTGGCAATGCCCTGCTTGATCAGGTATTCCACCGCGCTCTTCGCCCTCTTTTCCGAGAGCGAAAGGTTATAGGCCGCGTTGCCGCGGCAGTCGGTATGCGAGCTGAGCTCGATCTTCACCGTGGGGTTGTCGTTGAGCGTTTGTACCAGCTTGTCCAGCTCCACGGCAGCATCGGGGCGTATGTTCCACTTGGCCAGGTCGTAGTAAATGTTGTCCAGGCGCACTACCTGGTCCACTTGCAGGGGGAAGAGGTTGAAGTCGGCATGCTGCACCGAATTGGGCTTGCCCTTGGTGGTCACCCTTGTGCTCTGCTTGAAGAAGCCGTCCTTTTCCACACTGATCCGGTAATCGTTCTCGGCCTGCAGGGCAAATTGGTAATGGCCATCGGCCGTGGTGGCCATTTCCTCGGCCACGGTGCCGTCCGGGCGTATCAGGCGCACGGATGCGCCCTCCAGGGGTTGCTTGGTCTCGCCATTGCGCACGATCCCCTCCGCGCCGTAATCGTACTTTTCCATCTGGAGCACCAAGTTGTCCAGGTCGTCCAATTCGCTGTCCACGCTGCGGGTGCCTTGGCGGTATCCGTTGCGGCTGGCGGCCAAGGTGTATTTTTCACTGTATGGCAGCTCAATGGTGAAGTGGCCCCCTTCCAGCATTTCCACCTTGGCGCTCTCGATGAACTGGCCATTGACGTCCTTGATATCGATAACGGCCCCGCTGATCGCGGTTTGGGCGAGCTTGTCCAGCACGATTCCGTGCATGCGTATGCGCGGGGGATGCACGGTGCAGCCGTAAATGTCGATGCTGCCCTGCCCGCCCGGCCGGTCGCTGGCGAAGAAGCCGGTGCTGTCATCGGCCAACAGCACCAGGCTGTGCTCGTTGTGGGCCGTGTTCATGGGGTAGCCCAGGTTGAACACACGGCCCGGCCCATCGGGCGTAAGCCGCACCGAGAAGAGGTCATAGCCGCCCAGGCCGGGGTGGCCGGTGCTGCTGAAGTAAAGCGTGCTGTCGCGGGAGAGGTAGGGGAACATCTCGCTGCCGGGGGTGTTCACCTTGCTGCCCATGTTCCTGGGTTCGCCCCAATCGTCGCCTGTGGCCTCACAATACCAGATGTCGGTACCGCCGCGCCCGCCCGGCCTGTCGCTTACAAAGAACAGGCGCTGCCCATCGGCGGAAACAAAGGGGTGGCCGAGGTTGTACTCGGGATCGTTGTAAGTGAACGGCACCAGCGCGCCCCATTCGGGCTGCCCGAATTCACCCTTGGCGATGTCGGCGTAGTAGATGCCCAGCTTCACCTCCCCGTCCTTGGCCTTGGACAGCTTGCCGTAGTAATAGTTGTTGCGGGTGAAGTAAAGACGCTTGCGCCCGGCGTCGTAGGAGGCCATGCCATCGTGGTAGCGGCTGTTGAGGTCCTTGCGCATCACCATGGGGTCGGTGGCGGTCTCTCCTTTCAGCAAGGCCGAGTACAGGTTGAGGAAAGGCTCGCTGTCCCACTTGTAGGGTGTTTTTCCGCCCACACCCTCGCCCCGCGAGCTGCTGAAGAGCAACAGGTCGTCCATGATGGCGGGGGCCAGGTCGGCATCGCGTGAATTGATGGACAGGGTGCGCACGGCGTCCTTGGTGCTATCGCGTTGCAGTCGCTCGAAATAGTCGCCGCTCTTGAGGTAGGGCTTCACCCAATCATCGTCGGGTGCTTTTTCCGAATAGGTTCGGTACCATGTCACGGCCTCATCGTATTTTCCTTCCGCCCGCAATTGGTCGGCGTAGCCAAGGATATCGTCTGGTGCGGGATTCCCGAGGTCGATCAGCCGCTTGTATGCCCCGGCCGCCTTGGCGTGTTCGCCGAGTTTCTTGTAGGCAAAGGCGAGTTGCCGGTAGTCGGCGGGCTCGGCGTGCTTGCCCTGCACAATGTCCTCGTACACCTTGGCCATGTTGGTGTAGTCGAAGACCTCGGCATAGCGTTCGGCCATGCGTTGCTTCAGTTTCTGGGCATGCGCGGCCGATGAGGCCAACAGCACAATGGCCAGAAGCAGCACATGGCGTGTACGCATGATTATGGATGGCTGCATGTGGATCAGAAATAACGGGGTGAACGGATGCCTTTGGGGGCGTTGCCGAAGTCGAGGCCGAGCATGAACTCATGGGAGCCGCCGCTGTAGTTGCGCAAGGGCGATACCGGGTAATCGTAGGCGTAGCCCACCGAAAGCCCATCGGTGAGGTTGTACTGCACCAGTGCTCCCACGGCATCGGTGTGGCGGTACAGTGCGCCCAGCCACAGTTTTTCATACAGCAGGAAGTTGGCGCCGAGGTCGAAGCTGATCGGTGCGCCTTCCACGGCCTTTACCATGAAGGTGGGCTTGAACTTGGTGTAGATGCCCAGGTCGAACACATAACCGCCGGTGAGGAAGTAGTGTGCACGCTGGCCGGGCTCGCTCACGAATTTGAGCGAATCGGTCTTGAAGAAGTCGGTGCGCAGCATCTTCGGCGAGCTGAGGCCGAGGTAGAACCGGTCGCTGTACCACATCACGCCGAAGCCGAACTGCGGATCGGTCTTGTTCACCACGTCCTGCTGGAACACTTGGTCGTTGCGGTCGAGCGGGTGCAGCGCGGCGAAATCGCCTTGGAACAGGTTCATGCCGCCCTTTATGCCGAAGGCGAGCTTCTGGTTGTTGTTGAGGAAGATGCGGTAGGCCACATCGAGCATCAGCCCGTACTGGGTGACCGGCCCGTGGCGGTCGCGCATGATGGTGCCGCCCAGGCCCAGGCTTTGCAGCAGGAAAGGGCTGTGTGCGGTGAGGGTCTGGGTGCTGGGCGCTCCCTCGAAGCCCACCCATTGGTGGCGGCTCAGTGCCTTCAGGCTCACCCGGTCGGCGCTGCCGGCATAGGCGGGGTTCAGGGCCAGCAGGTTGAACATGTACTGGCTGTACTGGGGGTCCTGCTGCGCGCTGGCCTGCTTGGGCAGCAACAGCGGTGCGGCGAGCAGGAGTGCCAACAGGGCGCTCTTCCAACGGGTATTTGCGGATGCCATCTGCAGGGGGTGTTTAAGGCTTGCTTTCATGGTCAGCGGCGCAGGTAGATGTAACCCGTAATGACGTCGTTGCCATTGCCCGGATCGAGGATGAAGTAGTATGTGCTTTCGGGCAGTTGGCCCGCCAGGCCGGCGCCGCCCTCACTGGTGCCGTCCCATGTGTTCCGGTACGGGCTGCGCTCGAACACCTTGGATCCCCAGCGGTTGAACACTTGGAACTTGTTGGCGGGATAGTATTCGAGGCCTTCGATCACATAGATGTCGTTCACCCCGTCGCCGTTGGGCGAGAAGGCATCGGGCACCACCAGTATGCTGCAGTCGCGCAGGGTGATGTGCACGGTATCGGCCGATGTGCCGCAGGCACCGTTGTCAAGTACCCAGCGGAAGCTGTTGACGCCCAGCTGCAGGCCGTTCACCAGGGTGGTGGCCAGGGCGGCGTCCTCTACTTGGCCGTGGCCCTGGATCAACTCCCAATGGCCGCTGGCGGTGCTGGTTGCCGGCAGGGCCGCCATGTGCGTGTAGGTGGTGTCGTGGCATAGGCGTTGGTCGGGCCCGGCATCGGCCAGGCGCGCGTTCAGGTCGAACACGCGCACGGTGACTTCATCGCTGGTGCTGCCGCACACGCCGTTGTCAATGGTCCACGTGAGGGTGGTGGCGCCGAAGCCCACGCCGGTCACCGTGGTATGGGGGTCAGCCGGGTCGGTGATGGTGCCGTTGCCATTGATGCTCCAGTGGCCGGTGGCCGGGAATGTGGCGGTGTTGGCGAACATGTCCACCGTTACCGCCCCGGGTTCGCACAGCTGCTGGTCGGGGCCTGCGTTGGCGCTTGCCTGCTGGTTGTCGTAAACGGTGATCACCACTTGGTCCGAAAGGTTGCCGGTGGTGCATGGCCCGTTATCAATGGTCCAGGCCAGCACGGTTACCCCGGGCACCAGCCCGGTTACCGCGGTATTGGGATCGTTGGGGTCCACGATCGTTGCGGTGCCCGACACGATGGTCCACTGGCCGGCGGCAGGTTGCGCCACGGGCGTTGCGGCCATGTTGGTCGTGCTGGCAGGCCCGCACAGGTCTTGATCGGGGCCGGCATTGGCATCGGCCAGGCCGCCATCATACAGGGTGATGGATACTTCATCGGCCGTGCTTCCGCAGGGGCCGTTGTCCACGGTCCATGCATAGGTGTTCACGCCAGGCCCGAAGCCGGTGACCTCCGTGTGGGGGTCGTTGGCATCGGCGAAGCTGCCGGTGCCGCTCACCAAGGTCCATTGACCAACGGCGGGATAGGCTACAGGTGTGGCGGTGAGGGTGGCGCTGGTGGCCGGGCTGCAGAGGGCCTGGTCATCGCCCGCGTCGGCGGCGGCCAATTGGTCGTCGAATACGCGGACCAGCACGGTATCGCGCGTTGTGCCGCAAGGCCCGTTGTCCAAGGTCCACACCAGCAGGTTGTCGCCCACCGCAAGGCCGTTCACGGTGGCTTGGGGCAGTGCCGGATCATCGAATTGGGCCCCGCCTGCCACGGCGCTCCACAGGCCGGTGCCGGGGAAGGTGGCCGCATTGGCCGCCAGGGTCACGGTTTGGCCCGCCCCGCAAATGTCCTGGTCGGGCCCGGCATCGGCGGCGGGCGCATCCTGGTCATAGAGGGTGATGGAGATGTTGTCCACCGTGGGCGGCCCGAAACCGCAATCGCCGTTGTAAACGGTCCAGCTGAAGGTGTTGATGCCGATGCCCAGGCCGGTGATGGTGGTCTGTGGGTCGTGCTCATCGTTGATCACGCCCGTACCGGCCACCAGGGTCCACGTGCCCTGTGCGGGGAAGAGGGGCGTTTCGGCGGCCATGGTGGCGCTGTCATCAGGCGTGCAGAAGGCCTGATCGGGGCCGGCATTGGCCACCGGGCCGAAGGGATCGTACACCGTGATGCGCAGCGTATCGCTCATTATGCCATTGTTGGGGCATGGCCCGTTGTCCAGCGTCCACAGCAGGGTGGTGATGCCCAGCGCGAGATCGTTGATCGTGGTGTGGGGGTCGCTGGGGTCCACTAAGGTGCCCGGTCCGCTGATCACGCTCCACACGCCCGTGGCCGGTGGTTGTGGCACAGCGGCCATCAGCTGTGCGGAGTTGAACGGCAGGCAGAGCTCAAAATCATCGCCGGCGTAGGCCGCGGCCGTGCTGTCGCTGAAGATCGTGATGGTCACCTCATCGAAAGTGGTGGAGTTTTCGCACGGCCCGTTGTAGGTGGTCCAGCGGAAGGTGTTGGCGCCGATAGCCAGGCCCACCACCTTGCTGTTGGGGTCGTTCACGTTCTCGAACAATCCCGCGCCGTCCACCAATGTCCAGGTGCCGCTGGCCGGGAAGGTGGGCGTGTTGCCCTGCAGCCAGGTACTGTCCTGCGGGGTGCAGTACTCCTGGTCGGGGCCTGCGCTGGCGGGCAGGTTGTTGGCATCGAACACGAACACGCTCATGTCATCGGCGGTGAATCCGCACACGCCATTGTCGAACGACCAGGTGAGGATGTTCTCCCCTACCTCAAGCCCTGTAACGGTTGCCAAGGGGTCGTTGATGTTGCTGAATACGGCCGTTCCCTGGGTAACTGACCATTGGCCAATGGCAGGTGCCGTGGGCGCGTTGGCCGCCAACAGCACGGTACCCGCCGGGGAGCAGAATTCTTGGTCGGGGCCGGCGCTTGCAGGGGGTGCGTTCAGGTCGAACAGGGTGATGGACACTTGGTCGCTGGTGATCCCTGCGCCACAGGGCCCGTTGTCCACGGTCCATTCCAGCACGTTCACCCCAATGCCCAGCCCGGTAACCGTGGTGTTCGGGTCGGTGGGATCGGTGATCGTCCCCTGCCCGCTCACCAACGTCCAATGGCCGGTTGCAGGGAAGGTGATGCTGCTTGCGGCCAATGTGGCGCTGGTGACCGGCGTGCATACCTGCTGGTCGGGGCCGGCGTGGGCCACCGGGTTATTGGCGTCGTAAACGAAGATGTGCACCTGGTCGCTGGTGGGTTGCCCGCAGGGTCCATTCTCCACCGTCCACTCCAGGATGTGCTCGCCCACGGTAAGGCCTGTTACGGTCGTGGTGGGTGAAGCCGGATCAGCGATCACGGCCGTGCCGCTCACCAGGATCCAATGGCCGGTGGCGGGGAAGATGAGCGCGCTGGCGGCCATTTGCACTTCATCGCCGGGCGTGCAAATGCTCTGGTCGGGCCCGGCATTCGCGGCAGGGTTGTTCACATCGTACAGGCTGATGGCCACCTCGTCGAAGGTCACGGCGCTTTCGCAGGGGCCGTTTGAAACGGTCCACCGCAGGATGTTCACGCCCACGGCCAGGCCGCTCACGCTGGTGTTGGGGTCGTTGGCATCATCGAAGGTGCCGGCCCCCTGTACCACGGTCCAGGTT
Source organism: Flavobacteriales bacterium (assembly GCA_044507815.1). Classification (GTDB taxonomy): domain Bacteria; phylum Bacteroidota; class Bacteroidia; order Flavobacteriales_F; family PHOS-HE28; genus PHOS-HE28. The sequence continues at coordinate 82,083 of JBIQIX010000014.1, read as the reverse complement.
CCGATGGCGGGTGCCATTACCGGGCTGCCGGCCAATGTGGCGGTGGTGCCGGGCGTGCACAGTTCCTGGTCGGGACCGGCATGGGCCACGGGATTCTGCTGGTCGAACACCTCCACCTGCATCAGGTCGGTGGTGATGCCGTTGCTGCACGGTCCGTTGTCCACGGTCCAGGCGAATACGCTGGTGCCCACGGCCAGATCAACCACTGCGGTGGTGGGTGAATGCGGATCAGTGATCACGCCGGTGCCGCTCACCAGGGTCCATGTGCCCTGCGCCGGGAAGATCACGTTGCTGCCAGCCATGGTGATGCTGCTGCCCGGTGTGCAGAGCTGCTGGTCAGGGCCGGCGCTGGCATCCGGGTTCGTATCGTCGAAGAGGAAGATGGTGACCTCGCTGCTGCTGTTGCTGCACAGGCCGTTGCTCACGGTCCAGCGGAAGATGTTGGTGCCCACGAAGAGTCCGCTTACCGCGGTGTTGGGGGCATGCTGGTCGGCAAAGATGCCGGTGCCCTGCACCACGGTCCATGTGCCGGTGGCGGGATAATTGGCCGCACTGCCGGCCAGGGTGGTGCTGGTGGTGGGCAGGCAAAGTTCTTGGTCAGGGCCTGCGTCCGCATTGGGTGTATTGGAGTCGAAGAGGAAGATGCTCACCGCGTCCGTGGTGATGCCGTTGGCGCAAGGGCCGTTGTCGATGGTCCACACGAATACGTTTTCACCAATGCCCAGGCCGGTGACGGTTGTTGTGGGCGAGGCGGGATCGGTGATGGTGCCTTGGCCCTGCGCCAGGCTCCATGTGCCCACCGCCGGGAAGGCCGCCGCGTTGGCGGCCAACGTTGCGCTGGTGTTCGGCGTGCACAGGCTTTGGTCCGGGCCGGCATTGGCGCTGGCCTGCGTTTCATCGTACACGAAGATGCTCACGCGGTCCTTGGTCATCGGATCGGCGCACGGTCCATTGAGCACCGTCCACTCGAACACGTTCTCGCCGATGGGCAATCCGTTGACCGCACTGTGCGGATCATTGGCATTGGCCAGCGTGCCGCCACCGCTCACCAGGGTCCAAGTGCCCTGCGCCGGGAAGGTTACGCTGCTGCCGGCCAGTGTGGTGGAGCTGCCCGGGGTGCACAGGCTTTGGTCGGGGCCGGCATCGGCCACCGGGTTATTGGCGTCGAACACGAAGATGGACACCGTATCGCTGGGCGGGTTTACCGGGCATGCACCATTGGAAACGGTCCAGCGGAACTTGTTCTCGCCCACGGGCAATCCGGTCACGGCGGTGGTGGGGCTGTGGATATCGGCGATGGTTCCTCCGCCGCTCACCAGGCTCCATGTGCCTTGTGCCGGGAAGGGGGCCGCGCTGGCGGCCATGGTCACCGACGAGCGGGGCGTGCAGATCTGCTGGTCGGGGCCCGCATCGGAACCGCTTACCGTGCTGTCGAACAAGGTGATGGTGACCTCATCCTGGCTATTGGTCCAACAATCGCCGTTGGATACGGTCCAGCGGAATACGTTGGGGCCGATGGCCAGGCCGGTAATGGCCGTTGCAGGGGCTGACGGATCGGCAATGGCCCCGCTTCCGCTCACCAGGGTCCATGTGCCCGTGGCGGGATAGATGAGCGGGCTGCCGGACAGTGTGGTTGAATTGCCGGGGCTGCACAGTTCCTGGTCGGGACCGGCATTGGCCAAGGGCTGGCCGGCATCGAATACACGGATGTTCACTTGGTCGCTGGTGGTACCGCAGCTGCCGTTGTCAAGGGTCCAGGTGAGGATGTTGTCGCCCACTTGCAGGCCGCTCACGGTTGCCAAGGGCGAATGGATGTCGCTGAAGCTGATCCCCGCGGCGGCGCTCCAAGTGCCCTGGGCGGGGGCCACTGCCAGGTTGGCGGCCAGGCTGGCCGTGCTGGCCGGGGTGCACAGGTCCTGATCGGGACCGGCATTGGCCACCTGTGCCGTGCCGCTGAATACGCTGATGGTCACTTCATCCGTGGTGATGCCACTGGCGCAGGCCCCGTTGTTCACCGTCCAGCGGAAAACGTTATGGCCCAGCCCCAGGCCGTTCACCTGGGTAGTGGGGCTGTTGGGCGATACGATGTTGCCCGTGCCGCTCACCAGGGTCCATTGGCCCGTGGCCGGTGCCAATACGCTGCTGCCGGAAAGGGTGGTTGCCGTGGCCGGCGTGCACAGTTCCTGGTCGGGACCGGCATTGGCCACGGGATTGGCATCGTTGTACACGGTGATCCTCACCTGGGCTGTGCTGGTGCCGCAGGCGCCGTTGTTGATCGACCACACCAGGATGTTCACCCCGGTGGAAAGGCCGCTTACCGCGGTGTTGGCCACGGTGGGGTTGGCGAAGGTGGCCGTGCCCTGCAACACGCTCCACGAGCCGGTGGCCGGCGCTATGGCCGCATTGGCCGCCAAGGTGGTGGCCGGCGAGGTGCTGCAAAGCGACTGGTCGGGGCCGGCGTTGGCCTGCTGCGCACTTCCGTTGAACACCGATACGGAAACGTCATCGGAGCTGGGCGCGGCGCAGGGTCCGTTGTCCACGCTCCAGCGGAATACGTTATTGCCGAGTGAAAGCCCCGACACGGTGGTGTTCGGATCGCTGGCATCGGCGAATGCTCCCGTGCCCGAGACCACGGTCCAGTGGCCGGTGCCCGGTGCGATGAGCGCACTGCCCGACAGGGTAGTGCTGGTGATGGGCGTGCACAGGCTTTGGTCAGGCCCGGCATCGGCCGTGAGCATGGTTGCATTGTACACGGATATCGATACCTGGGCGCTGTTCAGGGGGAAGGCACAGGGCCCGTTGGCCACGGTCCATTGGAACACGTTCACGCCATAGCCCATATCGGTGATGGTGGTGACCGGGCTGCCCGGCGAGGTGATGGTGCCGCTGCCGCTGATCAGTGTCCATTGCCCGGTTGCCGGTGCCACCGGGGTGGACCCGGTAACGGTTACCGTGTTGGCCGAGGTGGGCACACAAATGCTTTGGGTGCCGGTGGCCGTTACCGGCGGATGCGCATTCTCGAAAACGGTAATGGCCACTTCATCGAAGGTGTTGCCGTTGGGGCAAGGCCCGTTCGACACGGTCCAGCGGAACACGTTCACCCCTACCGGCAAGCCGGTTACTGCGCTGGTGGGGCTGTTCGGCGTTACAATGGTGCCTCCACCGCTTTGCAGGGTCCACATGCCCGATGCGGGATAGGTGAGGCTGCTTCCGGCAAGCACGGTGGAATTGGAGCTTGAGCAAAGCGTTTGGTCGGGGCCGGCATTGGCCACCGGGTTGCTGCTGTTGAACACCCGTATGCGGACATCGCTCGTGGTTGTCGGGTTGGCGCAGTTGCCGTTGAGCACGGTCCACCGGAATACGTTATCGCCTACGGCCAGGCCGGTCACTTGGCTGCTGGGGCTGTTCGGCGAAACGATGGTGCCGGTCCCGCTCACCAACGTCCAGGTCCCGGTGGCGGGCGCGATCACGGCGCTGCCGGCCAAGGTGGTGCTGTTGGTGGGCGTGCACAGCTCTTGGTTGGGGCCGGCATGGGCCACCGGCGTGGAGGCGTCGTAGACCACAACAGAAACCTCATCCTGCGTGACCGGGTTGGCGCATGGCCCGTTGTTGAGGGTCCAGCGGAAGGTGTTCACGCCCACGGCCAGACCGGTGATCAAAGTGGTGGGATCCGCAGGGTTGGCGAAGGTGCCGTTGCCCGCCACTACGGTCCATTGGCCAGTGGCCGGGAAAACAGGCGTGTTGCCGGCCAGGTTCGTGGCGGTGGCCGGCGTGCACAATTGTTGGTCAGGCCCGGCGTTGGCGGCCGGGGCATTGTTGTCGTAAATGAAGATGGACACCTCGTCGCTCGGCGGGGTGACCATGCAGGGGCCATTGGTAATGGACCAGCGCAGCACGGTTTCCCCCACCGTAAGGCCGGTAACCGTTGTGTTGCGCTGATGGGGATTGGTGATGGTGCCCGACCCGCTCACCAAGGTCCAGGTGCCCTGTGCGGGCGCCGGTGCCGCGCTGGCGGCCATGGTTACCGATGTGGTGGGCAGGCAGTACGATTGGTCGGGGCCTGCGTTGGCGCCGCCCACGGCAGGATCGAAGGTGGTAACGGTTACCTGGCTGGTGGTGACCCCGTTCGCGCATGGCCCGTTATTCACGGTCCATTGGAATACGTTGGGCCCCAGGGCAAGGCCGGAAACCGCCGTGTTCGGGTTGTTGGCGTCGGCGAAGGTCCCGGTCCCGCTTACCACTGTCCATGTACCGCTGGCGGGCGCAATGGGTGTATTGGCCGCCAATGTGGTGCCGCCAGAGCCGCAGATCTGCTGGTCGGGGCCGGCGTTGGCGTTGGGGCTTGTGCTGGAATAGACGGTCACGGTCACTTCATCGGAAGTTGAGCCGGGGGTGCAAGGCCCGTTGCTGATGGTCCAGCGGAACACGTGCACGCCCACGGGCAACCCGGTGATCGTGGTGTTCCGGCTGGCGGGGTTCGTGATCGTGCCGCTGCCGCTTACCAAGGTCCACAACCCGGTTGCCGGTGCGGTGGCCGCATTGCCCGCCATGGTCACCGTGCTGGTGGTTGAGCAGATGTTGATGTCGGGTCCGGCATTGGCCGCCGCTTGGGCGCTGTTGAACACGGTTACCGTCATTTCCGACTGCGTGGTGCCGCATGGCCCGTTGTTGATGGTCCACCGCAGACGGTTCACGCCATTGGCCAGGCCGGTTACGGTTGTTGTGGGCGAGGATGGATCGGTGATGGTTCCCGATCCGGTCACGAAACTCCATGTGCCCGTGCCCGGTGCGGCCACGGTGTTGCCCGCGAGTGTCACACTGTTGGGGGGGCCGCAGATCTGCTGGTCAGGGCCGGCATTGGCCGCCGCCTGTGCATTGTTGTAGCTGGTAACGGTTACCGTGGCCGAGGTGGTGCCGCAGGTCTGGTAATTCACCGTCCAACGGAATACATTGGCCCCGGGTGCCAGGCCGCTGACCGTTGCGGTGCGCGAGTTCACGTTGGAGAAGGTTCCGCTGCCGCTTACCACGGACCATGTGCCCTGCAGGCCGGAATAGGGCAGCACCGCGGCCATGGTTGCGCTGGTGCCGCAAACGGAGAAGTCAGGGCCGGCGTCCGCGGGGGTGGCGGGCGGGGTGACCAGGATGGAGAAGCCGAAGTCGTTGGTCCCCTTGATCGGGCAACCATTGTCCTCCACATGCACGGTGAAGGTGTTGTTGCCGATGTTGGCCACCGTGGGGGTCCAGGTGAAGGTGCCCGTGGGGAATGGCGAGCCCGCCGCGGTGAACGAGGCGCCTGGGATACCGCTGTTCCAACCCATGGTAACGGCCTGCCCGGCGTTGGCGTCGTTGCTGTTCACCGTAAAGGAAACCGGTGTGCCGGCACATACCTGCATGGAATAGTTGGAGGTGCCGTTGATGCCGCTGACGGTTGGCGCGGAATTGCCCGCGCAGGGCCTGACCACGAACTGCACATCACGGGTAATGGTGCCCATCAGCACGCCGTTGCGGTATTCCTGCACCTGGTAGGTCACCACGGCGGTCTGGATCACGCTGGGCGTAACCGTCATGGTGCCTGTTTGCGGATTGATGCTCACGGCGTTCGCCCCGCCGGTGTTGCGTATGGGCTGGGCCGCCGAGTAGTTGTTGTTGTAAGGAATGTTGGTTCCTCCGGCCCCGCGGGCCGCGATCAAGGAGTACACCAATGAATCGCCATCAACATCCACCGCGCCGGGGTTGTAGCTGATCTGTTCGCCGATGCAGTAGAAGGCGGCGGGCGAGTTGGTGAAGGTGGGCGAGTTGTTGCATGCACCGGCGGCCTTGTTGAGCCGCGCATCCAGGTAGAGGTCGCGGTTGCCGGGGTTGTTCAGCGAGGTGATGGCGTTGTTGCGGCAGCACAGCGACCATGAGAAGAACCAATCGTCGGCATTGCAGCTGGCATAGCTGCCCAGGTCAACGACCCGTTTGTAGGTGTACTTCTGAACGCCGTACGTGCCCGAGGAGCTCACGCAGCGGTCGGTCTCCGATGGGCAAATGGGCGTGATGACCTCCACCGTGGGCGTGTTGGGGAAGCACTGCGTGAAATTGGCCCCGCAGCTGGCCGACCGCACCCTGAACTCGAGCCCGTTGGAGCAATTGGTGGGCGCGGCAACGCCGTTGCAGTCGCGGTAGAAATTCAAGGTCACTTCCCAGCGGTTGTTGCCCAAGCAACGGTAGGTAAGCTCGCCCCCCATGGCGTGGGTGGCATACGCCTCACCCTGCCAGAAAAGCAGGGCCATTGCGGCCAGGGCCAGGTTGCGCAAGAAGGACAATGCCCGGCCGGGGAAGAAGCGTTTCTCGGATTTTGTTGCCGGGGCGGGGGGTAGTTGATCAACCATGTAGGCGGATATAGGATCGGCCGGTCCCGCCCTGCAAGTCCTTGTTCACCGCTGCTGTCCGCTTAATAAAGCCGGGCTTTCATGCCCTGTGGATGCCTTGCAGGAATTCACTTGCCTTCCGAGGGTGGTGTACGACCAGGCCAAACATAGAGCCGTGCCCACCACGCCTTTTCCCGCACATTCAGGCACTTGTCAACACGCCCATGTTGGGCGCATTAACCTTTGCTAACGGTAATGGCCTTCTTGGGAATACCACGAATGCACCGATCCTGGCCGCTGCCATCGGCCGCAGGCGGCTATAGCCCCGCCAGTATCTCGCCCGGATCCTTGCCGCCCAATACCAGTTTGGCGGGGTCTTCCAGCATCTCCTTCAGCTTGTACAGGAAGCTCACGCTTTCCTTGCCGTCCACAATGCGGTGGTCGTAGCTCAACGCCACGTACATCACCGGCCGAATGACCACCTGGCCGTTCACCGCCACCGGCCGCTCCACAATGTTGTGCATGCCCAGGATGGCGCTCTGCGGCGGGTTGATGATCGGCGTGCTGAGCATGCTGCCGAACACACCGCCATTGGTGATGGTGAAGGTGCCACCGGTCATTTCCGACAAGCTCAGCTTGCCGTCGCGGGCCTTGATCGCCAGTTCCTTGATCGCCTTCTCGATCTCGGCCAGGCTCATTTTCTCCGCGTTGCGCACCACCGGCACCATCAAGCCCTTGGGCGAGCTGACCGCTATGCCGATATCGGCATAGTCATAGTTCACGATATTCTCCCCGTCGAGCTGCGCGTTGATGTTGGGGAACAACCGCAGGCCCTCGGTAACGGCCTTGGTGAAGAAGGACATGAAGCCCAGGCTTACCCCATGCTTCTCCTTGAACTTGTCCTTGTATTTCTCGCGCACGGCCATTACCGCGCTCATATCCACTTCGTTGAAGGTGGTGAGCATGGCGGTTTCATTCTTCACGCTCACCAGCCGCTCGGCCACCTTCTTGCGCAGGGTGCTCATTTTGGTGCTGGTGCTGTTGCGCGTTCCGCCCCAGCCGTTCATCTGCACGGGTGCCGACAGGCCGCCGGCGATATAGGCCTCCACATCGCCACGCGTGATGCGGCCCTGCGGTCCGGTTCCCTTTACGTCGCCGCCGGCAATGCCCTTCTCGGCCATCATGGCCTTGGCCACCGGGGTGGCATGGGCGGCGCCATCGCTTTTGCCGCCATCCTTCTTTTCAGCCGGGGCCTTCACTTTTCCATCTTCCTTCTCTTTCGCCCCATCACTCCCCCCTTCTTTCGCTTTTGCCTCTTCTTTTCCTCCCTCCTCCTTTTCCTTTCCTTTCTCTTCTTCCTTCCCTTTCGCTTGTTCCTTGCCGCTCTCCTTCTTCTCCTCCACCTTTACACTGGTGTCGATCTTCGCCACCACATCGCCCACGTTCACCGTTTGGTCGGCCTCGGCCAGCAGGCTGATCTTTCCAGCTTCCTCGGCGTTGAGCTCCAAGGTGGCCTTGTCGCTGTCGATTTCGGCTATCACTTGGTCCTTCTTCACGGTATCGCCGTCGGCCACCAGCCATTGTGCAATGCGCACTTCGCTGATGCTTTCACCGGGGCTGGGCACTTTCACTTCGATCTCGGCCATGTTCGATGGGGCAAATGGATGGGTTTCTAACAGGTATCACTTTCCTTTTCCGGCAGTGGCCTGCCGGGGTTCCAACACTCAGGCACGCACCTTTGTTTTGCTGCGCTTGGCCTGGGCCGCGGGCCGGTCGGCGAAGGCCTCGGCCAACAACTGCTTCTGCTGCTTGGCGCTGCGCACACCGCTTCCAGTGGCCGGGGGACCGCTGGCGTGGCGCGAGATGATCTTCAGCCCGCCGATGGCCGGCGCACCTTCCACACCGGGCAACTGTTCATTCATGTACGTGGCCGGGCCCATGTTGCGCGGTTCCTCCTGCACCCAGCGCACCTCCTGCACGTTGCGGTAACGCTTGAAGATGGCCGCCAATTGGGGCGCGGGCAACGGATAAAGCTGTTCCACCCGCACGATCGCCACGTCCGTGGCCGCGGATTCCTCCTTGGCCTCCAGCAGTTCGTAATATACCTTGCCCTGGCACAGGATCAAAGTGCTCACCTTGTCCGGCTCGGCCGTGGCATCATCGTACACCTCGTGGAACCTGCCATCGGCAAGCTCATCCATGGTGCTGACGCAACGCGGATGGCGCAACAGGCTCTTGGGGGTGAACACCATCAGCGGCTTGCGGAAATTCCAGGCCAGCTGCCGGCGCAACAGGTGGAAGAAATTGGCGGGCGTGGTAGGATTGGCCACAATGATGTTGAGCTCGGCGCATTGTTGCAGGAACCTTTCCAGCCGTGCACTGCTGTGCTCGGCACCCTGGCCCTCATAGCCGTGGGGCAGCAGCATCACCAGGCCGCTCATGGTGTTCCATTTTTCCTCGGCCGCGGTGATGTACTGGTCGATGATGATCTGTGCGCCGTTCACGAAATCGCCGAACTGCGCCTCCCACAGCGTAAGGCTGGACGGGGTGGCCAGTGCGTAGCCATACTCAAAGCCCAGCACGGCATATTCGTTCAGGGGCGAATTGTACACCTGCATCAGGGCCTGCCCTTCCTGCAGGTGTTTCAGGTGGATGTATTCCTCCTCGCTGTCCTCCACCTTCACCACGGCATGGCGGTGGCTGAAGGTGCCCCGCTCCACATCCTGGCCGGTAAGTCGCACCGAGTGGCCCTCGCACAGCAGCGAGCCGTAGGCCAGCAACTCACCCATGCTCCAGTCCAGCCTGTCCTCGGCCACCATTTTGGCGCGCTCATGCAGGATCCGCTCGAGCTTATTGAAGAACTTCATGCCCTTGGGCACCTCGGCCAATTTGGCCGCGATGTTGAGCAGCAATTCCTTTTTCACGCCTGTAGCGGGCGATGCCAGCAAGCCTTCCCCGGTGGCCCGCTCGTGCCCGATCCAGCGATCGGCCATGAAGGAGGTGATCACCGCTTTGGGCAGTTCCTTCGATTCGGTGAGGCGCGCCTGCAGGAGCTTGTTGAAGCTCTCCTCCATTTCCTCGGCCACGCTGGCCTCAATGGCACCACTGGCCAGCAGCTTTTCGCTGTAGATGGCGCGCGGGTCCTTGTGCGTGGCGATGGACTTGTACAGGATCGGCTGGGTGAACTTGGGTTCATCACCCTCGTTATGCCCGTGCCGGCGGTAGCCCAGCAGGTCGATGAACACGTCGCTCTGGAACTGCTGGCGGTAGTCCAGCGCCAATTTCATCACATGGCACACGGCCTCGGCATCATCGCCGTTCACATGGAACACCGGGCACTGGGTCACCTTGGCCACATCCGTGCAATAGGTGCTGCTGCGCCCGTCCACGTAGTTGGTGGTGAAGCCCACCTGGTTGTTCACCACGATATGCAGCGTGCCGCCCACGTTGTAGGGCTTCAGGCGGGCCATTTGCACCACCTCGTACACCACGCCCTGCCCGGCAATGGCCGCATCGCCGTGGATGATCACCGGCACCAGCTTGCCCGGTGTGAGGTTGTGGTTCTTTTCGATCAGTGCCCGCGACAGCCCCTGCATTACAGGGCCCACGCTTTCCAAGTGGCTGGGGTTGGGCACCAGGATCAGGTTCACGCCCTTTCCCTTGTTGGTGACCATGCAGCTGTTGAAGCCCATGTGGTACTTCACGTCGCCCTCCACGTAGTTGTCCTCGTAGTCGCGGCCCTCAAAATCGGCGAAAATGGATTCGTAGGTCTTGTTGAAGGTGTTGGCCAGCACGTTCAGGCGCCCGCGATGCGCCATGCCGATCACCACGTCGCTTATGCCATGGGCGTCGGCGCCATGCTCGATCACCGTGTCCAATGCGGGGATCAAGGTTTCGCCACCCTCGAGGCTGAAGCGTTTCTGCCCGATGAACCGCTTTCCCAAAAAACGCTCGAACACCACGGCTTGGCCCAGCTTGCGCAGGATCTCCTTCTTTTCACCGGTGGTGAATTGCGGCGCATTGCGGTCCTTTTCCATGCGCTGCTGCAGCCATTCGGTGCGCTCCACATCGCGTATGAAGCGGTACTCGGCCCCGATGCTCTGGCAATAGGTGGCCTTCAAATGCTCGAGGATCTTGGCCAACGTGGCCCGGCCGATGCCGATCTCGGAGCCGGCATCGAACTCCACATCAAGGTCTTCCTGGCCCAACCCGAAGTTCTCCAGATCGAGCGTGGGGGTATAGGTGCGGCGCTCGCGGACGGGGTTGGTGCGCGTGAACAAGTGGCCGCGCTCGCGGTAGCCGTTGATCAGGGCCAGTACCTTGAACTCCTTGGCCACATGCTCGTTGGCGGGGCCTTGCGCCGGTGCGGCGGGCTGGCCCGGCAACTCGGGGTAGCGTGTGCGGGCCAATTCGAATCCGTCGAAAAAACGGGCCCAATCGCCCGATACCGAGGAGGGGTCGGCGAGGTACTGCTGGTACATGCCATCCAGCGCGGCAGGGTCGATATTGCTGAGGAACTTGTTGTTGTCCATGGCCGGAAAAGAATGCCGGGCTGCAAAGGTAGCCACGGCAGGGGCCTTTCTAACGGAAGCGGGGCGGCCCATGTTCGCTGCACCAAGGCGGGCGCGGGCAGCCTGACCCGGCACTTTCCGAATGGGCCGGGGTGGCCGCTTGCCGGAAGAGAATACTTGTGGCCATATCCAGCGGAAGAACGGAAAGCTTCAAGATCTACTGCGTTACCGTAAAGGGCATGAAACCGCGCTGAAGGGCAAGTGGGCCATCGATGGTGTTCCATCAAGCCAGTCCCGCGTAGCGCATGCGGCTAAGCACTTTCTGCAGGCAGCGTAGCACCACGGCAGCGGCCAGGTCGTTCAATCCGCCCTTGAGCAGTTGCTGGAGCTGGCGCTCCGTCAGGTCCACCCGGTTGATCACCAGTCCAAACGCATGCCCGCCCTCGCTTTCGCGCGCCCGCAGCACGGCCAGTACTTGGGCCCGAAGGTCCTCAAAGGCCTTTTCGCCCGTGGCGGGCAGGGCCAGGCCAGGCTCGCGGAGGTCTTTGCGGAGCTGCTCCACGGTCTGGCGCAGCACAACAGCCTCATCAAGCCGCCTGCGCAGGCCATCGCTCCCCCGTTTCGACATGCTTCCATTCATCTTACGCCAGCCGGTGCCAAAGGTGCAAAGGGCTTGGCACTATTTTCGCCGATGGACCGGGGCCATGGACCCGGCCAGCCTTCAACAACCAACTTTCAGCCCTGTACATGCGCAATACGCTTCTTCTCGCCGCCATCGCCGTTTCCTCCGCCAGCATGGCCCAGTACGGCACATTCGACAAAAAGGCCTTGGCCGCGGCCAAGGCCAGCACCACCTTGGTGCTGCGCGATGCCAAGGATAGCCCGTACAACCGCGGCCTGATGGAGGCCGTGAAGGCCGACTGGAAATTCACGGCCACGCCCGACTTTGGCACCACCACCGACCTGGCCACCGCGCCGATCGACCCGGCCAGGACCTACTTGATGAAAGTGCGGAAAACCGACAAGGAAAAGCATGAGGCCGTATTCCTGACCTTGGTGCAAGGCTGGAAAATGAAAAAGGGCGAAGCATTGAACGTGGAGGATGATGTGGTGACGAACCTGCCCCCGGCGCAAGAGATCGCCTCGATCATGATCGATGCCAAGCTGATGGACAACGGTGGCGCCCCCATGCTGAAGGTGTACGTGAAAAGCCTGCAGGATTACCTGGCCCAGGTGGAGAACGGCAAGATCACCGACAAGGCCACGGCGGACCGCCTGTATGCCAGCCGCAACCGCCTGATCAAGGACATGGAATTGTGGGTGGCCGATGAACAATTGGACAAAAGCCTGCCGGGCCAGCAAGCCATACAGGAGACCTATACGCAGAAGGTGAAGCTGATGGGCCATAACCAATTGATGGCCGCCGCGGCGAAGGAACAGCCCGGCGTAGCGGTGGCCGACGTGGTGATCACCGGCGAATACAAGACGAAGTGGTGCTTCCGCCGCATCTTCAATGCCAGCACCGGCGAACTGATGTACCAACGCGACGAGGCCGCGCTCTTCGACAAGAAGATGGGCTTTATCAAGGAGGACTTCCGGATCCTGGAGCAATCGCGTTAAGCCCGGCCGGCCGGAGGGTGCCTTTACTTCGCTTCCCCCAGTTCCACCTGCTGCAGCGGTTTGCGCGCGGGCGCTGTGAGCACGTTGCCGTCCACCCCGAAGCGCGAGCCGTGGCAAGGGCAGTCCCAGCTGCGTTCCGCGCCATTCCATGCCAACGAGCATTTGATGTGGCTGCACGCCGGTGATACCCCATGCAACCGGCCTTGCCCATCGCGGTAAAGGCCCACTTGCCGCCCATCAAACTGTACCACCCGCCCCTCGCCGTTGGCCAGGTCGGCCAGCTCGTGCAGCTTTTCCTTGGGAAAGGGCGCCGAAACCAATTGGCGCACCACGTCCGCGGCCTCCTTCACGAAATTGGCGAAGCCCGCCACCACGCTCACCCGTCCGGGACGCAATACCTCGCCGTATGGGCTGCTTCCCTTCACGATCAGGTCCGTGAGCACGATCGACGCCAAGGTGCCGAAGGTCATTCCATTGCCGCCGTAGCCGGTGGCCACCCAGATCCTTTTGTCGGCCATGGGCAAATGACCGATGTACGGCAGCCCATCGGTGGCCTCGAACCATTGCGATGACCACTGGTGGGATACCTCCTGCACGGGAAAAAGCCCGCGCACATGCGCCTCCAATGCGCGCATATGCGCGGGTTCGTTGCCCTCGGCGGTCTTATGGTCCTCGCCGCCCGCGATCAAGAAGCGCTGCCCATCCACTTCTTCCTCGCGGTAATAGTGGTACGGATCGTCAAGGTCGTACACCAAGGCGCCCAAGGGCGGCGTCCCCGGCCGCAGCTTGGCCGCCAACGCATAGCTGCGGTAGGGCGCGTTGCGGAAATGGAGCACATTCACCCCTGGGGGCACGTGCGTGGCGTACACCAGGTTGCGGGCCCGCACCGTTCCACGATCGGTGCGCACTTCCAGCAGCTCTTCCTTGGCCTCCACCCCCATCATGCGGCAACCTTCAACCAAGAGGCCGCCAGCCGCACGGAATGCCGCAACGAGGCCCATCAGGTACCGGCCGGGATGGAAACTGGCCTGGCCTCCGATCCGGGCCGCCTTCACCGGATCGAAATAGGGCGGCACACCGGATGTGAGATCGGCATCGAGCCCCACCTCCTGCGCGCCATGTACCATGGACTCCAACTGATCCGCCTGTTTTTGATCCTTGGCCAGCAGATAGGCCGTGCGGGATTGCCAATTGGCCTGCGGTGCATAGCGGGCCGACCAGCGGCGGATGCGCTCCGCCGCCTCACTGCCGGCCTGAGCCACCAGCATGGCGTCGGCCTTGCCGAACTTGCTGATCATTCGGTCATAGGACAGGTCGAAAAAGGTATTGATGTGCGCAGTGGTCCCCCCGGTGGTGCCAAAACCGGCGGTGTGTGCCTCCAGCACCAGGCAGCTCTTACCAGCCAGCGCCAGGGCCATGCCCGTGCTCATTCCGGTAATGCCCGCGCCCACCACCACGGCATCCAGTGTATGCACGGGCAACGCCGCAGGGCCTGGTGCTTCTTCAGACGTCGTGGTTTGCCATAAGCTCGTGGTGTAGCCGTCGCGTTCCATGCAGATCATTTTCCCCTGCGGCACAAATTGCGCACCAACAACACGGCATGCAGCTCGGCCACGTTTCAGGGCAAGCGCTTGCCCAACATTGCGCGGCCAGCGGGGATGCCGCTACACAGGCCGTAACAACACCGACACTTCGTTCATTTTGGATGTAGCTTGCGAATTGTTGAAGAGCTCTTTGGCCGCGATCAATTACACGGCCGAAGGAATTTTGGCCACTCGCTTTTTGGTATCTCCCATGCCAAGGAAGAGTGTGGGCACATTTCTTTTATCGCGGCGGCCGAAATCGTGAAGCACAGGAAATTATGAGCACCGTGGTCATCACCGGAGGAAGTGGCTTCATCGGCGGCCACCTCACGAAGCTTTTGCTTAAGGAGGGCTTTGCTGTGCGGCATCTCAGCCGCAGCGCTCATCCCGATGCGGTTGTGCCGACTTTCAAATGGAACATAGCGAAAGGCTTCGTGGATCCCAGGGCCTTGGAAAATGCGGACCACATCGTCCACCTAAGCGGTGCGGGCATCGCCGATAAGCGCTGGACGAAGGAGCGCAGGCAGGTGCTCTATGCGAGCCGCGTGGATGCTGCCGATCTGCTGAAGCGCGAAGTGGAAAAGTCCGGTACTTGGCCAAAGACGTTCATCAGTGCCAGCGGGGTCAACTACTACGGCACGGTGACGAGCGATCACGTCTTCACTGAAGAAGAATCATCGTCAAATGACTTTCTGGGCCAGCTCTGCCAGGCCTGGGAGGATGCGGCGGACGCTTGGTCGCCACCATGCCGCGTGGTGAAGCTGCGCACCTCCGTGGTGCTGGCCAGCGAAGGTGGTGCGTTGCCGAAGATGGCGGCGCCCGCTCGTTGGGGCCTTGCATCACCGTTTGGTTCAGGGAAACAGTGGATGCCGTGGGTCCACATCGAAGACCTGGCGCGCGCTTACCTGCAAGCCATCCAGCACACGGACATGCAAGGCGCCTACAACATCGCCGCTTCGGAGGATGTAAGGAACCACGACTTTATGCGCGAGGTTGCCCATGCGTTACATCGTCCTTACCTTCTGCCGAACATTCCCGCTTTTGCGTTGCGTGCCGTTCTGGGCGGTCCGAGCGAATTGGTGCTCGAGGGATCACGTGTTTCGAATGTGAAGTTGGTGGGCTGCGGGTTTGAGTTCCGGCACCCGGAGCTAACGGCGGCCTTGGGCGATCTGCTTCAATAGCTCCGCGCCATCAGTTGTGCCGAAAGTGCCCGCAACGGCAGCTTCCGATCCTCCGGGACATCGATCGCGTCCAACGCCTCCATGGCCTTCGCCTCTTCTGCCTGAATGGTACGTTCGGCCTCTTCGGGCACACCAAGCGCTTCAAGCACTTTCAACATGCGCGATACATCCCGCTGATCAGCGGGCTTCGCCAATTCCTCGCGCAATTCACTTCGCTCGTTGTCGGCGCTACGCTCCAACCCCCGGATCAACAAGAACGTTTTCTTGCCTGCACGCAGGTCACCGCCTTGCCGCTTACCGGTCCTGGCGGGATCACCGAAGGCATCCAACAGGTCATCGCGCAGTTGAAAGGCCAGCCCGATGTGTTCGCCGAAAGCACCGATGCGATCACTGTCCTTTTGTGATGCGCCGGCAATTGCCGCGCCCACGCGCAGTGAACAGGCCAACAGCACGGCGGTCTTCAAGCGGATCATCGCACGGTATTCCACCGTGGTGACATCATCGCGCTGCTCGAATTCCATATCGAGCTGCTGCCCTTCGCACACCGCCAGTGCATGGTGGCTGAACAATTCCGCCACGGCGGACCGCTTGGCCATCAGCTGAAAGGCTTTCACCAGCATGGCATCGCCGCTGAGAAT
Source organism: Flavobacteriales bacterium (assembly GCA_044507815.1). Lineage (GTDB taxonomy): Bacteria > Bacteroidota > Bacteroidia > Flavobacteriales_F > PHOS-HE28 > PHOS-HE28. Next base: position 66,197 of record JBIQIX010000014.1, on the reverse strand, counting down.
GGCCGTGTTCACGCCCCACTTCACGTGCACGGTGGCATGGCCCCGCCGCAAGGGCGCCTCATCCATGATGTCGTCGTGCATGAGGGTGAAGTTGTGGAACAGCTCAATGCCCAAGGCTTCATCCAAAGCATCCTCGGCCCGGCCGCCGAACAGCTCGCAGGCCATCAGCACCAGCATGGGCCGCACCCGTTTGGCCGGTAGGCCCATGAGGTAGGCCATGGGGGCGTACAGGTTGCCCATGGGCAGCGCCTCTATCCATGCGGCGATCCGGGTTTCTATCAGGGTATGGGAGGGCATGGGTGCGCGGTGCGTTGCGTGGACATTGTTCAGGGACGCGCTATTCACCCTCCACCAGCTTCATCAAATACTCGCCATAGCCGCTTTTTACCAACGGTTGGGCCAAGGCCTTCAATTGCGCTGCATCGATGAAGCCCTTTTTGTAGGCCACCTCTTCGATGCAGCCGATGCGCAGGCCTTGCCGGGCCTCGATCACTTGCACGAATTGGCCGGCCTGCATCAGCGATGCGAAGGTGCCGGTGTCGAGCCAGGCGGTGCCCCGGTCCAGGATCTCCACCTTGAGCCTGCCCTGGCGCAGGTATTCCTTGTTCACGTCAGTGATCTCGTACTCGCCGCGCGCACTGGGCTTCAGCTCGGCCGCGATCCGCACCACGTCGTTATCGTAGAAGTACAGGCCCGGAACGGCATAGTTGCTCTTCGGCCGCGCGGGCTTCTCCTCAATGCTTACCGCCACATTGCCGGCATCGAACTCCACCACGCCGTAGCGTTCGGGATCGCTCACATGGTAGGCGAATACCAGGCCACCCTCCATTTTTGTATGGGCGCTCAGCCGGCGGCCCAGGCCGGCACCGTAGAAAATGTTGTCACCCAGGATCAGCGCAGCGCTGTCGTCACCGATGAAATCGCGGCCGATCACAAAGGCCTGGGCCAGCCCGTTGGGAACCTTCTGTACGGCATAGCTGAACCGGCAGCCCAGGTTGCGTCCATCGCCCAGCAGCTTTTCAAAGTTCGGCAGGTCGTGCGGGGTGCTGATGATGAGCACATCCTGCATGCCCGCGGCCATCAGGGTGCTCAGCGGGTAATAGATCATCGGCTTGTCGTACACCGGCATGAGCTGCTTGCTCACGGCAAGGGTAAGCGGGTGCAGGCGGGTGCCGCTTCCGCCGGCCAGGATGATTCCTTTCATGTGGACGTGTTGTGGTTGTTGGTTTTTTCCACCTGCAGGGCGCCCAGTTCAATGTCCTCCTCCTCATCCAGGATCTCCAGCATGGGCTCGTTGAATGCCTTTGACATGATGCGCTTGTTGAGCGAGAGCACGAGCGACGGCAGCACCAGCAGGTTGGTGAGCATGGCGGTAAGCAGGGTGATGGTGGTGAGGATGCCCATGGCCTGTATGCCGCCAAAGCGCGAAAAGGCGAAGGTGGCAAAGCCCAGCACGAGCACCACACTGGTGTAGATGATGCCCACGCTCACCTCGCGCACGGCACTGTCCACGCTGCGGGCCAGGTCGCCCTTGGTCAGCTTCACCATCAGGCGGTAGCGCGCCAAAAAGAAGATGGCGTTGTCCACCGCTATGCCCAGGGCAATGCCGAAAACCAGCATGGTGCTGGGCTTGATGGGGATGTGCGCAAAGCCCATGATGCCCGCGGTAACGATCAGCGGGACCAGGTTGGGGATGAGCGCCACCACCAGAATGCGCAGTGAATTGAACAGCAGCGCCATCAGTACCACGATGATGACAATGGCCCAGAAAAGACTGGTGACGAGGTTGCTCACCAAATAACTGCTGCCCTTGAGGAAGACCACGCTGGTGCCCGTGAACACCACGTTGTAGCGGTCCGCCGGGAAGATGCTGTCCGTTTGCGCGCGAAGCTTGTTGAGCAGGCCCTCCATGCGGGTGGTGCCCACATCGGCCATTTGCACGGTAACGCGGGTGGTGGCCAGTGTGCTGTCGATAAAGGCCTTGCCCATGCTGCGGCCGCCCTGCTCCTTGTTGCCGGTGAGGTTCTCCAGGTAGGGCAGCATGAACCGTTTGTCGGTGCCTGTCAGCAGCGCATAGCGTTCCGGGTCGCCGCCGTAGAAGGCCTGCCGGGTGAATTTCACGGCGTCCACGATGCTCAGCGGACGGCTGAACTCCGGGTAGGTGGCCAGCGTATCGGCCAATTTGTCGAGCCGCTTGAGCGTGGCATCCTTCAGCACGCCGCCCTTTTTCCCGGTGCCCACGATGATCTCCAAGGGCATCACCCCATGGAAGTTGCGCTCGAAGAAATGCAGGTCGGCCAGCACGGGGTTATCCGCGGGCAGGTCGTCCACGATGCGGCTTTCATCCTTCAACCTGGCCATGCCTATGCAGGCCGCCACCACCACCAGGAAGGTGGTTCCGTAGATGGCCGGCCTTTGCTCGCGCGAAAGGCGCACGATCAGCTCCACACTGCGGTCGAGCCAGCGCCGGTCGAGGTGGCGCAGGTGCCTGGGCTTGGGCTCGGGCATGTAGCTAAGGATGATGGGGATGAGCGTGAGACCGAAGACCAGTATGCCCATGATGCCCACGGTGGCCACCAGCCCGAACTGCTTGAGGGTGTCGCTGTAGGTGATGATGAAGGCGGCGAAACCCGCTGCCTTGGTGGCGTTGGTGATGAAGCAGGCCGCCCCCACCCGGCTGATCATGCGCTGCAGGGCCTTCATCTTGTTGCCATGCTGCACATAGTCGTGGTGGTAGGCATTGATCAGGAAGATGCTGTTGGGCACGCCCACCACGATCAGCAGCGGGGCGATCACCGATTGCAGCAGGGTGATGTTGTAGCCCATGAGGCCCATGAAGCCGAAGGCCCACACCACGCTTACGGCCACCACGCCGAGGCTGATGATCATAACGCGCCACGAGCGGAAGAAGAACAGCAGCAACAATGCACAAATGCTGAGGCTGAGCACCACGAACACAGGCATTTCACCCTTTACCAGCTGGGTGCTTTTCACCCTTACCCACGGCAGGCCGCTGCGGTGCATGGGCAGGCCGCTTTCCTGCGCAAAGCGGTCGGTGCGCTCCTCAAGCTGCGCGATCACCTTTTCCCGCTTGTCGGTGTTGAACAGTTTGGCGTTCACGAACACCATCATCAGGCTGGCCTTGGTGCTGTCGTTGTACAACAGTTGGCGGTAAAAGGGCAGGTCGCGTATGGCGGCCTTCAGCGAATCCATGCCCTGCTGCGTGGCGGGCGCCCAGGCCATCAGCTTGTGCAGCTCGAATTTCTGCAGGCTGTCGTTGCGCACCAGCGTGAACAGGCTGGCCTCGCTGAACACGCTGTCGATGCCGGGAATGGCGCGCAGGTCGTTGCCCAGGGCCTGCCAGCGGCGGAAGTTCGCAGGCGTGTAAAGCGCTTCGCCCTGGGTGCCCACCACGATCACATTGCCATCCTCGCTGAAGGTGCGCAGGAAATCCTCGTATTCGCCGTAGGCCGGATCGCTCTTGGGCAGCAGCCCGCCGTGCTTGTAGCTCATTTGCACCGCGGTCGCCTTCCAGCCCATAAAGACCGTAAGGATGCCAACGGCGATCAAGATACCTATCCTATTGCGCAGGATTCTTCCGGCGAGCCAAGCCCACATGTGATCAAGCCGGCGGAGGGGTTCGCCGCGCGGAGCGCGCAAAGGTGGCGAAAAGCGCTTAGAAGAGGCCGGAAAAATGCGAGGGTGCCGTTCAGTCCGGCCAGCGCCCGCGATTGTCGCGCACAACCCGCGTCCAATACGGCCCCCTCGTTTCCCCGGGCCAGCTTAACGGGGCTTCGTGCTTTGCAACCCTGAAAAGACCCTTCAATCAAACACGAACCCCATGGCCAGCTTCACCGCGAAATTGTCGGTGGCCGAAGGCAACGCATAGGGGCCATAACGGTAGAAGGCGCCCACGCCAAAGCTGGAGAAGCCGGAGCGGAGCAGGTTTTCCAGCAACAGGCCGCTTTCGTAGAAGCCCTGGCGCAGCGGCCTGAACGACAACCCTTCATGGTTTTCCGGATGGGACAGGTCGCCGAAGGCCACACTGCTTACGATGGCCGGGCGCGGCTTAAAGTGCTTGGTGTTGACCAATAGCTTGCCAAAGCTGTGCTTGAGGTGGAAGCTGATGTAGCGATCGGCCAGGAATTCGTTGGGATGCATGGTCTCGAACACCTGGCTGCCCGCCACGGGGAAGCGCTTGTTGTTGATGCCACGCATGTTGTACAGGAACGGCATGGGCGCTTCCGGATCGGCCAGGCCGCCCATGGCACGCAATGAAAGCTCGCCGAGCAGCCGGACCTTGAAGGTTTTTTCAACCTGGGCATCCACGCGCCACGTCTCCCATTCGCCGTCCCAAAGCCCTTTTTCGGCGCGCATGGCGTGCAGCCACACCACCGGGTACTTGGTGCCCAGTGAAAACTCGCGGCCGGGCAGCCGGGCCAGCTTTTCCTTGTAGGCCCACCGCAGGTCCAGCGTAAAGGCACCCGTAAGGAAGCTGCCCTGGCGCAGGACCACCTGGTCGCTGACGCGGCTGATGTAGGCATAGCCCAGCTCGTTCACCCGTTGTGCGCGTTCGGTGCCGATCCACAGTTTCAGCGAACTGCCCACACGGGTGTGCACCTTGGCGCTGTACCGTTCGATCCGGTCCATCCGGTCCACGAAGAACATGCGGAAGCCTTCCGTGTCCAGCAGGCCCTGGTTCTTGGCAAAACGCACGCCGCCGGTCTCGGCCACGTCATTTTCATAGGCCAGCTTCAGGCCCAGGTCGCGGCCATATACGGGCCTTAGGCTGAGGTCGCCGCCGTACTTCCATTGGTGGTCGCCGAAACCGTGGGCCACATAGCCACCCAGCGCGGCAAGGCGGCTCACCCGATCGTTGGTCACCAGCCCAACGCCCAGGCGGAAACCTTCATGATCGTTGAAGGCGATGATCTGGTTGAGGCGCAGGTCCACGGCCCCCAGCGGCAACCTGCCCGTGGCCAGGGCGGACAGGAACTTCAGTTTGCGGTCCAGGTTTTCCCGCTCGCCCAGGCTGTCGATGGATTCATACGTGCGCAGCTCGCGGGCATCCAGTGGTGTTGGCCGCAGGCCGGCCCACAGCGCGCTGTCCCTGCGGATGCTCATCTGCTCCATCACCAGTTCCGGGCCGCGCACTTCCTTGCGCGGGATGTCCACGTCCAGCTCAATGTCCTTCAGGTAGATCCTTCCCTCCCCCATCACGTTCAAGCCGTTCACGCTTAGCATGCCCGCATAGATGAAGGTGTTCAGCTGTTCGGGGAACCATGCCATGCCGCCCGTGGCTGTGGGAAAACGCCTGTGTTGTTGCTGGAAGCGGATGCTGATGCCGCTCTTCACCATGGGCTCGGCGGTCACATTCTGCACGGCGTAGCCATCGGTGTTGATGTACAACAGGCCTTTCAGGCCATCGAACTTGGTTCCCCGCCGCGGGCGGTAGCTGATCACGTACACACTGTCGTTGCCTTGGTACAGCGTGTCCTCCAGCAGGAAAAGGTATTTCGCGGTGCTTCCCGGCCCGATCGGCCCCAGGTAGCTCTTGTCGCCGATGTCGATCTGGGCGGCGTAGATGCTGAAGGTCTCGGTTTGCGCGGCCAAGCCCAAGATGCTGGGATCCTTCAGCCCGCTTACGCGCATGGCCAGCACGGTTTCCTTGGCGGAAGATGGCGGAATGAAGCTTTTCTTGGTCGCGCTCTCGATCAACAACAGGTGCTGTTGCTGCAGCATGCGCAGGAACTTGGCCTCCCCACTGTCCAGCTTGGCCGTGTCCACTGCTTGGGCCAAGGTGGTATCCGGCATCACCCGGCCCTCGTGCCCGGCCCCAACGGACTGGGCGCTATCGGTGGCCAGGTCGAACACGGTCTTGCCATAGCTGGTGTACCGGTAGCTGCGGCGGTGCAGCCCGTCGTTTTCCTTGCGGTTGGCATGCACGGCGCGGATGATGCGGTGCGCCGGATTTTCGGAGGGAAGCACCTTCACGGCCTGCAATTCAATGTTGCTGGGCACCAGGCGTACCGGGAACAAGGCCACATCGGTAACGGTGAAGACCTGCGGTTCATAGCCCACATAGCTGGCCCGCAGCGTTACAGGCAGGTGCGGCACAACAAGCGTAAAGCGCCCATCGATGTCCGAGGTGGTGCCCATGCGGCTGCCCTCGATCACAAAAGGCACGAAGGCCAAGGGCTCGTTGGTGGTGGCATCCACCACGCGGCCAGTGACCACGTGCTGTGCGCCAGCCCATAATGGCAGCACACATGTGAAAAAGAAGATCAAGGGCCGCATGATCTCGACTATAGGACAGTGATGGGCGGGGAAAGTAACAGGAACCGGGCGATGACGGCATGCTTCAGGAACCTGACCTGATCCCATGGCATCGGCGGAACGGGCGACCACAAAGCTGCAGCCCCTCGAACCGGTACCTTGCGCCCATGTTGCCGCAGCTTCGCGATGCACGCCTGTGGGCCCGCCCGATCACCGTTCGCCGAATGCGGAACGCCTATCGGATCTGGAGCAGTTTCAGGCAGGCCAAAAGAACGCGGAACCCCGGGATCCAGGGCATGCCCTTCAGCATCAGCATGGAGCCCACCACCGCGTGCAACCTGCGCTGCCCAGAGTGTCCCAGCGGCCTGCGTGCCTTCACCCGCCCCACCGGCAACCTCAAGCAGGAGTTCTTCCGGCGCGTGATCGATGAACTCGCGGACGACCTGTGGGCGCTCACCTTCTATTTCCAGGGCGAGCCGTACATCAACCCCGGTTTCCTGGACATGGTGCACTATGCCAACCAAAAGGGCATCTACACCAATACAAGCACCAACGCACATTTCCTTTCGGACAGCAAGGCCGAGGCAACGGTGCGCAGCGGCCTGTCCCGGCTGATCATCAGCATCGACGGCACCGACCAGGAGACCTATTCCGCCTACCGCCGGGAAGGCACGCTGGAAAAGGTGATCGAAGGCGCGGAACGCGTAGTGGCGTGGAAGAAGAAATTGAAGAGCCTGACCCCCCATATCGTGTTCCAGTTCCTGGTGGTGAAACCGAACGAACACCAGATCCCTGAAGTGCGCAAACTGGCCAGGCAGATCGGCGCGGACGACCTGTGGTTGAAGACCGCGCAGGTGTACGATCCGCGTGATGACCATCCGTTGATCCCCAACCAGGAAAAATATTCACGCTATCGACGCAACAAGGACGGGGTATGGGAAACCAAGGGCAGGCAAGCCAACAGCTGCTGGAAAATGTGGCATAGCTGCGTGGTCACGTGGGACGGGAAGGTGGTTCCCTGCTGCTTCGACAAGGATGCCAAGTGGGTAATGGGCGACCTGAACAAGCAGCGTTTCAGTGAGATCTGGAACGGAGCGAAGTACAATGCTTTCCGCGACCGGGTGCTGCACGATCGGAGATCCATCGATATGTGCAGGAATTGCAGTGAGGGCTGCCCGGTTTGGGCCTGAGGCCGAGGAGTCACACGGTCATGATCTCCTTCTCCTTGGCCGCGATCAGCTCATCCACTTTCTTGTTCCATTTGCCGGTCGCTTTCTCCACTTCACCTTCGGCACTTTTGGCCACATCCTCCGGCAATCCTTCCTTCTGCGCCTTCTTAATGCCCTCCATGGCCTTTTGGCGCGCGCCGCGGATGCTCACGCGCGCATTCTCGCCCTCGCGCCCTGCCATCTTCACAAGGTCCTTGCGGCGGTCCTCCGTGAGCATGGGCACTGCAATGATCACGTGTTCGCCATTGTTGCTGGGGTTGAAGCCCAGATTGGCCGCCATGATCGCCTTTTCGATCGGGTCGATCATCTTCTTTTCCCACGGCTGCACAATGATGGTGCGTGCGTCGGGCGTGTTGATGTTGCTCACCTGGCTCAACGGGACCTCGCTGCCATAGTATTCCACACGCACGCCCTCCAGCATGGCCGGGTTGGCACGGCCGGCGCGGATCTTCACCAATTCCTTCTCAAGGTGGTCCACCGCCTTGCGGTCAAGGTCCTCGCATTGCGCGATCAGGGAGGTTACGTCGCTCATGGGTATTTTGGAAAGAGGCGCGAAGTTACCCCTTTCGACACGATCGCCGCGCGCAGCACGGGTCAGAACTCCACCAACGTGCCCAACTGCTCCCCGCTCACCAGTTTGTGCAGGTTGCCGGGCTTGTTCATGTCGAAGACAATGATCGGCAACTTGTTCTCGCGGCATAGCGTGAATGCCGTCATGTCCATCACGGCAAGGCCCTTCTCGTACACCTCATCGAACGAGATCGTGTCGTAACGCGTGGCCGTGGGGTCTTTCTCGGGATCGGCCGTGTAAATGCCGTCCACACGGGTGCCCTTCAGGATCACATCGGCCTCGATCTCGATGGCGCGCAGGCTCGCCGCACTGTCCGTGGTGAAGTAAGGGTTGCCCGTGCCCGCGCCGAAGATCACGATGCGCCCTTTTTCCAGGTGGCGCACCGCCCTGCGGCGAATGAACGGCTCGGCGATCTGCTCCATTTTGATCGCACTGAGCAGGCGTGTCTTTATTCCGGCGGTCTCCAATGCGCTTTGCAGGGCCAAACTGTTGATCACGGTGGCCAACATGCCCATATGGTCGCCCTGCACACGGTCGATGCCGCTGGCCTCGGCCTGGATGCCCCGGTATATGTTGCCGCCACCGATCACAATGGCCACTTCAACACCGGCCTGTGCCACTGCCACGATCTCCTCGGCATATTGCCTCAGCCGCTTGCTGCTGATCCCGTAAGCCTGGTCGCCCATCAGGCTTTCGCCCGAGAGTTTCAAAAGGATCCGCTTGAATTTCCGGGGAGGGGCAGCCTGGTTCATCGGGCGCGAAAATAGGACCCGGGACCCATGCAGGGAATTGTGTTTCCCGGATCAGCTACTTTCGTATCCACCCGCATCCGCATGCCGACAGATCACGGCTCGAGCACGATGTCTGACCCCGCCACACTTTCATCCCATGGGCATAGGGCGCCCCACAGCCTGATCATCTGGGTCCTCTTCGCGTGCTTTCTTCTATCCGCCACCGTCGGCGCTGCCCAATCGGTCATTCGCTTCGATGATGTGAATGGCGCATGGCACGTGGCCCATTCATTTCCACAAGGCTCACAGGAACATCCGGATTTCGTTGCGACCTCCTCCACGCTCTACACCTATTCAGGCGATACCGTGATCAATGGTGAAACCTGGCAACGGATGTACTCCACCGGAACTTCAAGTGCCGCAGTGCCCATGTTCCGCGGCCTTGTGCGCCAGGCCGGGCAATTGGTCCTGTTCGGCGAGCCCGGTTTCCCGGTGGACACAGTGTACAACTTCGGCCTGCAGGTTGGCATGGCCATGCCCTTTGGCAGGGCAGGATCCAATTTCCGCGACACCCTTACTGTCGAGGCCATCGACCTTGTCCAGATAGAGAATGTGACACGCCGGGTTTTCCGCTTCAGTTCAAGCACGCTTTACATGAGCCTTGAAAGCTATTTAAGCGATACTTGGATCGAGGGCATCGGCAGCCTGCATGGTCCATTGGCGCCCCTATCGGCGGGGGCACTCGAAGATCCTTATGCATCCGGGATCCCCGATTCCACCCGGTTGACGTGCTATGCCCGGAATGGTACGCTTCTTTGGCGGCACAACGGATATCCAGCTTGCGCAGTGAACATCCAGCAATCGATGGACGGGCACGCAACCAATTCCTTCAAGGTCTACCCCATCCCGGCCAAGGCAACCATCAACGTGGAAGGTGGCCCAAGTGGTGCCGCCACGGTTTCACTCATTGACCTGCTTGGGCAGTTGGTCATGCGCAGGTCCGTGAGTGGTCCGAATTGGCAATTGAATACAAGCATGGTGGAGCCGGGCAGCTATTGGCTGCTCATTGAAACGGATGGCACGCCCTTGCAGCAGGTCCGGGTGCTCATTCAATGACTCCCTGCCGGGGGGTAAAATGGCAACGGCCCCACGTTTCCGCGGGGCCGTTGCCATTTTTCGCAAGGCGGTGATCAGGCCAGTGCGTGGCGCTTGAAATCCGTCACTTTCAGGTCCTTGTCGGCCTTTTGCACGTATTGCTCAACGCTCATCTTGTTGTCCTTGATGAACTCCTGGGCCAACAGGGTGCTTTCCTTGAAGAACTTGTTCAGGCGGCCTTGGGCGATCTTTTCCGCCATGTCGGCCGGCTTTCCTTCCTGGATGGCCAGTTCCTTGCCGATCTCCAGTTCCTTGTCCACCACCTCTTGCGGGGTGCTGGCCTTGTCCAGGGCGATCGGGGCCATGGCGGCGGCCTGCATGGCCACATCCTTGGCCACCTGCTCATGGCCGGCCTTGTTCATGCCCACCAGGCTGGCCACGCGGTTGCCCGGGTGGTTGTAGGCGTAAACGAATTCCGCGCCGATGGTCTGGCAGTAGCCCACATCGATCTTTTCACCGATCACGCCGGTCTGCTCGGTCAGCTTGTCCGCAATGGTGAGGCCATCGCCGTAGGGCAGCGCCTTCAGCGTTTCCACGTCGGAGGTCATTTTCTCCAGTGCGATATCGGCGATGGTATCGGCCATTTTGCCGAAGTCGGCATTCTTGGCCACGAAGTCGGTTTCGCAGTTCACGCTCACCAGCACGCCCTTGGTGTTGGCGGCATTGGTCTTGGCCAGCACCAGGCCCTCGCTGGCCTCGCGGTCGGCGCGCTTGGCGGCCACTTTCTGGCCTTTCTTGCGGAGCAGGTCGATGGCGGCCTCAAAGTCGCCGTTGGCCTCCTCGAGGGCCTTTTTACAATCCATCATGCCGGCGCCGGTCATTTGGCGCAGCTTGTTCACGTCAGAGGCGGTAATGGCCATGGTTATGCTCATGCTTTAAGGTTGAAAATTGAAAACATCCGGGGCGGCCGTCGGCAGCCGCACGCTTATTCCGCGGTGGCCTCGCCCTCGGCGCCCTCGCTGCTTGCCGGTTCGGCCACTTCGGCGTTGGCCGGCTTGCGGCGCTCGCGGGCAAGACGCTCGGCCGTGGACTCGGCGGTCTCTTCATCGCCTTCCTCATCGGGGGTGGCGGTGCCGCTGTCCTTGTCGCGCTTGCGGTCCTCAAGCCCCTCTTGGATGGCCGCGATCATGGTATCCACGATCAGCTCGATGCTCTTGGTGGCATCGTCGTTGGCGGGAATGGGGAAATCGACCAAGGAGGGATCGCTGTTGGTGTCCACCATGGCAAAGGTGGGGATGCCCAGTTTGCGGGCCTCGGCCAATGCGATGTGCTCCTTCACGATGTCCACGATGAACAGCGCACTGGGCAGCCGGGTAAGGTCGGCGATGCTGCCCAGGTTCTTCTCCATTTTTTCGCGCTGGCGGCTCACCTGCAGCCGTTCGCGCTTGCTCATATTGTCGAAGGTGCCATCAACCTTCATGCGGTCGATGTTGGACATCTTCTTGATGGCGCGGCGGATGGTGCCGAAGTTGGTGAGCATGCCCCCGCTCCAGCGTTCCGTAACATAGGGCATACCGGTGGGCTTCACCTTGTCGGCCACAATGTCCTTCGCCTGCTTTTTGGTGGCCACGAAGAGGATCTTCTTCCCGCTTCGCGCAATGGAGCGCATGGCGTTGGAGGCCTCTTCCAGCTTTACGGCCGTTTTATTGAGGTCGATGATATGGATGCCCTTCTTCTCGGCGAAGATGTAGGGCGCCATGTTGGGGTTCCACTTGCGGCGCAGGTGGCCGAAGTGCACGCCTGCCTCCAGCAGGGTATTGAATTCGAGACGAGCCATGTCAACTTGCTGTTTATGGGTTCACTTTCCTTTTTCCCGTTTTGCAGGCATCCGGCGCGGTAGCCGGTTTCCCGGGTCTGGCCGAATTGGATGCTGAACCCGCCTTCGCTCCCTCGTTTTGGCTCGGGGCCCTGGCGGGCTTCAACAAGCGTGGGATATCAACGCTTGCTGAACTGGTAGCGCTTGCGTGCCTTCTTGCGGCCGAACTTCTTGCGCTCCACCTCGCGGGGGTTGCGCGTCATCAGGTCCTCGGCCTTCAACAAGGGCTTGTGTGCCTCGTCCGCGCTCACCAAGGCGCGGGCAATGCCCAGGCGTACGGCCTCCACCTGTCCGGTGATCCCGCCGCCGTCAACATTCACGGTCACATCGAACTTGCCCTCGGTGCCCGTAAGCTTGAAGGGTTGGTTCAATTTGAATTGCTGGGTAAGGATGGGGAAGTATTCCTTTCCTTCCACACCGTTCACATATACGTTGCCGCTGCCCTCGGTAAGGGTAACGCGTGCCACGGAGGTTTTCCGGCGGCCGAGGCTAATGATGGGCTCCATGCTCACTTGATGGTGTTAAGGTCGATCTGGCGGGGCTTCTGCGCACTGTGCTTATGCTCGGTGCCCACCACCACGTGCAAGTTGTTGAATTGCGCGCGCCCCAACCGCGTTTTGGGCAACATGCCGCGGACCGCATGTTCCAGCAGGGCCTCGGGCTTGCGTGCGATCAGCCGCTCGGCCGTTTCGCTGCGCTGGCCGCCCGGGTACATGCTGTAGCGCTGGTACTCCTTATCGGCCATCTTGTTGCCGGTGAGGCGGATCTTTTCAGCGTTCACCACGATCACGTGGTCACCCGTGTCCACGTGCGCGGTGAATGTGGGCTTGTGCTTGCCACGCACCAGCATGGCGATCTTGCTGGCCAAGCGCCCGATGACCTCGTTCTCTGCATCGACCAGCAGCCATTCTTTCTGCGTGGTGGCTGCATTGGCCATGGATGTGGTATGGGATGTGGATGCCACGGTAAAGGGGGTATTGATAGGACGTTCCCTACTAAGGGGGCGCAAATGTAATGCCTTTCACCGGAAAACCAACAACCTCTTGTTGACGACCGGCCTTGGGCGGAAAAAAGTGCGCAGGGACGTGCCGCTCCGCGCTTCGGTCATTCCTTTCCCCGCTTTTGGGCCACGTTGGCGGGCTTGCCGTACTCGGGCACCAAATACGCCAGGTCGCCGTACCGGCCGGCCGCGGCATAACCCTGCGCGCAGCGGGCCAGCCCTTGCACGGCGGGCCTTATCCCCGGCACATGAACCAGGTGTGGAAATTGGCGCCACAGGGCCGCCGCCTTATCGGCGCCATCGCCAAAAACCACCGTGCCGGGTACTTGGGCCGCGCACCAGGCCTCATCCAGCTCCACCGGCCGGGTCGTGTCCAAGGGCTGCCCCGCGCCATCGAAGGCCCGCGTGTACACTTCCATGCGGCGCGCATCCACCATGGGGAACAACCGGGATGCCCCCGGTAATTGCTGCGTAGCAAACACTTGGTGCAGCAGCACCTCCAGCGTGCCCATGCCGATCAACGGCTTATCCAGCGCGAAGCAGAGGCCCTTGGCGGCCGAGAGGCCGATGCGCAGGCCGGTATAGCTGCCCGGTCCGGTGCCCACGGCCACGGCGTGCAGGTCGGCGAAGCGCACCCCCGCATCCGCCAATACCCCGGCGATGAACACGTTGAGCAGTTCGGCGTGCGAAAGTGCCGGGCCGGGATCCTCGCGCCAGGCCAAAGGCGTGGCGCCCCGGGAAAGCGCCACCGCCAAATGGGGGGTCGCCGTGTCGAAGCTGAGCAACAGGGCCACGGCTAAAGACTTACGGGCAGGCCCTGCAAGATGTTCAGGACGTTCATGGCCATGAGGTAATTGTACTTGGCGCTGATCAGCTGGGCGTTGGCCTGTTGCTGCCGCGACTTGGCCAAGGTAAGGTCGGTTGCCGTGGCGGCCTGGGAGGCGAAGCGTTCCTCGGCCATGCGCAGGGCTTCCTGCGCTGCGTCGAGGGCCGTTTTGGCGCTGATGTACTGCCGGAAGGCACCCCGTTGGGCGGTGAGGGCGTTCTGCACATCCACCTGCAGGCTGTTGCGCGCGCGCAGCAGGTCGTTCTCCGCAAGGTCCTCCTGTATGCGGGCCTGGCCGATCGCATAATGGTTGCGCAGGTTGTTGAAGATGGGGATGTTGAGCGTAAGCCCAATGGATTCATTCAAATTGTCGTCCAGTTGCTGTCCGAACGATTTTACCCGGGTGCTTTGGGAGAAGTTGGGCGCGAATACCGGTTCTCCGCTACTGGTTGCACCGATCAAGATCGAACCGTCGGGCTTGGGCTGGCCCACGGCCTCCAGGTTGCGGCCCGAATAGCCGGTGCCCAACGTGCCCCCCAATGCAAGCAAGGGGTAGCCGGTGGCCTTGGCAATGCGGGTTCCGTGCCGCGCGCTTTCCCGGGCGAAGGCCGCCCGTTGGTAGAACGGATTGGTGGCCAGCACCTTCGGCAGCACTTCCTCTACGGTGGCCGTGGGTGCGGTGGGTTCCATGGTGCCGGTACCCGGGGCCACAATATCGAAGGCCTCCACTTCCGCCGGTTCGAGCTGCATCAACTGGGCCAGGGTGATCTTGGCGCTTTCGGCCTGTGTGCGCAGGTTCTCCAGGTTGTACTCCTCCTGCGCTGCCTGTGCCTGTACCTCCAGCAGGTCGGCCCGTGCGACCCGGCCTGCCTGCACCATTTCACCGGTCACTTGTACCTGCGCACGGGTGGCAGCCGCCTGTTCGGCAGCAGCGGCCACCTGCTCGCGCGTGCCCACTAGGTCCAGGAAGGCCCGCACCACCGCCACGGCCACATTGTCGCGGGCGGCCTGCAATGCACTGCCCGCCGCTTTGCGGTTCACATCGGCCTGCTTGATCCGTTGCCGCAACGCCCCCCCCTGGAAGAGCACCACATCGCTGCTCAAGTACAGGTTGTTGGTGCGCACCCGGCTGCTGGCGAAGGTGTTGGTGTACTGGTCGATGGTCTTGCCCCAGTTGTAGCCGTGGGTGGCGGCGCCATTGAGCGTGGGCAGCAGGTTCCAGCGCGACTGGTCGCTGGCCTCATCCGCCAATTCGGCATTGAGCATGGCATCGCGCACATCGAGGTTGGCCGACTGCGCCTTGGCCAAGCATTGTTCCAAGGTGAGCGGCGCTTGGGCCATGGCACCCTGCAACCACACAATTAGGAACAGCCCGATGATCAACCGCATGTTTGGCCCTTGGGTAAGGGGAACAAAAATAGCCGCGCCCTGTAGGGAGCGCCGTTCAATGGGATGGGCGGCGTGGCGACGGTGCGGAAGGCGTGGCCAACTGGTCGTATGCCGTAATGCGCACCTCCACGCGGCGGTTGGCCTCGCTTTCGGCCTTGTTGCGCGGCTCCGGGTAGAGCATGTGCGCATTGCCGAGCCCCACATAGGCCAAGCGGGAAGGGTCGATATCGTTCACCAACAGGAAATTGAAGACCGTTTGGGCCCTTTCGGTGCTCAACTCCACCAATTCGGTGTTCATCTTCTTTTTTACCGAAGGCCCGTTCACGTGGCCTTGGATCTCGATCCGCGCCGTCGGGTTCTGTTCCATGAAATGCAGCAGCATGTACAGCGAGCCTTCCGAATTGCGCAGCACCTTGCTGTCGTTGCCTACAAAGCGGATGTCGTCCAGCACCACCTTGGTGCCCGGCTTGATCGGCACCAGGGCCACCTCCACTTCCACCAAGGCATCGCCCGATGGCTTTACCCGCTGGCTGCGGAACATGTAGCCTTGGCGCAAGCAATTGATCCGCAGGTTGCGGTAGTTGTCCATGTTGAACTCGTAACGGCTTTGGCCCTTGGCCTGCACAATGGAATCGAAGCGCATGCCCTCAATGGAGATCGAGGCCTGCAGCGGGGCTCCCGATGCGCTATCGACCACTGATACGATCAGCGTTTGGGGCTTTTCGGGCGCCGGCGGGGGCTGCGGTGGAGCCGGGTAATGGAAATGCACGGTGAACCCGGCCCGCGGCCGTTGCGGATAATCCACCAGCAGGTAGTACATGTCACCTTCCACCACATCCAGGGCGCGGCTGTAGGAACTGCCCACGCCCGATCGCACATGATCGTCGCTGGCCTCCTTGGATAGGCCGCACATCGAATTCAACGCCCTGTCGTTGCGGGAGATATTGCTTCTTACAGGAACCACCTGCTTGGTGCGCACCTTTTCGCAGAAGTCGGGCACGTTGCCCTGGAAAAGCAGGAAGTCGAGATCATCCTCCACGTCATGCGGAATAATGTCGAAGGTCAAGGGGCCTGTAACGGGGGCCCTGAACAGGTACCATACCGTGTTGTGCTCGCGCTCCAGCCATTTCAGGTCGGAACTGGGGTTCTCCTTGATCTCGAGCACATTCCCGAATCCGCGCACGGGCCTGTCGCAGGTAATGATCGAATCCTTGATGAAAATGGCATCGATGCAATCGCCTGGATCCGCCACCCGGCCTTGGCCCCGTACGGGCACCACTGCGGCCATGCACAGGAACAGGAGCAGGTATGGCGTACTTGAGGCTTTCACTCGGCTTGGGATGGCACCTTCCAACGCAGCACTTCCGCCAAGGTTACTGTTAGCGCTCCAAGGTGTGCCCACCTCAGGAAACGCTGTTACCTTGCACACGCCGCAAGGCATGCTAACCTGATCATCCATTCATACCCTCATCCAAAATGACTGATACCTGGCTTCCCACGTTGATCACCGCCACCCCGCAGGAAGGATTTGAACTGGCCATAACCCTAAGCCGGCGCGGCGTGAAATACACCCAGCCCGACACGGAAGTGCTGCACAAATTGCGCCCCGTTTACGCCAACGACCCCAACGCCCTCACCGCAGCCTCCCAGGTGATCGCGATCAACTTCCAGACCATCGCGGCGGCGAATAACTATTGGAAGAAGTAGCGGAAATCATCTTTCTCCGCTGAAACCTGGTTTTCCATAGCGGCAGGACCGGGTTTCGGCACCACAGCCTGGCGTCAGCTTTAAGAGGCCCTGCGACGAAGCGACCTCGCATTGGCGAATCGCAGCGGTGACGCTGTTGAGAGGAACCCAAGGCTTTTATTCCTTCATCATCGGGGCATACCCTAGCAACGTGCCACGCGGACCGAATAGCTTGAGCATGTAATACCCCGGGGCCAAAACGCGGATATCCAAGCGGCCATTACCGTTCACGGCACTTGTGTGCATGATCCGCCCGTGCACATCAAGCACCGAAACATGGGCCACGTGTACGGCATCGCTCGGGAAACGGACCCATTCGCCAGCGGGGTTGGGGTATACAGCAAAGGCAGGCCCCGCCTGTACCTGACCGACCTGATCGATCAGGTCCTCGCAGGTACTTGGGGCGCCGGAATCATAGGACATGTCATCGTCCATGTAAGTGCGTATGGTTGACCCGGCCTCGGAAACGATGCAGCCACCGGGTGGTATGACCATCCATGGCGCCCCCAACCGCTCGGTGATGGTGAACGGGTCCACCTGCTGGCCGAACTCGCCCACATAGGCCATATCAAGGAAGCGAAGACGCTGATCGTTGATCACCACGTGCCCGGTATCCACTACCTGCAGCATGCCCAAAGGATGTTGGCCCGCGCATTGGCCATCGGCACCCGGCGGGTACCAACGATCACCGGGTTCTGCCGAGCACCAGTACAAGGTATCCCAGCTTTCGCCCGATCCCGTGCCCCACGCGAGGACCAGTCCATCCTCCTGCGCGGTGTAAAGCACCGTGTTCGTTGTATCGAGCGAACCGCTCATGTAATTCATCAACACGGTGTTCACCAAGATCCGCTGTGCGTTCCGTCCATCCAAAATGGTGTCGCCTGCATAGGTCCGCGTTTCGCATCCCTCGATCATAAATGACATCAGGTCATAGTTCCAGGTTGCGCCTGGCGGGCACCAGTTTTGTGCTAGAACGGATTGGCCGCCCAACACCAGCAATGCGAAGAAGGTGAGCGTTTTGCTTTTCATTGCTTAAGCCATTTGGCCGATGCCCGCATGCCGTTGGGGTCGGTCATCAGCAGGTTGTGGGCTGGGAAGGTTGTACGATATTACTGATTTTCTTCTACCCCAGACCGGGTTGGAAACCAGGTTTCGGCCTTCAATTCGCCGTGTGATGGGATAGCGTCTACATCCTCTATCGTTTCTGGTCACCAATCCCGCCGCCGGCTTAGCCAGTGGGCAATGCGCAGGTTGATCGCCATGATTGAAGTTGCCCCAGCACGACCAGGATCAAGAAGTGCTTCACCCTTCAACAGGCATTGGGCTCTATTCCCCGATGTACTTCCTCAACCACCCGAAGACCGTATCGTGCCACATGCGTGAGTTCTGTGGCTTCAACACCCAATGGTTCTCATCGGGAAAGCGCAGGAACTCGGACTCCACATTGTTGTGTTGTAACGCCGTGAACACGCCCAGGCCCTGCGAAAGCGGGATGCGGTAATCGTGGTCGGAGTGGATCACGAGCATGGGTGTTTTCCAATCCTTGGCGTGCAACATGGGATTGAATTTTTCATAAGCTTCAGGGTCGGTGAACACATCTGCGCCCATTTCCCAATTGGTGAACCACAACTCTTCGGTGCTGTAGCCCATGGCACGCTGATCGAAAACGCCGTTATGTGACACGAGGCATTTGAAGGCATCCTGCCACACGCCGGCGATCCAGTTCACCATGAAGCCTCCGTAACTGGCGCCCAGCGCTGCAGCGCGATCCGCATCCAGAAAGGGATAGGTCCTCTTTGCGTGCTCCCAGCCTTTTTGCAGGTCCTCCAGCGGGCGGTCGCCCCAATGCTGGCTGATGGCATCGGTGAAGGCCTGCCCGTAGCCGGTGCTGCCGTGGAAATCGATCATCACCACGGCGTAGCCCGCGCCGGCGTATGTCTGAGGGTTCCAGCGGAAGCTCCACGATTCGCTGAAGCTGCCCTGCGGGCCGCCATGGATCAGGAAGGCCACGGGGTACTTCTTCCCGTCCACGTAGTTGGCGGGCTTGATCACGTAACCATACACGGTTTCGTCGTTCCAACCCTTGAAATGGAATTGCTCATACGCCCCGAAGGCCAGCGCTTCCAGGTTCTTGTTGATCGCAGTGAGCTTCATGGCGCCATCATCGATCAATTTGGCGTTCGGCCTGGCCGCGAAAAGCTGTGATGGGCTGTTGAGGCCGCTTTTCAGGAATACGAAACCCCTAGGGGTTCCGAAGAAGGCGTCGATGTGGCCGTCGGTGCTCATGGGCGTGACCTTCCCGGTCTTCACGTCCACGCGGAACAGCTTGGTGCGGCCTACATCCTGTGCGGTCACCAACAGGCTTTTGCCATCACCGCTCCACTTCATGCTGCCCACGCTGCGGTCCCAATCGCCAGCGAGCGTGGTGACCTTGCCGGTGGGCAGATCGCGCAGCTGGATCCAGAAGCGATCGGCCTCGAAGCCGGGGCGCTTCATGGCGAGGTAGGCCAGGGTCTTGCCATCGGGTGAAGGTGCCGGCGCCGCGTCCCAAGCGGGATTATCCGCTGTGAGGTTTGTTGCCTTGCCCCCGGTAACGGGCACGCTGAACATGTCGAAGTTGGTGCTCCACGGTTCTTTGGGGCCATCCAGCCGCACGCTGAAATAGACGGTCCTGGAATCCGGCGAAATGGCAAAATCCTCGGTGCCGCCGAACGGCTTGGAGGGCGTATCGCCGTCCAAGCCCTCCATCAGCGGCACGGGTGCGGCAGAGCCATCCAGCGGCATGTAGAAGAGATGGTTCCTGGTGCCGTCCTCCCAAGTGCTCCAGTGGCGCACGAACATCTTGGTGTACAGGGTGCCTGTGGCCTTGTCGGCCTTTCGTTTCGAATTGCGTTCCACCGTGCAGGCGATCTCGTTGCCCTTGCACTCCGGAAAAACAGCCAGTGCAAACACGACCCCCTTGCCGTCCGGGGTGATGCGGTACGCCTGGATATCTAGCGGCAGCGTAGTGACCTGCGCGGCCATTTCGCCCTTGCCATCGCTCTTCCACAGTTGATTGATCCCATCACTGCTGCGTGAAGAGAGGAAGTAGAGCGTCTTGCCGTCGGGGCCCCACTGGGCATCGCTGGCGCCGCCCTCACTGATGGCGAGTTTCACCTCGGGCACGGCAGGCTTGGTGAGGTCCTTCAGCCAAAGGCTGTTCACGGCTTTGTTGTTCGCCATATCGGTGGCGCGCACGTTGAAGACGGCGGAATTGCCGTCATTGGAAACATCCAAGCCGCTGATCCGGTCCAGCAGCAGCATGTCCTGATAGGTGAAGGGCTTCATGGGTTGGGCAAGTACGACGGTACTAACGGACAGGCCTATCAGGCCGGCGAGGAAAAAGCTGTTGTTGCGGGTGAGGATATTCATGTGCAATGCTTAGGGGGCAAGGGTTCATTAAAAAATCGGGAGGCGCAAAGTAAGGGTGCCATGGTGGACAGGTGAAAAGCGGCCCGAACGTTCTCGGGCCGATCACTGCATTCTTCCTGGAAGCGGTGGAAACGTTGCGAAAGAACAATGAGCTCCCTGAAGAACAGCTGGCTGCGCAGCAGAGGAAGCGCTGGACCGCACATGGTGCGTTGGAGATGCCGGTGATGGGCCTGCTCGGCTTGTGGGCATATGACCTCAAGCAACGGCGGCCAACAACGCATGCCCAGTAGCGACAGCGTACGCTACGGGTCCGGTGAACGGCGAACGATCAAGAAATTTATTCGGAAGGCAGGCGAACGCGAGGTATCGGCATTCCCCTCACGCAGCCAGCGCCAGCCATCCACGTACCTCCTCCAGCAATTCCAGCACCACGCGCGGATCGTTCTCGGTCACCAACTTCAAGCGGTGCTCCTTGAAATTGGGCAGGCCCTTGAAGTAGTTGGTGTAATGACGGCGCATTTCCACGATGCCCTCGTGTTCACCCTTCCACACCAGGCTGCGCTCCAGGTGCTCGCGGGCGGCATCCACGCGGTCATCGATCGTGGGTGCCGGCAGGTGTTCGCCGGTGGCGAAGAAGTGTTTGACCTGGTTAAAGATCCACGGCGCACCGATACTGGCGCGGCCGATCATAATGCCGTCCACCCCGTAGCGGTTGCGGTATTCCAGGGCCTTTTCCGGTGAATTGATGTCGCCGTTGCCGAAGATGGGGATGTGTATGCGCGGGTTGTTCTTCACCTCGCCGATCAGGCTCCAATCCGCCTCGCCCTTGTACAATTGTGCGCGGGTGCGGCCATGGATGCTGAGCGCCTGGATCCCGACATCCTGAAGGCGCTCGGCCACTTCCATGATGTTCTTGGTGTGGTCATTCCAGCCTAAGCGCGTCTTTACGGTAACGGGCAGTTTCACGGCCTTCACCACCTTCCCGGTAAGGCGCACCATTTTATCCACGTCCTGCAGCAGGCATGCGCCAGCGCCCTTGTCCACCACTTTCTTCACCGGGCATCCATAGTTGATGTCGATGAGTTCCGGACCGGCCTGTTCGGCGATACGGGCAGCCTCTTCCATGGCATCCTCACTGCCACCGAAGAGCTGGATGCCCACTGGACGTTCCTCGGGGAAGATGTCCAGCTTTTTCAGGCCCTTGGCGGCTTGGCGGATCAGGCCCTCGCTGCTGATGAACTCGGTATACATCAGGTCCGCGCCGTGCTTTTTGCAGAGTGCCCGGAAAGGCGGGTCGCTCACATCCTCCATGGGTGCAAGGAGCAGCGGAAATTCCGGAAGTTGGATAGGGCCAATGCGTGGCATGAGGGGCGGCAAAAATACAAGGCAAGGCAAGGGTGTACAATCGGACGTTTGATCAGTACTGCGGGGCTGCAACCGTATCTGCGCTGAACGATTCTTTCCACAGAGCCAACCTGACCGGCGGACTATCGGGATTGGCTTCATCGGCACCCGCCGGTGAAGACTTCCCAAGGGGGCTACAACGCCGTACAGCATTGTCGGGATTGGCTTCACCGGCGGCCGCCGGTGAAGACTTCCCAGTGGGGGAGGCTACAACGCCGCGGCCGCTGCGCGGCCCCTTAGAAATGCCGAACGCCGGATGCTTCGAGCAAGCTCGGCATCCGCCGTTCGGCATTTCTAAGCCGCTTCGCGGGCGGCGTTGGCGGAGAAGGAGGGATTCGAACCCCCGTTACCCTTTCGGGTAAACACACTTTCCAGGCGTGCGCCTTAAACCACTCGGCCACTTCTCCAATACGGGCCGCGAATGTAACCATGGCGGGCCGTCGTTGGCCCGGGCCACTTATTCGAAGAGTGTACCGGGCTTGGCCTGTGACGCTTTGCCCAAGTGCCTGTAGGCCCGTTCGGTGGCCTGCCGGCCCCTGGGCGTGCGCATGATGTAGCCTTCCATGATCAGGAACGGCTCATATACTTCCTCAATGGTGCCGCTCTCCTCGCCCACCGCCGTGGCCACCGTGTTCAGCCCTACTGGCCCGCCCGCGAATTTTTCGATGATGCAGAGCAGGATGCGGTTGTCCATCTCATCCAGGCCATGGGCATCCACGTTCAAGGCTTTCAGGGCGTGCTTGGCTATGGCCATGTCGATGGAGCCGTTGCCCTGGATCTGCGCAAAGTCGCGTACCCTGCGCAACAAAGCATTGGCAATGCGCGGCGTGCCCCGGCTGCGCCGGGCGATCTCATGCGCTGCGTCGGCCCCGATCGGTACGTTCAGCAAACCGGCCGAGCGTTCCAATATGCCTGTCAGCGTATCGGCGTCGTAATAATCCAGCCGGCTGTTGATGCCGAAACGCGCGCGCAATGGCGCTGTAAGCAAGCCGCTGCGGGTGGTGGCCCCCACTAAGGTGAACGGGTTCAAGGGGATCTGCACGGTGCGTGCGTTGGGCCCCGCATCGATCACCAGATCAATCCGGTAGTCCTCCATGGCACTGTAGAGGTATTCCTCCACGATCGGGCTCAGCCGGTGGATCTCGTCAATGAAAAGCAGGTCGTTGGGTTCCAGGTTGGTGAGCAGCCCCGCCAGGTCGGCGGGTTTGTCCAGCACTGGCCCGCTGGTCACGCGCATGCCCACGCCCATTTCCTGCGCCACTATGCCCGCCAAGGTGGTCTTGCCCAGGCCTGGAGGGCCATGCAGGAGCAAATGGTCAAGCGCCTCGCCGCGCAGTTTGGCGGCCTGCACGAACACCTTCAGGTTGTCGGTCACGGCCTTCTGTCCCGCAAATTCCTCAAAGCGGCGCGGCCTCAGCACCTGCTCCATCTCCTTGTCGGAGGCGGAGCGTTGCTCTTGGCGCAGGTCGAACGATCCGGGCATGGCGGTGGCCAAAGTTAACCACGCCCACCGCGGTTGATGTCCGCCCAGAGCTCGCCCATGAACACTTTCAACCCCAGCAAATAAACCGGGGCCGTCAGGTTCTCGCCCATGCGCGAGCCACCGAGTTGCAGCCGGAAGCCCCAACCCGCCCCTGCCCCGAGCCAACGCAGAAACCTGTACTGCACGGTCATGGCCGGTTCATAGAACAGCACAAAGCTTTGCTCTACCGTGCGCCGGGCACCATCCGCTCCCGCGTGCACCAAGCGCGCCCCGCCGATGCCGAATTGCACAGGAATGCGCGCCTCCCAAGGTCCACGTTGGTAGAAGGCATATTCAACATAAGGCGTGGCGTAGGACAGGCGCAATTCCACCGGTTGGCCTGGCCGGCCATCAACGGTGCGATCGTGCCCCACATGGCTGGTGAGAAAGGCATATCCCACACCGTACTGCAGGCGGCCATCGTGCTCCACGCCGGCCTTTACGCCGAACAGGCGCACATTACTGTTGCTGATGAATGACCCGCGCGAATCGAGCTTGGCCACAAAGCGGGGCCGCTCCCGTGAAAAGATCGCCAGGCTGTCGAGCAATTGGGCCCGCGCGCCCCACGGCATGGCCAGCAGTGCCAGGGCGCCCAGCATTCCCCGTAAACGTAAGATCCGCGCGAAGGGCGCGGATCTTACGGAATGCAGTGCCAAGGCCGGGGCCATGCGGCAAGGATCAATGTTCCTCCTCTCCTTCCTCCAGGGGAACGGTTTGGGGCACGTAGTCGTCCGGCTTGCCGGGTTTGCTGTAGTCATACGGCCAGCGGTGCACCACGGGCAACGGACCGGGCCAGTTGCCATGGATGTTCTCCACGGGTGCGGTCCATTCCAGGGTATTGCTGTGCCAAGGGTTTTGGGGTGCCTTTTGGCCCCACCAAATGCTGCGGAAGAAATTGTACAGGAATACCACCTGTACCGCACCGCCGATGGCCGCGAACACCGTGATAATGATGTTCAGGTCCATGAAGTGCCCTTGGAACATGGGGAATTCGGTGTACTCATAATAGCGGCGGGGACCTGAAAGGCCCACATAGTGCATTGGGATGAACACGCCGTAGGCGCAGACCAGCGTGACCCAGAAATGGACGTAGCCCAACCGGTTGTTCATCATGCGGCCGTACATGCGGGGGAACCAATGGTACACGCCGGCCATCATGGCGAAGATCGCGCTCACGCCCATCACCATGTGAAAGTGCGCCACCACAAAATAGGTGTCGTGCACGTGGATGTCCAGCGCGGCGTTGGCCACGATGATGCCGGTAAGGCCACCGGCGATAAAGGTGGACACCATGCCGATGCTGAACAGCATGCCGGGGCTGAAAATGATGTTACCGCGCCAGAGCGTGGTGATGTAGTTGAACACCTTGATGGCGCTGGGCACGGCGATCAGCGTGGTGGTGAAGGCGAAGATCGACCCCAGGAACGGGTTCATGCCGGTGACGAACATGTGGTGCGCCCATACCAGGAAGCTCAGGAACGAGATCGCCATGAGTGAACCGATCATGGCGCGGTAGCCGAAGATCGGCTTGCGGCTCATGGTGGAGATCACCTCCGAGCTGATGCCGAATGCGGGCAGGATCACGATGTACACTTCGGGGTGCCCCAGGAACCAAAAAAGGTGCTCGTACAGGATCGGGCTTCCGCCGAGGTTGTCCAGGGCCTCACCTGCGATGTAGATCTCGCTCAGGTAGAAGCTGGTGCCCATCAGGCGGTCCATGATCAGCAATACCACGGCGCTCACCAGCACGGGGAACGCCAGCACACCGACGATGGCGGTGAGCAGCAATGCCCAAACGGTGAGCGGCAGGCGGGTCATTTTCATGCCCTTGGTGCGCAGGTTCAGCACGGTAACGATGTAGTTGAGGCTGCCCATGAGCGAGCCTGCGATGAACAGCACCATGCTGAACAACCAAAGGGTCATGCCCGTGCCGGAGCCGGGGATGGCCTCGGGCAACACACTAAGCGGGGGGTACACCGTCCAACCGCCTGCTGCGGGGCCGCTCTCCACGAACAGGGAGGAAAGCATCATGATCGAGGCGGCCAGGAAAAACCAGTAGGACAACATGTTGATGAAGCCACTGGCCATGTCCCTCGCCCCGATCTGGAACGGGATCAACAAGTTGCTGAACGTGCCGGAAAGGCCGCCCGTGAGCACGAAGAAGAGCATGATCGTGCCGTGTATGGTGACCAGCCCGAGGAACATCGAGGGGCTGAGCACACCGTTGGGGGCCCATTTGTCGCCCAGGAAGAAGTGGGTGAAGGCGAAGCTTTCACCGGGGAAGGCGATCTGCAGGCGGAAGATGATGGACATGATCATGGCCACCACGGCCATGATGATCGCAGTGATCAGGAACTGCTTGCTGATCATCTTGTGATCATGCGAGAACACGTACTTGGAGATAAAGCTCTCCTTGTGCTGGTGAAGATCCGCGTGCGCGTGGCCTTGGTTGTGGTCCACCGGCGGGTTGATTGCGGCGCTCATGGTCTCAGTTCAATTATTGATTCGTTCCGGTACGGGCCTGTGCGGTGGCCTGGGCCTCCGGTGTTGCGGCCGTATCGGCCGGGGCGGGTGTTCCTTCCTGTTCTGTGGCTGCGGCCCCGGCCGTTCCACCTTTTTCGAACGGGGGCAGCATGATCCTCCATACCTTGAAGGCACCGGGCGTTACCACCGTAAGCGGCGACTGCATGTTGTAGTGCGAGATGCCGCATACCTTGTTGCACATGAGGATGTAATCGAAATCGGGATTGTCCGTGATCACGCGCATGCTGTCCGTGGTGATGGTGGGCACCAAGTGCATGCGGGTGGTCATGCCGGGCACGGTGTTCATCTGGGCGCGCATGTGCGGCAGGTAGGCGCTATGGATCACGTCCTGGCTGCGGAACAGCAGCTCCACGTCCTGCCCCACGGGCAATTGGAATTCCTTGGTCACCTGGTCGTCGGCGCCATGCAGGTACTTGCTGTTGTCGCCGTTCACCTTAATGTCCTCCTCCATCAATTGCTGCAGGTTCAGCAGGCGCTCCAAAGTGCGGTTGAGGTGGGCGATGTCCTTCTCCTTCTCGTCCAGCTTGCTCTTGGGCAGGATGGCGATCTGTGCATCGCGGTCCGCGACCGCTTCAGCAGCTTCGCTCCGCAGTTCAGCGATGCGCTTGGAAATGGTTTTGCGGGTCAGTATGCCCAACGGGTTCTCGGCCCCGATCAGGCGATAGTCCGTTGCGCCCAATTTCCCATCCTTCCCCGGGTAGCGGAAGGTCCAGTCAAACTGCTTGGAATAGACCTCCACTTCCATGGTGCCCGGGGCCGGTGGGGCGGTGATCCTGTTCCAAATGATGATGCCGTAGATAATGGCCCCGATCAACGTGACCGCCGGAACGATGGTCCATACCATCTCCAGCTTGTTGTTGTGCGGGTACCAAAAGGCCCGTTTGCCGGCACGGTGGTAGTATTTGCCCGCGAAATAGAAGAGCGCGATGTTGGTGCCGAAGAACACGATCCCGAGCATCCACCAGTTGATGGTGAACATCTGATCGATCCAAACGCCCTGCGTGCTGGCGGCCACGGGCAGGAACACGTCGTGGTAGTGTATGGGCAGCCAGATGAATAGAATCAGGTAAATGGCACCAAAGGCCCACATCAATCTGCCCGACATGCGGTTCTCGCTCTCGGGGATGACCTCTTCGCGCAGCCCGCGCAATTCGCGGGTAAGCTCGGCCACCCGGCTCAGGCGCAGCACCACCATGAAGCCAAGGACCAGCACCGCAAGTATCAGCAACGTCGTCATTATCCGGTTCGGTTATGCTCTAATGGATTCCAAATTCAAATGTGGTGATGAACGCTTTCTTCCAGGAAGGGGTGCGCCACCACCGTGAGGGGTGCCTTGGCAAAGGCGGACAGTACGGTGCGGACGAAAAGACCGAGAAAGGCCGCAAAGAAACCGATCTCCATAATACCGATCCGCTGGAAATGCGGGCCCACAGAACCCGGCATGATCATCTGTATGGTATCCAACCAATGCCCCACGAAGATAATGACGGCCACGCCGATCAGGTATTTGGGCGAGCGCTTGGTGTCGCGGCTCATCAGCAGTACCATGGGCAGCGCGAAGTTGATGAAGAACATCACCCAGGTGAGCCAGGGATGGTTGTTGATGCGAACGAAGTAATAGGAACTTTCCTCCGGGATGTTCGAGTACCATATCAACAGGTATTGCTCGAAATAAAGGTAGCTCCACAGGAAACTGACCGCGAACATCCACTTGCCCATGTCCTGCAGGTGGCTGGCGTTCACCTGCGGCAGGTAGCCCTTGCCCTTCAGGTAAAGCACGAACACCACGGCGGTGATCATGCCCGATGCCCACATGCCACCGAACACGTACCAGCCGAACAGGGCACTCTTCCAGTGCACATCGATGCTCATGATCCAATCCCAGGCCAGTACCGTGCTGAAAAAGGCAAAGAACACGATGAAGAGCACGCTGCGGCGGTAGGTTTTCCAGTGGCTGGCCAACAGGCCCGCGCCCGTTTCATTGTCCATTTGCAGGCTGTGCTTGCGGAACCAGCGTGCATAGAACACGAACACGCCCATGATCAGCAGGGCACGTACCCAAAAGAAAGGCTTGTTCAGGTACGGCGACAACCAGGCGATGTGCGAGTCGTAGTGCTCCACATTGTCCACGTCCAGCACGCGCGCATCCATCCATGGCCATATGTGGTGCAGCCCCATGCTGCCGGCCACCAGCACGATCAGCACGGCCACCGCCCCCCAGGGCAAATAGGTGGTAATGGCCTCGTACACGCGCTTCACCAGAATGGTCCAGGCCGTTTCCGTCACATGGTTGAGCGCATAGAAGAACAACGTGCCCAAGGCGATGAAGAAGAAGAACAGGGCATTGGCATAGAATGCCGCCCAGGAGTATTGCTTGTGGTCGGTTTCGTCGCCCACCACGCCTATTATGGCCATCACCACGCCGATAAGCATCAGCGCCAAGGTGATGGTGTTCGCCCGTTTTGTAATGGTGAAATTCATCGCTGCTTGGTTATTCACTGGCGTTGGCCGTGGTTGTGGTGTCCTGGCCGGCCTCACCCGGCATTTTTCCCCCGTGCTGCAGGTACTTCACGTATTGCACCACCAGCCAGCGCTCCTTCTTGTTCAGTTGGCTGGCATGGCTGCCCATGGCGATGTTGCGCCCCCAGGTGATGGCGTGAAACACCTTCCCTTCCGGCAGGTCCTTCAATTGCGCCCCGTCGTAAGCGGGTGGTGGCGGGTACCCACCCTTGCTCACCACCGTGCCATCGCCCTTGCCTGCCGGTCCGTGGCATTGTATGCAGAACACCTCATAAAGCTTCCGTCCCTGATCGACGGTGGCGGTGGTCATGGGTATGGGGCTGTGCAGTTCGCGCCCTGCGGCCTCATAGCCTTCCTGGGTGTTGGGGTACGGGAAAGGGAAATTGAAAGCGGCATCGGCGGGGTCTTCCGCGAATGGGATGGTGCCGGTCACGGGCAACCTTGCGCTTTGGGTGGCGCGCTGGGCCTTGGCCAGGCTATCACCGAAGTAGTAGGGATCCTGCCCATAGTCCACATAGGCTTCGATGGCCGGGCCGCGGTACATGTCCGGCATGTACTCCAGGCCGGGACTGTCCGCGTCGCGGGTGCAGCCCAGCAGCAGTGCGGTGCCGCAAAGTGCCAAGGCCACGCCGGCCGGGTTTGTCATCAGGCTTTTCATGCTCAATATTGGCGCTCGTTGATCTCGAACACGGTTGTTTCGCGCAGCAGTCCGGTAATGGCCTCCGGGGCATGCGCACTGTTCTCCTGCGTGTGCAATTCAATGATGAACTTGTCATCGGTGCTGCGCGGGTCCGGGTTGCGGGCCGGCATGCCGGGCAGGGTCTTGTTGCGGATCAGGTAGGTAATGGCCATGCCATGTGCTGCACACAGCACGGTGAATTCGAACAGCACCGGCACAAAACCGGTCACGTTCTGGTAGTAGAACCGGTTGGGCTTGCCACCGATGTTCATCGGCCAGTCGTAGATCATCATGTAGTAGGTGCCCAGTATGGCCAGCGATAGGCCCATGACACCGAACATGAAGGATACGATGCCCAGGCGCGTGCGCTTAAGGCCGATGATGGGGTCGATCCCGTGAACGGGGAAGGGGCTGAACACGTCGCGCACACGGATCCCTGCCGTGACCAGCTTTCGTGCTGCGTCCTTGAGTTGTTCGGGATCCTCGTAAACGGCGTAGATCACTTTGTTGGCCATTGGATCAATGCTGTGATTTGGGTAAAACCTCGCCCTTGTAGCTCTCCCCGCTGCTCTTCAATATGCTCTTGAGCTCGTTGAGCGCCAGCACCGGGAAGTAGCGTGCGAACAGCAAGTACAGGGTGAAGAAGATGCCGATGGTGCCCAGGAAGGTGCCCACATCCACCCAGGACGGGTAGAACATGGTCCAGCCCGAGGGCAGGTAATCGCGGTGCAGGCAGAGCACGATGATGTCGAAGCGCTCGAACCACATGCCCACGTTGATGACGATCGAAATGACCCACGACCAGAAGAAGCTGGTGCGCACCCGCTTGAACCAGAGGGTGGCCGGGATGAGGATATTGCAGAGCATCAGCGCCCAGAAGGCCCACCAATACTGGCCCGTGGCCGCGCCAACCGACATGTAGGTGTAATACTCGTACTCCACGCCGCTGTACCAGCCAATGAAGAACTCGGTAGCATAGGCCACGGCCACAATGCCGCCTGTGACCATGATCACGATGTTCATGTATTCCACGTGCTTACGGGTCACATAGGCCTCCAGCTTCAAGGTCTTGCGCATGATCCCGAGCAGGGTTTGCACCATGGCGAAGCCCGAGAAGATGGCACCGGCCACGAAGTAGGGCGGATAAATGGTACTGTGCCAACCGGGCACCAAAGAAGTGGCAAAGTCCATGGACACCACCGAGTGCACCGAGAACACGAGCGGGGTGGCCAGGCCTGCGAGCACGAGGCTCACTTCCTCAAACCGCTGCCAGGCCTTGGCGTTGCCCGACCAGCCAAAGGACAGCACCGAATAGAAGGTCTTCTGCCAGCGTTTGGTCACGTGGTCCCGCAGGGTGGCGAAATCGGGGATCAGGCCGATGTACCAATACACCACCGACACCGAGAAATAGGTGGAGATGGCGAACACGTCCCAAAGCAGTGCGGAGTTGAAGTTCACCCACAGCGAACCGAACTGGTTGGGCAGCGGGAACACGAAATAGGCCAGCCAAATACGGCCCATGTGGATCATGGGGAACAGGGCGGCCATCATCACGGCGAAAATGGTCATGGCCTCGGCCGAGCGGTTCACGGCCATGCGCCACTTCTGGCGGAACAAGAGGAGCACCGCGCTAATGAGCGTGCCGGCGTGGCCGATGCCCACCCACCACACGAAGTTGGTGATATCCCATGCCCAGTTGATGGTTTTGTTGAGGCCCCAGGTGCCGATCCCCTTGCTGACCAGGTACAGGATGCACCCGATGCCGTACAATGCGATAATCGACGCTATGGTCATCAGCACGTACCACATGCGGGGCGCCTTGTTCTCGATGGGCGCCACCACGTCAGCGGTGATGTCTGCGTAGGTGCGGTGGCCCAGAATAAGCGGTGGCCTTATCGCTGCTTCTTGATGCATTGCCGTTCTCTCTTAGGCTTTTCCGTTTTCTTCCCCTGAATTATTGCGCACCTTCACCAAGTAGTTCACGTTGGGGTGGGTGCCTACTTCCTCCAACATTTGGTAGCCGCGGGCATTGTCGCGCCCTGCCCGCACTTTGCTTCCTGCGTCGTTCAGGTCGCCAAAAGTGATGGCGCCATAGCCGCAGGCGGCCGAGCAGGCGGTCTGGATCTCGCCGTCGCGCACGGGGCGGCCGGCCTTCTTCGCTTCGAGCTTGCCCGCCTGTATGCGCTGCACGCACAACGAGCACTTTTCCATCACGCCGCGGCTGCGCACCGTTACGTCGGGGTTCAGCACCATGCGGCCCAGTTCGTCCCAAGCGGGGTTCACCTGGCTGAAGTCCTCGGTAACGTAGTTGAACCAATTGAAGCGCCGCACCTTGTAAGGGCAGTTGTTCGCGCAATAGCGCGTGCCGATGCAGCGGTTGTAGGTCATCATGTTCAGCCCTTCCTCGCTGTGCGTGGTGGCGGCCACGGGGCACACCGTTTCGCAGGGAGCATGGTTGCAATGCTGGCACATCATGGGGATGAAGATGACCGTGGGGTCGGCGGCGGGCCGCTCCATGGCGGCCAGTTTGCCGGCCCAGCTCAGCCCTTCGGTATCCTCATGGGTATCGCTGGTGTAGTAGCGATCGATGCGCAGCCAGTGCATCTCGCGGCTGCGGCGCACCTCATCCTTGCCCACCACCGATATGTTGTTCTCGCTGTTGCAAGCCGTAATGCATGCGCCGCAGCCGATGCAGGCATTCAGGTCGATGCTCATGCCCCAGCGGTGCCCCACTTCCTCGATCGGGTGGTCGGCCCACAGGTCAAGCGAAGTGGCGGGCACACGGTCCAGCGCATTGACCTTGCCATCTCCGTTCACGTCCTCGTGCACGGGCATGGTGTGGGGCGGGTTGTACAGCTCGGGCTTTTCCATCGCCCATACGGTGAAGGTGGTCTCCTTCACGATGCTGCCCCGGTCCATACCGGTCATTTGGGTCTGCGTGAGCGCCAGGGCGTAGGTGCGGCCGGTCTTCTCCACGGTGGCGTCATGCGCGAGGTAGCGCACCGTGTTGTTGCGCAGCACGGTCCAAGGGTAGGTGTCCTTGCCCACGGGTGCCACGCTTCCGTCGGCATTGCGCAGGCACGCGGCCCGGCCCACGCGTTCGCCATTCGCGCCGCGCCCGTAACCAAGTGCCACTGCAATGCTGCGGCGCGCCTGGCCGGGGCTCATTACGGCGGGCAGTTCCATTTCCACCCCGTTCACGGTCACCTTCAGCAATTGCGCAGGGCTTTCCTGCCCGATGTAGAGTTGCTTGAAGCTCTTGCCGGTAAGCTCGCTCAGGTCCTCGGGGGAAATGCAGATGTAGTTGTCCCAGGTGACCTTGGTGATCGGGTCGGGCAGCTCCTGCAGCCATGGGTTATTGGCATGCAGGCCACTGGCCAGCGCCTCTGATGTGTACAGTTCCAGTTCCCATTCACCGGCCTTGATGCCATCGGTGGCGCGACGCGCTGCATCGGCGAGGTCGGCGGTGAAGGCGGTCGGTTCAGCGGGCACGGCATTGCCCTGGAAGGTGCCGTCGTGCACGCTCTGGTTCCAGTTTGCGCCGGTGGTGGTGCCAAAAACGGCCTGTACCTGGCCCAGCCAGTTGAGCTGCGAGCCGCTCCATGCCAGCAGGCTTTCGCCCCAGGCGCGGGTATCGAACAGGGGGCGGATGGTGGGCTGGGCGAGCGCGAAATTGCCGCGGCCCGCGTCATTCAGGCCCCAGTTCTCCAACCAATGGTGGTCCGGGGCGATCCATTGGCAGAGGGAGGCGGTTTCATCCGCCCAGCCGCTGAAACTCACGCTCAGGCCGGCCTTTTTCAACCCTTCCTTGAATTCTGCTGCATTGGGCAGCGTGTAGGCCGGGTTAACGCCGTGGATCAGGATGGCCCCCACCGTTCCGGCGTTGAGGTCCTTCACCACTTGTGCCATGGCGGCATCGTTTCCTTGGAAGAACGGCGAGGCATTGCGGATGTCCACGGTGCTGCCGTAGTTGCCCAGCATTTGGTTGATGCTGTTCACCAGCACCTGTACGCCCTCCTCATTCACCCCGCACATCACCACGCTCTTGCCGCGCGCGGCGAGCAGTTCCTTGGCGCACTGGGCTGCCGCCGCGGCGGCAGCGTCCGGTAGCTGGCCCTTGCCTGCAGCAGCATTGCCGGTGGCACCGGCCACGGCATCATGCAATGCCAGCACCACCTGTACCAGCTCGCTCGGCTTCACGGCAATGCGGCGGTCGGCATTGGCACCGGTCATGCTCATGCGTGCCTCGAATTGCCAATGGCGGCTCATCGGCTGCGCGGTGGTGGCGTCCTCGGGCCGTCTGCGGCTGGTGTATTGCCAGGTGTTCTCCGTGGTGCTTCCCCAGTTGCTCAGGAAATCCGCGCCAATGCCCACCACCACGTCCGCCTTGGAGAGGTCGTAGCTGGGGAAGGCCCATTTGCCGAATGTCTTGAGGTTGGCACTGGCCACGCCCGCATAGCTGATGGGGTCGTACTGCACATGTTCCACGGTTCCGCCCACGTTGGCGCTCACGGCTGCATCGCCCGTGCGCAGCGGCATGCCATGCTTGGCCTTGAATTGATTGATGGCGTCCTTGATGGCCGGGCTGATCACGGTGCCGGTAAGGATAACGATCCGCTTGCCTGCTGAGCTGGCCTGTGCCAGGCCTGCCATGATGGCCTTGTCCGCCTCGGCCCAGGTGCGTTTGGCGAATTCGCCGTTGCCCACCTGCACGGGCCCGGCCAGGCGTTCGCTGTCGTACAGGCTCAACACGCTGCTGTTGATGCGGGCGTTGATGGCCGAAAGACCGGTGTGCGGGTTGCGGTTGATGCCGAACCGGGTGTTGCCGGTAACGTGGATGGGACGGCCTTCGCGGGTCTTCACCAGCACGCTGGCAAAGTCCTCCCCGTCATAATAGGTGGAGGCGTACCAATTGGCCACGCCGGGGGTGATCTCCTCCGGCTTGTTCACGTATGGGATGCTCTTCACCACCGGTGTTTCACAGGCCGCCAGTGTGGCCGCACCCACGGAGAACCCGAGGAATTTCAGGAAATCACGGCGGCTGGTGGTGGAGCCTGCAATGCCGCCATCGGCCAGGACTTGGTCCAGCGGCATGGGTTCATTGAACTCGGCCGTGCTGGCCTTGGCGGGTGAACCTGCAGGGTCCAGTTCGGAAAGGTCCTGCCAATAATGCTTGGTGCTCGACATCTGTCTGTAAAGCTGATGGATCTTAATAATGGCACTTGGCGCACTCGAATCCGCCAAGTTCTCGAACGGTGATCTTTTCGTCCTCCAGGTATTTGCGCAATTCCTGCTGGCCCATGGGGGTTTGTGCCAAGCGGCGGTGGATCTCCTTGTAATAGCCGTTCTCGGTATTGGTAACGGCCACCTCGGTGGTGTTGTGGCAATCCAGGCACCAGGCCATGGTCAATGGGCTCCATTGCTGCACCTGGTCCATTTCGGTATCCACCGGGCCGTGGCACTTCTGGCATTCGATCTTGCCCACGGCCACATGCTGTTCGTGGCTGAAGTAGGCGAGGTCGGGCAGGTTGTGCACCTTGTTCCACACGATCGGTTTTTGTTCACCCGTGTATTTCATGGTGGTGGGGTCCCAGCCAGTGGCGGCGTAGATCTTGGCGATCTCTGCGGTGCCCGTATTGGGGCCCTCGCTTACGGCCTGGTGGCAGTTCATGCACACGTTGGCGCTGGGTATGCCGGCGTGGCGGCTCTTCTCGGCGCCGCTGTGGCAGTACTGGCAATTGATGGCGAGGTTGTCCTTGCCGGCGTGCAGGGTATGGTCGAAGTTGATGGGCTGTGAAGGTTTGTAATGCTCCACCTTATCGCCGCCGTACACACCGATGTTGAACATCCAATTCCAGAGGAGTACGGAAAGCCACACCACGATGAGTAGCACGAACACGCTGGCCCAGCCCTTGTGGCGGCCGGCCCAGCGGCGGATGCGGCCCCAAGTGCCCAATGGGGCCTCTGCGGGCAGGCCCTGCTTTTCGCGCACGGCGTTGGTGAGCTGGTTGCGCACGCCGCCCAGCGAAAGCAGCACCACCAGGAACAACAGGCCGGTGATCACCCACCATTCCCAATTGCTGGAGGACTTCACCTCGGCCTGGGGCTCCGCGGGGCCTTCGGTCTTCTTGGCGCCGGCTGGCGCATAGTTGTCGCTGAAGTACAGGATCGCGTCGATCTCCTCATTGCTGAGGGCCTGCGGGGGCATAACGATCTTGTTGTGGTCCTCGAACAACTGCTTGGCGTACGCGTTGCCGCTTTTGATGTAGGCCTGGCTGTTCTTGATCCACTCATGGATATCGCCTTTCCCTTCCCAAAGTTGCTTCGAGCCCTGGAGCTTGGGGCCCGTCATGTCCTTATCGGGCTTGTGGCAGCTGGCGCAATTGGCCTTGAACAGCTTCTCCCCACTGTCGTAGGTGGCCTGATCGATCTGGGCCGAGGCGGGGTGGCCGAGCGCTATGAGAACAAAGAGGGCGGCAGGGCCCAATACCCTGGATGACCGCTTAAAAAGCCTGTAAACAAGGGACATTCCAAACGATTTAGTGGGCGGAGACCATCGGTTCCGCGCCGCGCAAAAGTAGCCGCGAAGCGATATGGCTGTAGCCATACAGCCAACGGGTATGGCCTGAACGGCCTATTTAGAACGGTTCTAAGATTCGACCAACGACCGGCAATCCGCACTACCATTGGCCAAACGCCTGCCATGGCGTTGTAATTTTTCAGCTCTGCCTTCAAGCCGCCCAAAGCCCGCCGCCGTGGCCCGATGCTTGCAACTTGAGCGCCACCGGTACATTTGGCCCATGCGCACGACCCTCTTTTTCCTGCTGTTGCCTTGCCTTTCGCCAGTTTTTGCGCAACGGGACAGCCTGTCCATTTTCAGGGCGCAGGGCGATCGCCATATGCCGGTGGTCGTGGGTGCGGACAGCCTGCGCGCAGGTGACGTGCGCGTGGTGGAAAGTGATCGGGTGCGATCGATGATGGCCGATTATGCCGCGCGCAAACAGACGCTGCGCGGCTACCGGGTGCAGATCTTCCTGGGCGACCGCGGCACGGCCGAGAACACGCGGCGCGCGTTTTTGGTGCAGCACCCGGAGGTGCCTGCCTACCTCAGCTACCTGGCCCCCAATTTCAGGGTGCGTGTGGGCGATCTGCGCGATCGCGTTTCCGCCGAGGCGCTGCGCGAATTGCTCAAGCCCGAATTTCCCGGCCTCTACATTGTGCCGGATGACATTGAGCCCCCCGCGCTGATCGGCAGGGACGTGGCCAAGTGACCCCATCGCGCCCGGCTGGCATGGGCCGGCCATGAATGCCGAACGCCGCGACGGGGCGCGGCGTTCGGCATGCCCGGTAACCCGGTGGTCAATCGTCCAGGGTGCGCTTCACCTCCACCATCTCGAACGCCTCGATGTGGTCGCCCACCTTGATGTCGTTGAAGTTCTTGATGCTAAGGCCGCATTCGTAGCCGTGGGTGACCTCGCGCACATCATCCTTGAACCGCTTCAGGTCGGACAATTCTCCGGTGTACACCACGATGCTTTCGCGGATCACGCGCACACGGCTGTTGCGCGTGATCTTGCCATCGAGCACGTAGCAACCTGCAACGGTGCCCACTTTGCTGATGCGGAAGGTCTCGCGCACTTCGGCTGTACCGGTCACCTTTTCCTCTTCCTTGGGCGCCAGCATGCCTTCCATGGCCTGCTTCAACTCCTCGATGGCGTCATAGATGATGGAATAGAGGCGGATCTCGATCTCTTCGTGCTCGGCCAATTTGCGTGCACCAATGGTGGGCCGCACCTGGAAGCCGATGATGATGGCATTGGAGGCCGATGCCAGGAGCACGTCGCTTTCGGCGATCGGGCCCACCGCCTTGTGGATCACATCCACCTTGATGTTCTCGGTGCTGAGCTTGAGCAGCGAATCGGTAAGGGCCTCCACCGATCCATCCACGTCGCCCTTCACAATGATGTTGAGTTCCTTGAAATCGCCGATCGCCAAGCGCCGCCCGATCTCGTCCAGCGTGATGTGCTTGCGGGTACGGATGCCCTGCTCACGCTGGAGTTGCTGCCTGCGCGTGGCAATCTGCCTGGCCTCGCGCTCATCGTCCATCACATGGAAATGATCGCCGGCATTGGGCGCACCGTCCAACCCGAGGATGGAAACGGGCACCGATGGGCCTGCCTCGCTCACTTGTTGGCCACGCTCGTTGAACATGTTGCGCACACGCCCGCTGTGCTGGCCCACCAGGATCACGTCGCCCTTGCGCATGGTGCCGCCCTCCACCAGAAGGGTGGTCACGTAGCCGCGGCCCATTTCCAAGGTGCTTTCGATCACCACGCCGGAGCCGCGCTTGCCCGGATCGGCCTTCAATTCGAGCAGTTCCGCTTCCAGCAGCACCTTTTCCAGCAACTGGTCGATGCCCATGCCCTTTTTGGCGCTGATCTCCTGGGTCTGGAACTTGCCGCCCCATTCCTCCACCAGGATGTTCATCTGCGAAAGTTGTTCGCGGATCTTGTCCGCGTTGGCCTGGGGCTTGTCGATCTTGTTGAACGCGAACACCATGGGCACGCCGGCTGCCTGGGCATGGTTGATCGCTTCCCGCGTTTGCGGCATCACGCTGTCATCGGCGGCGATCACGATAATGGCGATGTCGGTGACCTGTGCTCCGCGTGCGCGCATCGCGGTAAAGGCCTCGTGGCCGGGGGTATCGAGGAAGGTGATGCGCTTGCCGTTGTCCAGCGTTACGCGGTATGCGCCGATGTGCTGCGTAATGCCGCCGGCCTCGCCAGCGATCACGTTCGCCTTGCGGATCTGGTCCAGCAACGAGGTTTTACCATGGTCCACGTGGCCCATGACGGTAACGATGGGGGCGCGCGGCGCCATGCGTGCCGGATCGTCCTCCTCCGCCAGGCCCTCGTCCTGCACGTCGGTGCCCACGAATTCCACGGTGAAGCCATATTCCTCGGCGATCACCGCAAGGGTCTCGGCATCCAGGCGCTGGTTGATGCTCACCATCATGCCCAATGAGAAGCAGGCCTTGATGATGTCGGTGACGGGCACGTCCATCATGGAGGCCAGTTCGCTTGCGGTAACGAATTCGGTCACTTTCAGCGTACGGCCTGCCAATTGGCGTGCCTGGTCCTCTTCCTCGCGGCGCTGGAAGCGCTCCATGCGTTTATCGCCGCGGCGTTTGGCGGAGCGGCTTTTGCCGCCGCCGCCGGTGAGGCGCGCCAGGGTTTCACTCACCTTGCGCTTCACGGCATTTTCGTCGAGCTCCCCGGGCTTGCCGCTGGCGGCCTTGCGT
This sequence comes from Flavobacteriales bacterium, assembly GCA_044507815.1. Classification (GTDB taxonomy): domain Bacteria; phylum Bacteroidota; class Bacteroidia; order Flavobacteriales_F; family PHOS-HE28; genus PHOS-HE28. Next base: position 28,077 of record JBIQIX010000014.1, on the reverse strand, counting down.
TGTTCCTGTTGCACCACGCGGCCCACGTTCACCGGGCCTGGTTTTACAATGCGTTTCCTACGCCCGCGATCGCGGTCGGCGGGTTTGCGCTCGCGCTCCTTGGGCAGTTCGATGCGCCCCACGGTCTTGGGGCCGGCCAAACGCTCCACGTTCACCCGTATGGTCTCGGGCTCTGGCGCCTTTTCCACAGCGGGTGGCGTTGTGGCGGGCGGGGCGGGCGGCGGCGCTGGGGCCGGGGCCGCCGGCTTTTTTGCGGCGGGTGGTGCCGGCGCTGGTTTCTTGCGCGCCTCCAGGTCGATCTTGCCCACGGTCTTGGGGCCGGCCATGCGCTGCGGCGCGGCCTTGATCACCTCTGGCCCGTCATCGGCGGGCTTGTCCTGCTTGGCCACGGGCCGCTCCGGCTCGGCCGGGGCCTTGGCGGCGGGCGGCGCCGGTGGCGCGGCCTCTGGTGCCGGTGCAGCAGGCTCCTCGGCCGGGGGCGGGGCAGGGGCGGCGGGGGCAGGCGCCGGGGGCGGCGGTTCCACGGCCTCCGGCGCACTGGCCAAGGCGACCACCTCACGCTCCTGGCGCTCTTGGATCACCTGCTTGCTGGCCTCCTTTTCCGCCTTGTCCTGTCCGAATTCCTTCTCCAGCAAAGCATACAGCTCGCCGGGTATCTTGGCGTTGGGGGATGCCTCCACGGCATGGCCCTTGGCGGCCAGGAACTCCACCACGGTGTGCACGCCCAGGTTGAAGTCCCGCGTGACCTTGCTCAATCGTACCGCCTTTCCTGCCGTTTCACTCATTCAACTATGCTTCGTTTGCCTTTGCGGTGTCCACCGCTTATTTGGAAAGTTCAAGCTTCAGTATGCGAAGCACTTCCAGTACTGTTTCATCCTCCAGGTCGGTGCGCTTGGAGAGTTCGTCCGGCGCGATCTCCAGCACGGCACGCGCCGTGTCGCAGCCGATGTTCTTCAACGATTCGATGATCCAGGGCTCGATCTCGTCGCGGAACTCATCCAGGTCCACGTCGTCGGTCACCTCGTCGCTGTCACGGTACACATCGATGTCGTAGCCCGAGAGCCTGCCGGCTAGCTTGATGTTGTGCCCGCCCTTGCCGATGGCCAGGGCCACCTGGTCGGGTTTCATGTACACCTCGGCGCGCTTGTTGGCCTCGTCGAGCTTGATCTCGCCCACTTTGGCTGGGCTCAGTGCACGCTGGATCAGCAATTGGTCGTTCGCGGTCCAGTTGATCACGTCGATGTTCTCGTTGCGCAGCTCGCGCACAATGCCGTGGATGCGGCTGCCCTTCATGCCCACGCAGGCACCCACCGGATCAATGCGGTCGTCGTAGCTCTCCACCGCCACCTTGGCCCGCTCGCCGGGTTCGCGCACAATGCGCTTGATGGTGATCAGCCCGTCGGCCACCTCCGGCACTTCCTGCTCGAACAATTTTTCCAGGAACTCCGGGGCCGCCCGCGAGAGGAGCACCACCGGGGTGTTGTTGCGCATTTCAACTTTCCATACCACGGCGCGCACGGTATCGCCCTTCTTGAAGAAGTCAGTTTTGATCTGCTGGTCCTTGGGCATGATCAGCTCGTTGCCCTCATCGTCCAGCACCAGCGTTTCGCGTTTCCACACCTGGTACACTTCCCCGGTGATGATCTCGCCCACCCGCTCCTTGTACTTGGTATAGATGTGGTCCTTTTCCAGCTCCATGATCCGCCCTTGCAGGTTCTGCTTGAGCGAAAGGATGTTGCGGCGGCCGAAGTCGGCGATCTTCACCTCTTGGCTCACCTCCTCGCCCACCTCGAAGTCGGGCTCGATCTTCAGGGCCTCTGACAGGGCGATCTGGGTGCCTTCGTCCTCCACTTCGCCGTCGGGCACGATCTCGCGGTTCAGCCAGATCTCCAGGTCGCCTTTATCGGGGTTGATGATGATGTCGAAGTTGGCCTCTTCGCCATACTTGCGCTTCACCACACCGCGGAACACATCCTCCAGGATGCCCATCATGGTCACCCGGTCGATGTTCTTTACATCCTTGAATTCCCCGAAGGATTCGATAAGGTTAAGTGTGCTCATTTGCACTGGTTCAATTGATGTTGATGGTGGCCTGCACGGCCTTTATTTCGGCGATCGGGATCACCGTGGTTTCGGTTGAAAGTTTCGGTTTGCGGCCCTTCACCTTCGAGGGTTGCAGCACGCGCAGGCCAAGGGCCGTGCCGTCATAGGCCTCCAGCTGCCCCAGTAGCTGCGTGCCGTCCAGCAGCACGGCTTCCACGGTTTGGCCGATGGATTTCAGGTATTGGCGCTCCACCTTGAAGGGTTTCCCTATGCCGGGGCTGCCCACCTGCAGTTCCATGTCGTCCAGGGCCTCGCCGAACTCCTCGCGCAGGGCGCGGTTGATGGCCGTAAGCTCGCCCAGGGTGATTGGGGCCTCATCATTGTCCACCTCCACAACGGCCTTGCCGCCCGGGCGCACCCCGGCATCCACCAGAAAGCAGGATGTGCCCTCCATATGCCGCTGCAGTGCTGAAACCAGTTGTTCGGTGGTGATCATTGCGTACTCCGCCGGTGGGGAACAAAAAAGAGGGGCGGTCCCCTCTTCCACATCTTCGCCGCACCGAAACGGGTGCAAATATAGTGGTTTTTACCTGCCCATGAACACCGCCGGGAAACCGTTCCGCCGCCGGGCCGATCACGTTCTAAATCCCGCATGCACCAGCCTGGCCATACCGGTCCGGGTTCCCTGTTCACCGGAGATCCGGCCCGGATGCGTTCGGCCCGCCCCCAACACGGCGCGCACCTTGTCCGTTCCTACCTTCACGCCCCCGCAATGAGCAACCCCTTGTCCAATGGCGATAAGCGCCTTTTCCTGCTGGATGCGTATGCCCTGATCTATAGGGCCTACTTCAGTTTCATCCGCAATCCGCGCATCAACAGCAAACGCTTCAACACCAGCGCGGCTTTCGGGTTCACCCTTACCCTGCTCGACCTGCTGAAGCGGGAAAAACCCACGCACATCGCCGTGGTCTTCGATTCCGGCGCACCCGCGGAGCGCATGGAATTGCACCCCGGGTACAAGGCCAACCGGCAGGAAACGCCGGACGATATCCGCAGCAACGAACCCTACATCCGCCGCATCATTGAGGCCTTCCGCATTCCCGTGATCGAAAGCGAGGGGTACGAGGCCGACGACGTGATCGGCACCTTGGCCCGAAAGGCCGAGGCCGAGGGTTATGTGACCTATATGGTAACGCCGGACAAGGATTTTGGGCAGCTGGTCACGCCGAACTCGTTGATCTACAAACCGGGCCGCAGCGGTGCCCCGCCCGAGATCCTTGGGCCGAAGGAGGTTTGTGGGCGCTGGGGCCTTGAGGACACCGACCAGGTGCGCGACATACTTGGATTGATGGGCGATGCCGTGGACAACATACCCGGCATACCCGGGATCGGCGAAAAAACCGCCATCAAGCTGGTGCAGCAATTCGGCAGCCTGGAGGCCGTGCTGGAAAACGCCGACCAATTGAAGGGCAAGCAAAAGGAGAATGTGGTGACCTACGCCGACCAGGCGCGCATGAGCAAGCAGCTGGCCACCATTTTCACCTCCGTGCCGGTGGAATTGGACCACGAAGCGCTGCACCTGGACCAGCCCGATCCCGAAAAAATACAGGAGGTGTTCAGCGAACTGGAATTCCGCAGCCTGCTGAAGACGGTGCTGGGCGAGGAAACAGCGCTGGCCGCTGTACCGGTGGCCATGCCGGCCGGCAAAAAGGCCGCACCGGCCTCGCAAATGAGCATGTTCGGGCAGGAAAGTGGCGTGGCCATGGAGGGAAGCCCGCCGCCGCTGGCCGACCTGGGCAGTACACCCCACGATTACCGGATCGCCCGAACCGCGGACGAGATCGCCGCGCTGGCCAACCAACTGGCCACCTTGGACGCCTTCTGCTTCGACACCGAGACCGAAGGCTTCGACCCGCTGACAGCCAGCCTGGTGGGCCTTTCCTTCAGCTGGAAGGCGCATGAAGGATGGTACGTGCCGGTGCCGGCCGACCCGGCCGAAGCGCGAACGGTGGTGATGGCCTTTGCCCCGGTGATGGCCGATCCCCGCATTATGAAGGTGGCCCAGAACCTGAAGTACGACATGCTGGCCGTGGAGAATCACGGCGTACGCATTGAAGGCCCGCAATTCGATACCATGCTGGCGCATTTCCTGTTGGAATCGGACCTGCGCCACAGCATGGACTATATGGCGGAAACGCTGCTGCGCTACCGGCCCCAGCCCATCACCGAGCTGATCGGCCCGCGTGGCCGCGGCCAACGCTCCATGCGCGAAGTGCCCCTGGACCGCATAGCTGAATATGCCGCAGAGGATGCCGACATCACATGGCAGCTGTACCACATCCTGGCCGTGAAATTGCGCGAGCGTGGCCAGGAAAAGCTTTTCCGCGAGGTGGAAATGCCCCTGGTGCGCGTGCTGGCCGACATGGAGCGTGAAGGGATCCGCCTGGACACCGCGGCCTTGGAGGAATTTGGCCGCGAGCTCGGCCAGGAATTGCTCGCCCTGCAAGAGAAGATCATCGAATGCTGCGGGGTCCGGTTCAACATCGATTCCCCCAAGCAATTGGGCGATGTACTGTTCGAAACGCTGAAACTGGGCGGCGAAAGGCCGAAAAAAACGCGCACGGGCCAATACCAGACCAGCGAGGACGTGCTCAGCGCCATGGTGCACGAGCACCGCTCGATCCAGATGATCCTGGACTACCGCAGCCTGCGGAAGCTGAAAGGCACCTATGTGGACACTCTTCCGCAGGCGGTTGATCCGCGCGATGGGCGCGTGCACACCAATTACCGCCAGGCGGTGGCCTCCACGGGCCGCCTCAGCAGCGATGAACCCAACCTGCAGAACATCCCCATCCGCACCGAAAACGGGCGCAAGATTCGCAAGGCCTTTGTGCCGCGCGACGAAGAGCATGGGTTGCTCAGCGCCGACTATTCGCAGATCGAGCTGCGCATCATCGCGCACATGAGCGGGGACATCAATATGCAAGAGGCCTTCCGCCAGGGATTGGACATCCATGCGGCCACTGCGGCACGCGTGTTCAACACCCCCATCGCATTAGTGGACCGCGAACAGCGCAACCGTGCCAAGGCCGTTAATTTCGGCATTGCCTACGGGCAGGGCGCCTTCGGCCTGTCGCAGGTGCTGGGCATCCCAAGGGGCGAGGCCCAGGAGATCATTACCGGCTATTTCGCGCAATTCCCCGGCGTGAAGCGCTACATGGACCACACCATTGCCTTTTGCCGCGAGCACGGCTATGTAGAAACGCTGATGGGGCGCCGGCGCTACCTGCCCGATGTGCGCAGCGCCAACAACACCGTGCGGGCCACCGCCGAGCGCGTGGCCATCAACGCACCCATGCAGGGCACGGCCGCCGACATCATCAAAGTGGCCATGATCCGCATACACGCATGGCTGCGGGACAACCACATGCGCAGCAGGCTTTTGCTGCAGGTGCATGACGAATTGGTTTTTGATTGCCACCTTGCCGAGGAAGAACTGATGCGGCAGCAGGTGAGAACGATCATGGAATCGGCCATGGAACTGGCCGTGCCCTTGGTTGTTGACATGAACGTGGGGAAAAACTGGTTGGAGGCCCATTGATCCCCTTGCGATGAAGAAGGCATCTTTACCCCGACAGCGCGAAAAAATCTGCGCACCCATAATGCGACCGAACCTGTTGATCCCAGCCCTTGCCGCCGCCATGGCCCTTGCCGCTTGCGGCGGTCCCCAGGCGCCTGCCGACCAGCTTACGACGGAAACCACCGACTCCACCGCCGCCCTGCGCTCACAGCGCACCCGCAGCATCTTCCATAGCATACCCTCGCCCATGGAAACCGCCGGGCTGCTGAAAAAAGCCGGCGCCGAGTACGACAAGGCCATCCTGAACGATGTGAAGAACGTGGACAACTACACATCCGCCAGCAAACAGGCGCTCAACCTCGGGGTATACGGGGCCGACCTCAGCTATGCCAGCGTGTACAACAACACGCAGGAAAGCATGCTGTACACCAGCTGCGCCCAAAAACTGGCGAAGAAGCTGGATGTGAACAACGCATTCAACCAGGAGGTGGTGGACCGCTTGGAGAAGAACCGCAGCAACCGCGATTCGCTCCTGGGGATCATCAGCGAAACCTACCTGCAGGTGGATGCCTACCTGAAGGAGAACCAACGCGACAACATCAGCGCGCTGATGGTGGCCGGCGGATGGATCGAGGGGCTGTACATCGCCACGCAGATCACCCGCCAGCACGATACGCCCGCCTTGCGCCAACGCGTGGCCGAACAACGCCTGTCGTTGACCGACCTGTTGGAGCTGGTGCGTACCTACAGCCCGGACGACCCCGCTATTGCCGCCGTGCTGAAGGACCTCGAGAAACTTGACGAATTGTACGCCGATGTGGAACTGCCGAAGGGAAATAGCGTAATAACCCAGGAAAATGGCATCGCCGTCATCGGGGGCACCGCCCCCACGGCAACGCTCAACAACGAGCAGCTCCAATCCATCACCCAAGCGGCGGCCTCGATCCGTGCAGGCATCATCAATTGACCTCCCCCCGACCCATGAAGCACATCCCGATCATTTTGTCCTTGATGCTGGCTTTCGCCACGGCCAACACGGCCCAGGCGCAATGCCGGAGCTTCGCGAAGAACAAGTGCATGCCGGGCATGGCCCCCTACAAGTTCAATGAAACCTTCAACGCCGCACAGCTCGCCCCCGGCGAGGAGGCGCAGGTGGACCTCACCTTTTACAGCGGGCAGGAATACCGGCTCATGGTGTGCTCCCACCCCATTCTGGGCACGGTGAACTGGCAGCTCAAGGACGGCAACGGGAACACCATTACCGAAAGCAACGCCGAAACCCCCAAGGAAACCTTCGATTTCAAGGTGGCCACCACGCAAAAGCTCACCGTGCACATCGATGTGCCGGAAAGCTCCAAGGGCGGCAACAACCTGCTTACCGTGGGCTGTGTGGGCATTTTGGTGGGCTACAAGTAAGGTCCGCAAACCTTCGGCCTACCGCGAAGCTGCCCCGTTCAACCGCGGCGCAGATTCCCGGTTTTTTTCGAGGAACTCCTCTCATGCTTGGCCGCTCCAACCCTTGCCGAACTTGCCAACGGTGATGAAGGGCCCTCCTCTTCCACCCCACCTCAACCCAGCGACCGGTCCAGTACTGGATGGTGAAGCAGTAAAAAGGAGGCAGGAAATGAAGGTGAGGCGGGAAACCAGCAGGGCCGCCAACATACCGCTCCCGGCGGCTTGATGACGGCCCTTTTGGCGGGAAAGCTTCCCTTCGGAAAACCGTCCAGTGCACGTGCACTTCCCATTTGCGCGAAGCAGCGGATCCCCGGACGGCCTGCTATCGCAATGGCGTTATTCCTTGGTGAACTTGGCCACTTGCACGTGCCCGCCCTGGTCGATGCGCACGAAATACATGCCTGAGGGCAGGCCGGCCAGGTCGAGGTCCCAGCGGGCGGCACCGGCGGGTTTGCTGCCGGCATCAATGGAGCGCACAGGGCGGCCCAGCAGGTCCATCAGGTCCACACGCACCGGCCCGGCGGTGCCGAGGAAGGCAGAAACCGCGGCGCGGTCCTTGGCGGGGTTGGGCACGATGGTGATCGCGCGCTCATCGGCGGTGCCTGCACTGGCGATGCCGGTAGAGGCACCGTTGATATTGATGTCGTCCAGCCAGAAATTGTTGCCACCGTCGCTCTCGAACACGAACTTCAGCCGCAGGTTGGAGACCGACAACAGGCTACCGATCGGCGGCAATTCCACATATTCCCACTGTGTGTTGGTGGGCACGAAGGAAGCGTTGGTGTTGGGCGCCGTGGGCAGGCTTGCGCCGGTGATGGCCTTGCGCATGTTCCAGGTTTCACCACAATCCCGGCTGGCATATACCCGCAGCGCGTCGTTGTTGTTGTTGTTCCGCTTGGCGAAGGCATAACGGAACGACACCCGCAGGGGCGCATCAACGGTGTTGTCAATAGTGGAGCTGATCAGCTCATACTTCAAGCCCGCGCGGCCATTGTTATTGGCCAAGCGCACGCTTTGCGCGCTGTTGAAGCCGGTGGCCCCGGAGATCTGAAAGCTGCCGTCGTTGGCATCGTTCACGCTCCACAACGTATTGGCCAGGTCGGTCCCGTTCTCGAAACCCTCCATTACAGGAGGCACCACACCGGGGCCGGGCAGCACGGTGATGTACTCCTGATAGGTGGTGTTCATGGTGTTGGTGCCGTTACCCACCGTAAGGGTAACGTTGTACTCACCCCCTTGGGAATAGCTTACTGTGGGCGAGGCCGTGGTCGACGTTGCGGGTTCCGCCCCCGGGAAGCTCCAGTTCCACTCCGTCACTCCATTGTAGCTCAGGTCGGAGAAGGTTACAGCCTGGCCGGTGCATACCACGCGCAGGTTGCTTTTGAAGGCCACTTGGCACAGTTCGGCGGGCAGGTTCACGCCCGTGAGCGCGAGGTTCGCCGGGGACCACAGGTTGTTGCGCGAGGCGATGCTGCTGTTCAACGCGGCGTGCACGCGGGCCTTTTGCCCGTTGGTGAACATCTTTTCGCACATGGTGTACTCCATGAAGTTCTCCACGTTGTCCAGCGGCGAGCCGCAGCTGGCACCACGCACGTTACAGGTTTGCCAGCCCTGGGTAAGGGGCGTATCCTCCACGTCATCGTCCATATTGCAATTGGCGGGAGAGCCGGGGTTGTTGGAATCGCCCCAGCAATGCTTCAGGTTCAGCCAATGGCCCACCTCGTGTGTAAGTGTGTGCTTGAATGAAGGGTTGGCCGTGCCGATCGAGCCCACCGCGTTATGCACCACCACGATACCATCGGCCGCGGCACCCCAAGAGCCGGAAACCGCGGAAGGGTACATAGAGTAGCCCAGGGTGTTGGGGCCGCCTGCACTGGCCGCCACCCAGATGTTCAGGTACCGGTCGCGGGGCCAGCGGCTCAGGTTTTTCATGTCCTGGTTGCCGGCGGTGGTAAGTGTGCTTTGCGTACGGGTGATCCCATTGGTGCAGTTGCCCTGTGGGTCCAATTGGGCAAGCTTGAAGGTGACCTGCATATCGGCCACGCGGTCCAGGAATTCAGGCTGTACATCGGGCCACGCGCTGTTTTGCTTGTTCCAGTCCTCGTTCATCACGCGTACAGCATCATAAACCTGTTCATCGTTGATGTTCTCCGGTCCATTGTTGTGGATGATGTGGAACACCACCGGAATGATGTACTGGTTGTCATCCCGCTGCGCGCTGGCCGTGAAGGTCCGCGTAAAGTGGTCCAGTTGTGCCTTGGCCTGTTCGATCTCGGCCAAGCGCTCCGGGTGGCCGAGCACCAGATCGCCCATCAGGTGGAACTCGTTGTTCGCACATTGGAATGATGCCTCTTGGGCCTGGGCCAAAAAGGGGAGTGTGGACAGCAGAAGAGCTGCTGCCCCAGTTCGGAGAATTCGTGTCATTTCAGGTAGTTGGGTACTGAAGGATACCAAAGTTACGCAGCCTGGCCTTCACCATGTGCCGAGGGGCTGCCAAGCGGTGTTAATGCTTGGGTTTCCAACGGCCGGATCAACCCAGGGCCTGGGCCAGGTCGGCCAGCAGGTCCTCGGGGTCCTCCACGCCCACGCTCAGGCGGATCAAGGATTCGGTCACGCCGGTGCGTTCGCGTTCCTCCTTGGGAATGCTGGCGTGCGTCATGCTGGCCGGGTGGCCCATGAGCGACTCCACCCCGCCCAGCGATTCCGCCAGGCTGAACACCTTGCACGACCCCAGGAAGTGCATGGCATCCTCGCGCCGGTCGCCCTTGATGGTAAAGCTCATCATGCCGCCGAAATCGCGCATTTGGCGCCGGGCCACCCCGTGGTTCGGGTGGGTGGGAAAACCCGGCCAGTAAACCCGGCCAACCTTGGGATGCTGTGCCAGCCATTCGGCCACGGCACGCCCGTTGGAGCAATGGCGCTCCATGCGCAGGTGCAGCGTCTTCAGCCCCCGCAGCACCAGGAAACAGTCTTGCGGCCCCGGCGTGGCACCGCAGCTGTTCTGCAAAAAGGCCAAGCGTTCATGCAGCTCATCATCATTCACCACCAGGGCGCCCATCACCACATCGCTGTGGCCACCCAGGAACTTGGTCACGGAGTGCATCACCAGGTCGGCGCCCAATTCCAGCGGCTGCTGCAGGTAGGGTGAAGCAAAGGTGTTGTCCACGGCCAACAATATGCCCTTCGCCTTGGCCAGCTTGGCCAGTGCGGCAATGTCCACAATGCGCAGCGTGGGGTTGGTGGGCGTTTCTGCCCAGATCAGGCGGGTGCGTTCGGTCACGGCCTTTTCCACGTTCGCGGGATCGGACATGTCCACGAAATTGAACTTGATGCCGTAGGGCCCGAAGACCTTTGTGAACAGGCGGTAGGTGCCGCCGTAGAGGTCATTCGTGCTCACCACCTCATCGCCCGGTTTCAGCAGCTTCACCACGGCATCGATGCTGGCCATGCCCGTGGCGAAGCACAGCCCGTGGCGCCCGTTCTCCAATGCCGCCAATGCCTTTTGCAAGGCCGTTCGCGTAGGATTGTGCGTGCGGCTGTACTCGTAGCCGTGGTGCTCGCCCGGTGCCGATTGCACGTAGGTGCTGGTCTGGAAGATCGGGGTCATGATGGCCCCGGTGGAGGGATCGGGCTCCACGCCGGCGTGGATGCACTTGGTGGCGAACTTCATGTTTTTCATGCGTGGGCCGCGAAGGTAGCCATGCGCAACCTCAGTGTGCCGCGCACATCGAATGGCTACTTTAGCAGCGCACCGTGCACCGTGCCGGTGCCCTACTGCATGAATCCGCGCCAGATCGCCCTTTTGCCACCGGACACGCACACCGGACTGAAACTTACCGAACGGAAGGACCGCGCCGCCGGGATCCCCGCCGTGATCGAATCGCTTGCGCACATCCGCGAGGAAACCGGGGTGCTCGATGGCATCTCGATCCTTAACCGCCTCAACCAGAAGGACGGGTTTGATTGCCCCGGATGCGCCTGGCCCGACCCGCACCACCGCAGCAAGCTGGGCGAATACTGCGAGAACGGGGTGAAGGCCGTGGCCGAGGAGGCCACCACCAAACGGGTGGACCGGGCCTTCTTCGCAAAGCACAGCGTGGAGGAACTGAGCCTGTGGAGCGACCATGACCTGGGGAAAAGCGGCCGCATCACCGAGCCATTCATCCTGCGCAAGGGCAGCAGCCACTACGAACCCTTGGCCTGGGAAGAGGCCTACACCCTGATCGCCCAGCGGCTCAATACCCTGGCCAGCCCGAATGACGCGATCTTCTACACCAGCGGGCGGGCCAGCAACGAGGCGGCCTACCTCTACCAGCTGTTCGTGCGCATGTTCGGCACCAACAACCTGCCCGATTGCAGCAACATGTGCCACGAGAGCAGTGGCACGGGCCTGGGCGAGACCATTGGCGTGGGCAAGGGAACGGTGACCCTGGACGACATCCACGCCGCCAAGCTCATTATTGTGATGGGGCAAAACCCCGGCACCAATCACCCGCGCATGTTGTCGGCGTTGGAAAAATGCGTGCAGAACGGGGGCCGCATCGTTAGCGTGAACCCGCTTCCCGAAGCGGGCACCCACGGCTTCGTGAACCCGCAAAGCGTGGGGGCCGTGCTGCGCAACGGCACGCTGTTCGAGACCCTGCACGTGGGATTGCGGATCAACGGCGACGTGGCCTTCCTGAAAGGCGTGATGCGGCTGCTGCTGGACAAGGAGGACGCCGCCCCGGGCACCGTGTTCGACCATGCCTTCATCGATGGCCGCACCAACGGCTTTGACCCTTTCCTGGCGGACCTGCGCAAGGTGGACCCCGCCGCCATGGCCGCCCTGTGCGGGGTGCCGCTGGAGCAACTGCAACAAGTGGCCGACCTGGTGGCCAGCACGGACCAGATCATCGTTACCTGGGCCATGGGCCTTACCCAGCACGTGAACGCCGTGGCCAACATCCACCAGATCGTGAACCTGCTGCTGCTGCGCGGGGCCTTCGGCAAGCCGGGCGCGGGGGCCTGCCCGGTGCGCGGCCACAGCAATGTGCAGGGCGACCGTACCATGGGCATCTTCGAGCGGCCCGCGCCCGCCCTGCTCGATGCGCTGGATGCCCGCTACGGGTTCAGTGCGCCGCGCGAGCATGGCCATGATGTGGTGGCCGCCATTGAGGCCATGCGCGACCGCAAAGGATTGGTGTTCTTCGCCCTCGGCGGCAATTTCATCAGCGCCACGCCCGATAGCGAAGTGACGGCCCGCGCGATCATGAATTGCAGCCTTACCGTGCAAGTGAGCACCAAGCTCAACCGCAGCCATGTGATCACCGGTGAAGAAGCGATCATCCTGCCCTGCCTGGGCCGCACCGAGCGCGATGTACAGCAGGGCAGGCCGCAATTCGTTACGGTGGAGGACAGCATGAGCGTGGTGCACCGCTCACAGGGCTCGCATGGGCCGGCCAGCCCCCACTTGCGCAGCGAACCCACCATAGTTTGCGAACTGGCCGCGGCAACACTGGGCAACCGCTTCGCCGTGGATTGGAAAAAGCTGGCGCACGATTACGATGCCGTGCGCGACGAGATCGAGGCCGTGATCCCCGGGTTCGAGGACTTCAACCGCCGGGTGCGCAAACCCGACGGGTTCCTGCTGCCCAATGGTGCCCGCGAAGGCGCACGCTTCACCACGCCCGATGGCAGGGCGCGTTTCATGGTGGACCAACCGCCGGTGTGGAACCTGGGCAAGGGTGAATACCTGATGATGACCATCCGCACGCACGACCAGTTCAACACCACCATCTATGGCCTGCACGACCGCTACCGCGGCATCCATGGCGAACGCCGCGTGCTGCTGATGCACAAGGACGACATGGCGCAGGAGGGGCTGGCGGAACGCGACCTGGTGGACCTGGTGGGCGTGCACGGGGCCGAACGGGTGGCCACCAACTTCTTCGTGGTGCCGTACGACATCGCACGCGGCTGCACGGCCACCTATTTCCCGGAGGCGAACGTGCTGGTGCCCCTCGATCAAAAAGCGGTGGGCAGCGGAACGCCGGCCAGCAAAAGCGTGGTGATCACGTTGCGCAAGCGCTGAGCAAGGCCCTACCCCGGCTTCTGTTTGTGCTTCACCTTGCGCGAGTACGTCTTTTTGCTCTTCTCCACCTTTTCGCGAAAACGGCCGTCCAGCGCACCCTGTTCCTTCTGCTCATCGCGAACGGCCGAGCGCTCAATCTTCAACAGGTCCTCCTTTGATATGCGCTTGACGGCCATGATCGCTCTGCAGTGGAAGCACAAAACTATTGCGTTCGATCAAGAACATCGCTGCCTTGCCGTGGTAGTTTTGCCGTCCAATTCCACGAAAAAGCAATGAGAACATTCCTGAAGGTGGTCGGCGTGCTGCTGGCCGTGCTGGTGCTGGTGGCCATCGGTGGCATGGTGTACATCACCAAGGCCCTGCCCAACATTGCAGCCCCGGCCGATATGAAGGTGGAAATGACCCCCCAGCAGATCGAGCGGGGCGCGTACCTGGCCAACCATGTATCGGTATGCATGGATTGCCACAGCACCCGCGATTGGAGCAAGGTTTCCGGGCCGTTGGTGCCGGGCACACTGGGCAAGGGCGGCGAACATTTCGGCCCCGAAATGGGCTTCCCAGGCAACTTCTACGCCCGCAACCTTACGCCTTTCCACCTGAAGGATTGGACCGATGGCGAGATCTACCGGGCGATCACCAGCGGGGTGAGCAAGGATGGACACCCCTTCTTTCCGGTGATGCCTTACGGGCATTACGGCAAAATGGCCACCGAGGACGTGAAGGCGATCATTGCCTACCTGCGCACCCTACCCCCGGTGGAAAGCCAGCAGCCTGCCTCGGAAGCGGAGTTCCCCATGAGCATCATCCTGTATACCATCCCCACCGGGGCCAAGCCCATGCCCCTGCCGGATGCCAATGACCCGCGCTACGGCGAGTACCTCACCAACGCCGCCGCCTGCATGGAGTGCCACACCAAACAGGAAAAGGGCAAGGTGACCGGACAGCCGTTCGCCGGCGGGTTCGAGTTCAAATTCCCCAATGGCGGCATCGTGCGCTCGGCCAACATCACACCGGATGAAAAGACCGGCATCGGTGCATGGGACAAGGCCACCTTCATCCGCACCTTCAAGCAATTCGCCGATAGCAGCTACGTGCCCCTGCCGGCAGACCCGACGGGCGAAAAGTACCAGACCACCATGCCATGGACCATGTACGGCGGCATGAGCGAGCATGACCTCGGCGCCATCTACGATTACCTGCATGCGCAGCCGGCCGTGGTGAACGAGGTGGAGTTCTGGACGCCTGCCAGATAAAGCACGCCCTCCTCAGGGTGCCTGGCGTACCACACGCAACAATTGCGTGCCTGCCGCCGTGCGCACCGCCACATGGTAGATGCCCGGTGTTTCCGGCATCACACATTGCCAGCCCCGGCCTGTTCGCTCCTTGCGCAACGGCACTTCACGCCCGGCCGCATCGTAGGCCGCCAGGTCCGTAACGCCCGGCACATGGATCCATACCCGGCCATCGCGCGTGGGGTTGGGGAATAACAGTCCGCCCGCCATGCCGCCCTGGCGGATGCCCGTGCCCAAGTGCAGCACCGAGTCGGCCGCACAGAGCTCGGGCGAATTGTCCGCGGCGGTGAACATGTTGCGGAAGGCTTCGATGTAGGTGCCCTGGTGATTGAACATCTCCTGGTTCCAGCGGGGCGGCACCTGTTGGAAATACACCTTGGCCTTCACCTCCACGGCACCCGTGTAACCGTTCAGCGCCAGCCTGTAGTGCACCACATCGCGCCCGGTGCCCTCCGTGCCGTCGGGGTCCTTGTTGAAATCGGGGTCCTGCAAGGCCAACCCGGCCACCTCAACCGTGTCGTAGCTGGCGTGCGTGCTGGTGAAGCCCACGGGCGCAAGGCGGTTGTCCTTCAACTTATGCACGGCCCGCAGCAGCGTGGTGGTCACATTGAGGGCCACATCGCCCATCACCATTTCGTAGATCTGCACCTGGTCCGGCCGGTCGATCGTTTGGTGATGCGGCTCGTAGGCGGGGTCATGGCCCACAACCTCGTAGCTGCCATCCCAGGTGCCGCTGCTGAACAGCGTATCCCCATCGGCCTTCAGCGCCACCAACTGCACAAAGGCACGGCGGTTGGGGAAGCCACTCGGGAACTTGTGCCCGGTGAGGTTGGTGAGCGCCACTTGCACGGCCAGCGTGTCCTGCACGGGCCCGTCCACCTGCAGTTGCATGGCCACGGAATTGCGCAAATGCACCGTGCTGCGCGCAATGGTGCTGTCGAATTGGTCATCGGTGGCGGGCACGCCCAAGGCTTGCGCGTGCTCCTTCATCATCTTCAGCATGAAGGTGCCGCCGCCGGTAAGGTGGTGCTTGCCAAAGGGCGACTGCCCGGGAAGGAAAATGTATTCCGAGGCCAGCTTCACGGAGTCCTGTATGCGCGGCATGTGGCAGCTGCGGCAGTTCTGTTCGCTGCCGTAGAATACCGAGTTCTTGTACTCCTGCCATACCGTTTGCTCGAAGAAGGAAGTGCCCGTGGGCACGCCCTGCAGGTCCACCGGCCGGTTGATGGCCGTGTGGCAGCCCGCGCACACGCTGCCATCGAGGATGTTGGAGCCTTGGTCCGGCGTGTAATTCACGAAGTACTGCATGATGGCCGGATTGATCTGCTCCTGGGTATAGGGGCCCCATACCCGGGCGCTATCGAAAACAAGGTTGCCGCCGAACACATGGCCGCCCGAGGCCGGGTTCTGCATGTGGCAGGCCAGGCACGAAACGCCGTCCTGCGCCATTACGCTGGTATCCAAGTGGGCCATGGTAAAGGGCGGGTTGCCCAGCATCTGCTGCTCGAACACGGCCAATGGGGCGTGGCATTTCAGGCAGCCGTGCTCGATCTGCTCCTTGATCGCCGGGTTCACCAGGCCTTCATGCTGCATTTTGGCCAGGAAGAAGGGATCGCGGGCACTGTTCGCCATCATGGTGCTGCGCCAGTCGTCCACCACGTTCACATCCTCACCGTCGCCCGCCAGCATGGCCACGCCCATGGGATCGTGGCCATGGCAACCTGCGCACCGGCCCGCGGTAACGAAGTAGGTGCCGAACTGCACCTGGAGGCCGCTGATCTGTTCACGCATGAAGGCCAGCTCCAAGCGGCTGTGCGGGCCTTTCACCGGCGTGGTGGCCGATGACCAGCCCGCCAGCAACAGCACCAGCGACAACAGCGCACCGAGCACGCGCAGCCGGCGCGGGAACACACGGAACGGATTCATGCTGCGCAACTTCTACGCGAAGGTGGTGAAAAAAGATGGGCAACCGGCCGGGCACCATCGCACACCACCACGCGCCTTTCCGTGTTAGCCGGTTTCCCGCTCCTATTTTTGGCCACATGCTCCACCCCCGTGCACGTACGATCCCGCTCACCGCCCTGTACGGCCTGCTTTTCATCCTTGCCACCGCGGCCTTCCCGGGCCAGGCCCAAACCGTGCTCACCTACACCGACCATTGGGACAGCCTGAAGACGGTGAAGAAGAGCGAGGGCGTGATGGTGAACGGCCGTGAATGGGGCGAATGGAAATTCTGGGACCGCACGGGCCAATTGATCGAACAGGCCGACTTCAAGAGCGGTGAACGCGATGGGCACGTGGTGATCTATTACGACAACGGGCAGGTGCAGCACGACGGCTGGATCCACAAGGGCGCACCCGACAGCGTGATGCAAAGCTTCTACCGCAACGGACAGCCGATGGAGCAAGGGCAATATGCCCTGGGGAAAAAGCAGGGCACGTGGACCTACTACCACCCCGATGGGCGGAAGATGCTGGTGGAGCAGTGCGACAAGGACATTTGCCTGGCCATGGAGGCCTGGACCGCCGATGGCCGCCACACGTTGCAGAAAGGCGAAGGCGTGCTGTACACCTTCCTGGCATCGGGCGATACAGCCTCGGTAACGCATTACCGCATGGGCGTGCCCAATGGCGAACAGCGCGAACATTGGCCGGCCGGCAACCTGAAGGCGAAGGGCCAATGGCGCGCCGGCGTGCGCGATGGCGAATGGAACTACTGGCACTCGAACAGCACGATCGAACTGACCGAAAACTGGGCCAAGGGAAAGCTGAACGGCCCCTTCACCAACTACTACCCTTCGGGGAACACGAAGACAACAGGTTACCATGCCGATGGCCTGAAGGACAGCACCTGGACCTGGTACACCGCCGACGGCGGGCAGGACATGCTGGGGAATTTCAAGGCGGACCAGCAGGACGGCCTGTGGAAGTACTGGCACGCCAATGGGCAGCTGAGCTCGCTGGGGCTGTTCAGGGCGGGCAAGGAGGAAGGCGAATGGGTGTACTTCTACCCCGGTGGCCAAACTTGGCGCAAAGGCAGCTACGCCCAAGGGGAGAAGACCGGGACCTGGACCACATGGTTCGAGAGCGGCGGGAAATTGCAGGAAGGCCAATACCAGAACGGCAAGGAGGAAGGCATTTGGAACAGCTGGTACGAGAATGGCCGGCAGCAGGACAAGGGCGGCTACAAGAAGGGCCAGATGGACGGCATTTGGCAAGGCTGGCTCCCCAATGGCAAGGAACGCTACATGGCCACTTGGAAGAACAATGCGAAGAACGGCCCCTGGAAGAACTGGTACGAGAACGGGCGGTTGAAGGAAGAGGGAAGCTTCGCGGACGGCCTGCGCAGTGGCCGGTGGGTGGAATACAACGACCGCGGCGTGATCGAAAGTGAAGGCATGTACTTGAAGGGCATGCCCACGGGCGCGTGGACCTACTACGAAAAGGGCGTGAAACAGCGGGAACAATCCTTCCTCAACGGCGCCCCGCACGGCAAATGCACGGTGTACGACCAGCGCGGGCGCGTGGTGCAGGAAATGAGCTACAAGGCCGGCAAGCTCGACGGGCCGATGATCCAGTACGATGGGCGGGGCAACGTGGTATCGCGGGTGGAATATGAGAACGGCACGCGCAAGAAGGCAGCCCCCCCGGCCATGCCGCAGCGGGGCAGGCGATAGGCCGGACGTGGGAAGGCCCCGGCATCAGCGCCGGGGCCTTTCCACCTGTCCGTTTAGAGCCCCACTAAGAGGGAAGCACGTTCGCGGCCATCACCGGTACCCGTTGATGTAAGCGTTGGCGATCAACTCGCTTTCCCTTACAAGCCCCTGCACGATCTCGCGGATCAGCTCATCGAGCTGTTGGTCCGACCAATGCTGCAGGTCGTTGTACACATGCGACTTGCGCTTGCTGCTCTTGATGAAGGCTATCTTGTCCTTCTTCGTCATGGCCCCTTGAACGGCGGTGTTGGCGAAAAGGATCCATGGCCGTGCAAATTCTTTTTTGCGGCCCTGCACCGTTGGCCTGGAACAGCACGGCCCGCACGGCCACAAAGGACCGCACGGGCCGTGCGCGGGCACCGGTGGGCTCAGGCCACCAGCGCCATATTCCTGCTGCGCAGGGTAAAGAGCAGGCGCAGGGCGTGCAGGTAGCGTTCCACATTGCCCGCGATCATCATGCGGGTGGCGGTGGCCTCAAGTTTCCGGGCGCGTTCGATATTGGGTTTCATGATAGGGATGGATTTTGAATGGTTCTGCCCACCATTAACCAATGGCGTGCCAAACCATGAAAACCCGCACCGGCGTAGGGTTGCGGCCGCGGTGCCCCGGTGGCATCTTTTCCACTATCGGTGTTTTTTCGGCGGGGCCTGCCCTATTTTCGCCCCGATGCGCGGCCGCCCCTACCTGGTTGGTGTGGCCGGAGGAAGCGGATCGGGTAAAACAACCCTGGTGCGCGCCCTTCGGGACCTGTTGCCCCCCGGCAGCGCCTGCATCGTATCGCAGGACGATTACTACCTGCCGCTGGAATCGCAGCAGCGCGATGCCAACGGCCGCTACAATTTCGACCTGCCCGGCGCGCTTGACCTGGACCTGCTGGCCGATGACCTGCGCTGCCTGGCCCAGGGCGAGGCCGTGTACCGCCAGGAGTACACCTTTGAACAGGCGGGCGCCGAGGGGAAATGGATGGAGATCCGGCCGGCGCGGGTGATCCTGGTGGAGGGGCTGTTCCTGTTCCACCACGCGGGGCTGCGCGGGCTTTTCGACCTGAAGGTGTACATGGAGGCCAGCGAGGCCGTGCAATTGCACCGGCGGCTAGGCCGCGACCAGCGCGAGCGCGGGTACACCCGGGCCGATGTGCTGTACCAATGGAAGCACCACGTGCTGCCGGCCTATCGCCAATACCTGCTGCCCTACCGCCAAAGCTGCGACGTGCAGATCGTGAATGAGGTGCAGTACCAGCGCGGGCTGGATGTACTGAAGGACCATTTGGCGCGCCATGCGGGCCTGGTGCACCCCGGCCTGGTGCCGGCCTGATCAATCGGCGTAAAGCCCGTTCTGGCGTATGTAGGCCAGCACGGCGGGATCCAGCAACCCGTCCACCGGTTTCCAAGCCCGCAGCCGCACACGTATGCCAGTGGACGACACGGGCATCTGCGGCGCATCGGGCAGCAGGGTGACCGAAGGGTGGTACAGCAGCTCGGCCTGTGCAAGGTGCTCCTCCAGCCCCGGGCGCGGATATACGAGCACCGGCGTGTGGCGCAGCAGTTCGGAGGCATCCTTCCAATGGTGGAGGCCGGCCAGGTTATCGCTGCCGATGATCAGGAAAAACTCGTGCTGCGGCCAACGTGCGCGCATGAAGGCCATGGTGTCCACCGTGTAATTGGGCTGCGGCAGGTCCAGCTCCACGCCGCTGGCACCCAGCCCCTCGCGGCCGTGCACGGCCAGGTGCGTCATGGCCAAGCGGTGCTTTTCCGGGCTGGGCTTGCGGTCCTTCTTGAAGGGGTTTTGCGGGGTCACCACCAGCCATACCTGGTCCAATTGCTGGTGTTTCCTGACATATTCGGCCAACTGCACATGCCCGTTATGGGGCGGGTCAAAGGATCCGAACAAGCAACCGATCTTCATGGGTTCAGCAGAAAAGAGCGCACGGCGGCATACGCTTCTTCACACGCCTGGTGCATATCGTCATTGATCAATACCTGGTCGTATTGCGGGCTGAAGGTGAGTTCATGGCTGGCCTTGTCCATGCGCGTGCGCAATGTTTCGGGGGTTTCCGTGCCGCGCAGCAGCAGGCGCTGTTCCAAGGCTTCGATGGCCGGTGGCGAAACGAAGATCGATAGTGCGCGCGGCCCGAAGATCTCCTTCAGCCGCAGGCCGCCCACCACGTCCACATCAAAGATCGGGTGGTGCCCCTTGGCCCAAATGCGGTCCAGCTCGCTGCGCAGGGTGCCGTAGAACCGTCCGGGGTACACCTCCTCCCACTCCACGAATTCATCCCGGGCGATCCGCCCGCGGAACTCTTCCGCCGAGATGAAATAGTAGTCATGGCCGTGTTCCTCGTGCGCACGCTTGGGGCGGCTGGTGGCGCTGACCGAGAAATCGAGGCCCAGGCCGCGGCCCAGCAGATGCCGCACAATGGTGGTCTTGCCGGCGCCGGAGGGCGCCGATACGATGATGCATTTGCCGGGTGGTGGGTGCTGCATGGATCAAAGCACGTTGAGCACCTGCTCCTTGATCTTCTCCAGTTCATCCTTCATCATCACCACGTGCTTCTGCATGCGGGCATCGTTGGCCTTGCTGCCCAGGGTGTTGATCTCGCGGCCCATTTCCTGGGCGATGAAACCGAGCTTTCGGCCTTGGTTCTCCTCCGCATCGATCGTTCCCAGGAAGTACTCGCAATGCGTGGCGAGCCGCATTTTCTCCTCGCTCACGTCCAGTTTCTCGATGTAGAACACCATTTCCTGCTCCACGCGGTCCATGTCCAGCTTGGCCCTCCATTCCTCCAACTTGGCCATGATCCTGCTGCGCGTGCGTTCGATCCGCCCGGCGTCCATGCCCTCCACCTCGGCCAGCAGGTGCTGTATGGCCTTGGTGCGCGCCTTCAGTTCCCCGGCCAGCTTGCCGCCCTCACCGGCGCGGAAGCGGTCGAATGCGGTCCAGGCCTGTTCCACCAACTGCATGGCCTGTTCCCACTCCAGCGGGTCCAGCTGCTCGGTGGGCATGGCGGCCACATCGGGCAGGCGCAGCACCAGGCCCATGATGTCGGTGCTGGCCCGGGGGTCGATGTGGTGCGCCATTTCGGTGAGCTCCTGGTAGTAGGCGCGGGCCAGGTCGGCGCGGAACAGTGTGCGCTTTTGAGTGCCTGCAGCTTCTGTGGCCATGGAAAATTCGGCCTTGCCGCGCACCACGCGCGGGGCGGCCCACAGGCGCAAGGCCGCTTCCTTTTCACGCCAAACGGCGGGCAGCTTCATCTGCAGGTCGAGCTGCTTGCTGTTGAGCGAGCGCAGCTCCACCGAGATCTTCTTGCCGCCCACCACGCCCTCGGCGCGGCCAAAGCCGGTCATGGATCGCAACATGGGCCGCAAATGTAGGCGCGTTGCTGTTGCCGATCAGGTGCGCGGCGCCCGCTCGCGCCGGCCCACCAGCCAAACGCCGGCGAACACCAACACCGCCGCAATGCCCTGGCGCCCATCGATCAGCGGCTGGCCCGGTGCCAGGTACCAGGCGGCGGCCATGGCCAACACCGGCTGCAGGTAGATGAAGGTGCCCGCCACGCTCGGCTCCACCACGCGCAATGCCCAGGTGTTGAGCAGGTACGCCACGAAGGTCACCATCACCACCACGAAAAGCAGCCCGCCGATGTCGGCCGCTGGCAGCGCGGCGAAATCCACCGCGGCCAGCCCGCTGATGCCGAACGGCAGCACGATGAGGCTGCCGACCAGGAAACACCAGCTCATGACCGTTACCGCGGAATACTTGCGCATGAGCGGCTTCACCATCACCAGGAAAATGGCGTAGGAACCGGCGTTGATGAAGATGAAAAGGTCGCCGTGCACGGATGCGCCATCGGTGGTGCCGCCCCCGGCGGCGATGAGCAGGAGCGCCCCGGCCGCGCCCAGGGCCACCCCAAGCATTTTTGGCCGTGTGACCCGCTCGCCGATCAACAGCCCGCTGAGCACCAGCACCAGGATGGGCGTGGCCACCATGATGATGCTCGCATGCACGGGCGAGGTGCGCATAAGCCCGTGGAAGAACATGAGCTGGTTGACGGCCACGCCCGAAATGCCGCAGAGCAGCAACCGCTTCGCATCGGCCCACTGCACCCGCTCGCGCTTGATCAGCCACACCGGCCAAAAGAGCAGGTTGGCACCGGCCACCCGCAGCAGGATGAAGCCCGAGGGATCGATCACGCGCGGCATCAGGTCCTTGGCCACCACATAATTCACCCCGTAAAGCAGGTTGACGAAGAAGAGCGCGGCAAAGGCCGCAAGGCGTGCTGGCATGGGCGTTCGGCGGGGCAAAGATCGGCCCGCCGGGGTGGCCCCGTGGCCCGCGCGGAACCGGCGTTCCAAAATTCCGTGGCCCCATTCCGATCGAATGGCGCACCTTTGCAATTCATTCGGCGTGTAACATGATCAGGAGCAAAGACCCCCTGCAGGGATCCCCCCTTCGCGATCAACTGCCCGGGAACGGGCTCGGCCTGCGGTCGTTCGGCAAGGTGGAAGTGGTGAGCCTGCACCGCCGCTCGCGCAAGCACCCGGAGCTGCTGCTCTTCAAGGGATCGCCCTCTTCCGCGCACAGCGTGGCCAAAAGCGTGCTCGTCACCCTGGTACCCGACTCGGAGGCATTGCCCGCGCCGCACTTCGACCGTGCCAAGGGCCGCATACACCTGTTCTACCACAGCGATGCGCACCCCGATGTGAAGATGCTGGTGGAACACCCCGGCGACTGCGTTTGCTACCTGTGGACCAGCGCCAACGGCGAGCAGAGCCACGCTTGGCTGCTAAAGGCCCGCTGAGCCTGCGCCGCAAGCCTCAGGCCGTGGCCTTGGGCAGCTGTTTTTCCAGCTCAATGGCGCGGGGGAACATGATGTTGTTCTCCAGGTGGATGTGCCGGTGCAGGTCCGCCTCGAACTCCTGCAGCGCCTTCAGGGCCGCGGCATAAGTGGCGCAACCATCTGCGGGAAGCGTGTACCCGTTGCTCAGTTCCTTTATGCGCTCGAAGCGCTCCCCTTCGTCGGCATGGTCGTCCATCATGGCGCGCACGGGGTTTTCCACCGAGCCGAAGCGTGGCTCCTTCAAGGGCAGGCCATCGCGTTGGCTGCGCGCCAATTTGCGCACGAAGGGGAAGAGGATCAGCTCCTCCTTCTTCATGTGCATGGCCATGGCGCCCAGGCAGGTGTTGAACTCCTCCTGTATGGTGAACAGCTCGGGATGGCGGTCGCCGTGCACCCTGCACAGTTTTTCCAGGTATTGCTTGATCACGGGCCCGGCCTGTTCCACGTAGCGGTGGTGCACATTCTCCACGTGGTCGGCCAGTTCACCCAAGGCCCAATTGCGCGCATCCTGCTGTTCGGCACCGCTGCGGGCCAAGGCCTCCGCGATGTCGCGCTCCAGTGCGGCTTGGTCTATGCCTTGGCTATCGCACACTTCCTGCACGGAACGGCCGCCCTTGCAGCAGAAGTCGATGCCGTGCCGCGTGAGCACCGGGGCGATGCGGTAATCCTCGGCCACTACGGAACCGATGCTCCGGGCCGGATCGAGATTGAATGTTTCCATCATTGAATGGGTGTTACGCCGGCCCGTGTATATTCTGCGATCTTGAATTGGAACATGCGGGCCATCATGACCGATCGTTGCTTGGCTTCTTCAGCCTTGGGGCCATCGAACAGGTCGTCCAGCGTGGCATGGAAAAGCTGCAGCCAGCGCTGGAAGTGCCGACTGTCGATGGGCAAGGGGAAATGCGGCACAAAGGGCGTTCCGCTGTAGCTGCGTGCCCCCAGCAGCACCGTTTCCCAGAAATTGTAGAGCTTGGCCAAGTGCTCGGGCCATTTGTCCTGGATGGTGTTGTTGAACACCGGGCCTACCAATTCATCCAGCCTGGCACGGCCGTAGAAGGTGTCCACCAGTAAGCGCACATCATCCAAGCCCCGGATGTCGCCTTTCACCCTGTTCGTGCCGCCTTCTAGTCCGCTCATTCGCCTCCCGTTGGGCCAACAAGGTAGCGGCCAGCAGCGGGCTGGCGGTTGACGATCGTCAGCGGGCGCGCGTCGGGAATCCAAGCATCGCGACCAGCCTTTCAGCGCTGGTAGTCGATAGGCCCGATCACCGCATTCGCTTATTCACCGGCGCCGAACCAAAGCAGCGTATCGAACATGACCTGCCCATTCCAGCGGTATACCACGTCATCTTCACCACGGGTGGATTTCGGGGCGTCATGTGCTCTTCTTCGTTAGGCCCGGCGTGCAGGAATGCGGGTTTACCGTGAATGTGGATGAAGCTGTCGCGGTGCAAGGCCTGCAAGTCTGGCCCAATCCCGGTTCGGGGGATCTTTTCATCCGTACCGGAATGCCGTTGGCCGAGGTCCTACTGCGCGATGGCACAGGCCGGGCGGTGTTGTCGGCATCTATGTGGTGGAAGTGAATTCCCCAGCGGGCCAACAACGATTGAAATGGGTCAAGCCATAGGCTATTGCCCTTCGGCCCCGGCGTAAACATTGAAGCGGCCCTCCGCCAGGAATCCGATCAACGTAAGGCGTGCCTCCCGGGCCATCCGCACCGCCAGCGAGGAGGGTGCCCCAATTGCGGCCATCAGCGGCAGGCCCGCCACCGTGCACTTCTGCACCAGTTCAAAGCCGGCGCGGCCGCTCACCAGCAACATCAGGTCGTTGCGCAATGCATCCAGCGGACCGGAAAGCATGGCCCCGACCACCTTGTCCACGGCATTGTGGCGCCCCACATCCTCGCGCAGCAGGAGCAATTCACCTTGCCGATTGAACAGCGCGGCCGCATGGATGCCTCCGGTGTGCCGGAAAACGGCCTGTGCCTGCCGCATGCGCCCCGGCAGCCCCATGATCAATTCCGGCCGAAACGCGCCGAACGGCGCAATGGTGCGCGTGCATTGCGCCTGCACGGCATCGATGCTGCTTTTGCCGCACACCCCGCAGCTGCTGGTGGTGTAGAAGTTGCGCTGCCACTTGGCGGGATCAAGCTCCACCTCGGGATGCAATTCGGCGCGCACCACGTTGCCGCGTTCCTCCTCTTTCACATGCTCACAAGGCACCACGCGCAACAATTGCGACCGCGAGGTGATGATGCCCTCGGTGAATAGGAAGCCCGTGGCCAATTCCTCATCGTGCCCCGGGGTGCGCATGGTTACGCTCAGGCGCACTTCCTGGCGGCGCTCACCCGGTCCGTGGCCCAAGCGGATCTCCAACGGCTCCTCCACCACCACAATGTCATCCGCCGGGGCGGCCACCCCTTGCCTATGGCGGGTAACGGTAACCGGGAAGACCGGCGTGCGCAGGGACATGGTGCAAAGGTGCAAGCCTTTCGCCGATGAGGCCTCAACCCGTGCGTCGCCAGCAGCTGGTCAAGTGATCATCCACCATGCCACAGGCCTGCATGAAAGCGTACACGATGGTGCTGCCCACGAATTTGAAGCCATGGGCCTTCAGGTCCTTGCTCAGCGCATCGCTTTCCGGCGAGGTGGCCGGCACTTGTGCGGCGGTTTTCCAATGGTTCACCTTCGTCCTGCCGCCCACGTGCTTCCACAGGAAATGATCGAAGGACCCGGGGCCAACTTCCATGATCTTCAGGTAGGCCCGCGCGTTGCCGATGGACGCCATGACCTTGGCCCGGTTGCGGATGATGCCGGGGTCGCTCATCAAGCGCTCCACGTCCTTTTCACCATACCGCGCGATCTTCTCCACGTTCCAATTGTGGTAGGCCCGGCGGTACCCCGCAGTGCGCACCAAAATGGTGTACCAGCTTAATCCGGCTTGTGCACCATCGAGCACCAGCTTGGCAAAAAGCCTGCGGTCATCGTGCTCGGGCACGCCCCACACCTCATCGTGGTAGCGCATGTATGTTTCATCCTTCAGGCACCAGGGGCAGCGGGTCTTTCCATCGGCTTTCATGAGCACGAAGATGGGGAGGAAAGGAAGGAGAAGAAGGTGAGGAAGGAGATGAAGGAACGCCCACCCCTTACCCTCTTTACCTTCATTACGCACTTTACCTTCTTTACCCACTTTACCTTCTTTTCCCTCTTTACCCTCCTTACCAGTCTCACCAAACACCGAAGGTGCGGCAGCAAAAGAAGGTGAGGAAAGAGAAGAAGGAGAGGAAAGAGAAGAGGAGGAAGCAAACAAGCATCGGAAAGCCTCTGGGTACCTTTGCTGCATGGCCCTGCTCACGGACCGGTTCGGGCGCACGCACCGCAGCCTGCGCATCAGCGTGATCGACAAATGCGACCTGCGCTGTACCTATTGCATGCCCGAGCATCCGCAGTTCCTGCGGCGCGAGGAGTTGATGACGCGTGCCGAGATCCGGACCTTGGCCACGCTGTTCGTGGAGCATTACGGCGTGAACAAGATCCGCCTCACCGGCGGTGAACCTTTGATGCGGCCGGATATTGCCGAGATCACCGCCGACCTGGCGAAGCTTCCGGTGAAGCTGGGGCTTACCACCAACGCCACCCGCCTGCACCTGCATTTGAACCAACTGGTGGCGGCCGGGCTGCGGGGCCTGAACATCAGCCTGGACACATTCGATGCGGAGCGCTTCCGCACACTGAGCCGCCGCGATGGACACGACCGCATACTGGCCAATATTGCGCTGGCCCTGGACCGGGGGCTTCGCGTGAAGCTGAACATGGTGGTGATGCGCGGCCTGAATGATGATGAGCTGCTGCGCTTTGTTGGGCTAACACGCGAACGCGAGGTTCATGTGCGCTTCATCGAGTTCATGCCCTTTGCCGGCAACAAATGGGGCCGCAACCGCGTGTTCACTTACGCCGAAATGCTGGAGCGCATCGCAAACGCCTTCCCGATCGAGCGGCTGCACGATGAGCCGAACAGCACGGCCAAATCATACCGGGTGAAGGGCGCCCCCGGCACTTTCGCGGTGATCAGCACGGTAACCGAGCCCTTCTGCGGAAGCTGCGACCGCCTGCGGCTGACGGCCGAGGGCAAAATGCGCAACTGCCTGTTCGCCCGGGAGGAAACCGACCTGTTGGCCGCCCTGCGGCGCGGCGACGACCTGACCCCGTTGATCGCCGCCAATGTGTTGGCCAAGCACAAAATGCTCGGCGGACTGCCCCCCTTCGACCTGGCCAAACAACAGGAGGTGCTGGGCGGGTTGAGTGAACGGCCCATGGTGAAGATCGGCGGCTGAACAAGCGCGTGCAAATTGGGACTTTCGGGGCCTGTGCCCTGCTTTTGGCGCCCGCAAGTAGCCCGGCGCGGAAGACTGCCCAAACACGCGGGGCGCACTGCGCCGGGCATTGAACGAATTTGGGGGTGGGGCGCTACTTCTTGGGCTTCACCTTATCCACTTTGAACCCAACGGCCGGACGTGGCCTCTCCTTGGCGATCTGCGCCAACAGCAAGTGGTTCTCCTCCTCCTCTTTCATCTGCCGCACGCAGCGCATACAGGAGAACACGCGCATCACTTGGAGGCGATCGTTGGGCCGCTGCGAGCACGCTGGAGAGCATCAGCACGCCGTGTTCGGTGAAGCAGAACGGAGCATAACGCAAGCCCATCCGGTCCCCCGGATTGGAGGTCACAATTTGTGACCTCCAATTATCGAATTCCTCCGCATTCATCTCGAACATGAAGTCCTCCGGGAAGCGGTCGGCGACTTATGTCGTCGCTCTTCAAGGTCGCAAAATGCGACCTTGAACATTCATCCGATCGGATGGAACCGCTCCACGTCTTCGGCCAAGCCTTCCTGGGCTTACGAGCGGGATACCGGGAATAGCATAGGACTACGGCATGCAGGCCCGGCAGACTCTTGATATTAGCGGCAAGCATAGCGCCGGAATGGAGGTTTTTGCTGGCCGTGCAACAGAACGCATTCTCTATCGAGCTACGGCCCGAACTTCTTGCTGGGCTTGCGGCTGGTGTGGCGCACTTGGTACACC
>JBIQIX010000013.1:66031-110954 GCA_044507815.1 Flavobacteriales bacterium | reverse complement strand
CATCAAGTTCTCAACAGGTACTTCGAACCACCCAACAGGTACTTCGAACCACCCAATTGCTAAAATTAGCTGGGCAACCACTGTTATTTCATGCACCCCAAATCCTGCGCAGTCCTCCATTCTTCTCCATCCCGATGTACCACTTAGCGAAGTGCAGTTAAAGGACATCTCCGGTCGGCTGATCATGTCCATATCAAAACTGGCAGACCACCAAAGCATCGACATCTCCACATTGACCCCGGGGCCATACTTCGTTCATGCCCGTTCACTTCAAAACCACCTTTACAATGGCAAGTTCATTAAGGTTGATTAGCGTGACTGCTGCCACTTTGTTGTTTGGTATCGTTGGATCTGGACAATGCTTGTACATGGAGCCGCCACCGCCGCAACAGCAACTTGGCGGTGGTGGCCAGCCCACCAATTGCCTGTTTGGCTGAACAACCACCAAAAAGTTTTGCACCGCAGGCTTCTACAAGGCAACCAACCGCTCCGGAAGCTGTCAAACCTTTACCAACATTTGCGCCATGCGCCACTTGATCCTCCTGCTCGCCTTGGCCCTTGCGTGCACCACCGCCGCCCAGCCCACCTGGCGCTTCCACTTGGCCTTTGAGGATGGGACGGGGGCGAGGGATACAATTTGGTTCGTCTTTGATACCACTGCAACAGATGAAACCTGGGTGGTGGATGACCAACTCGGCGAAGCTGCCGTACACATGGACCTTGATTCTTTTAATGTTTGGATTCTGAATCCGGCGTACGATTCCACTAAGACTTACGCAGCTCCCTTTATAGGATTTTACCCCTATATCACTGTGGAGATCCAAGCCTTCAACTACACCTACCCCATCACCCTCCGCTGGGATACCGCCTTGTTCCGCCTGCCTTGGTTGCCCGCTCCGGGCTTCCCGTACGATGGAGGGACCATGGACAATGAGTACTTCTTTTTCTATGAAAACAATGACCCTTGGGGACATTCCTTCATTTTGGGCTGGTCCGATTCGGTTGTGGTGCAGCCTCCACCGGAATTTCCGGATATCATCGTCTTCCCCTTGCTCGTGAACTTGGGCTTGGGTTCGACCACGGGCACGGATGAGCTGCACAGCATGGCCCCTTTGCGACCATTCCCTAATCCTGGCGGTGCTGGCTTCACCATCCGGGATGTGCAGCCTATTGAGCAAGTGCAACTGTGCTCGCTGGACGGGCGCTTGTGCAAGGTGCAACTAGGACAGGGCAAGCAGATGGAATTGGACGTGCCTGAACTTCCTGACGGCATGTACATGCTCCGCGTGATCCGCGCAGACGGCACCTGGCGGCAGGCAACTTGGGTAAAGGCTAGTTGATCATTGAGGAGGACTGGCCGCCGGGCAACGACGGGCGGCTGGTGTTCTTCCCCAACGCCCCGCATCATTCTGGAGGCATCCAACTCCGTGCTGGAGGGTACTGAGAAAGCGGGAAGTCCGCTTCAGGCTCTTGCCCCGTGGGGTTGAATCTCATTCATCACCCTCTCCACCTCCTCCCTTCCAAACCCCTTCCCCACAAAGTACCGCACCACCTTTTCGCGGCGGATCCAGGGGTCCTTTTCCTTGGTGCAATCCCAGCGCTTGGCCACGGCCATGCGCAGTTGCCCGGTTTCACAGTGAGCTTATCCCAAACTGAAAATTCACCTGTGAAGATAGACTGCACAGCAGGCTATTGTCTTTGCGACCGAAGCCGAAACCCAGCCATGCGGATCCTAAAGGCCACCTACAGTGAACTCCTTCAACGCGACGAGTGGAGCAGCAAGCGCAAAACCATCATACAACGGGATGGAGGTGTTTGCCAAAACTGCGGAGCAAAAGAACACCTTCAGGTCCATCACCGCCAATATCACCGATGTCAGCGCACCGGGTACAAGCTCGCTCCTTGGTGCTATGCAGACCAATACTTGGTCACTCTGTGCATTAGCTGCCACAAACAAGGACACCGCTTACATCACATCCCCCATTTCACCGTTCAATAATCTGTTAACCCCTGTTGACATGAGCTTCATCAGCCGATTTTTCACAAGCTCTGAGAAGGATGCCACAACCAAGGTTGCCGTACCGCCTATTGAGGTGGCAATCCCAACCCCGACTCCTGTGGATC
Organism: Flavobacteriales bacterium; assembly: GCA_044507815.1. Lineage (GTDB taxonomy): Bacteria > Bacteroidota > Bacteroidia > Flavobacteriales_F > PHOS-HE28 > PHOS-HE28. The sequence continues at coordinate 108,830 of JBIQIX010000013.1, read as the reverse complement.
CGGACCTATTCATTGACCGGGTATCACCGACTCCCGCCAAGCGATCTATGCCTGGACCATCGCGGTTGGATGAATTGGCCAACATCGATCATCGCGAAGCTGGTCGTTTGGACGGGTTCACCCATCATGACATGGCGATCTGCAGCCAGGAGAAAGAACGGATCAAGGCGGAGATCCGATGTGCCTTGGAGCAAGAGGTGAATAGGATCGGCCGCCTTGTGGACCAGCTCGATGTGGAGATCCGAAAGATCCAGGATACGGGCAATGACAATCTGCTCTTGGATATCCAAGCCAAGCGTGACCAAATGGAACGCGATCGCTACCGGCTGAATGAGCAACAGATGCTGATCGTGGGCAACTCGGGTCTTGCCGACTTCCCGACCACCACCTATGAGGCGGGATTCCGCTTGGGATACCGGGAATACCTGGAATCCATGAACTTCATCTTAAAATACCAAGGATGATCACGCTGCGCTTCTTTTCCATCCTCACCGGCGATTGTTACGCAATCCTTGCCAAACACGGTCCTGTCTCCCGCAGAAAGGTAATCGCCATGGGCAGCGGCCTCCTGTTGGTCACGGGCTTGTGGTTCTTCATTGGTGTCAATCTGGGCATGAATGCGTTTGGGATGAAGCCCCTCGGTGCGCTAGCACTCGGAGCTTCGATGAGCGCCGTGGTCTTCCTGGTGGACCGCATGGTACTGCTCAGCAGTGGGAAACACTGGTGCATCGTTACCACACGGATAGCGCTTGCCCTATTAATGTCCTTTCTCGGAGGCATTGGCCTTGACCTGTATATCTTACGAACAGAGATCGATCAAACCTTGGTGGGCATGCATCGGGAGGCACAAGCTGAGGTGACCACGTCGGTGGCCCAGGGGTTTGCTGACGAGCGTAATGCACTTGCATCGGGGGTGGAACGCGCCCGCCAAGAGCTGGCTGCCGCTGAGGCCGACTGGCGTAAAGAGTTGGACGGCACCGGCGGTTCCGGCCGCTATGGTGCCGGAGCAGTTGCTCGGGCCAAGGAGCGGATCGTGCAAGAGCGAAAGAAGGCACTGGCTGATGCTCAACAGCATGCGGACCTGTTGACCCAGAAGATCACGGCTGAACAACAGGCCAGGACGACTGAACTAGCCAAAGCACAGCGTAAACCCGGTCTCTTTGACCGCATCCATGCCATGAAGAGCTATATCAGCTCAGACACTATTGTGCGTACCGTTTATGTGATGCTGACCATACTTTTGATCCTGGTGGAACTATCTCCCTTGGTGGTGAAGTACGGCTTTCCAACAACCGCGTACGAGCAAGGCATCGCTGCGGCAAACCACATGCACTGCGAACACATGAAGCTGATGGCAAGGAAGCAGGAGCAATTCAATGCCCGTTACGCCGCGATGTCCGTGGAAGAACTTCGTTCACGGGCACGGTTGAAAGCCATTTCCGAAGCATACCAAGGGTTGAACTGATGCCAACAAGCACCACCGCTGCGATACCCCTGCCCATGCAATGCCAAATGCATCCCTTCTACCTTGACCGGACCGGTTATTGCCATGCCAGTCAATAAACACGCCCTGATCCGCTACCAAGCCTTGGACCGCTGCTTTGCGAGCCGCGGCAAACAATACTTTCTGGAGGACCTGTTGGCGGCATGCAACGAAGCCCTGTACGAATATGCAGGCAACACAAAGGGCATCACGCGCAGACAACTTTTCGAGGACATCAAATACATGGAAAGCGATCAAGGCTGGGCCATACCGCTTGAGCGGAACAAGGAGGACAAGCGTGTCTGGTATCGGTATGCCGATCCGGATTTTTCCATCAACAAGCAGCCGATCAATGTGGAAGAGGCCGCCTTGCTCAAGGAGGCTTTGCTCACCCTCGGCCGCTTCAAGGGCATGCCCCAGTTCCAATGGGTGGATGAACTTATCGTTCGCCTGGAGGCCGGCTTCGCTTTGAGGCAAGGTGCGCCATATGTAATCGAGTTCGAGGGGAACCCATACCTGAAGGGAAGTGAATGGATCACACCACTGTTTCACAGCATCCTGGGGAAGCAAATCTTGCAAGTGGGCTATCAAAGTTTCAAGCAACTTGCACCATCATCCATCCGCTTCCATCCCTATTACCTCAAGCAGTACAACAACCGATGGTTCGCCTTTGGCTGGAACGAACTCTTGGCACAGATCACCAATTTGGCATTGGACCGCATTCAATCCCTATATCCGGTACGAGGGGAGTTCCGTCCCAACACCATTGATTTTACCGAATATTTTGAAGATGTGGTTGGCGTAACAGTGCCAGATGGTCCCGTGGAAAACGTGGATTTATGGATTGACAACTCATTATGGCCATATTTAAGAACTAAGCCCCTGCATGGGTCGCAAAAGGTGCTCTCATGTGAAGAAACCCATGTCCAAGTACGACTGCAGGTGAAATTGAACCACGAACTTCTGGCCCTGATCCTTTCATTTGGAAGTCAATTGAAAGTAATAAGGCCAAATACCCTTAAAGCCTCAGCTGTATCGCAGGCAATATTGTCACGACAACAATACTTGAAGAGCATTGACAATGAGTAAAGATGAGCATGATATAGGGTTCTCTATCGAAAGGAGTATTCAAACGGCAGCAACTCTTATCCTACTTGGTCATGGCCGACCAATGACCGCTGAAGCCATTTCGGAACGCATTATGCTTGGGAAATGTATAGATGGGCCGTGCTCTGCAACGGATGTTTTGACATGGGCCATGGAAAAAGGATGTCTGAATGAACATGGACTAATATGGTTTAAGAACCATACTGAGCACGCGTGCTATTCCGATTTCAGGAAAGCTATCTTCTGGAGCTTTCGGAGCCGCCCAATAGGCTACCAGCGCCTCGCCGTTGCTGCGATGTTCAGTATCATTCTGTTCATTCAGACACAGCCGGAGCACGATTCGGCCGTGGCGATAAGACAACTTCTCAAGGCCGGCCTTAACCGGGTTTCGCTCGCAGCTATCTTGAGGATAATTGAGGAAATGGCTCGCGCAAGGAATCTTTCCGAAAGGTTAGGTATAAACGCGTGGCGCCCTGAATGGATCAGGGATCTTGGCCGTCTTATTAATGCAGTGAGTCCAAATGGACAAGAAAAGGCCCACCCCATTGGAGAGGACTGGTGGATACTTGCGCACGTGACAAACGAAATGCAAGTTGACGAAAGCTACCGCGCACTTGGTGGGACCACCACAGAATTCCCATATGACCATTGGATACAGCTACGTGCACCTGGTCGCGAGTTTTTTTTCCCGGATGCAAGTTTCGCCGCTGTCGTCTTTGCCCACTATCATTCGTTGCAACTAGGGGACATCTGCGTCATGGGCTATTGTTCTGATGAGGATGAGCGGGATGGGTTACGACTGCTGTTGACCGTATTGGGTATTGGGTCTGAATTATACATAGCACAGCGCGATGGCCATATTCCCCTAACTGCGAGAAGCGGGACATCCGTGGTTACTGCCCCAGTGGATGCTGCGAAAGCACTGCGCTATGCAAAGGAGTTCTTGCGTAACGCATCCCTGCCTGGCCATCGCCGACTTTTCCTGGTCGCCCCCATGCACTGCTTCCAAGGCAAGGACAATGATTGGGTCAAGGTTCGTCGGGAAATGGTGGAACGGGATCTCCTGGATTGCATGCTGACCCTGCCGCAAGAAAGAAAGAAAGAATCGGAACTTGGCATGTTCGTAATGGACAACAATAAGTGCGAGGATGCGAAAGGATTAGTTTTATTCGCTGGTGGCCCGAATAATATTGAAATTGCAAACCCAAACCCCTTTGCTGACCACGATTTTCCGGATCGCATTTCTTACCTCGCTAAAGTGAAGGCTTTCCGATTCAGGCTGCAGTTTCAGGCATTAGACCGCAACCAAGATTGCCTATTAATCAAGAACAGCACCATCTTATCTATTGCCAGCGCACCCTTGGGCCTGGGCTATGTTGCTGACACCTTCTCAGTGATCAGCAAACTATTTCCATGGAATGAACTTGAACAATTCAAAGAGATTCAAGACATTACAAATTCTTCCGTTCATTTGACTTCAGATGACGTTGGAGATATAACCGAAAGCGTGATAGGGGCTTTACGCCTTGAGCTTGTCGTGCCAGAATACTTACGGCGCGAAATGCAAGAGCCATACGTGAAAGAACAGGTGAAGCACATTGAAAAATATTCGCCTGCCGCTGAGAGCTTGCACAATATCTATATTCGAATTCCATCAATCGAGACACAACTCCGCTCGGTTGTGGCACACGAGCGTTCGTGGGGCCTTTTGCCAACGAACGACATTACGGACAACTGGATTGCTGACTTGGTTGATAATATCCAGTTGCGGACAGGAGAACCCGAGCAATGCAAGGAGACTCTGGCATATATCATTCGAGAGCTACAACGCTCGGAACGTTCCCGCGCCTTGGCGGACGCCGAGGAAGCCTATAAAGCTTATCGCCACGACCTTGGAAACAAGACCGGGCGGATCCGGGACAGCATTTCACTCCTGAAAGCGCAATTGAAGAAGCCCGGAGCATATTCGGCTTTGTTAAAGGACACCCACGAACGCCTGGAAAGCACCCTGTCCGGCCTTGATCGCTTCTTTGATGAAATGAAAGGGCTACTTCTCGAACAAGAAAAATGCTTTTCCAATGAGCGATATACAATTACTGCAGTGGAACTTTCAGAAGTACTTGATAATGTTATTCGAGGTTTCAACGCTACCGATGTTCACATCGAGTATCAGGGAGGACCGGTCCGCGTATGGGCAGACCGCCAAAAATTGGAGCAACTGGTCACCAATATCGTGGAAAATGCCATTCGCCACGGGAAAGTTACCGGCAGAAAATTATGGATTATCTTGGACCAGATGGAGGACTGGGTGGACGGCGTGGCTAATCCCGACCAAACGGCATTGTTTATTGCAAACAATGGCAAGGCACTAGAACGAAACCTGGAGGAGCTGGCTAAGCAGGGAAGGCGCTCGAAGCGTAGCAAAGGCGAAGGCCTTGGCCTATACTTGGCCCAGAAATGGGCCAAAGGCATGGGCGGTGATTTGAAGATGACACATGGCCGCCTACCCAGCGTGAGCAACATCTATCCACCACTTTCCGTGGGATTCTGCGTTTATCTGAGGCGAGCATCCTAAATTGAATCTCCATGAAAATCCTTCTGATCGACGATGAGGAGCAGGCACAATTCCAAGCACTCGCCGAACACCAGGGCATCAAGGTCCTCCATGACCCCACTCGTACTGTTGACCAGAGTTTGGAATTCCTCAGGAAAAGCTTTTGGGATATTGATGGGGTGATCGTGGACGGTATACTCGACCCCACGCGGCAATTCCAAGGCCTGACGCGATCGATCGGCCGCATCCAGGAGCTGAACGGGGCCAACCATTGGTGGAAGCCGTTTTGCATTTGGACCGGCTATGCGAAGGATACCCGCAACGTGGTGGACCATGAGATTCCGGTCTTCGAAAAAGGAGAAGGCGGCCTACCGGTATTGGAGTATCTCAAAGACATCATTCAAGACCTTCCGGCATACAAGGTGAAGATGAAGTTCAAAAACGCCTTGAAAGCTTGTGATTTTGCGGGATTGACCAACGATTCAATAGACCACATTCATGCCATTCTGCGAAACCTGATGGGCAACAGCACCCTCGACACCGACTATCCAAAGCACCTACGCAGCTGCCTCGAGTCGATGTTCCGCTCTGCCCACCGCCTCGGCCTCGTTCATGAAAAATGCATTGATAGAGGCCAAGTAAATCTCACCGCTTGCTCAATATTCCTCAGCGGACGGTACGTAAACCGGCTGGGCATACAGTGCACTATACGGCATGTTCCTGAACTTGTAGAGCAACACATACACCATATCCTCAATGTCACCAATGCATTCAGCCATACTGAGGATGAAACTTCATCCCAAAACAAGGGCAGGCTCGAAGCCTATCGAGCGTTCATCGATACGCCCTATCTCCTGTACAGCCTTACTTTCCAGCTACTGGATGTACTGAGCTGGTATGAGGCCTATGCAAAAACCCGCGCAAACGTGGAGGAAAATAAGCGACTGTGGAAGGATACAGGGGACGAGAACATTGAAGGCGTAATGATCACAGGGGAAGTCCAATCCGTTCATGAGCGCGGGTTCGGTTTTTTCACATCGAGTACGGATAATTACGGAGCTTTTATTCCGCCGACCATGATAACCAAACACAAGCTCAAACAGGGGATGAAAATCGAAGTGACCACTATGCCCGGCGAAAAGGGTCCAGTGGTGAGTGACCTTAGGATCTTGGGTTGAGCCAAACCGGGGACGGTAATAATCTAACGGGCTGATTCCATCACCCTCTCCACCTCCTCCCTTCCAAACCCCTTCCCCGCAAAGTACCGCACCACCTTTTCGCGGCGTATCCAGGGGTCCGTTTCCTTGGTGCGCTCCCAGCGCTTGGCCACGGCCATGCGCAGTTGCCCGGTTTCCTCCTCCCGGTCAATGGCCTTCAAGCCTGACGTGATGCAGCTTGCCGAAACGCCTTTTGCCTTCAGCGCCTGTTCGATCTTTCTGCGGCCCCAGCCTTTCTGGCGGCTTTTGCTTACGGCATAGTGCTCCGCGAAGCGCGCCTCGCTGAGGAAGCCTTCGCCGATCAGTTGGGCGATCACCTGTTCCACCTCTTCCCTGTGGCCGCCCCAAGCGTAGAGCTTGTCGCGCACTTCCTGCTGGCAACGCTCTTGGCGGGCGCAGTACGCGCGGATTTTGGGAAGGAGGTCCATAGAACGCATGGAACGCTGCGAACCTACGACGGCCCACCTTCATCCCCCACCTTTGCATGATGGCCATCGAGGAGCGCACCTTGGAACAGCTTCGCAGCTAATTCGCGGCACAGCCGGTGAAGCAAGCTTTTCTGTCCGGTTCATTCGCCCGGGGCGTTGCCGATGCGCAGAGCGATGTGGACATCCGGGTGGAACTGGACCATTCCAAGCCCATCGGCCTGCATTGCATCCAAATGGGATTGGTCTTGGAAGCGCTGCTGGGCCGGCGTGTGGACCTCGTTACCACCAAAGGACTAAGTCTGTATGTAAAGGCCTTTGTGGACCGCCACAAGCAGCTGATCTATGCGCGCGCCTGAGGCGGACCGGGTTCGGCTGCTCCATATTCTTGATGCCATCCGGGAATTGGAGGACCATGCCTCCACGGTAACGGAAGATGTCTTGGGCCAAGAAACGCCTCCGAAGCTTGCTACACGGCCACCTCTTTTCCTTCCTTGTCGAAGAGGTGGAATTCGAGGTAGCGGCTTGAGCTTTGCGGAACGACCTTCACCCATTTCTTCCAGCGCCACCACCATTTGTGCTGCATGCTGGGCAAGCCTTTGGTGAAGTAGGCGGCCACGAACGGGTGCACGTGCAAGCTCACGCCATCCATGCGCTTTTCGTCAAGCAGGTAATTGAGGCCGTTCTCGATCTCGTCCACGATGAGCACAGGTGCGCTTACCTCGCCGGTGCCGCCGCAGGTGGGGCATGCCTCGCTGGTGTCGATCTCGGTTTCCGGCCGCACCCGTTGCCGGGTCATTTCAATTACGCCGAACCTGCTGGGCGGTAGCACGTTATGCTTGGCCTTATCGTCGGCCATGGCCTCTTTCAGCACCTTGTGCAGGGTCCGCCTGTTTTCCGCCTCGTACAGGTCGATGAAGTCCACGGCGATGATGCCGCCCATATCGCGCAGCCGCAACAGGCGCGCGATCTCCTTGGCGGCCTCCACATTAATGGCCAGGGCATTGGTCTCCTGGTCGTTGCGCCCCCCCTTTCGGCTGCCACTGTTCACGTCGATCACGTGCATGGCCTCCGTTTTTTCTATGATCAGGTAGGCCCCGCTGGGCAGCAGCACCTGGCGGCCGAATGCCTGCTTGATCTGGCGGTTGATGCCGTAGTTGTCGAAGATGTCGAGCTTGCCCTTGTACAGCTTCACGATATCCTTCTTCTCGGGGGCCGTGCGCACCAAGGTTTCCTTCACCTCCTCGTAAAGCAATTCATCGTCCACCACGATGCTCGTGAACTCCTTGTTGAGCACGTCGCGCAGCACGGCATTGGTGCGGTCGATCTCGCCCAGCACCTTTTTTGGCGGCATGGCGCCGCGCAGGTTGCGGAACATTTCGTCCCAGCGGCCCAGCAATGTGTTGAGGTCCGCCTCCAGGTCCTCGGTGGCCTTGCCTTCTGCATTGGTGCGTATGATCACTCCGAAATTCTTGGGGCGGATGGCCTGCATCAGCGCCTTCAGGCGCTTGCGCTCGGCCTCATCGGTCAGGCGGCTGCTGATGCTCACCTTGTTGATGAAGGGCACCAACACCATGTAGCGGCCTGCCAGGGTAACCTCGGCGGTAAGGCGCGGGCCCTTGGTACTGATGGGTTCCTTGGCGATCTGCACCAGTATGCTCTGGCTGGCGCTCACCACATCACCAAGCTTGCCTTCCTTGTTGATGTCGCCATCCAGCTTCCAATCGTCGAGCCTACTGGACTTTACCGTGCCACCAACCGCGCCCTTGGCGAATTTGTAGCTGTTGCGGTACTGCGGCCCGAGGTCGTAATAGTGCAGGAAGGCATCCTTCTCATGGCCTACATCCACGAATGCGGCGTTGAGCCCGGGGGCCACTTTGCGCACCTTGGCCAGGTAGATATCGCCCACGGCAAAACCGCGGTCGTTGCGTTCGCGGTGCAGCTCCATGAGCTGCTTGTCGCGCAACACGGCAATGGCCGTTTCCCCGGCCTCGGTACGAATGATAAGGTCTACGCTCACGTGGAAGAATGGATATGTTGGCACGCCAAGGAGTTATGGCCCCGGCCATTGCACATGCGGGCCGTGCCCGCAAATGGCGGGCACGGTGCACGACAGGCACTACGGCCTACCGGTTCTTCTTCTTGTGACGGTTCTTGCGCAAGCGCTTCTTCCGCTTGTGGGTGGCCATCTTATGGCGCTTCCTTTTTTTACCGCAGGGCATGTGTGCTCAGTGTTTGTGCTTGTTCTTTATTTCTTCCAGGAACCGGTCGGCACCGTTGATCAGCGCCGTGTCGGAAACCAGGGTCTTGTATGTTTCAAGGGCCGCAATGGCCTTTTCCGTGCTGTCCAGCGAGGCGTAGGCCTGCCCCATGTAGGCGTAGGCATCCGGATATCCTTTCGGGTCCAGTGCGATCACTTTCCTGAAGCGGTCCATGGCCTTGTCGTACTGGTTCGTTTGCCAGCTGAAGAGCCCCATGTGGAATTGGGCCTCCACGTTATCGGGCTCCTTGTCGGCCAGGTCGCGCAGCTTTACGATCACCTGCATGGGCGCGCCACCCTTGGCCAGCTCGGTAAGTATGGCCGACACCTTGGGATCGGAGCTGATGGGCCCTTCCCGCGCGGGCTGCTCCTGGTGCTCGTGCGCCGGGGCCGCCTCCTGGGCATTGGCCTCCGCCTGTCCGGCCGGTGTACGCGGTGCCAGCAACAGCAGCGCCAGTACCGCTACTGCGGCAATGGCCATGGTCCAATGCTGGCGTTTCATCGCTTGCTTACTTGTTCCCCTTTTTCACCAGGTCGGTGAATACATCGGCCGGCTTGAAGAAAGGGATGTTGTGCGCCGGGATGATGATCGAGGTGTTGTTCTTGAGGATCCGTCCCGTCTTCTGCTTGCGGTGCTTCACCAGGAAGCTCCCAAAGCCGCGCAGGTGCACGTCCTCCCCTTTGCCCAGGTTGGCCTTCACCTCGTCCATGAATGCCTCCACTACGGCCAACGCCACCGCACGCTCAATGCCCGTGCGCTTGCTGATGCTGCTTACCAATTCCGCCTTCGTCATGTACCCTTCCTTCTTTTTTGGGGCTGCAAAGATAGCGCGATCGGGCCGAACGCAAGCCATGCACCCCATCTTTGTGCCTGTATGCCAAGTGCTTCGTGGATACAGCGCCAACTGTTGCCCTGGTACCGCACCGCCCACCGCCCCCTGCCGTGGCGCGCCACCACGGATCCCTATGCCGTTTGGTTGAGCGAGGTGATCCTGCAACAAACCCGTGTGGACCAGGGCCTGGCCTACTACCAGCGCTTCCTGCAACGCTGGCCACGCGTGCAGGACCTTGCGGGGGCCAGCGAGGAACAGGTGCTGAAGCAATGGCAAGGACTGGGCTATTACAGCCGTGCGCGCAATCTGCTGGCTGCGGCACGGCAGGTGATGCATGATCATGGCGGCCGGTTCCCCGATACCTACGCGGGCCTGCGGCAATTGAAGGGCGTGGGCGATTACACGGCCAGCGCAGTGGCCTCCATTTGCTTCAACCGCGCCGAAGCGGTGGTGGACGGCAATGTGTACCGCGTGCTCGCGCGCTGCTTCGGAATTTCCACGCCCATCGACAGCGCGCAAGGCCGAAAACAGTTCAAGGCGCTGGCCACCTCATTGTTGCACCCGGGGCACCCCGGCGACCACAACCAGGCGGTGATGGAATTGGGCGCCACCGTGTGCAAACCCCGCAATCCGCTCTGCGACCAATGCCCGCTACAGGCCGGCTGCGCAGCTTTTAACACAGGAAGGACCGGTGAGCTGCCCATAAAAGCGGGCAAGGCCAAGACCCGCGACCGCTTCTTCAACTACCTGCACATCCCGGTCAATGAACAACTATACACGCAAAAACGGGGCGCGGGGGATATTTGGCAGGGGTTGTTTGAGTTGCCCTTGATCGAAAGTGAGCGGCCCTTGAGGCGGCACAACATGTTGGCCACGTTGAACAAAACGTTCGGCCCGGGATGGAAGATCACCGCCGGCAGTGAGCGGCCCGCCCATGTGCTCAGCCATCAGGTCATCCATGCCACTTTTTGGCGCGCAGTTCCTCCAAAAGCATTCAGCATACCTGCCCATTGGCACCTGATGCCACTGGAAAACCTACGCGAGCTCGCTTTTCCCAGGCTATTGGAAAAGTGGATCGATGAGCTATCGTGACGCATGATCCGATGTTACGGGCTGCGGGCCTTGGCCCGTTCCGGTAATTCGCCGCGTTGGCACGCGCCTGCCGCTGCGCGGGGCGGTTCCTTGCAACCGCATGAATGCAACGGACGGCCCGCGGGGTGTACTTTGTTGATGTTGTTGGCTAACGGGTGTGCCCGCCGCGGTGCAACTGTTCCGTGAATGAGCCGCTGCCGTTATCTTCGCTCGCCTAAATCCTTCCCATGAGCGGCGTGAATAAAGTTATTTTGATCGGCAACGTTGGCGCTGACCCAGAGGTGCGCCACTTGGAGAATGGCGTAAGCGTGGCCAACTTCAACCTGGCCACCAGCGAAACCTTCAAGGACCGCAAGACCGGCGAGCGGCGCGAGCAGACCGAATGGCACCGCGTGGTGGTGTGGCGCGGCCTGGCCGAGGTGGTGGAGAAATATGTGCGCAAGGGCAGCAAGCTGTTCATTGAAGGAAGGCTGCGCACCCGCAAATGGGAAAAGGACGGCATAGACCGCTATACCACGGAGATCTATGCGGACAACATGACCATGCTCGACAGGGCCGGCAACGATGGGGGCCAAGCCCCACAGCCAAGAAGCCAACCCGCCACCGAAGCGGCACCTGGGCCAGCACCCACCCACATCGAAGAGCCGGGACAACCGGACGACCTGCCGTTTTGAGCCACTTCAACCTTAAGCGACCAAAGGCAGGCAGCCAAAGCCTGCCACCCCCATGGGAAACTTTGACCCACTGACCTGGATCGCCCTTGTGGGCATGCTCTTGCTCCTGGCACTTTCCGCCCTTACCTCGGCCAGTGAAGTGGCGCTGTTCTCGCTCAACGCAACGCACATCCGCGAACTGAAGGACAGCAAGGGCACGCGGTCCTCCAAGGTTTTGGAATTGCTGGCCAAGCCGCGGCAGCTGTTGGCCACCATCCTGGTCACCAACAATTTCGCCAACGTGGGCATCACCGTGCTCAGCACCATTGTGGTGGCCGGGTTCGTGGACCTGTCGGCGCTCAACGCGCATTGGCTTTTCATCGTGCAGGTGGTGGCGGTAACGGCCATCATATTGCTGTTGGGGGAAGTGCTGCCGAAGGTGTACGCCACCAGCCATCCGGTGCGCACGGCACAGCGCTTCAGCACGCCCATCCATTTCCTGCGCTCGTTCTGGCAACCGGTCACCAAGGCGCTCATGGGCTCCACGTCCTTCATTGAAAAGCGGTACAAGAAGCGTGCGAAGAACGTGGATGCCGACACCTTGGGGCAAGCGTTGGAACTTACCTCTGACGTGGGCACCACCCCAGAGGAAAAACGGATCTTGAAGGGCATTGTCAAATTCGGCAACATCGATGCCCGGCAAGTGATGCGGCCCCGCACGGAAATGACGGCCTTCAACAAGAACATCAGCTTTGCCGAGTTGATGGTGGCCATTGTGAACAGCGGCTTTTCGCGCGTGCCGGTGTACGATGAAACGCCTGACCGCGTGATCGGGGTGCTTTACATCAAGGACGTATTGCCGCACATCGAGGCGGCCGACATGGACTGGAACAGCCTGCTCCGCCCGGCCTACTTCGTGCCCGAGAACAAGAAGCTCGATGAGCTGCTGAAGGAGTTCCAGCGCAAGCACGTGCATTTGGCCATCGTAGTGGACGAATACGGCGGTACCAGCGGCATCATTACGCTGGAGGACGTGATCGAGGAGATCGTGGGCGACATCACCGATGAATACGATGATGTGGACCTGATCTACAGCAAGCTCGACAACAACACCTGGGTATTCGAGGGCCGGGCGCCCCTAACCGATGTTTACCGGATCCTTGGGATCGATGGCGGGCTGTTCGAGGCGAACAAGGGAGAAAGCGAGACCCTGGGCGGCTTTGTGCTGGAACTGACGGGCCGCATTCCGCAAAAGGGCGAACGCGTGAGCCTTCAGCGCTTCACCTTCACGGTGGAAAGCGCGGACAACAAGCGGGTACGGCGCGTGAAAGTGCACATCAAGGATGAAGCACCCTAGCCCCTGCCCCGCCCCCGTGCGTGGGCCGCTGGCGCGAAAAATGGCGTTCCTTTTTGTGTTCCTGGGGGTGGTTGCCGCGGGTTGCCACGAAGACCCGGTGCCCAAGCCACGCGGCTATTTCAGGCTGGACCTGCCCGCCGAGGGCAATTTCCAACGGGCCGCCCGGTGCGGCTATTCCGCGGAAATACCCGGCTACGCCCGGCTGGTGGCGGGCCGCGGAACGGGCACGCCCGCAGAGGGCACCTGTTGGAGCAACCTGCTCTTTCCCGGCCAGCGCGCCGCGGTGCACATGACCTGGCGCCGGATCAGCAACGACCTGCCGGAACTGGTGCGCGATGCGCACGAATTCAAGGACAAGCACGAGGTGCTCGCCACACGCATCAAGGTGGAGAACATCGGCGTGGACAGCAGCCGCGTGTACGGCACCCTCTTCGCCGTGGACGGCAATGTGGCCAGCCCCATGGTGTTCTACCTCACCGACAGCACAGAGAACTTCCTGTACGGGGCCCTGTACTTCGATGTACGGCCCAATGCCGACTCATTGGCGCCGGTCACGGCCCGCATCCGCGCGGACCTCGGCCACTTCGCCCGCTCGCTCCGCTGGGAGCACCCGGCCGGTGCGGTGCAGCACGTTCAATAGCGCCATCAGCAGCACCAGGGCGCCCAATTGGTGCAGTACGCCCATGGAGATCCATACCTGGGTGATCAAGGCCAGCACGCCGAGCATGATCTGCAGGAACACCGCGAGGAACAACAAGCGGTCACCGCCCTTGAGCACCTTGTTGTGGCGGTTGGCAAAGCCGAACCAAGTGATGGCCGCGGCCACTACCCAAGCGAAATTGCGGTGAATGAATTGCACCCCGTCCTTGTGGTGGGTGAAGTTGACCCAATTGCTGTCGAACGCGAGCACATTATCGGGCATGAACTGGCCGTTCATCAGCGGCCATGTGGGATAAATGCGGCCTGCATCCAGCCCGGCCACGAAGGCGCCGTAGATGATCTGCACAAGCAGCAGCACCAGCAGCCACCGGCTCCAGCGGGCAGCGGGGGTGCCATCGCCAAGGAAGCTGCGGCGGCCCTGCTTGATGTCGAACACCGTCCACAGCACGATGCAGAAGACCGTGAACGCAGCGATCAGGTGGATGGCCAGCCGGTAATGGCTCACACTGGTCAGGTCCTCCAGGCCGCTGGCCACCATGAACCAGCCCAAGGCACCCACCAGCCCGCCCGCGACCAGAATGGAAATGCTGCGGTGCATAAGCCACCCCTTCAGCAGACCCTTGCGCCAAAACCACAGGAAGGGCACAATGAACACCAGGCCCATCAGCCGGCCCCAGTTGCGGTGCAGCCACTCCCAGAAATAGATGAACTTGAAATCGTGCAGCTCCATGTGCTGGTTCACGGCGCTGTATTGGGGGATCTGCTTGTACTTGTCGAACGCCTCTTCCCATTGGGCCTGGTTGGTGGGCGGAATGGCGCCGATGATGGGCTTCCATTCGGTGATGCTGAGGCCGCTGCCGGTGAGCCGGGTAATGCCACCGATGGCCACCATGCAGGCGATCAGTACACAGCCTGTGATCAGCCAGGCCACCACGGGCCGCAGCGGTTGGTGCGTGCTTTTTGCGGACATGGGGCGCGAAGGTAACGTTGCGCCAACGGGGCGATCCGTGCGATCAAGGCCTTCCGCCCCACTTCACCTGCCCGTTGGCAGCGATGCCCATGGCCTTGCCGGTGAAGCGGTGGCCGATAAAGGGCGAGTTGTGCGACTTGCTGGCGATGTCGGCCGCGGTAAACATCCACTGGTGTCCGGGTGCAAAAAAAGTGGCCTCCAAGGTTTCGCCCTCCACCAGGTGCGGTACCGGCAGGCCGAGCGCCGCGCGCGGCCCTTGGCAAAAACGCTCCACCATGCGCAGCACCGTCATGCGGCTTTTAAGGGCCGTATTGGCCACCGCGAAGGCCGTTTCCAAACCGATCGCGCCGAAGGCGGCCTGCGCGAACTCGATCCGCTTGTGCTCCACGTCCTCCGGCCGGTGGTCGCTTACAACGCAATCGATCGTTCCGTCCTTCACGCCATCGCGCAGCGCCTCGATGTGCTCCGGACTGCGCAGCGGCGGCAATACCTTGTAATTGGTATCGAAGCCGCGCAGCACACCGTCGTCCAGCATCAGGTGATGGGCCGCCACACTGGCCGTTACGTTCAGCTTCCCCGCCTTGGCCTTCCGCACCAGCTCCACCCCTTCCGCCGTGCTGAGCGTAGATACGTGAAGCCGCGATCCGGTATATTCCAGCAGCTGCAGGTCGCGCGCCAGGCGTACGGCCTCCGCCATGGCCGGTATGCCGCGCATGCCCAACCGGGTGCTCATCACCCCTTCATGCATTTGCCCCATGGCCGCCAGGTCGGTGTCCAGGGGCAGGGCCATCACGCGCCCATCGAAGTTCATCGCATATTGAAGCGCCAGCATCATCAGCCGGGCGTTGCGCACGGGGGAGAGATCATCGGTAAAGGCCACCGCGCCTGCCTGGTGCATATCGAACAGTTCCGCGATCTCCTTGCCCGCCATGCCCTTGGTAAGGGCACCCAGGGGCAGCACCCGCACGATGTGCCCTTGGCTTTTGCGCAACAGGTATTCCACCCCTGCCCGGTTGTCGGTTACCGGCTTGGTGCCGGGCAGTACGGCCACGGCGGTGAAGCCCCCCGCGGCGGCCGCATCCAGCCCGCTGGCCAGGTCTTCCTTGTATTCCTCACCCGGGTCGCGGAAATGGGCCCGCAGGTCCACCCAGCCGGGGGAGGCGTACAGGCCGTCCATGGCGATCACCACGGCATCGCCTTTGGGCAGTTTCTGGCCCGCCCTGGCCAGGCGGCCATCCACAATGTGCAGGTCCGTTACGGTGTTGTGCAGCGGCCCACCGGGGTCCAGCACGGTCACTTGGCGTAGCAGCAGGTTGTTCATCGGGCGGTACGGATCAACAGGATCTCCAGCAGCAGGAAAAGTAGGGCGGCCAGGATGAACCATTTCCATAGTTTCACGCCTTGATCCAAATGGCGCAGGCTCGCAGCGAGCTGGTTGCCGGCCTTTTCCAGCACGGCGATGGTGCCGAGGCCGCGTTGTTCCAGCAGTTCCTTCAGTTCATCGGGTGAGTACGCATCCAGGTCACCTTCTCCGCGCGGAAGGTCCAGCGCGAGCACTGCCACGGTATCGTCATTCACCGCAAGCGCGTACGCTCCCGGCTGCAGGTCCTCATCATGCAGCACCAACGATACCGAACCCAATGTGCGGCGCACCTCGGGAATGATGTCCATGCCGCCGGGTCCTTTCAGCCGGGGCGGTGTTTCGCCTTGCAGGTCCACGCCATCCAAGGGTATTGCCGCCTCGGCGCCGATGATGTGGTACAGCGCCCCCATGGGCCGGGCCAGCTCGGCCATGCGCAACATGGAAGTGACGAACAGGGCGTGCCGGTTGAAGGTGCCCCCGGCAACACCCAAGGGTGCGGCGCTGAGGTACACGCGGCCCTTGCCCTGTGGGGTGGCGCTCAGGAACCCGTTGCCGTTCTGCAGGCGCAACAGCACATCCGCGGCGGGTGCGGGCGTAATGGCGTAGCGCGTGCGCACCAGGGGAAAGTCCACATTGGCGGGCATGGTGCTGAACACATCGCGATAAAATGGTGCGCGCAGATCGATGCGTTCCACTTTCACGGCGGCGGTGTCACGCGGCCCAAAGGCGGCCCCGAACAACGCCAAGGCGGCCCGGTAGCTGGCCTCTTCGGCATTCGCCGCGGGGAATATGGCCAGGCTGCCCCCGCCTTCGGTGAATTCCTTCATTGAACCGGCAAGGCCACTGGGGATGTCGGGCAGGGCATTCAGCACCACCAGGTCCTGTTGCGCCAACGAGGCCAGGTCGATCTGGCGGTACGGTTGTGTGCTGAACACATGCACGCTATCGCCCTGGAATACGGTTGCAATGTCCTTGTCGCTGGCCGCATCGCCGCCGCTTACCAGCAGCACCCTCAGTTTTTCCGCGGTGCGGTACGCAATATGGAAAACATCATCGAAGGAGATCGGGCGGTCGTCGATGGCCACTTCCCCCCTATGGAACCCTGCGGCGTCATTGGTGAAGTTGAGCACGGTGTCCACCACGGCATTCGCGCCGATCGCGAATGTGGCCATTGCGCGCTGGCGGCCATCGATGGTAAGCTTCAGCGGCACGTTCAGCAGTTCCTGCCGCCCGTAGTTGCGCACCCTCACGTTCAACGCCTCCACCTGCCCCAGCCGCCGCACCGGGCTGGCGAACCACACCGAATCAATGGCCAGGTTGTCCACCTCGGAAGCCTCCAAGGGTACAACCACCGTGCGAACGGCGCTGTCGTTGACCCAGGCTTCCACATCGGTTGTCACACGCTGCAGGTCGGTCAACAGAAAGGCGCGTTTAACCGGGGCCTCGCTGCGGGCCAATGCCTCGCGCTGGCGCTCCATTACCTGCGAGATCGGCCGGGCATAGGGCCCGGCTTCAACCTGTCCTGCGGCGGCCAGCGCCTCATCGCGGCCGATCAGCAGCTGTTGGCGCCCCTCAAAGCGGTTGGTCAATACCTGGAAGCGGTCCGTTGGCCCATAGGCCATGATGGCGTCCTGTGCATCGGTGCGCGCCTGGTCCAGCAGGCGTCCTCCGCTGTTCTGCCCGTCCATGCTCCAGCTATCATCCAAATACAGGCTTACGGCGCGCTCGCCCGCCACAGTGGCGCCGTCGGCGCTGCGCAGGTAGGGTTGGGCGAAAGCCAATACCAGACAGGCCAGCGCAAGCAACCGGGCGAGCAGTACCAGCCAATGGCGAACCTTCTTGCGCGAACGTGTTTGTTGGGTCACCTCCTGCAGGAAGCGCACGTTGGGAAAGTCGATCCGCTTGAAGCGCCGAAGCTGGAAGAGGTGGATGATCACCGGGATGGCCAGTGCGGTAAGCGCCCAAAGGAAACCCGGATAGAGGAAGGCCATGTGGGGCGCAAAGATCGGCGATAGTTCGTTGTTGGTCGCGTATGGGCCAAGGTGCGCTGCCGTGTGCCAGGAACCGACAGGGAGCAGCCGCCTAGCGCAATCTGCTATGCCTTCTGCCGTACCCGAAGTACACCATCAGCCCGGTGGCCATCCAACCGAAGAAAACGGCCCAGCTCCCGGTGGGTATTTCCACCATCAAGTAGGCGCAGCTGAGCATGCCGATGCAGGGGATGAGCGAGTATTTGCGTTGGAAGGCCCGGATGGCCGTTCCGGTGGCGAATAACGCGAAAGCGGCCATAAGAATGGAATCATGGTCGGCATGCAGGCTGGTGAACGCCGCGGCCATGCGCTGGCGGTCGATCGCGAACCAGGCGGCCACGATCAGCGGCACCAGGAAGCGTCCGTTGATGTAGGGTATGCGGAACCGTTTGCGGCCGTCGGCATCCGGCGGCAACGGAGGTAGCAGGAGCACGCCGGCGCAGACCAGCGTGAAGGCGAAGAGCGTGCCGATGGAAGTGAGGTCGGTCATTACGCCGCTGGGCGCGAACAGCGCGGGAATGCCCACCAGCACGCCGGTGGCGATGGTGGCGAACGCGGGCGTGCCGAACTTGCGGTGCAGGTGGCCGAAGCGCGGCGGCAGCAGTCCGTCGCGGCTCATGCTCATCCAAATACGCGGCTGGCCGAGCTGGAAGACGAGCAGCACGCTTGTGGCGGCCAGCACGGCACCCACGCTGATGACGAAGCCGAAGCCGGGCAGGCCCACCTTGCCGAACACATAGGCAAGCGGGTCCATCACGCCCTTGAACTCGGTGTGGTTCACCATGCCGGTGAGCACCATGGCCGTAATGCAATAGATCACGGTGCAGAGCACCAGCGCGTAGATCATGGCCCGGGGCAAGTCGCGTTGCGGGTCCTTGCACTCCTCGGCGGTGGTGCTGATGGCATCAAAGCCGATGTAGGCGAAGAAGACCGCGCTGACCCCGCCCAGCACGCCGGTCATGCCATTGGGCAGGAAGGGCACATAGTTGGCGCCCTTGATGTACCACACGCCCACCAAGGCCACCGCGGCCAGCAGCAGCAGTTTAAGGATCACCATGGCATTGGCCGCGCGCTTGCTCTCCTGTATGCCGATGTACACCAAGGCCGTAATGGCGACGGTGATGAGCAGGGCCGGGATGTTCATGACCACATGCCATCCGCCGATCACCGGTGCGGTGCTCCAAGCGAGCTGTTCCGTGGGCAGTCCCAGGGCCACGGCATGCTCATAGGCTGCCTTCGCGCCCACCGGGTCGGTGGCCAGCCATGCGGGCAGGTGCAGGCCGAAGGCCGCGAGGATGTTGGTGAAGTAACTGCTCCAGGATATGGCCACCACCACGTTGCCGATGGCGTATTCCAGGATCAACGCCCAGCCGATCACCCAGGCCACCATTTCGCCGAAGGCGACATAACTATAGGTGTATGCGCTCCCGCTTACGGGTACCCGGCCCGCGAATTCGGCGTAGCACAAGGCGGTGAAGCCGCACACCACCGCAGTGATGATGAACAGGAATACCACACCGGGGCCTCCCTCGTAGGCGGCAGCACCCACCGTGCTGAAGATGCCCGCACCGATCACCGCCGCCACCCCCAGGAAGGTGAGGTCGCGCACGGTGAGCGTGCGTTTCAGCCCACCATGGCCTCCTGCGGTCCGCTCATCATGCTCATGCATGATCTGCTCCACGGTCTTTCGGCGGAAAAGCGTGCTGCGCATGCGTGGGTCACGTGTGATCAAAGGTGCCTCAAAGGGCAGCCCAATATGGGCCAAAAGCTTCGAACTCAGGCCCCGGCCTGCAGCTTTTCCGTGCGGTCGGCCAGTTGCAGCGCATCGATGAGGGGTCCCAGCGCGCCGTCCATTACCTCGGCCAGGTTGTGCATCGTAAGCTCGATGCGGTGGTCGGTGATGCGGCTTTGCGGATAGTTGTAGGTGCGGATCTTGGCGCTGCGGTCGCCGCTGGCCACCTGGCTGCGGCGGTGGGCGGTAAGGGCCTCCTGCTCGCTGCGCATCTTTTCGTCGTACAGCTTGTTGCGCAGCATCTGCATGGCCTTCATGCGATTGGCCAATTGGGAGCGTTCGGTCTGGCACATCACCACCACGCCGGTGGGCATATGCGTCAAGCGCACTTTCGTTTCCACCTTGTTCACGTTCTGGCCCCCTGCCCCACCGCTTCGTGCGGTCTCCATCTTCACATCGCTTTCCTTGATCTCCACGTCGAATTCCTCGGCTTGCGGCAGCACGGCCACCGTGGCGGCGCTGGTGTGTATGCGCCCACTGGCCTCGGTGCGGGGCACCCGTTGCACGCGGTGCACGCCGGCCTCGTACTTCAGCACGCCATAGGCACCTTCGCCCTCCACGTTCAGCACCACCTCCTTCACGCCTCCCGCGGCATTCTCGTTGATGTCGGCCACTTCCACCTTCCAGCCTTGGTCCTGGCAGAAACGGCTGTACATGCGCATCAGGTCGTGCGCGAAAATGCCGGCCTCGTCGCCGCCGGTGCCCGCGCGGATCTCCATGGTGCAGTTCCGGTCATCGTTGGGGTCCTTGGGCACCAGCAGCATGCGCACTTCTTCCTCCATGCGCTGCACGGCCTCCTCCAATTGTTCCTTTTCGCTGCGCGCCAGTTCAAGCATTTCGGGGTCGCGTTCGGTGCGCAGCATCTGGTCGGCCTCGTGCAGGCCCTGCACTGCGCCCCGGAATCGGGCATAGGCCTCATCCACCGGTGCCAGGTCGCGGTATTCCCGGTTCAGTTCCACAAAGCGCTTGCGGTCCGCGATCACATCGGGATCGGCCAACTGCTTGCCCACTTCCTCGCGGCGATCGTGCACCGCGGAAAGCTTCGCCAACAGGTCCTCCGCCCCGCTCATGCCGTGTATTGGTATTGCCCTTGCGGCCCGTTGATCACCACTTCCTTGCGGTCGGCGGCCTCAACACGCCCGACCACCCGCGCCTCGATGCCGAAGCCCGTTGCAATGGCCACCACTTCCTGTGCGGCATCGGCCGGCACATAGATCTCCATGCGGTGGCCCATGTTGAACACGGTGTACATCTCGCGCCATGGCGTTCCGCTCATGCGTTGGATGGCGGTGAAGAGGGGTGGCACCGGCAGCAGGTTGTCCTTTACCACCCGCAGCCCCTCGATGAAGTGGAGCACCTTGGTTTGCCCGCCACCGCTGCAATGCACCATGCCGTGCACGCTGGCGCGCATGCGGGCCAGCACCTCGCGCACCACGGGAGCGTATGTGCGCGTGGGGGAAAGCACGGCCTTGCCGTGGTCCAGGGGCGTGCCCTGGAGCGGATCGGTAAGCGCCGCCTGCCCGCTGTACACCAGTTCGGGCGGTGTGGCGGGGTCGAAGGTTTCCGGATAGCGCGCGGCCAGTTGGTTGTGGAAAATGTCGTGGCGTGCACTGGTGAGCCCATTGCTGCCCATGCCGGCGTTGTAGCCGCTCTCGTAGTTGGCCCTGCCGTAGCTGGCCAGGCCCACCACGGCATCGCCGGGCGCTATGCGGGCATTGTCAACCACTTCATCGCGGCGCATGCGGCAGGCCACGGTGCTGTCCACGATCACGGTGCGCACCAGGTCGCCCACATCGGCGGTTTCGCCGCCGGTACTTCGGATATCGATGCCAAGGTCGCGCATTTGCTGCAGGAATTCCTCGGTTCCGTTGATCAGTTCAGCGATCACCTCGCCGGGCACCAGCCGCTTGTTGCGGCCGATGGTGCTGCTGAGCAGGATGTTGCCCGTGGCGCCCACGCACAGCAGGTCGTCGAGGTTCATCACCACGGCATCCTGCGCAATGCCCCTCCACACGCTGATGTCGCCGGTTTCGCGCCAGTAGGCATAGGCCAAGGCGCTTTTCGTGCCGGCCCCATCGGCATGCATTACCACGCAATGTTCGGCGCTGCCCGCCAAATGGTCGGGCACGATCTTGCAGAAGGCCTTGGGGAAGAGCCCTTTGTCCACCTTTTCGATGGCCTTGTGCACATCCTCCTTGGCACTGCTCACGCCCCTAAGGCCGTAGCGGGTGGTCTCTTCTTTCATGGGCCGAAAATAAAAGGCACCCCGTTGGTGCAGGGTGCCTTTTGTTGTGTGTTGGGGTGCTATTTGCCTCCTTCCGGCGTGGCGCCGCCGTCCTTGGGCACAAAGTCCCAGCTCTTCACGGAGAATTCCACGCGGCGGTTCTTTTGGTGGGCTGCTTCCTTTTCGGCCGTGGTGGCCATTTTGGCGATCTCGGCATCGCTGATGCGGGTGCGGGTCTCGCCGTAGCCCTTGGCGGTCATGCGGGCCGGATCGATGCCCTTGCCCACCAGGTAGTTCACGCAGCTTTGCGCACGATCCTGCGAGAGGCGCAGGTTGTAGGCGTCGGATCCGCGGGTATCGGTGTGGGCCGCCAGTTCAATGGTAATGGTGGGGTTGTCCACCAGGATCTGGTAAAGCACCTGCAACGAATCTTTTCCTTCGGGGCGAAGCGTGGCCTTGTCCAGGTCGAATTGCACTTCCGGCAATTCAATGGCCACGTCCTTGGCGGCGGGCTGCAACAGGTATTCCTTCACGAAGGTGGTGCTTTCGGCAAGGCCCACGGTGGTGATCTGGTCGTTCACCACAAGGTAATTGTCCTTGCTGGCGCGGATGGTGTAGCTGGTGTTTTCCTTGATGTAGCGGTCCTTCCCGTTCTCCTCGAAGGAGAAACCGCCGTTGGCATCGGCCAGGGTGCTGTAGCTGGAGCCGTCCGTGCCCACCACTTCCACCTTGGCATCGGGCAGCGGTGCGCCGGTCACTTTGTCCTTCACGATCCCTTGCAGGGCGAACACGAGATCAGGCACATAGAAGCGCCAGATGTCATCCTCCCCTTTCCCGCCGGGGCGGTTGGAGGTGAACAGGCCACGGTCCTCATCGCCGTCGAACATGATGCCGAAGTCATCGGCCGCGCTGTTCAAGGGGGACTGCACGTTGGACACGTGGCCCCAAGTGCCGTCGCCGGTCTTTTCCGCGCGGTAGATGTCCATGCCGCCCATGCCGCCGATCCGGTTGCTGGCGAAATAGAGTTCGCCGTTGTTGCGCCAGAAGGGGAACATCTCATTGTCCTTGGTGTTGATCTCCTTGCCCAGGTTCACCGGCTGGCCGGCAGGCATGCCGTTCTTGTCAAGGGCCACCTTCCACAGGTCCTTTCCTCCCTGTCCGCCCTTCATGTTGCTGCTGAACACCAAGGTGTTGTCATCGGGTGAAAGCGCGGGCTGCCCGATGGTGACCATGGTGGTGTCGTTTTTGTCCTGTTGCGGCCGCAGGGGCAGCATTACGGGTTCGCTGTAGTTGTTGCCCACCTTTTTGCTCACCCAGATGTCGCAGCCGAACGCCTTCTTCTTTTCGTGCGGGCACCGGGTGAAATACATCATGTTGCGCTTGTTGTTGAAGGTGGCGCTGCCTTCGTGGGCGGGGGTGTTGATGCTGGCCGGCAAGCGCACGGGCTCGCTCCATTTGCCCAGCTTGTCGCGGCTGCTGGAGAACAGGTCGGTGAAGCTTTCGCCCAGGATACCGTCGGTCTCGGTGCCAGTGGACGCCGGGCGGCTGCTCACGAACACCACGTCGCTGTTGCGCTTATCGGAATAGGTGGGGCTGAAATCGTATTGGGGGCTATTGAGCAGCACCTCGGGGTCCACCTTGTAGCGTGTGGGCGCATCGATCCATGCTTGTGCGCGCTGCGATGCGGCCAGGCTGGCATCGGCACGGCTGTCGCCCGGGTTTTTTTCCTTGTAGCGGTTGTATGCCGCGATCGCTTGTGCGTATTTCCCCTGTTCCTTCAGCGCCTCACCGATGTAGTAGTAGGTGATCGGGTCCGGATATTGCGCCTTGTTGGCCTTTTCGTACCATACTTCGGCATTCTCGGCATCGCCCATGGCGCGGTACACCTCACCGACCTGGAAGATGAGGCGGGCCTTCTCGGAGGCTTTTTTCTCCGTGGTATAGGCCTTTTTGTACAGTTCGATGGCGTTGGCGAAAAGCCCTTTCCTGAAAGCCTCGTCCGCCTCTTCGGCCTGCTTGGTCTGGGCCATTGCACCGGTTGCACACACAAGTAGAAGGGCAAGGCAGGAGAGGAATTGCTTCATGCTCATCATGGGTGAAGATCAAGGGTATGGCCCACATACGGGCCGGGCGAAAGTAAGCAAAGTCCAATACGGATGGAACGAGGTGGGCATTTTCGTTCCGTGGCCGGTTCAGCGCGTGAAGAGCAGCTCGCGCAGCTTGGGCAGGGGCCACAGTTCATCATCCACCAGCAATTCAAGCTTGTTGCTGTGGTAGCGGATCTTGTCGAGGAACGGTTTTACCTGGTCGCAATAAGCGATGGCCCTGTCGCGCTGGTCCTCAATGATGTTCGCCGCCTTGCGTGCCTGGGTCATGGCGATGCTGAGCGCGCGCACCTCTTCGATATGGCCACTGATCTTGCGGATCAGTTCCACCTGTGTGGCGGTGGCCTTGGCGGCCTCTTCGCGGCCCAGTACGTCGCGCAGCCCGCGCACATTGTCGATCAAGCGGTTCTGGTAGTGGACGGCCGCGGGCAGCACGTGGTTGGTGGCCATGTCGGCGCAAACGCGCGACTCGATCTGCACCTTCAATGTGTAGTTGTGCAGCTCGATCTCATGCCGGGCCTGCATCTCCTTTGGCGAAAGCACGCCCATTTCGCCGAAAAGCTGCACGGTACCCGGATCGTTCCATGCATCCAGCGCCCGCGGTGTGTCGGGCAGGTTGGACAGCCCGCGCTTGGCGGCCTCTTCCTTCCATTCGTCGCTGTAGCCGTTGCCCTCGAACCGGATGGCCTTGCTGCGCACGATCAGTTCGCGGATGCAACGCAGCAGGGCCTCGTCCTTCTTGCTTCCCTTGGCCACCAATTGGTCCACATCGTGCTTGAATTTGCGCAATTGGGCGGCCACCAGGGTGTTCAGCACGGTCATGGGGCCGGCACAGTTGGCGCTGGAGCCCACGGCGCGGAACTCGAATTTGTTGCCGGTGAAGGCGATGGGTGCGGTGCGGTTGCGGTCGGTGTTGTCCAACAGCACGCGCGGTATGCGCCCGATGTCGAGCTTGAGCTCGGTCTTGCTCGCGGGGCTCATCTTGGCCTTTATGTTGCGCTCCAGGTCGTTGAGCAGGCCGTTGAGGTAGTTGCCGATGAAAATGCTGACTATGGCGGGCGGCGCCTCGTGGGCGCCGAGGCGGTGATCATTGTTGGCGGAGGCAATGCTGGCACGCAGCACGTCGGCATGGGCATGCACGGCGGCAATGGTGTTCACGAAAAAGGCCAGGAACTGGATGTTCTCCTTGGGCGTACGGGCGGGCCGCAGCAGGTTCACCCCGGTATCGGTGGCCAGGCTCCAGTTGTTGTGCTTGCCGCTGCCATTCACGCCTGGGTAGGGTTTTTCGTGGAAGAGGACGCGCATGTCGTGCTTGCGGGCCGTTTTTTCCATCACGTCCATCAGCAGCATGTTGTGGTCCACGGCGAGGTTCATTTCCTCGAACACCGGCGCGCATTCGAATTGGTTCGGGGCCACCTCGTTGTGCCGGGTCTTCACCGGTATGCCCAGTTGCAGCGCCTCCGTCTCGAAGTCGCGCATGAAGGCCTGGGTGCGCTCGGGTATGCTGCCGAAGTAATGGTCCTCCAGCTGCTGCCCGCGTGCCGGCCCATGCCCGAACAGGGCGCGCCCCGCCATCATGATGTCGGGGCGGGCGTAGTAGAATGATTCATCCACCAGGAAGTATTCCTGCTCCCAGCCCAGGGTGGCGGTCACCTTTTTCACGTCCTTGTCGAAGTAGCGGCACACGGCGGTGGCAGCCTCATCCAAGGCACGGATGGAGCGCAGCAGCGGCGTTTTGAAGTCGAGCGCCTCGCCCGTGTAGCTGACGAAGATGGTTGGGATGCACAGCGTTTGGTGGATCAGGAAGGCTGGGCTGCCGGGGTCCCACGCGGAATAGCCGCGCGCCTCGAAGGTGTTGCGGATGCCCCCGCTGGGGAAGCTGCTGGCATCGGGTTCCTGCTGGACCAGCATGCCTCCATCGAACCGTTCAATGCTGCGGCCCTCGCCCAAGGGCTCGAAGAAGGCATCGTGCTTTTCGGCGCTGGAACCGTTGAGCGGCTGGAACCAGTGGGTGTAATGCGTGGCGCCCTTGCTGGCTGCCCATTCCTTCATGCCGCTGGCCACTTGATCGGCCAAGCGCCGGTCGATCCGCTCGCCGCTGTCAATGGCGGCCCTTACAGCCCGGTAGGCGTCCATGGTAAGGAACATGCGCATGGCGCCGTCATTGAAAACGTTCACCCCGAAATAGTCGCTGATGCGGCTGCTGGGCGGGTGCACCTCGCGTGGTTGCCGGCCCAGGACATCAGAAAGTGCCTTCGCGCGTAAATTCAGGGTTGACATTTCAGATTTTGGTTTGTGCGGCGAAGGTAGTGGGCTGAAATGGGGGGTGCTTCCATCAAATCCCATATTTTTTTCAACACGGGTTGAAAATTGAGGGGGCTACCCGGAAAAAATGCCTTTCCGTCATCGCCCCTGCCGGGGCGCATCCAACGGCACGTGCGGACCTGCGCGCGCCATGCGTGCTTGACCGCCTTCTTTCCTTTTGCTGATGCTACTCGCCGCCCTTCATGGCCGGCACGGGATCGTCCGCCTCGGCTGCATCGCCGGCCATGGCCTGGTTGGCGGCCGATGCGGGCGCCTCCTCCTGCTTTTCGGCCTGGCCTGCTGCCACCACATCTTCCGGGGGTTCTATGCGGAAGTTTTTCCGCTGCTCCTCGAAACCACGCTTAACATCAGTGGCCCCTTTTTCGATCTCGCGCTGCACCTCGGCGCTGGCATCGCGGAACTGGCGCAAGGCACGGCCCATGGTGCGGGCCACCTCGGGAACCCCCTTGCTCCCGAAAAAGATCAGGACAAATAGCAGGATCACCAGCAGCTCTCCACCGCCAATGTCCAAGATCAATAGGTTGCCCATGGGGCCACAAAAGTAGAAAGCCCCGCCGAGGCAGGGCTTTCAAACTTTTCCGATCGCCTTATTTCAATTGGCGCTGGTCCTTGTGCAGGTCCACCACCAGGGCCGAGGCCACGCAAATGGATGAATAGGTGCCCACGATCACGCCGATGAGCATGGCGAACACAAAGCCGCGGATGGAGTCGGCGCCGAAGAGGAAGATCACCAGCAGCACGATCACCACGGTGGCGGAGGTGTTGACGGTACGGCCCAAGGTGGAGTTGATGGCCTTGTTGAAGATGCCTTTCCAGGGATCGCGGCGGTGGTCCTGCAGGTATTCCCTGATCCGGTCGAACACCACCACGGTGTCGTTGATGGAGAATCCGATCACCGTGAGGATGGCGGCGATGAACTGCTCATCAATCTCGAGGCTGAACGGCATGACGCTGTACAACAGCGAGTACACGCTCATCACGATCAACCCGTCGTGCATCAGCGAGATCACGGCACCCAGGCCGAACTGCCAGTTGCGGAACCGGACCACGATGTAGAGGAAAATGAACAGCAGCCCCAGGCCCACCGCCCAAATGGAATGGTTGCGTATGTCCTCGCTGATCGATGGCTCCACCTTCCTGGACTCCAACGGCGGCGCGGCCCCCATGCTTGCGAGCGCATTGTTGAGCTTCTGCTCCACCAATTCGTCGGTGTTCGGGCCTGTCTCATTGATCAGGTAGTTGGTCGTGATCTTCACCTGGTCCTTTCCCCCGTAGGTTTTCACGTTCACGGAGCTTCGTACGTTATTCCCGGCCACAAAGGCGCCCTCGAGTGCATTGCGCACATCCTCCACTTCCACCGGCTTATCGAACTTCACCACGTACTGGCGGCCGCCGGAGAAATCGACGCCCATGTTGAAGCCGCGGGTGAACATGGAGGTGAGGCCGGCGAGGATCACCACGCCCGAAATGATGTAGTACCAATGGCGCTTGCCCATAAAGTCCACGGTGGTGTTGGCAAAGGCGTTCTTGTTCCAGCCGTGCCAGAAATTCATGGGCTTGCCTTTTTCAAGGCGGCGATCGATGATCAGGCGGCTGATGAAGATGGCCGTGAACAAGGAGGTGAGGATACCGATGCAGAGGGTGGTGGCGAAGCCCTTGACCGGCCCGCCGCCAAAAAAGAGCAGGATCACGCCGGTGGCGAATGTGGTGATGTTGGAGTCGAGAATGGCGGCCAGGGCATGCTTGTAGCCCAGGTCCACCGCGGTCTTCATGGCCTTGCCTGCGCGCAGTTCCTCCCGTATGCGCTCGTTGATCAGCACGTTGGCGTCCACGGCCATGCCCACCGTAAGGATGATACCGGCGATGCCGGGCAGGGTGAGCGAGGCCTGGATGGAGGCCAGGGTGCCCATGAGGATGAAGATGTTGGACAACAGCGCCACGTTGGCCACCCAGCCCGAGCGGTTGTAGTAAATGACCATGAAGGCCATTACCATTATGATGGCAAGCAGGAAGGACCACATGCCCCGGCTGATGTTCTCAGCGCCGAGCGAGGGACCCACCACCGTTTCGTCGATGATGCGTGCCGGTGCCGGCAATGCCCCTGCCTTCAATACGTTGGCCAGGTCGGTGGCATCCTCCAATTGCTTGTTGCGGTCGCCGGCGCCGCCCATGGTAATGCTGCTGCGCCCGCCCGGGATCTCGCCCATCACATTGGGTGATGATACCACGTACCCGTCGAGCACGATGGCGATCTGCTTGCCCACGTTCTCGCCGGTCATCAGCTTCCATTTCTGCGCGCCCTCGGCGTTCATCTGCATGCTTACCTCGGCATCGCCCTTCATGTCGAAGTCCTGGCGTGCATCGGTGATGTAGCTGCCATCGAGCTTGGGCTTGCCGTTGCGGGGGCCGCGCAGGGCGTGCAGCGAAAGGAAGTCGCGCTCGCGGCCGTCCGCGGTGGCCATGCGCACGGGCTTGGAGCTCCAGGCCAGTTTCAGCACTTGGCTGGGATCCGGGCTCTTGGGCGGCGACATGCGCAACAGGTTGTTCACAGTGGCGGTATCGGCCACGGCGGCGTAACCCACTACATCGCCGCGCATCACCTGGTTGTTCATGATGTTCAACTGCAGGCGGCCCTGGTTGAGCAGCGGGCTTTTGGCCAGGCTTTCCTCATCGGTCAGCACGCTATCCGCGCCCAATTTGGCGTCGGCCAGGGCATCTGCCAGGCTGTCCTGTGAAAGGCTGTCGGCCGCGGCCACGGTGGTATCGGCGGCCTCGGCGGCTGCCTTCGCGGTATCCTTGCTGGCCAGCTCGGGATGCAGCATGGCGCTCAGGCGATCGTTGGCCTCGCTGAGCTTCATGTACACGTCCGTATTGTCGAAGGTTTCCCAGAACTCAAGGTTGGCGGTGCTTTGCAGCACGTTGCGCACACGGTCCTTGTCCTTCACGCCGGGCAGCTCGATCTGTATCCGGCCGGAGAGGGCCTGCTTTTGTATGCTGGGCTGTGCCACACCGAATTTGTCGATACGGGTGCGCAGGATCTTCTCGGTGTTGTTCACCGCGATCCTGGCCTGGTCGCGCAGCGCGCTGATCACCTGGTCGTTGGTGCTTTCCCGGGGGAAAATGGAGGCATTGTCCTGGGTGCTGAAAATGGCGGCCAGGCTGGCGTTGGGCGCTATCCTGCGGAACTCATCGGCAAAAAGCGAAATGAAATCGCGCGTGCTGCCGGCCTGGGCCTTGCGCGCCGACCCCAGGGCCTCGCGGAAAGCAGGGTCCTGGCTGTTCCCGCTCAGGTTGTCCACCAATTCCGGGATGTCCACCTCCAAGGTAACGGCCATGCCGCCCTTCAGGTCGAGGCCAAGGTTCATTTCCCTTTCCTTGCACTCCTTGTAGGTGTAGCCCAGGATGGGGTACACCACCTCATCGTCGTGCTCGCGCAGGAAACGGTTCTCTTGGGCCAGCCGCACGGAATCGAAATCCAAGTGGGCATTGCCCGGCACCGCCAGCACGGAATCGGCGTACTCGGCCGCTACTTGCCCTGCATGGGCCTCGAACTTGTTGGTGAAAATGGAGAAGGACAACTGCCAGAGGCAGGCGAGCGCCAACAGGATGGTGAACACCCACAGCGCACCTTTATTCTGCATGGGGAAAACTGATTGGTTTTTCGGATGGGCCCTGCCGGACACCCAATAACATTCCGGCAAACGGGGCGGCAAATATAGAAGGATAGGCACGCGGCCCGCACGGCAGAACATTGGATCGGACGTTATTTGCCGGTGGCCGTGCCGCTGAGGCCGCACACAGGCCGATCCCGGAAGGCGCGGAAAGCCACGCAAGCCATGTGGACAACCCTTGCCCTTCCCTCGTTGCGCCCGTGCCGGCACCGGATACCTTTGCCGGTATCCAATAATTCCCCCCGACACGTGGGCAACCGCTTCCTATTCCTGTTCACCCTGCTTGTGCCCGCATGCGCATGGGCCCAAGGTCCCATTTTCCGGCCCGATGTACCGGTCACGCACGGGGGACAACCCTTGCAGATGCCTTGGGCCGGTGGCCTGAATGCACCCCAGTTCTCCCCCATCGACATCAACCAGGACGGCCTGATGGACATTTTCGTGCTCGACCGCATCGGTGACACGAAGCTCTTCCTGCTCAACACCGGCACCGCCGAAAACCCGGTGTACACCCCCACACGCCAATACGACGG
The DNA here is from genome assembly GCA_044507815.1 of Flavobacteriales bacterium. Lineage (GTDB taxonomy): Bacteria > Bacteroidota > Bacteroidia > Flavobacteriales_F > PHOS-HE28 > PHOS-HE28. The sequence goes on along the minus strand of JBIQIX010000013.1, from coordinate 78,176 downwards.
CCTCTACCCCTTCCCCCTGCTGCACGACTGGGCGTTGCTGCGCGACTACAACTGCGATGGCATGGCCGACATCTTCGCCTATACCAGCGCGGGCTTTGCGGTATACCGCAACACCAGCGGCACCGACGGGCCCTCCTTCGTGCTTTCCGATGACATGGTGGGCAGCAATTACGTGCCCACCATCAGCCCCAACTTGTACGTGAGCAACGTGGACCTGCCCGGCATAGCGGACATCGACGGCGATGGCGACCTGGACATCCTCACGTTCAGCATTTGGGGCAATGTGCTCGAGTACCACAAGAACCTGAGCATGGAACTGTACGGCCATTGCGACAGCCTGGTGTACGAGGTGCGGAGCCGCTGCTGGGGCGATTTCCAAGTGGCCATCAGCAGCAACCAGATCACCTTGGACATGGCTTGTCCGTTCAATGTACCCAACCCGGAGGCACCTGCGCCGCACCCCGACCCCGGTACCGGCCAGCCCGAACGTGCCCACTCCGGCAGCACCACCCTGCCGCTTGACCTGAACGGCGACGGATTGACGGACCTGATCCTGGGCGATTTCGAAACGCCGTTCATCACCGCGCTGATCAACGGTGGAAACAGTGGCCATGCGCACATGTCCAGCGCCGACAGCGCGTTCCCCGCATCCAATCCGGTTGCCCTGGAACAGTTCCTGGGGTGCTTTCACCTCGACATCGATGGCGACGGACGGCGCGACCTGGTAGTGGCCCCCAACAGCCCTTCCAGTTCGGCCGATATCAAGGGCATTTGGTACTACAGGAACACGGGGACGGACGCCGCCCCGGACTTCCAATTCATGCAGGACGACCTGTTCCAGGGGCAAATGCTCGATTTCGGCTCCGGCGCGCGGCCCGTGCTGTTCGATCACAACGGCGACGGACTGATGGACCTGGTGGTGGCCAATGAAGGTTACTTCCAGCCGGACGGCACCTACAAGGGCGCGTTGGCACTATTGCAGAACAATGGCACGGCCACTTCGCCCTCCTTCGAGCTGGTCACCACCGACTATGCCGGGCTGGGCGCACTGGGGCTGGGCGCGGGGCTGCACCCCGCCTTCGGTGATGTGGACGGCGATGGCCGCCCCGACATGATCCTGGGCGACCTGGCCGGCAACCTGCGGCTATTCAAGAACGTGGGCACCGGCCCTGTGGCCCAATTCCAACAGGTAGGCGGCCTGCTGACCGATGATGGTGGCGGGGTGATCGATGTTGGGGCCAATGCAACGCCGCAACTTTTCGACCTGGATGGTGATGGCACGCTGGAATTGGTGGTGGGCGAGCGCAGCGGCAACCTCAACCTGTACCGCAACACGGGCAGCCCCACCGCCCCGCAATGGCATCTGGAGACCGAGAACCTGGGCGCGGTAAGGGTGAATGAGTATTGGAACAACACGGGCTACAGCGTGCCTTTCCTGTACCGTGATGTGGACGGGCAGGCCGTGCTTGTGGCGGGCAGCGAATCGGGCGGCCTGCACCGGTACACCAACATCAATGGCAACATCAGCGGCGCTTGGACCCTGGCGGATTCTCTTTGGCACGGCCTGCGCGACGGTGCACGCACCGCGGCGGTGCTCCACGATTTCCTCGGCACCGGCGAACTGGCCCTGGTGGTGGGCAACTACCGCGGGGGGCTTAGCTTTTGGGCCACCGATGAATTGGCGGGCCCAGGCACGGGCATCGGGCAAGCGGCCTCCATCCCCTTCACCCTTTGGCCCAACCCGGCCAGCACGACCGTGGAATTGCGTTGGCACGCCCCCCTGCACGGAAGCCTGGACTACAAGGTGATGGACGCCAGCGGCAAAGCGGTGCGCATCGGCACTACGGGTGGTGCCACCGCACACATCGGACTGCAAGACCTGGCCCCCGGCCTGTACGTGGTGCAGCTTGCCACGGCCACCGGTCAATGGTGCCGGCGCTTGGCCATCGCCTACTGAGCACAAAAAAGGGGCCGGCGATGCCGGCCCCTATTCGCATTATTCAAAGGTCGTTCAGGCCGGCACGTTCATGCGGTCCAGTACGTCCATCACCTCCTTCACGGCCTTGGCACTATCGTGCGCCATGGCCATTTCCTGGTCATTGAGGTCAAGCTCGATGATGCGTTCAATGCCCTTGCGGCCGAGCACCACGGGCACGCCGAGGTAAATGTCCTTCAGGCCGTATTCGCCTTGCAGCCATGCGCATACGGGCAGTACGCGCTTTTGGTCGCGCACCACGGCCTCCACCATTTGGGCCGCAGCACTGCCGGGCGCGTACCAGGCCGAGGTGCCCAGCAGGTTCACGATCTCGCCGCCCCCTTTCTTGGTGCGCTCCACGATGGCATCCAGCTTTTCCGCGCTGATCAGCTCGGTAACGGGAATGCCACCCACGGTGGTATAGCGCGGCAGCGGCACCATGGTATCGCCGTGTCCGCCCATCAGCACGGCCTGGATGTCCTTGGGGCTAACGCCCAGCTCCATGGCCAGGAAGGCGCGGTAGCGGGCGGTATCGAGCACGCCGGCCATGCCGAACACGCGCTGCGCCGGGAACTTGCTGGTGAGGAATGCGCAATAGGTCATCACGTCGAGCGGGTTGCTCACTACAATGATCACGGCGTTCGGCGAATGCTGCACCACATTCTCGGTCACGCTCTTCACGATCCCCGCGTTGGTTGAGATCAGGTCGTCGCGGCTCATGCCGGGCTTGCGCGGCAGCCCGCTGGTGATCACCACCACATCGCTGTTCGCCGTTTTCGCGTAGTCGTTGGTGCTGCCCACGGGGCGCGTATCAAACAAGCTGATCGGCGAGGTTTGCCAAATGTCCAGCGCCTTGCCCTCGGCAAAGCCTTCCTTGATATCGAGCAGGACCACCTCGGTCCCCAATTCCCTGCGGGCGCAAACATCGGCGCAGGTGGCCCCGACGTTGCCGGCACCCACTACTGTGATCTTCATTGTTGTTTTTCTTGTAGGTTGAAATCCATGACCCATTGGCCGGGACAAAATTAGGGGCCAAGCGCCGAATGGTCCTGCGCGCACCTCAACGGCCTGCATGCTGGGAAGGCCGCCGACCCGCTTGGCCTGCCAACACCCCGCGCATCCCGCGCCAAATGCATGACCACGAAGGACATTGCAGCGGTTCATCCTGAATTCCTACCTTCCGTCCCGGAAATGGGGTCATCGGGCATTGAACTGGCAACCTTGGACGCGAACGTGCGTCTTGACCCTGCATGGAAAGGCATGGAACAACCCGGGCCCGCATACGACAGCCTGTTGGACGGCTGCATTGCGGGCGAGCGCCGCAGCCAACAGCGGCTGTACGAGTTGTTCTACGGCAAAATGATGGCGGTATGCCTGCGCTACACCAAGAACCACGACCAGGCGAAGGACATCCTGCAGGATGGATTCATCAAGGTGTTCCGCAAATTGCCCGAGTTCACGCGAACGGGCAGCCTGGAAGGCTGGGTACGGCGGATCATGGTGAACACCGCGATCGACCATTTCAGGCGTGCACGCCATTCCTATTTGCTGTTGGGCGAGGACCGCAGCATGGAGGAATTCGAGGATGTGGCCGCCACGGAGGAAGTGGAGGACACCGAACCCTGGGAAGACCTGAGGCCGGCGGACGTGATCAACGCCATGCAAAAGCTTACGCCCGCCTACCGTACGGTATTCAATTTGTACGTGTTCGAGCAGATGAGCCACAAACAGATCGCGGAAACCCTGGACATCAACGTTGGCACATCGAAAAGCAACCTGGCAAAGGCCAAGGCCAAACTGAAGCAACTACTGACCCAACAAGTACAACCCGCCGTGGCACATGGCCGTAAATAGCAACGATATGGATGCTTTTGAGCAGCGGTTGAAGGAGAGCCTCGAGCATTACGAGGTGCCCTACAATTCGGCCGATTGGGCGCAGATGGAGCGCGCGTTGGCCAGCGGCGTGCGCAGTTGGGGCTCGGGCCGCGCATGGGTGGCCGGCCTGTTGCTCACCGGCGGGTTGCTGATCGGCGGCACCGCATACTTCCTGGGGCGCGATAATGCGAAGAACGTGCAAGCGGAAAGCGCGGTTCCCGCCGTGGGCGCCAGCGCAACCGAAACGCCGGCCTCAACGGCCACCTCAAGCACGGCCACTCAAGCTGGACCGCTGATGCCATCCAATGCATCAGAAGCTGCGGCAACGGCCACCGCCCGGGTTGCAGCGCCCACTTCACCGGCAGCCCCCACCCCCGCCGGTGGCAAGCCCGTCCACGTAGCGGCGGCACCTGTTGCAGGAGAGGCCAAGCCCGGGAACACGAAGAACAACGGTCCGGCGGCCGCCAGCGCCGGCGCGTTCAAGGCCAGCACCAAGCAGGCCTGCCCGGGCAGCCCGGTGGAGTTCACCGTGGAGCACATGCCCGAGGACGGCATCTACCTATGGAATTTCGGCGACGGCAGTTTCAGCAACAAGCCCAATCCGCAGCACGTGTTCAGCAAACCCGGAAACTACCAGGTCATGCTCTCCATGTCCACCACGGGCGCGGGATCCATCCGCAACAAGGCCACCAGTGACATGATCGTGATCCACGAGGCGCCGCATGCCGCCTTCAACATACTCAAGGTGGACCGCGCAGGCCAGGTGCCCAGCGTGCATTTCGAAACCCGCGCGCATGGCGCCAGCAGCTACCTCTGGGATTTCGGCGACGGCTCGGTGAGCACCTTGTCCAGCCCGGACCATGTGTACCGCAAAAAGGGCGTTTACCAAGTGATGCAGACCGTAACGAACGAGATCGGCTGCGTGGACCAGAAAATACAGGAGGTGCGTATCGAACGCGACTTCGACCTCGGTGCTCCGAAGAGCATCTCGCCCAACAACGATGGCCTGGACGACAGTTTCATGCCCCAGGGCCTGATGGAGCTCCGCACCAAATTCCAGTTGGCCGTGTATGACAAAGGGGGCAACCTGGTTTACAGCACCTCCGATGCCAGCCGCCCATGGTACGGCAAGGCCAAGAACCAAGGCCCCTTGCTGGCCGCGGGGGAATATGTGTGGGTGGCGGACGTGGACACCGAGCGGGGCACGGAAACCTTCACCGGCACCGTAAAGCTCGAGCGTTGACCCGGCCCCGGCATGGCCTGCGTTCCAAGAATGCAGCGATCCTGCCGCGCCGATCCCGGCCGATCTGCTGACCTTAGGCACCCAAACCGGCCTTTCCCGCGTCGTTCAGCCAGTTGTTGAAGATTCATGTGGTTGAGGATCCCCCTTCTGTGTGCCATACCATTGGCCATGGCCTTGCCTGCCCAAGCGCAGGTGGCATACCCGATCAACGGCGGCGACATTGCCGTATGCAGCGGCGCCCTGCTCGATAGCGGTGGCCAGGGCGGTGCCGGCTACAGCAACAATGAGCATTTCGTGATCACCATTTGCCCGGGCGACCCGGACAGCTCGATCACGCTCTCCTTCGAGATCTTCAACCTTTCCGCGGCAGGATCGGTGCCCACCGACCGGCTCGCCATATATGATGGCACGGACACCTCCGCGCCGTTGCTCGGCACATGGTCCGGAACAGCGTCGCCAGGGAATGTATCGGCCAGCTTCGCGAACACGAGCGGTTGCCTGACGGTTGAATTCACCTCCAATGAAACGGGCACCGGTGTATTCGCGGCCAGCATCCTGTGCCAGCACCCCTGTGAGCCGCCCATAGCCTCGGCCGTTTCCAACAAGCCCGAACCCGCGCTGATCTGCCAGGGGGAGGAACTCTTCTTCGACGGTTCGGCCTCCACCGCGGCAAGCGGCTTCAACATCGAACGCTATTACTGGGATTTTGGCGATGGCAACATCGATAGTACCAGCGGGCCCTACGTAAGCCATGTGTATGCCCAGCCGCCCATGCAGCATGTGGTGCATTTGAAGGTGAAGGACAACAACGACTGCATGAACATCAACCCCGTGGACATGAGGGTGCAGATCAGCACCACACCGACCTTCACCGGGTTCGACAACATCACGCGCTGCGCGGGTGAACCGGTTGACCTGACCGCCATGACCTCGGTGGAGGGCACCACTTGGACCAGCATTCCCGATGCCAACTTCGGCGAGGGCATGATGCTGCCGGACAACATCGGCACGCCGTTCAGCTCCACGTTGGAATTCACCGCCTTTCCCCCCGGGGCCACCCTCACCAATGTGAACGATTTCCTTTCGGTGTGCGTGAGCATGGAACATTCCTTCCTGGGTGATTTCCAATTGAAGCTGACCGCCCCCAATGGCGCCGTGGTGGTGCTGCACCAGCAAAATGGAGGAGGCACCTATGTGGGGGGCGCGAATGACCTGGATGAAGGCAACCCCACCCCGGGCGAATGCTGGGACTATTGTTTCAGCCCCAACGCCATATGGGGCACCTGGGCCAATTCCGCCTCGGGTGGACCCACCCCACACGTGATGACCGGAGGCAATCCACCGGGCAATGCCTTGATACCGGGCACATACTCGGCCGTTCAATCCTTCAACAACCTCATCGGCACGCCGTTGAACGGTACGTGGACCCTCACCTTCACCGACCTGTGGGCGATCGACAACGGCTTCATCTGTTCCTGGGGGATCAACTTCAGCCCGAACATCCTCCCGGATGATGTTTCCTACACGCCCAGGCCCGGCGTGGCGCACACCGACAGCAGCTACTGGAACGGACCCGCGCTGACCAACGATCCCGCCAACCCGCTGCACTACATCGCCAATCCGCTTGATCTGGGGCCGCATGTGTACACCTATACGGTGACCGACAATTTCGGCTGTACGTACGACACCACGCTCACCATCACCATTACACCAGGCGTAACGATCGATCCCGGCCTCACCTGCGGCGATCCGCTTGTCCTGAAGCCCGGGCTGCAATTGCCCCTGCCCGTGGGACCGATCACCTATCAATGGTCGCCAGCGGCAGGGCTTTCCAGCACAAGTTCACCCTTCCCCGCCGCCAACCCCACGGTGCCCACCTGGTACAGGCTCTTCGCCTACCCCACCGGGCACCCGCTTTGCGGCATGACCGACAGTGTGTTCGTGAACCCGCCATCGATGAACACCAACTCGGCCGTGGTTACGGACCACCGCTGCGCGGGCGGCATCGGTGGTGGCATACAAGTGGTGAGCGCGGGCGTTTCCGGCCCATGGAACTACATCTGGAAGGACAGCACCGGCACCGTTGTGCGCACCACGTTGGGCACCAACGGCGACCAATTCAACGCCCCGAAGGGCACCTACCGGATCATTATTGAGGACGGGCCGAACGGCAACGGTTGCAAGGACAGCATCATGGCCACCATCAACGAACCCCTGCCCTTGGTGATCACGAGCGTGCGCCCGGATACACTGATCTGTCTTACGGGCCAAGCCCAGTTGCATGCGTTGGCCACGGGGGGCACCGGTGCTGTGCAGTACCATTGGGGCAACGGTGCGGGCACCGGCAGCCCGGTCGTTTCACCGTCCGGCACCACGGCATACATTGTTCACGCCACCGATGCGAACAACTGCGTCTCCGATTCGGGGCTGGCGACCATAGCGGTGCGGCCCCCCTTGGGTTTTCATTTGGCGGACACCATCGTCAGTTGCCCCAAGGTGGATGTGCTGGTGGCCGTGGACAGCATTGCAGGTGGCGATGGCGCGTACACCTTCAATTGGGATGCGGGCCTGGGCACCGATACCATGATCACGGTGAACCTGTTCAGCTCCCAGGATTATTGCATGACCCTGCGCGATGGCTGCGAGACACCGCCGCTGACCCGCTGTGCGCACGTGAAGATCACGCCCGTGCCACCGTTGGTCCTCACCGCCGACAGCGTGTTGGGCTGCAACCCGTTCACCGTGCAGTTCGACCTGTTGGACACCACCGGATTGGCCCGTGCAGATTGGCATTTCATGGATGGCGCCACGCTGATGAACAGGCCCATGGCCCATTCGCACACCTATATCCAAGGTGGAACACACGACCTGTACGTGAATGTGCATTGGCCGAACGGTTGTAGTTACGACAGCCTTTACACGGACCTGATCGAAGTGGTGGACGTGCCACGCGCGGATTTCACCTGGCAGCGCCGGCCCGCCGACATCTTCAACAACGAAATCCAGTTCCATGAACTGGCCGGTCCTTTGGGCGATATGTATGCCTGGGATTTCGCGGGCATGGGCACCTCCACCCTGCCCGATCCGGAATTCACCTTCCCGAACGACACGGGACGCTACTATCCGGTAAGCCTGGTGGTGCGCAACTACCTCGGCTGTGCCGACACCACGATGCGCATGGTGAACGTGGACGATGTATTCCTGGTGTACATACCTACCGCCTTCAGCCCGGACGGCGATGGGGTGAACGATGTGTTGCGCGTGATCGGCAACGACATCGATGATGCAGGTTTCCTGTTCACCCTTTACGACCGGTGGGGTGAAAAACTGTACGAGACCAATGACCGCCACATGGCGTGGGACGGCAAATACCACGGGAGGACCGTGAAGAATGGCGTTTACGTGTGGATGTTGCGCGTACGCTCGCGGTACACCGGCGTGAACCATGACCTGCGCGGGCATGTGACGGTGGTGCGTTGACGCTGGTTCCCAAAAAGGTTGCCCCTCCCCGCGCGGCCATTACCAACCGATCCGGTGTTGATCGTTTTTTCCGCGATCCGTCGCCGGAAAACGTCGATTCGTCCTTTTGCGGCCGCCACAGCAGTGAGGCGCATGGGATAAGCGGCTATTTTACAAGCCGTCGACCCCAATTGCCGGAACATGATGGCCGCATACCGCAGGCGAACCGTTTTTGTCCGAACCCCTTGCTTGGCCCAGCTCAGCCTGGCCACGCTGCTGTTCCTGTTGGTGGCAAGCCACGTGCGGGGACAGGCCCACACCATCGGCAACCGCACGGACCAGGCCTGTACAGGCGTGCTGTTGGACAGTGGTGGCCAGGGCGCATCCGGCTACGGGAACAATGAATCATTCACCTATACGCTTTGCCCGGACCAGCCGGGCGGGGCCATATCGCTGAGCTTCATCACCTTCAACCTCAGCACGGCCGGCGCAGCCCCCATCGATTTCATGACCATTTACGATGGCAACAACACCTCGGCACCCGTGCTGGGCACATGGACCGGCGGTGCGCTGCAGGGATCGACCATTTCGGCCGGGCCGGGCAATCCCACCGGTTGCCTTACCGTGGTATTCAAGTCCAACAATACCGGCACAGGCGTTTTCGCGGCCACGGTCAGTTGCTACGAGCCGTGCAACCGCCCCACGGCCGTGGCCGGGCATGGCGCGGCGGGCGTGCTGAAGATCTGCCCGGGCGAAAGCGTGAACTTCAACGGGAGCGCCTCACATGCCGCGCCAGGCTTCACCATTGCGCAACGCACTTGGGATTTCGGCGATGGGACGGTACTGGCCAACGCCCCGGCGGTGGTATCGCACACCTACACCCAGCCCGGGGCCTACATCGCACAATTGCACCTTATCGACAACAACGGTTGCGCAAGCACCAACCTCGTGGACCTTGAGGTATGGGCGGGAACCACACCAAGCTTCGGTGGCACAACGGGTGCGATAGGTTGTTCCGGTGAAACGCTTTGCCTGAATGGTGCCGTACAGGGCACCACTTGGAGCGCGATACCGGCAGTGGACCTGGGCGGGGGCATTTTCCTGCCTGATAATGTAGGCGAATGCTTCAGCTCCCAGCTCACCTTCACTCATTTCGCGGCGGGCCAAACCCTCACCTCGGTGGATCAATTATTGGCGCTGTGCGTGAACATGGAACACTCGTTCATGGGAGACCTGGTGATCAGGCTCATCGGGCCCACCGGGCAATCCGTGATCCTGCACCAGCAAGGCGGCGGCGGCACCTATCTGGGCATTCCGGTTGACAATGAATCGCAGCCCAACGTGCAGGGCATTTGCTGGAATTATTGCTGGAGCCCCGGCGCCACCAACGGCACCTGGGTGGCCAACGCGGGCGGCACGTTGCCGGCCGGTACCTACGCGAGCGTGCAGCCATTCAGCAACCTGCTCGGTTCACCCTTGAATGGCACGTGGACACTGGAGGTGTGCGATCAATGGAGCATCGACAACGGCTTCATTTGCGATTGGGGACTGACCTTCGATCCGGCGTTGTATCCCGACCTTACCGATTTCACACCGGTGTACGGTGCCGGTTGCGACAGCTCCTTTTGGGCAGGCCCCTCCATCGTATCGCAGGGCGCGGATTGCAACCAGGCCTGCACCACCGGGCTGCCACCGGGCAACCACAATTTCGTGTACACGGTGAAGGATGATTTCGGCTGCACCTATGACACCACGGTAACCGTGACCATCGTGCCGGACCTGGTGGTGGATGCCGGCAGCGATGCCAATACCTGCGGCACGCCGGTACAGCTGGGCGCAACCGCAAGCGGCGGCAATGGCCTACTGACCTGCGACTATGTCCTTTGGCTGTACGACGCTTACGGCGACGGATGGAACTCCAATGGCTACCTCACGGTTACCGTCGATGGCGTGAGCACAAGCTGGACCCTGGTCAATGGCTCCGCCGGGTACACGACGATCCCGGTGCACGACGGTTCATCCATCGTGCTGACCTATTTCCGGGGAACACCTTTCGCGTATGAACAATCCTTCACCTTGCTCAACAGCAGTGGCAACGCGGTATTCACAGGCAATAACCCCCCTAACGGCGATGTTTGGAGCGGCACTGCCGTTTGCCCTGGACAGTGGATATACAGCTGGAGCCCGGCCACAGGCCTGTCCAACCCGAACATCGCCAACCCTGTGGCCACAGTTGCAACGACCACGGAGTATTGCGTGACGGTTTCCCTGGTGGGCCATCCGGAATGCACGGCCACCGATTGCATGACGATCACGGTGGATACCCCACCAGATCCGGGCACGGCCAGCACCGTCAACGTTTGCGCGAATGGCACTGCGATCAACCTGTTCGCGGAGCTTGATGGTTCACCTCCCCCAGGCGGTAGTTGGACCGATCCGGCAGGGGCCGTGCATGATGGAAGTTTCCTGCCCGGCACAGACCTGCCCGGCATCTACAGTTATGCCGTGAACATGACAGGCCCATGTGGAACAGCGGTTTCAACCTACACCGTAACCATGGTGCAAGTGGCACCGCCCTCTGCCGGTACGAATGGAAGCCTCGCGCTTTGCAGCAATGGCGCGGCCGCCGACCTCTTTGCCGCCCTGGGCGGAACACCCGATGCGGGTGGAACTTGGAGCGGGCCGAGCACGATCGTGGGCGGCATGTTCGATCCCGCCACCATGGCCGCCGGTGATTACACCTATACCGTGCAAGGAGCCAACCCATGCGCCAATGACGCGGCCGTGGTGAGCGTTGTGGTGAACGATCCGCCCGATGCGGGGAACGATGGAAGCCTCGCGCTTTGCAGCAATGGCGCGGCCGCCGACCTCTTTGCCGCCCTGGGCGGAACACCCGATGCGGGTGGAACTTGGAGCGGGCCGAGCACGATCGTGGGCGGCATGTTCGATCCCGCCACCATGGCCGCCGGTGATTACACCTATACCGTGCAAGGAGCCAACCCATGCGCCAATGACGCGGCCGTGGTGAGCGTTGTGGTGAACGATCCGCCCGATGCGGGGAACGATGGAAGCCTCGCGCTTTGCAGCAATGGCGCGGCCGCCGACCTCTTTGCCGCCCTGGGCGGAACACCCGATGCGGGTGGAACTTGGAGCGGGCCGAGCACGATCGTGGGCGGCATGTTCGATCCCGCCACCATGGCCGCCGGTGATTACACCTATACCGTGCAAGGAGCCAACCCATGCGCCAATGACGCGGCCGTGGTGAGCGTTGTGGTGAACGATCCGCCCGATGCGGGGAACGATGGAAGCCTCGCGCTTTGCAGCAATGGCGCGGCCGCCGACCTCTTTGCCGCCCTGGGCGGAACACCCGATGCGGGTGGAACTTGGAGCGGGCCGAGCACGATCGTGGGCGGCATGTTCGATCCCGCCACCATGGCCGCCGGTGATTACACCTATACCGTGCAAGGAGCCAACCCATGCGCCAATGACGCGGCCGTGGTGAGCGTTGTGGTGAACGATCCGCCCGATGCGGGGAACGATGGAAGCCTCGCGCTTTGCAGCAATGGCGCGGCCGCCGACCTCTTTGCCGCCCT
>JBIQIX010000013.1:0-65931 GCA_044507815.1 Flavobacteriales bacterium | reverse complement strand
GTTCGATCCCGCCACCATGGCCGCCGGTGATTACACCTATACCGTGCAAGGAGCCGCGCCCTGCCCTGCCGATGCCGCCGTGGTGAGCGTGGCCGTGGTGGCCGCGCCCGATGCCGGACAACCCGGGACCATCACGCTCTGCCAGAGCGATGCGCCGGTCGCACTGTTCCCGCTGCTGGGCGGAACGCCCGATGCCGGGGGGGCCTGGACCGGGCCGAGCGCAGTGGCCGGTGGCCTGTTCGACCCCGCCACCATGGCCGCGGGCCTGTACACCTACACCATCAGCGTGCCGCCGCCCTGCCTGGATGCCAGCGCCACCGTGCTGGTGAACATCACCACGCCGCCCTCGGCGGGAACCGATGGCGCGGTCACGCTCTGCATCAGCAGCCCGCCCGCCGATCTCTTTGCCGCCTTGGGCGGAACTCCCGATGCCGGTGGAACCTGGAGCGGGCCGAGCACGATCGTGGGCGGCATGTTCGATCCCGCCACCATGGCCGCCGGTGATTACACCTATACCGTGCAAGGAGCCGCGCCCTGCCCTGCCGATGCCGCCGTGGTGAGCGTGGCCGTGGTGGCCGCGCCCGATGCCGGACCGGGCGGCGAGTTGAACCTATGCGCCAGCGGTGACCCAATGGAACTCTTTAGCGCACTGCCCGCGGCCGGAACAGGCGGGGCCTGGACCGGCCCGATGGGCATGTCCCCCGGTGGAATTTTCATCCCGGGCACGTCCCCTGCAGGAACGTACACCTATACCATACCCGGTTCAGGGCCCTGCCCGGCATCAGCGGCCGACCTGCTGGTACATGTGATCACCGATGCCAATGCCGGCCTTGATGCGCTGGTGACCACCTGCTCGTCCGCGGATGCCATCAACTTGTGGGCACAACTGCAAGGCTCACCCAATAGCGGCGGGCATTGGACCGGCCCCGACGGGGCCACCGCCACCGGCCTGTTCACGCCAGGAACATCCTTGCCGGGTACTTACCGGTATGTGGTATCGGTCCCACCGCCGTGCGTGAACGATACCGCGTTGGTGACCGTGGATGTGGTGCAGGCCCCCGATGCGGGGGAATCGGCGGCCATTGAGCTATGCAGCAGCGACGCGGCGATCGGGCTGGTTTCGGCCTTGGGCGGCACGCCGGACGAGGTGGGCACTTGGACGGGCCCCAATGGGCTTTCCAGTGCTGCCTTTTACCCCGGGATCGATCCACCGGGCAGTTATGTATACACCGTGGCCGGTACAGCACCGTGCCCCGATGCCAGCGCTACGCTGCTGATCGTGGTGCATGCCCTGCCCTCGGCAGGTGAGGATGGCAGCTTGTCGCTTTGCCCCGAGGCCGGGTCCGCGGACCTGTTCGCCGTGCTGGGTGGAGCGCCTGATGCTGGCGGTACTTGGACCCAGCCTGGAGGCGGCGCCCATAGCGGACTTTTCGATCCGGCCTCAAATGTGCCGGGCGTTTACACCTACACCGTAACGGGCACGCCGCCCTGCCCCAATGACCAGGCCACGGCCCTGGTGCAGGTGCATGTCGTACCTGCACCCGATGCCGGCCCCGATGCGGTAAGTTGTGGTTATTCCACCGAACTGAACGCGACGGGCACCTGGGCCAGTGGCACCTGGAGCACGGCCAGCAATGCTTCCATTGCCGACCCCGCCTCGGCGAACACGGCCATTACGGTGCAGGCCGGTGGTGCCTACCATTTCCTGTGGAGCACCACCAGTGCGGAGGGCTGTGCCTCGGCCGATAGCGTGACCATCATTTTCACCGACCCGATCATCATTGGGCTGGAGATAACCCATGCCACATGCCACGGCGCATGCAACGGTGCCGCGACAGCCTGGGCATCGGGCGGCAATGCTTTGCCGGGCGCATGGAGCTACGCATGGCAAAGCGTTTCCGGCATTTCACCTGCCACGATCGGTTATTGCGCAGGCGATTATCTGGTCACTGCCCTGGACACCAACGGCTGCTCGGCCACTGTTCCCTTCACCATCGAACAACCCGCACCATTGGTGATCAATGGGCTGGAAGCATTGAACACGCTGTGCGCCACCAGTTGCGATGGCAGCATCCTGGTCACTGATCCAGCCGGCACGGCATTCAGGCTGGACAATGGGCCTGTGCAGGAAGACAACAGCTTCGGCGGGCTGTGCGCCGGACTGTACACCATTACCATGTTCGATGCACAGGGATGCAGCGCGCAAGCACAAGTGTCGATCGCCAACCCGCCGCCTGTGGTGGCCCGGTTCACCTTCACCCCGGATACCTTGGGCATGAACAGCCCGATAGCGCAATTCGACAACATCTCAAGCGCCAACGCCATGCACTCCCTGTGGGAATTCGGTGACGGCGGCACCAGCACGGCTTTTTCCCCTTCATACCAATTCCCCTTCGGTATGGAGGCCGAATATGAGGTTTGCCTCACCGCCAGCACCATCAACGGTTGCAGCGATACCTACTGCCTGCCCATCCCGGTCACCGGCCTTCCGGGGATCTATGTGCCCAACGCCTTCACACCGGATGGCGATGGCCGCAACGACATGTTCAGGATAGCCGGCAATAAGATCTCAGCCGGCGATTTCGAGCTGCTGATCTTCGACCGTTGGGGTGAACGTGTATTCCATGCCACGGATCCCGCCGACGGCTGGGACGGCCGGCATGCAGGCGGGGAGGCCAAGAGCGACGTGTACGTGTGGAAGATCTGCTTCCGCTTCCAGGGCAATGTGGAACGCCATGAAATGATGGGCCACGTGACCCTGCTGCGTTAGCGCGGGCCGCTTAGGCCAGCAGCTTCTTCAGCCGCATACGCGTGATCTTGTTCTGCTCCTCCGCTGCAAGGCGGATCTCGGTGCCGGGGTCGTTGGCCAACCGTTCCTTCAGCATGCCCAAGATCTCCTGCGCGGGCTTGCCCGGTGCGCATACCACGAACAGGAAACCGAAACGCTCTTCGTATTCGGCGTTGGCCCGGGCGAACGCATCGACCAGTTCAGGCGCCATGTTCTCCAGGCCCTTCAATTCCTGCTGCGACCATTTGAGGCCCAGGTCCTCCACGCTTGGGCCGGCATCCGCCAGCTCGGCCATTTCCCCGGGGTCGCCGATGCGCACATGAAAGGAGAACGCATCCTCATAGTCATCCACGTCGCACTCCTCCCAAACATTGTCGCTGGTCTCCAGTACTTCGGTCAGGCTTTCGAACGGGCGGGAATACACCATGCGCTCCACCCATTGGTTGGCCCCGCAGCATTGCTCCAATGCGTTGGCCGCGTCCTCCTCGGAAAGGCGATTGAGCTGATCGATCGACAACATGTCTACTGGCTTGGGAAGGTGATTTCAGGAATTTGGGCCTAATCTATCCATTCCGCCGCAAGGCTAAAACGCAAACAACCCCGGTTTTCCCCGGGGTTGTTTGTTGATCGGTGCGCAAAAGCTCAAACGTCGAGCTTGGCGTAGATGGCGTTGCGCTCGATGAAATCGCGGCGCGGCGGTACTTCGTCGCCCATCAGCATGCTGAAGATGCGGTCCGCCTCGCCCCCGTTTTCAATGGTGACCTGCCGCAGCGTGCGCGTTTGGGGGTTCATGGTGGTCTCCCACAATTGCTCGGCGTTCATTTCACCCAGGCCCTTGTAGCGCTGCACGTGCACGCTGCCATCCTTGTTGGGGCCCTTCATGCGCTCAATGGTGTTATCGCGCTCCTCATCGGTCCAGCAGTACACGGCCTCCTTCCCCTTTTTCACCTGGTACAGCGGCGGGGTGGCGATGTACACATAGCCCTTCTCGATCAGCTCCTTCATGTAGCGGTAGAAGAAGGTGAGGATCAAGGTTTGGATGTGGCTTCCGTCCACGTCGGCATCGGACATGATGATCACCTTGTGGTAGCGGAGCTTTTCCATGTTCAGCGCCTTGCTGTCCTCCTCGGTGCCGATGTGCACGCCCAGTGCGGTGTAGATGTTCCGGATCTCCTCGTTGTCGTAGATCTTGTGCACCATGGCCTTTTCCACGTTGAGGATCTTTCCGCGCAGCGGCAGTATGGCCTGGAACTCGCGGTTACGGCCCTGCTTGGCCGTGCCCCCGGCGGAATCGCCCTCCACCAGGAAGATCTCGCTCTGGGCGGGGTCCTTGCTTTGGCAATCGGCGAGCTTGCCGGGCAGCCCCATGCCGTTCATGGCACCCTTGCGCTGCACCATTTCGCGTGCCTTGCGGGCGGCGTGGCGCGCGGTGGCGGCCAAGATCACCTTGTCCACGATCCGCTTGGCATCCTTGGGGTGCTCCTCAAGGTAGTTCTCGAGCATTTCGCTCACCGCCTGGTCCACGGCGCCCATTACTTCGCTGTTGCCCAGCTTGGTCTTGGTCTGCCCCTCGAATTGCGGCTCCTGCACCTTCACGCTGATCACGCAGGTCAATCCCTCGCGGAAGTCGTCACCGGCGATCTCGAACTTGAGGTTCTTGGTGGCGCCGCTGTTGTCGGCGTACTTCTTCAGGGTACGGGTAAGCCCGCGGCGGAAGCCCGCCAGGTGCGTGCCCCCTTCGTGCGTGTTGATGTTGTTGACGTAGGAGTGGATGTTTTCCGTGTAGGAATCGTTGTAGAGCATGGCGATCTCCACGGGAATGGACTGCTTTTCGCCCTCCATGTAGATCACGCTCTCGATCAATGGCAGGCGCGTTCCATCAAGGTAGCGCACGAACTCCACCAGGCCCAGTTCACTGTGGAATGTTTCCACGCGGAAGCTGCCGTCCTCCTGGGGGTAGCGTTCATCGGCAAGGGTGAGGGTGATGCCCTTGTTGAGGAAGGCCAGCTCGCGCAGCCGCGCCGCCAGGGTGTCGTAATTGTATTCCGTGGCCTGGAAAATGGACGGGTCGGGGTGGAAGGTGACCACGGTTCCGCGCGTTCCGGTGTTGCCATCGGGCTTAACGGGGTACAGAGGCTTGCCCTTGCTGTACTCCTGCATCCAGCGCTGGCCCTGGCGGTGTACCTCCACGATCATTTGGTCGCTGAGCGCGTTCACGCAGCTTACACCCACACCATGCAGGCCACCGGAGACCTTGTATGAGCCCTTATCGAATTTGCCCCCGGCGTGCAGCACGGTCATGACCACTTCCAGTGCGCTGCGGCCCTCCTTGGGGTGCATGTCCACCGGAATGCCGCGCCCATTGTCCTCCACCCGGATGCTGTTGCCGGCGAGTATGGTCACCTTGATGGTATCGCAGTGGCCTGCGAGCGCCTCGTCGATGGAGTTGTCCACCACTTCGTACACCAGGTGGTGCAGCCCCTTGGGGCCGATGTCGCCGATGTACATGGCAGGCCGCTTGCGCACGGCCTCCAACCCTTCCAGCACCTGTATGCTGTCCGCCCCATAACCTGCTGCCTCCTGCTTTTTCGCTTCGCTCATTTGCGCTGTTTCAACCATTTTTTCTTCAGAATTGCCCCCTCTTTTCAAAGGGCACGCGAAGATACCGAAAAAAGAAGCGCGAAAGTGGCTGGAATTGCAGGATTGGCGCGGGTAATCCTGAATCTTACCAACACGTTCACATGCTTTGTTGATAACCGGGTGCGACCCGCCCCTGCCCAGGGTCCATCACTGCACCGCAAGCCGCTTGTTCACAGCTGGTTGCGGGGTTAGAAAGCGAAGGTGGCCCCACCCAGCACCAGGCTGCGCTGCACGGGGTGGTTGTACCAGCGCTCGTACTTGCTGGCGCTCAGGTTGCTCACATCCAGGAAAACGCTCAGGCGCTTGGTATAGCGGTATTCCAGGCCGAGGTAGAAATCGACGTAGCCTGAAGCGGTGCTTGTGCGGGGCTGCGGGGCAATGCCGTTCCAACCGGTGGGCAGCGGCAGGGGCATTTCGCGCCGCCCCAGGAACTTGGCCTCCACCTTCAGCAGCAGCTTGTCCTGGAAATCGTATACCGCGCCGAGGTTGATGCTGTACGCGGGCAGGTTCCAGGCCTCGGGCTGCTCCTGCAGGGTGTAGCTGAACAGGTGCATGCCGCCGTGCACGTTGATGTGCTCGTCGTGGCTGTAACGCAGTTCCCCGCCGATGTCAAGCTGGTCCACCCTGTCATACACGGGCATGAATTGGTCGCCGTACCGCACGCCCTTGTATTCATTTTCAAAGGAAAGGAACAACGGCCTGTCCTTCATGCGCTGCTTGCTGATGCGCACATCAAAGCCCACATCGCGGCTGAGGCTTCCGCGCAGGCCCGCGTACAGGTCGTGCATGAGGCTGGAGTTGCGCAGGTAGGGTGCGCCCTGTACGAATGGATTCTCGCGCGTAAGGCTGCGCAGCGCGTTGCGCACGCGCTGGCCGTCCACGCCGATGTACGGCACCAGTATGTCGTCGAACAAGCGGTATTGCGCGTAGGCCTGTGGATAAAAGTGGAAGGTGGTCTTGCCCATCGCATCGATGTAGATGCCGGCGCCCACGCGCACGGTGTATTTCCCATCGCTGGTGGAAACGAAGGGCGACAGGCCCACCATGGTGCCGTTCTGGCGCAGCTCGGGCAGGGTGTCGCGGCCGCCGCGGTACGTGTTGTTGTCGATCAGCACTTCGCCGCCGTAGGTCTCACTGCCCTGCACGGTGCCCAGCCGGGCATCGAGCCGCACGTTCAGTTCGCGGCTGTTGCTGAGGTTGGTGTAGTTGTGCACCTCCAGCCCCGCATCATGGGCCAGCTTGGTGCTGTCCTTGTACAGGCTTTTCACCCGCAAGGCGAAGCCGATGTCGTTGTATACCTGCTTTTTGGCGTCGCTGGGCGGCTTGGGTGAAAGGAGCATCAGGTTCTCCAGGCTGTCGGTGCTGTGGTATCCGTAGTAGTTGATCCTGCGGCGGTCGTATCCCACGCGGGCCTCCAGGGCGTGCTTGGGCAGGTAGGCGTTGTAGAAGCCGTCGATGTTGTTGAAGCTGTAGTCGCTGGGCCCGCGGTCGGCTATGCCGCCGTTGCTGCTCATGTGCTTGTAGTGCAGGCCATAGCCGTTGGTGCGCGATCGCGTTTGGTCATAGTACACTTCGGCCAAGGGCGTTGTATAGAGCCCGAACCCGGCCTTCACGAAGCCCTTATAGAGCTTTTCCTGTGCCAGTTGGATGTTGAGGCGTGCAGCATCGATGCTGTCCACTTGCGCCGGCACTTCCCCCTTCACCGGCAATAGTGCGTAGCTGATCTGCTTTGCGGGCAGGATGGTGTCGTAGGCGGTGGGCCGCAGGTCGATCTTGTCCACATCGGCCAGGGTGGGGTTGTAAATGCCGTTGAAGTAGTATTCCTCCCCGCTTTGGGCCCAGGCCATGGCGGTGGCGCATGCGGCCACGATCAGCAGGCAGCCCCGCCCGGCGGTATGTTGAATGGGGTTGCTCATGGCTCGTCGTTGGTGCTTTCTTTTTCCTTGGGTTCGGCGGCCTCGGTGATGTTGGCCAGCCGCAGCGCGGCCTGCTCCACCAGGTCGGGTTCCTTGCAATTGTCCACTACGCTTTGCAGGGTTGCGCGCGCCTGGAACAGGTCGTCCATGCCTGTGTAAACATCGCCCAGCACAATGAAGGCCTTGGCCTTCCAGTGGTCTTGGCCGGGGAATTTCTTGGCCAGGTCGAACACTTCGGTCTCGGCGTCCTTGTAGCGTTTTTGCAGGTAGCGCACGTATGCCATCCAATAGGCGGCCTCGGCGCCCTGGGCGTTGTTGTTGGCCTTGGCAATGGCCTTGAAGCGCGTGTATGCGGCATCCAGCTCGTTGTTGTCCACGGCGGCGCGGCCAATGGCAAGGCCCGCCCCGGCCTTCATTTCGGCGGTGGCGTTCTCGTTGTTGAGGAGCGTTTGGGCGGCTTGTGCGGCCTCCGCATTGCGCTGCAGCAGCACCAGGGTGTGCATGCGCCCGGCTTGGCCGGCCAGCACGTTCACGGGCAGGGCGGCGGTGCGCGCCAGCTGGTCGAAGTAGCCCAGCGCTGCATCGTAGCGTTTTTCGCTGAACAGGATCTGGCTTGCCGCGGCCAGGCTTGGCTCCAGGAACTGGCCTTCACCGGCGGCGATCACCTTTTCCAGCCCCGGCAGGGCCTCGGTGGCGCGTTTGGCGCGCAGCAGGCAGTCGGCCGTGTAGTATTCGGCATTCACCGCATAGGCCCCGCGCGGGTACTTGTTCAGGTAATCGCGGAAGGCACCGATGGCCTGGTCGCATTTTTCATCGAAGTAGAGCTGCTCGGCGCTGCGGTAATATTTCTCATCGAGGTCAAGCGTGGCGGCGTCAACGAAGGCGAGCGTCCGTACGTATTCCTCGTACGCGGCCACGTTGCCCTGCTGCGAGTAAATGCTTTCAATGCCGGCCAGGGCCTCGCGTGAACCGTCCACCGTGGGGTATTTGGCCACCACGGCCTTGAAGCCTTCCAACGCCTTGGCCGTGCGCCCTTGGCGCTTGTCGATCAGTGCTACCTGCAGCATGCTCTGGCGCACGTGTGGCGAATTGGCGTGCTGGGCCACCACCTGCTGGTAGAATTCCATGGCCTCGTTGTCCTTGCCCATGTTCAGGTATGTTTCGCCCAGCTGGAACTTGGCGTCGGCGGCGTATTGGCTGTTCGGTTTTTCGCGAAGCAATTGCTTGAGCGTGGCGATCTTCTGGTCGTTCTTTTTGTCCAGCCCCAGGCACACGCCTTTTTGGTACAGGGCGTAATCACGGGCAGCGGCACCGGCATTAATGGCCTTGTCGTACCAGGTGATGGCGGCCGGGAAGTTCTTGGTCACGTAGTAGGAGTCGCCGGTGCGCACCAGGGCATCGTTGTATTGGGCCTTGGGCAGGTCGGCATGTTCCACGGTGCGCCGGAAGGCGGTGGCGGCCTCGTCGTACTTCTTCTGCTTGAAGAAGGCGTAGCCCATGCTGTAGCTGGCCTGCTCATACAAGGCACTGGCGTAGGCCCCGCCGGTGTTGCGCACGGCATCGTACTTGGCCAGCGCGCCGATGTAATCGCCCATGGCATAGGCGGCCTCCCCGCCCCAATAGTGGGCCTGCACGGTTACTTTCGGGTCCACGGCGTAGGTGAGCGCCTTCTGGAAGGCCGCACGGGCCTGCTGGTATTTCCGCGCTTCGTACAGCTCCACGCCATTGTCGAAGGCCAGTTTCTGGTAGGCTTCCTTCAGGCGCAGGTCCTTGTTCTTTATGGCATCCAGCGCGGCCAGGGCGGCCTCGTAGTTGCGGGTCTTCAGGTACACGTCGAGCAGGAATTCCTGGGCCTCGTCATGCCGGGGTGATCCCGGGTACTTGGCCATGTAGTCGCGCAGGGCGATGATGGCCTCGTTGTAGGGGTCGAAGGAGAGTTCGTAGGCGAGCTTGGCGTAGTTGAACAGGGCATCCTCGGCCACGCGCTGGTCGTTGCCCAGGTCGTAGGCTTTCTTGAAGGCGTTGCGGGCATAGTTCTTCTGGCCCAGCTTCAGGTAGCAATCGGCCATGTGGTAGGCGGCCAGTTGGGCGAGCGTATCGGTTTGGTTGGCCACCACCTGGGTGAACTGGGTTATGGCCTGTTGGCATTTGTCGTTCTTGTAGTAGGCATAGCCGGCCACATACCGGTCGTTGCGTTCCACGCCTGCGCGTTGCAGGCTTTTTTCGATGTAGGGCAGCGCTTCGGCGTATTGTCCGGTGCGGTAGTAGGCTTCGCCGGCCAAGCGGTTGATGTCGCCGGTGCGCTTTGTGCCGGATGGGTCATCGAGCAGCGGCTTCACGTATTCGAGCAGGGCCTCGTAGCGGCCTTGCAGGAATTGGATCTGCGCGATGTAGTACGGCACCACGCGGCCGAAATTGGGGTCGTCCTTCAGCTTGTTGAAGTCCTCCAGGGCCGCTGCATAGTTGCGCTTGGTGTAGTTGATGTGCGCGGTGTAGTAGGTGGCCGGCGCGGCGTACAGGCCGTCGCTTCCCTTCACCTTGGCAAACTCCAACAGGGCCTTGTCGTCCTGCTTGTCCATGAAGTGGGCGTAGCCTTTCTTGAACTGGAACTCGGTGCGGTCGCTGTTCCCCAACGTTTCTTCCTGCACCTGGCCGGCCCAGGCCAAGGCCTGCCCCCATCGCTTGGCGGTAAAATAGTGCCTGAACAGTTCGAGCCTTACGGCAGGCACGTGGAAATTCTCGGGGTGGGCGTCGATGAAGGCGAGCAGCCGGTTGGCGGCATCGCCGTGGTACAGGCGCACACTGCTGATGGCGGCCCAAAACTCGGCCTCGGTGCGCAGGTCGTTCATGGGGTCGCGCTGCTGTGCGGCCAACCGGTCGAACTCGAAAAGTGCCGCGCCATACTGGGCCTTGTCGAACAGTTCCATGGCATGGGCCAATGGCGCGCCTGCCTGCTGGTAGTGGGCGGGCCGCTGCGCCGTGGCGGCATGGGCGAGCAGCAGCAGCAAGGGCCATGCGCGCCACCCGGCAAGGGGGCGGGTGAGGGACTTCATCATCGGTTCAAAGTTCCGGGGGGCTTGGGCGTTTTCCCTTCGCGGGGCGCGCATTTATCCACGTTGGCGTGTTCACCCTGTGCAAAGCGGTGTGGGATCATTGGGAAGGATAACGCAGATCGGCGCCCCGGAATTTTCTTCCTTTGGGCCGCCGGGGCCGCACCACTGCCCCGCACCATGCCCGGCCATGTCCTCCTCCCCCATCATCGAACTGCATAACGCTCGCATTTTCCAACGCGAGAACCTGGTGCTGAACCAAGTTGACCTGACGGTGAACGCCGGCGAGTTCATCTACCTGGTGGGGCGGACGGGCAGCGGGAAAAGCAGCCTGATGCGCACGCTGTACGGCGACCTGCCCTTCTTGGAGGGTGAAGGGCATGTGGCGGGTTTCGACCTGCGGAAATTGAAACGGCGCCAAGTGCCCTTCCTTCGGCGCAAGATCGGCATCGTGTTCCAGGATTTCCAACTGCTGGGCGACCGCACGGTGAACGAGAACCTCACCTTCGTGATGCGCAGCACCGGTTGGAAGGGCCGCAAGGCCATGGACGCGAAGGTGCAGGAGGTGCTGGAGAAAGTTGGCCTGGGCAACAAGGGCTACAAGATGCCGCATGAGCTGAGCGGCGGCGAGCAGCAGCGCGTGAGCATAGCGCGGGCCCTGGTGAACGACCCCGAGCTGGTGCTGGCCGATGAACCCACCGGCAACCTGGATCCCGAGACCACGGCGGAGATCGTGGAACTGCTGTACACCATCAGCCACGGCGGGAGGTGCGTGATCATGGCCACGCACGACTACACGCACATGAAGAAGGTGAATGCCCGGGTGGTGCGCTGCGAGGACGGGAAATTGCTGGAGGTGAGCGCGGCGGGGGCCGTGGTATGAGCTACTCGCACACCACCTTCACTGTGCCCAAGGAAAAATCCCTGGCCTGCACCTCAACCAGGTAAAGCCCTGCCGGGATGTTGCCCCGCTCCAGGACGAACGAGGGACCCAGCCGCTTCACCACCGAGCGGCCCAGCTCGCGCCCGAGCATATCCCGCCAGACCACCTGCTCGGGCTGAAGGGCTGCACTTGCCACCGGCTGACTGAAATTCAATACCGCCTTCCCGTCCATGGGATTTGGCCATACGCCTACCACATGGGCGGGTGCCTTATCTGCTATCTGTACCGGTAGGGGGGAACTATCCGTGTACCGTTTGCAGGGCGAGGGGAAGCCGCCCAGCGCCGGGGTGCCCTGCAGGTGCCTAAGCTGGTAGCCGAAAAGAAGCAGCTCGGGGAAGACATCCACGGGTTGCCATGGCAGATACACCTGCAGTATCGGTTGGGTCATGAGGGGCGGAGCGTAATTTTCAGGAAAAATGGGCTGCCGGAAGATCATGGTGCCTGATTGCGGCATGCCCAATGGCCCGAACGCATGGGCCCAGCCCGCAGGTGCCATGGCCAGGAGGGAGCCGTATTGATTGTCATAGCGGCCTTCCTCATCCTGTAATGCCACGAAGCCGCTTCGGCCATAGACCAGGTCCACCGGACCCCATTCCAGGTCAAATTGGAAACATCTGCCCGACGTTATGCCAGGCATGCGGTTCTCCGCGTACAGGTAGCGGCCCGTCAGGTCGAAGTCAACATTCAGCAGGTGCGGGTACATCATGACCGCCATCGCGGCGGAATCCCCACCATAATCCTGCAACCGGATGTCCGCCCAATGGAGCAGCGCACCGGTGGCCCGGTCAAAATCGAAGATCTCCACTTTGTTCGTATCCAAGGAGGTGTCGTTCTTCACCACTGCAAGGCGGTCCCCTTGGAAACTGAAATTCATCTTTCCGTACCGGTCCATGTTCCGTTCCGGTGCGGAGGGCAAGTACATAGTGCCCTGATGCGATATCACCGGCGCCATGTCAAGACCCGAAGGCCCGAGATGGAAGGCGTGGAAGGCATCGTCCGCTTCCCCATGCAGCAACACCCAGTAGCCGTTCTCGTCCAAGGTGGTGGTGGCCGCCAATTTTGCGGTGGCATGCTGCATGAACCATGTGGTGTTGCCCACTACAACCCCGGCACCTCCACCGGAAAGGTCGACTTCCACCCATCCCGCTCTTGCATTGGGCGGCTCTTCAATGATGAAAACCGCATACCGCTCGCCAGGCCCAGGGATCGGGAGGATCAGGTAGTTCGCCGCCGGCACGTTCCAACCCAATTCAGCAGCCCCGCCACCTTGCACCGTTTGGAACAGTGCATTGCGGATCCCGAAGTCATCGGCCAACAAGCGGAACTGCCCGGCCGTGTCACTGATGGAGGCATTGCGCAGCGAGACCGTGTCCGCCACGGGCACGGACAGCATCGTATCATTGGCAAACTGCAGCCAAACCCCACTAGCGAACACCCAATTGAAGTTGCGTTTCTGCGCTTGAAGGGTGAACAGTGCGCCCGTGAATAAAGTCACGAGCACGGCCCTGAGGAGCCTGACACGGGCACGGCTTTCCAGATGGCTCATGGGCAAATGAATTGTCCTATCCCGACCTGAAGCGGCGGACCGCAGGTCACCTTGAATTGATACTCGTATGGCGGATCAGCACCCACATATGCCCTTCCGCCCTGCAGGTTGATGCAGGTCAATTCCCCGTCACACTCCACTGGACCATAGGTTTGACTGAATGGTAATTCGGGGGGTACGTTATTGTCCCACAAAAGAAACATCCACGGATCGGCACTGATCATGAACGTAATCTTCAAGAGCTCATCTGTGCTGCCCAAACTCCCATAATACCAAGAGCTGGCAGATAATGTCCAAGGATCCGGATTGTTGGGATCAGCCCAGGAGTAGGCCAGGACGCTGATATCGCATTGGCAATCCGTCCCAAGTTCAATAACCTGGGCAGCGGCATTAGCGGGAATCAAACCGGCCAACATGACCCACCAAGCATGAGCACCCCTGCCATGAAAAACGCGGTGGGTCATGAATTTCAGCATTTTCATCGCAGGTGATCCTGAATGCCTAATATATACCCTTCCGGGTTAAGCGAGATCCTGCGAGCGGCCAATTTGGTGTTCCCGCATGGACGCAATACTTGTCGCCTATCCTCTATTCGCCGCCGTTCATTTCCGCCCGGCTCCCTTCTCGCAGCAACGCCATGATCTTCCTTGCATTCGCGGTGTTGCAGAAGCGCTCCTCCAGCACGGCTACGCGCTGCTCCAGTGCAGCGCCGCCCACGGGCTGGCCCATGCAGGCCTGTATGCTCAGCCGCATGGTCCCGGTATCGTCGTGCACGCGGCACAGGGCCTCGAGGCCGGTGTCCTGCACCATGGGTGTGTTGCACACCACATGCCTGCCGCGGAACAGGCACAGCAGCAGTTTCAGCTTGATGCCCGTGGCCTGGAAGGTGGGCAGCACGTTCACCTGGGCGCCCTGCACCAATGCGGTGATCTCCGCCGTTGGGATGTTCTCGCGCAGCTTCACGTTGTTTGCACCGGCCACCGCGCTGCGCAATTCGGGGCTTGCGCCCCGGCCAGCGATCACCAATGGCACCGGCAGGCCGCGGAACACCTCTTCCACCAGGAATAGCGCAGCGCGGTCGTTCTCGGGCACGCCCAGTGCGCCGTGGTACAGGCAGTAAGCGCCCAGCCCGGAGGGGGGGGCCACCTTGGCGTTGGGGTGAAAGGCGGGAATGTGGTGCACGTTGCGGAAGTGGGCGGCGAAGTACCGCTGGTCCTTGGGCGAGATGGCCAATATGGCGTCGGCCTCGGCCAGCACCGGTTCAAACTTGCGGAGCTTGCGCGCTTCCTGCTGGAAATAGGTGCGCTTGAAGGTACTGCGCTCGGCCAGGGCAAGGGCCTCGTAGTAGTCGTGCTCCACGTTGTGGGTGCGCACCAGGCGCCTTCTTCCCGCCAGGCGGGGATCGCCCAAGTGGTAGCAGGAATGCAGCCCCTCGAACAGGATGGGGTGACCATCGCGGCAGAGGTTGTCCACCAATTCATCGCTGCGCCGGCTGATGGCCACGTAGGGCAGGCTGTTGAGCAGCTGGTGCTTGCCGGTATGGCGGGGATAGTAGTGCACGCTTTCGCAAATGTCCTCCAGCTGTGCGGCATGGCCCCTGCCGTACTCGAAGCAGTGCAGGTGCACCCGCACGCCTATGCGCGCCAGGGCATGCACCTTGTAGTACACATCGATCACGCCGCCGTAATCGGCGGGCCATGGCACGTCGAAACTGACGATATGCAAATGCTGATCAGCCAAGGTTCTCCAGGATCTGACGCAACTTGGCGGCTTCCTGCGCACCGTCCAGTTCGCGGGCCGCGAATGTAGCGTTCCGCCGCATCCGCGCATACCGCGCCGGGTCGTTGAACAGCCCGGCCACCGCATCGCTCAACAAGTCCGGCGCGGCTTGCGGCACCAGCACTCCGCAATCGTACCGCCGCACAATGGCCGCCACCTCGGGCAGGTCGGTGGCCAACACGGGGATTCCTGCATGCAAGTAATCGAACAGCTTGTTGGGCAGGCTGAAGCGGTAGTTGAGGTTGGTGTCCTTGTCCAGGGATAGGCCGAGGTCGGCGTTGCGGGTGTAGTCCATCATGCGCCCATAGGGTAATTTCCCCAGCAAGCGTACCCGGTCGCCGAGGCCGTGCTCATGCACCAACCCTTCCAGAACGGGCCAGGCATCGCCCCCTCCAATGATCAGCAGCAAGCATCCCGGCAGTGCGCGCATGGCCAGCACAGCTTCTTCCGCCCCGCGCTGCACGTTGATCCCTGCCCCCTGCAGCACCAATATCCGCTTGTTGCGTGGCAATGCGAGCGCCTCCCGGGGTGGCAAGGGCCCAAGTTGACGCGGCATCGGTATGTTGCGCACCACGTGCAACTGCTTTCCGTAACGCTCCCGGTAGGCATCGGCGATGCTTTGGTTCACGGTGATGACCGTCTTCAACTTGGGGAAGATCCAGCGCTCAATGGCCAGCCATGCGCGGCGCACCCGTGGCCGGCCCAGCAGTTCGGGCACCTCGGTGTAGAACTCGTGCGTGTCGTACACAAGCTTGCCCTCCCTTAGGCGCGCCGCAAGGAAATTGGGCAGCAGCGTGTCCAGGTCGTTGCTGAAAAAAAGCGTGCACCGCGCGAACAGCAGCAGGAAGAACAGGCGCAAATTGTATTCGGCATAGAACAGCGGGCCTTTGTTGAAAAGCAACCGCATGCGGCGCGTGCGGTACGGCCGCTCCACGGGCAGGCTGTCGCCCAGCATCCGGCCCACCAGCAGCACGTCGTACCCCAGCGCCTGCAATACGGTGCAGGTACGGTGCACGCGGTTGTCCGTGGCCAGGTCGTTCGTAACGCTTACAACAGCGCGCAACATGCGGCAAAGGAACGGCCCGGGACCGATCTCGGCCGGGCCGAGGCCCAGCACTCCGCATTAGGGGCAGGTGAAGGTTGTCATCCCCGCTGTACTTCTGCCCCAAGTAGGCTTGGTGTGAGTTGCCTGTGAAGGTGATGCCATTGCGCATCCATTGCCGGTAACCGATGGGTTGCACACCAGGGTTGGTGGAAAGACGCATGATCGGCGTGCAGGGGTAAGCCCCGGCACCGGTAAACTTGCCCCGGCCACAGGCCATGCCACTCCTGCCTCCCATGGAACTTCACCCCACTGCCGATCTTTTGCCCTTCAACACGTTCCACATTGCAGCGCGCGCTGCATGGCTGGGGCGGTTCCGAACGGTGGCGGATCTGCGCAGCCTGCTGGCAAGGCCGGAGGTGCAGGGGTTGCCCTTGCTGGTGCTGGGCGGTGGAAGCAATGTGCTTTTCACGCAGGATTGGCCCGGGCTGGTACTGCTGAACGAGCTCGGCGGCATGCAGGTGATCGAGCAGAACGACGAGCAGGTGGTGGTGCGTTGCGGCGCGGGAGAGGTATGGCACAATTTCGTGATGCACTGTGTGGACAACGGTTGGGGTGGGCTGGAAAACCTTTCGCTGATCCCGGGCAAGGTGGGTGCCGCGCCCATGCAGAACATCGGTGCATATGGCGTGGAGATCAAGGATCATTTCCACCATTTGGAGGCCCTTCGCCTGGAAGATGGCGAGGTTGTGCAGTTCAATGGGGAACAATGCCAATTCGGCTACCGCGAGAGTTTTTTCAAGCGCGGGGGCAAGGGCCGGTACATCATCCTGAACGTGGCCTTCCGCCTCAGCAGGAATCCCGTGGTGGACACGCATTACGGCAGCATACGGCAAGAGCTGGGGAAACGTGGGATCGCACATCCCACGATCAAGGATGTAAGCGATGCCGTGATCGCGATCCGCCGCAGCAAACTGCCCGACCCGCTGGCCCTGGGCAACGCCGGCAGCTTTTTCAAAAACCCCGTGGTGCCGGCCGACATGGCACAGCGCATACTGGCGCAGCATCCCGATGCCGTGCACTACCCCGCCGCGGACGGCCAGGTGAAGTTCGCCGCCGGTTGGATGATCGAAAAGGCCGGTTGGAAAGGCCACCGCGACAACGGCGCCGGCGTGCACATGGACCAAGCGCTGGTACTGGTGAACCATGGCGGCGCAACCGGCCGCGCGATCTATGGGCTGAGCACGCGGATCGTGGAAAGCATACAGGCCATGTTCGGTGTGCAGCTCGAGCGCGAGGTGAACATCGTTTGAGCGCATTCTTTGTTCCTTCGCGGGCAGATGAACACCCGCAACCACCTTCTGTTGGCGGCCCTTTGGCTATTGGCCGCATTGCCCGGATCAGCGCAGCAAAAAGCGCTCACGCTGGAGGATGCGATCCTCCGGGCAGGCCGCTACTACCCCGAACGCGCTGCCGCATTGCAATGGATACCCGGCACCGACCGCTACAGCCATGTGAAGGGCACGGCGCTGATGCGCGGCACCACCGGCAACGCCGCCGACCAGCAAGTGCTCACGCTGGCCGACCTGAACAAGGCCCTGGCGGGACGCGACACCCTTTCATCGCTGCCGGCCATGGAATGGGCCAACGGCAACACCCTGCTGCTCTCGTACGGGCCACGCCTGTACGCCTATGCGGTAAATGCACGCACCGCCACAATGCAATATGAATTGCCCGGAAACGCGGGGAACACCGACCGCGCCCCCACCAACGACCGCGTGGCATACACCGGGGGCAACGATCTCTTTATCGCCGGGCCGGGCACGGCGGTCAAGCAGGTGACCCACGACGGCGCCGATGGCATTGTGAACGGGAAAAGCGTGCACCGCGAGGAATACGGCGTGGAAAAAGGCACGTTCTGGAGCCCCGATGGCGGCAGGCTTGCTTTCTATCGCATGGACGAGACCATGGTAACGCCGTACTACATTGAGGACATCGGCAGCACGCCCAGCACCTTCGAGAAATTCCGTTACCCCATGGCCGGGCAAACCAGCCACCAGGTGAAACTGGGCGTGTACGACCTGCGGGCGGACACCACCGTGTTCATTGTGCCCGAAGGCCCGCCCGACCATTACCTCACCAACATCAGCTGGGAACCGGATGGGCGGCACCTGTGCCTGATCCTGCTGAACCGGGCCACCGACCACTTCAAGGTGATCCGCTACGACGCATCCACGGGCAAAGCGGTGCGCACCCTGTTCGAGGAGCGGAATGAAAAATGGCTGGAGCCGCAGCATCCGCTCACCTTTCTTAAGCGCACACCGGGCCGGTACATCCATTGGAGCCAGCGCGACGGCTGGTGGCATTTGTACCTGTACGATGTGGACAAGGGCCTGCTGCGGCAATTGACGGACGGCCCGCGGGAAATGAAGCGCATCATCGGCATGGGCGAGACGGAGCGCTATCTGTACGTGGAAGGCACGGGCATCGTGGATCCCGCCGATCCGCGCGGCGCCATGGACACGCACCTGTACCGCGTGGAACTGGCCACCGGCGCCATGCAACAGATCACCCTGGGCCACGGCACCCACCGCGGCCAATTGTCCAGCGGCGGCCATTACCTGATCGATCAATGGAGCAGCATGGAGGTGCCCGGCCGGACGCAGGTGCTGGACGCCGCCAATGGCCGCACCGTAAAGACCATCATCAACAGCGCCGACCCGTTGGCACAGGTGCAGCACGGGCGCATCGAACTGTTGCAGGTGGAAGGCGTGGACGGCGCCAAATTGAATGCGCGACTGATCAAGCCCAGCACCTTTTCACCCGGGAGAAAGTACCCTGTACTGGTGTACACCTACAACGGGCCCCATGTGCAGTTGGTCACCAACAGTTTCCTGGGCGGTGCCCAACTATGGATGCTGGAGGCCGCCGAGCGCGGTTTCCTGGTGTTTACCGTGGACGGGCATGGCAGCGGCAACCGCGGCCGGGCCTTCGAACAGGTGATCTATCGGCAGCTGGGCATCACCGAGGTGAAGGACCAACTGCTCGCCGCGCAATGGCTCAAGCGCCAACCCTTTGTGGACAGCACGCGCATGGCCATCCATGGCTGGAGCTTCGGCGGGCATGTTACCGTGGCCGCGCTGTTGCGCTCACCGGGCACTTTCAAGGCCGGCGTGGCCGGCGGTGCCGTGCAGGACTGGCACCTGTACGAGGTGATGTACACCGAACGCTACATGGACACCCCCGCGGAGAACCCCGAGGGCTACGCCGCCACCGCATTGCCGCCCGCGGCGGGCGAGCTCCGCGACCACTTGTTGCTGATACACGACAACATGGACAATGTGGTGGTGCCCGAACATGCCTTGCGCTTCTTGAAAAGCTGCGTGGACAAGGGCGTGCAACCTGATTTCTTCTACTACCCCGGCCATGGCCACAACGTGCGCGGAAAGGACCGCGTGCACCTGTACACCCGGGTGTTGGACTATATCAGTGAAAAGCTGGGCGTAACGCCACTGCCTATGGCAACACCACCAGCCGCTGCACCGGGGCAGGGCCAAGCCCGATGAACTGCATGAAGTAGCTGCCGGCACGCACGCTGCCCAACCCCACCTCCGCATCTTGGCCGTGAAGGTCCTGCCGCAGCACCTCGCGCCCGGTGGCGTCGCGCAGCACCACTTGTGCCCTGGCGCCCGCGGCACCCGGCCAACGCAGCTTCACCTGCCCCTTGGCCGGGTTGGGCAGCAGCTGTACCTGCCCCGCTTGCATGCCGGCCCTTTCCGGCAGCCCTACGGGTGCCAACGGTTGCGCCAACACCGCCGCCGTGGCCACCGCCAAGCGCGACATGTCCCGCCAATAGGCCGTATCCAAGTGCTCCAAGCGATCATTCGGCGTGTGGTAGTGCGGATTGGGGTCGTTGTCGAAGTCCTCGATCAGCAGCACCGCGCCGTATCCCTCATTCCAAAAGGAGGCATGGTCGCTGTATGTGGCACCGGGGTTGTTCACCGCCAGCGGCAGGCCGATGCCATACAGGGCATTCGCCATCAGCATCGAATCCTTCAGGGCCATGCTGTTGGCCACCGGCCGCACGTGCACGCGCGCCAAGCGGTCGCCATTGCCATCGTAGCCGATGGCATCCATCTGCACCGCTCCCGCCACCTGCTGGTCGTTGGCCGCGGCCGATGCCGTGTGGTAGGAACTGCCGAGCAGGCCCTGTTCCTCTTCATCCCAAAAGGCGAACACCAACGGGTTGGCAAATTCCTGTTGGGCCATTACGCGGGCCGCCTCCAGCACGGCGCATACGCCGCTGCCATCGTCGTCGGCGCCGGGGGCCAGGGCCAGCCCGGGCATGCAATCGTAATGCGCGCCCACATACACCCGTTGCGCGGTCGTCCCCTGCCCGGGCTTCAGCGCAAGCACGTTCACGCCGCTGGCCCCGAAGTGCTCTTGCCACGGCGAATATCCCATGCGCACCAGCTGTTGCCCGATCCATGCGGCGGCCACGGCATTGCCGGGCTGGCCGCGGTGCCGCGAAAGGATCGTCACATCGCCTGAACCGGTATCCACCGGCACCTCACCCGAAAGCCGTTGCAGGCACCACACCAGTGTATCGGCATTCACGGCATCCACCATTTGCTGTACTTGCGGCATTTGGGCACGGGCCGTGGAAAGCAGCAGCAGCGGAAGAAGGATGGGCAACCAGCGCATGCCGCCAAGGTAATGGTGGGCGCGGCGCAGGGTGGCAGCGCGGGCCCCGCCTGCCGCATGAACCTCTGGATCTGGCGCTTGTTCATTCCCTGTACAGCGATCGATATTCATTCCAAACTCCTTCCAGCACCATGGCCACAAAGCGTATCAGTGATGAAATGGAACAGGCGCTCAATGCGCAAATGACACAGGAGGCCTGGCAGGCACAGGTCTATCTTTCCTATGCGGCCTGGGCCGAGTCCGAGCATTACAGCGGCACCTCGGATTTCCTGTACAAGCATGCCCATGAGGAGCGGGAGCACATGTTCAAGTTCCTGAAGTTCATTCTTAACCGCGGCGGCCGGGTTACGGTGGCCGCGATCGATGCCGCCCCGGAAAACCCCCGGGACCTGGGCGATTGCCTGCAACGCTTGCTGCGGCACGAGGAGGAAAATTCGAAATTGATCAACCGCCTGGCGGACCTGGCCCACAAGGAGCGCGACTGGGCCACGCTCAACTTTGCGCAATGGTTCGTGAAGGAACAGGTGGAGGAAGAGACCTTGGTGAACAACCTGCTGGACATGTACAACCTGGCAAGCAAGGAAACGGCGAACAACGTGAACCTGTACGAGTTCGACCAGGACATCGGCAAGCTTTCGCAGGAGGCCACCATTCCGCAGGAGGAAAAGTTCTGAGGGGCGCCGATCACGCCCTGCGCGCGAACTTCGCCCGCCAAACAACTGGCCGATGGCATTGACCGATGTTGCGCATGAGGAACCGTTGATGATCCTGGGGGAATCGATCCCCCTGGGCACCAGCCGCCGCATTGACCTTGGCCTGGCCAACCTGTTCACCGATACGCGCGTGGAGGTACCGGTTGTGGTGGAGCGTTCCGCCGTCCCAGGGCCCACGATCCTGGTCACCGCGGGCATCCACGGCGATGAGGTGAACGGCATGGAGGTGGTGCGGCAGCTGATCAGCCACGGGGTGAACCGGCCGGCCAAGGGCACGATCATTTGCATACCGGTGATCAATGTGTTCGGCTTCCTGGCCAAATCGCGTTCCTTCCCGGACGGGCGCGACCTCAACCGCGTGTTCCCGGGCATAAAGAACGGTTCACTGGCCAGCCGTTTGGCCTACCGGTTCACCTCGGAAGTGCTGCCCGTGGCCGACCTCTGCCTGGATTTCCATACCGGCGGCGCCGACCGGTTCAACGCCGCGCAGGTGCGCATGGCCCCGGGCCACGATGAATTGAGGGAATTGGCCACCGTGTTCCAGGCACCATTCACGCTGATCGACCCCTACATACCCGGATCGTACCGCGAGACCTGCGGCAAAATGGGCATACCCACCCTGCTGAATGAAAGCGGCATGAGCATGAGCTTGGACAAGGAAATGGCGCGCGAGGCGGTGGCCGGTGTGATCCGTGTGCTGAAGCACCTGGACATGCTGGCCCCCGGCATACCCGTGCCCGTTGCGCGGCACCGCACCATTTTCGTGGAGAAGACCAATTGGGTGCGTGCGGACCGCTCGGGTTTCCTGCATGTGAAAACGCAGCTGCACCAGCGCGTGGAGGAAGGTGACGTGCTGTGCACGATCTCCGACCCATTCGGCTCCTGGAGCGAAAGCGTGGCCGCGCCCAAGGCAGGCTACATCATCAACATCAGCCGCGCGCCCATGGTGTACGAGGGTGATGCGATCTTCAACCTGGCGATCTAGCTGCCCAGGTTCACCACGCGCTCCACGAACAGCCTTTCCTTGGTGCGCACTACAACAATGTAGGTGCCCGGTGAAGGCAACCGCAGGCTCCACTGGCGGTCCGTGGCCATGCCGCGCGTACCCACCAAGCGGCCACCTGCATCATACACCTCCAGGCCGGTGGTGCGCGCGTCCAGCCCGTCCACCACGAGCATGCCGTTGCGCACGGGGTTGGGGAAGATGCGCACGCCCAGCTCGCGCAGGTCGTCGATGCCCACCGACATGTCGGTAATGGCCGTTGTTTTCACCAGCACCGGCGAATGGTCGGCCGCCAGGAACATGCCCTTGAACAGGTCGATCTCCGGGCTGCTGTAGCTGAACATGTCGGCCATGGCGCGGGGTGGCGCGCTCTGGTACCACACATGTGCGGAGATGTTGATCAGGCCGGTGTGGCCGCCCATGGGCACATGGTAGTGTACAATGTCCGTTCCGCTGCCCTGCGTGCCGTCCTGGAAACGGTTGAAATCCGGATCGGTGGCGGCGGCACCCACAATGCGCGTGGTATCGTAGGTGATGTGGCCGGTGGTGAAGCCGGCCGGCGCCAGGCGGTTGTCCTTCAGCGGCGCCTTGGCCCGCTCCAGCACGGTGGTGTAGTTGCCGTTCACATCGCCCATCACCATTTCATAGATCTGCACCTGGTCGGCCGCCGTGATGCGGTCGTAGTGCGGCTCCCAGGGCTCATCATGCCCGGCGATGTCGCCATCGGCGGAGGGCGCCCCGTTGTTGTAGAGTGTGTCGCCCACGGCATTGGTGACCACCAGCTGCACCCATGCACGGCGCGAGGGATAACCGCTGGGGAACTTGTGGCCGGCGAGGTTGGTGAGCTTGAGGTCGATCCAGGCGGTATCGGCATCGCGCCAAGGCACGCTGGCCTCCAGCATCAGCGTGTGCTGCTGCAACATGCGCAGGGTGCGCGCGATCGACGTATCGAACTGCTGCGGGTAGGCGGTCACGTTCAACGTGTCGGAGTGTTCCTTCAGCATGTTCAGCATAAAGCTGTTGGCACCTGCGAAATGGTGCTCGCCGAAGGGGCTTTTCGGTTGCAGGAAACCGTAGTTGGCCGAAAGCACCACGCCAATGGTGTCGTTGAGCAGCGGCATGTGGCAACCCTGGCAGGTGATGCCGGTGGCGGGGTGCTCATCGTTATTGAATTCGGAGTTGAGCCATTCGTGGTAGGTGGCCTGTTCAATGAATTCATCGCCGGTGAGGTTGCCGTTGATGTCGGCGGTTTGCGTGATCAAGGTGTGGCACCCGGCGCACAGGCCGGCATCCAGGATGTGCTCGCCGTACAGTGGCGTGTAATTCACGAAGGCCTCCATGGGCGCGCCGAAGATGTCCTCATCGGGGTAGGGCCCGTACAGCGGGCGCCCGTCGGTATCGAAATGCAGTTGCCCGGAGAAGAACTTGCCGATGCCGTCGGCGCTTTGCATGTGGCAGGGGGTGCAACTCACCCCGTCCAGGGCGATGTCGTCCTGCTCCATGTACGCGATGGAATAGTTGCCCTGCCCGGTCATGTGGTGCTCGAAATGGCCCATGGGTGCATGGCAGGCGGTGCACTTGTTCTCCAGTAGCTCCTGGTGTGCCGGGTTCACCAGCACTTCGTGGCTCACTTTGGCCCGCCAGAAGGGGTCGCGTGCGGAATTGGCCATCATGCTGCTGCGCCAGGCGTCCACCACGTTCACATCGCGCCCTTCCACCGTTACCATGGCCTGGCCCGAGGGGTCGTGGCCGTGGCAGCCGTTGCAGTGGCCGCTGCCCACGAAATAGGTGTTCTGGCTGGAGTCGAGCGCGAAGGAGTGCGCTTCGCGGAAGGCGCCGTCGGTAAGCAGGCCCTTATGGGAGGTGGCCTTGGCCACGGGCAATTTGCCGTTCGACCAGGACACGGAAAGTGCCACTGCGCCCAACAGGGTGGCTACGACCAATGTTCTACCGGCAAGGGGGTATTGCTTTTTCATGTGGTGGCTCTAACGGAAAGCCCCGCAAGATAGGTGCGCACCCACATGGCGGCCAATAGGTTATGAACCGCGCTGGGCCCCCTTGTGCATGGTGGTCTTGGCCTTGGCCTTGGAGGTGCCCACGGGCTTAGCGCCGGGAATGGCCTTGGTGCCGGCCTTCGCTTTCCCCTTGGCGGCCGCTTTCGGCTTCTTCTCTTCCTTGGCGCCGGCCTCCTTTGCCTCTTCCTTGTCCTTCTTTCCTTCCTCCTCAAACAGGCCCGCCGTCAGCAGCATGCGGTACCAAAGGAAGATCTTTCGCACATCGCTGGAATATACGCGTGAAGGGTCGTAGTTCGGGAGCACTTCGGCGAGCTTCTCGTAAAGGCCCTCCACGCTTCCGGTGATCAGCGCATCCACATCGGCATCCTTGTTCTTCGCATACAGGTCCTCCAGCACGGTGGCCAGGCGCACCTCTTCGCCCGTGGTGTATATGCTCACCTCGTCCAGGGCCACCACGCGCACGCTGGAGTGCACGGGGAACCGGGGCTGGTTGCCGGTGAACGATTCGGCGATCAAGGCTTGCCTGCCTTGGGCGACAATTTTGAAGAGACCGGGCTTGCCGGGGATGGCGATGATCTTTGAAAGGTCCATGAAAGGCTTTTGCAGGCACAAACATAGCGATGCCCGGACGCTTACGCCCATCCGCGGCATGAAAAGGGCCGTTGTGCCCGGTGTTCAGGTTTTCTGCTTCCGCTTGCGGGCGGCCGGAAACAGGATGTTGTTCAATATGAGCCGATAACCCGGGGAATTGGGGAACAGGCTCAGGTCGGTGGGCGGATCGCCCACCATGTGCTGGTAATCCTCGGGGTCGTGGCCGCCATAGAAGGTCCATTGGCCCATGCCGTATTCGCCGTGTATGTACTTGGCGGTGTTCTGCGGCTTGTTCTCGCCCATGATGGTGACACCGGGCTTTACCAAGCTCTTGCGGAAGGCGGTTGTTTGGCCCATGAAGCCATGGATCACCTGTTCGTGGTTTTGGCACAGCATGGTGGGCACAATGTCCCATTTGGCGCTGAAATCGAACAAGGTGAAGAAATCGCGCGTCTCGCCCAGGCCCGAATGGATGTCGGTGGCATCGATGTCGCTGAACTCATAGACCATGGGATCGATGACCAGCTTGAAGTTGGTGAACGCGAACGATTTGCCGTAATCGAGTTTTTGCTGTGCGCGGGGATCGGGCGGGTCGCCATCGAAGGGTGTGTCGCAGATGTCCACGCCCTCGGCGGCCAAGGCTATGTCGTAGCTGTCGGTGCCGCTGCACATGGTGAAAAGGTAGCCGCCACCGGCCACGTAGTCACGGATCTTGCCCGCCACGGCGCCCTTCATCCGGCTCACTTTGGCGAAGCCCAATTCCTTGGCCATGGCCTCGGCATCGCGCACTTGGTCCATATACCACGGCGCATTCCGGAACATGCGGTAGAACTTGCCGTACTGCCCGGTGAAGTCCTCGTGGTGCAGGTGCAGCCAATCGTACTTGGGCAGGCTTTCGCGCAGGATCTCGCGATCGTATATGCGGTCGTAGGGGATTTCGGCGTAGGTCATTACCAGTGCCACGGCATCATCCCACGGCTGGAAGCTTTCGGGTGCGTACACGGCGATCTTGGGCGCTTTTTCAAGCTTCACCACCTCCATGTTCACCTCCGGATCGGCTATTTCGGCCAGTATGCTGTTGGCCTGTGCATCGGCGATCACGTTGAAGGTTACGCCGCGCACGGTGCATTCGCGCTCCACCGCGGCTATGCGGTCCAGCATGAAGCTGCCGCCCTTGTAGTTCAGCAACCAATCCACGGGCACGTCACTTTCCAGCACCCAGTACACGATGCCGTAGGCCTTCAGGTGGTCGGCCTGCCCGCGGTCCATGGGAATGAAGATCTTGGCTGCAAGCAGCGGGGTTGCGGCCAGTGCCATGCCCACGGCGGCCAGTGTGGCGAGCATGCCGCGCCGCCAGGGCCGCAACAGCTCAGAAAGGCGCACCGAGGTCATCCGTTTCATCGTTCATCCGGCTGGGCATGGTAATGGTTTGCACCGTTCCTTGCCCGAAGCCGCCACCAAAGTTCATGTCACCCGTTTCCAGGTCGGTGAACTTGGCCAATTCCGATATGAAACGCAACCGCACATTGTCTATTGCACCATTGCGGTGCTTGGCCACGATCACCTCCCCGATGCCTATGGTGGAGCCGTGCTCATCGTCGAGGATCTTGTAGTACTCGGGCCTGTACAGGAAGCACACCAGGTCGGCATCCTGTTCAATGGCGCCCGATTCGCGCAGGTCGCTGAGCATGGGCCGCTTGTCGCCCCCGCGGCTTTCCACCTGGCGGCTCAGCTGGCTGAGGGCAATAATGGGCACGTTCAGTTCCTTGGCTATGCTTTTGATGGACCGGGAGATGGAGCTGATCTCCTGTTCCCTGTTGCCGCCCCGGTTGGCGTCGCTGCCCGCGGTCATCAGCTGCAGGTAATCGATGATGATGAGCTTCACATCGTGCTGGCTTTTCAGCCTGCGGCACTTGGCGCGCAGTTCGAAGATGTTGAGCGCCGGGGTATCGTCGATAAAGAGCGGCGCGTTGGAGAGCCTGCCGATCTGCTGGTGCAGGGTCTTGAATTCGGCCTCGGTCAGTTCTCCTTTCCTGAGTTTTTCGGAGCTCAGGCCCGATTCGCTGGAGATCAGGCGGGTGACCAACTGGGTGCTGCTCATTTCGAGGCTGAACACGGCCACGGCCTGGTTGTGCTCCACGGCGATGTTGCGGGCCATGCTGAGCACGAAGGCGGTTTTGCCCATGGCCGGCCGGGCGGCCACAATGATCATGTCGCTGGGCTGCCAGCCCGCGGTAAGCTTGTCCAGCTGGGTGAAGCCGGTGGGCACGCCGCTCATGCCGCCTCCCTTGGCCTTGGTGGCCTCGATCTGCGCGATGGCACCCTGGATCAGCTCGCTCATCGGCTCGTAGTTGCGCTTGAGCGTGCCGCTGGTCACCGCGAACATCTGTTGCTCGGTGCGGTCCAGCAGTTCGAAAACGTCGGTGCTTTCGTCGTAGGCGTCCTGTATGGTGCTGGCGCTGATGCGGATCATTTCGCGCATCAGGTGCTTCTGGCTGATGATGCGTGCATGGAATTGCACGTTGGCGCTGCTGGCCACCCGGTTGGTGAGCTGGCTGATGTAGAAGGCACCGCCCACGATGTCGAGCTCGGCCCGCTTCTTCAGCTCTTGGGTCACCGTTAGGATATCGATCGGCTGGTCGGTGCGGAACAGGTGCTGTATGGCCTCGAAGATCCTGCGGTTGGCATCCACATAGAAACTGTCCGGCACCAAAATGTCGATGGCCTCGTTCACGGCGTTCTTTTCGAGCATCATGGCGCCGAGCACGGCCTCCTCCAGGTCGGGTGCCTGGGGCGGGAGCCGGCCACTGTCCACGGCGGGGTCCATGACGGGTGCCGGGCGTCGCTTCCGGTCCATGGCGCGGGTACCGGAAGAGGGAGCTTGGAATTGGTTCATATAGGTACGCCGGGGGCGAGATGCACCTGCCGGCGGAAGGATGCCAAAGGTAACCCCGCCGAGCAGGCCCTTCCCTGCCGGCGGCCAGGAAAGAATCCCAATGTTTCAACAGTTGATCAACGCCCGATCGTTAGTGGATCGGCAAAGCCGCGCGGGTTGTTACTTTGTGATGATGCGTTATCAACAAGCCCTTGTCCTGCCGCTGTTATTCGCGCTTTTTTCAACGGCCTGCAAGCGGGATGCGGCCGATGGGGCGCCGCGCATCACGATCATCCAGCCGGCCGACCACCAGCAGGTGCAGGTGCCCGACACGCTGCTGGTGCAGGTGGAGGCGCACGACGACCTAGGGCTGGAGCAGGTCAGCGTGCAATTGCTCAACGCGAACGACATTCCGGTGGTGCCGGCCGTTTCGGCCGGTGTGGGCGGCACCAGCGCATCGCTCACCCTGGAGCTGCCGATCGTGCAGGCACAATTGCCCAGCGGCACCTATAAGCTGAAGGCCACCGCCTACGACGGGCGGAACAGCGGTTGGGACATGCGCATGATCTACGTGGCCGCGGTGCCCCGTTACCTGCGCGCCGTGTATGCCCTTTCCGTGGCACCGGGCCAAGTGGCCATGCACAAGCGCGACAGCACCGGGCAAGTGCTTCCGGTGGCCACCTGGCCCATGGACCTTGGCGGCGCGGCCGTAAGCTCGGCCGCGCAGCGCCTGGTGGTGGCCGGCGGTGCGCTGGGCAGCCTGCGCGCCCTCAACCCCAACGGGCTGGGCACGGCGTGGCAGCTGCCCAACCAGGCCAGTATCGGCGCCCCATGGTTCACCAGTGTGGACCTGGCCACCGATGGACGGCTGTACGTGGGCATGGACAATGGCACATTGCACGCATACGACCCGCTGAACGGCACCGGCGGCACGGTGGCGGTGCTGCCGGACCAGTTCCGGGCCATGCAAACCGTGGCCACCGATGCACTGATGGTTACCACCGAGCGGCATTTCGTTACCGGCGAATACCGGCTCGGCGCCTACTTCCGCCTCTCCGGCGCAGCCTTTGCTACGCAGCCCTTGGACCTTGTGCCCGTGCACTTGGCCGTGCGCGACGAGGGCCATGTGCTGGTGTTCGGCAACCGCAACGGCACGGGCCGGGTACTGGACCGCACCCTGGACGGCGGCGGCACATGGGAGGCCTGGAACTGGCCGGCCCCGATCGCGGCGGTGACCGGCCTGCAGGGGGGCCAATGGCTGGTATCGCTGTCCAACGGCGACCTGTACCGCTTTACGTACGGCGGCGCCGGGGCCCTGCCCTTGGGCAGCACACCCGTGCTGCACACGCTGGTTTACGATGACCTGAACGCTGTGGCCTATGGCGGGGCGGACAATGAAGTGGTGGTGATCAATGTGGCCAGCGGTGCCGTGGCGGGCTCGTGGCCGGTGCCCGGCAGCGTTATGCGCGTGCTGCCCCTGTTCAACCGATAGGCCTATTTGGCCTTCTTCACCACGCCCATCCTGCAGTACTTGGCGATGCGCTTTTCCACGCGCTTCTCCGGGTCCAGCTTCACCAGCCGGTCCAGCTGCTTCTTCACCTCCACTTTCACCAGGCGGCACGCTTCATCGGGGTCGGCATGGGCACCGCCCACCGGCTCGGGCACCACGCCGTCCACCAGTCCATTGCCGAACATGTCCTGCGCCGTCAGCTTCAGCGCGGCCGCGGCCTGCTCCTTGAAATCCCAGGTGCGCCACAGGATGGTGGAGCAGTTCTCCGGCGAAATCACCGAGTACCAGGCATTCTCCATCATCAGCACCTTGTCGCCCACGCCAATGCCCAGCGCACCACCGGAGGCGCCCTCGCCAATGATCACGCAAATGATCGGCACTTTCAATTGTGCCATTTCCAGCAGGTTGCGCGCAATGGCCTCGCCTTGCCCGCGCTCCTCGGCCTCAAGGCCCGGGAAAGCGCCGGGGGTATCGATCAGCGTGATCACCGGCTTGTTGAACTTCTCGGCCAGCTTCATCAGGCGAAGGGCCTTGCGGTAGCCCTCCGGGTTGGGCATGCCGAAGTTGCGGTACTGGCGCATCTTGGTGTTCACGCCTTTCTGTTGGCCGATGAACATCACCGTGCGCCCGTCCATCATGCCGAAGCCACCCACCATCGCCTTGTCGTCGCGTACGGTACGGTCGCCGTGCAGCTCAATGAAGGTGTTGTTGCTGATGTAGTTGATGTACTGCAGGCTGTAAGGCCGGTCGGGGTGGCGGCTTACCTGCACGCGCTGCCATGGCGTTAGGCCGCCGTATACCTCCTTGCGGGTGTCGGCCAGTTTCTTCTCCAGGTCCTTCAGCGTTGCCTTCACGTCCACCTCACCGCCGGCGGCCACTTCATTCAGCTTCGCGATCTGCTCCACAATGTTCTGGATGGGGCTTTCGAACTCGAGATAGGTGCTCATGGCTGTGCTTTACCGACCGGCGAATGTAGCTGTGCCCGGCCAAAGGGCGTTCGGCGGCGGCTTGGTGGGCCATGGCTTGAAAGGGCATGGGCAGCCCGGCCGCAGTGGCCTTCGCTGGCGGTTTCACCAACTTTTCCCATTTCCACCTTTCCTTCGCCGCATGAGTCCGCAGGAGTTGATCGTGCTGGGGGTTATCGTGGTGGCCATCGGACTGTTCATCAGCGAGCGGCTCAGCATCGACCTGATCTCCTTGTTGATCATTGCCACCTTGGTGGTCACCGGCGTGCTTACCCCTCAGCAGGGGCTATCGGGTTTCAGCGACACGGCCACCCTTACGGTGGTGTTCATGTTCGTGCTTAGTGCGGCGGTGCTGCGCTCGGGGGTGCTGGGCGCGCTGGCCCCGCGGCTTTCGCGGCAGATGCGGCGCAGCGAGGTGCGCGGCATGCTCATCCTCTTCCTGGGCATACCGGTCATTTCCGCTTTCCTCAACAACACGCCCATCGTGGCCGTTTTCATACCCATTGTGGTGCAGGCCGCACGGCAGGCCGGCATCAGCGCCTCGCGCATGCTCATCCCGCTTTCCTTCGCCACCATACTGGGCGGCACCACCACGCTGATCGGCACCAGCACCAACCTGCTGATGAGCGGCATTGCCGTGGAGCACGGGCAGAAACCGATCGGCATGTTCCAGCAAACACCCATGGGCCTGGTCTTCCTGGTGGTGGGCCTGGGCTACATGCTGCTGTGGGGCCGGCGCTCGCTGCGCAAGTACCGCGACACCACCGGGCTTGAGGAGCGTTTCGGCGTGAAAGGCTACATCAGCGAGATCGAGCTGCTGCCGGGCGCCGCCTCCGTGGGCATGCGCATCATGGATTCCTCCCTGGTGAAGGAAGTGCACATGGACATCATCGAGATCCGGCGCGGTGATTCGGTGTTCACCATACCTTCCGGCGACATGGTGCTGCAGGCGCATGACATGTTGAAGGTGCGGTGCGACGTGGGCCACATCCGCACGCTGAACGAGCGCAGGCACGTGCGCATACACCCGGCCGTGGGCGGCCAGGCACCCCTGCCCGAAAGCAGCGGCCAGGCCACCAAACTGGTGGAATTGGTGATCACCGCCAACTCACCCTTGGTGGGCAGCGCGCTCAGCCAGGCCGATTTCATGCGCACCTACCGTGCGGTGCCCCTGGCCGTGCGCAGCCGCGATGCCGTGGTGAACCAGCGCCTGGAGGATGTGGTGCTGCGCTCGGGCGACGTGATCTTGGCCGAGGTGCGCAGCCACTATGTGGAAAGACTGCGCAACCTGGACCGCGAGGCGGACAGCCCGTTCGCCATTATTGCGGAACAGGACGGCACCGTAGGATTCGACAAGCGCTCGGCCATTATTACCGGCCTTACCCTGCTGGCCGTGGTGCTGGTGGCGGCCGCGGGCATCATGTCCATTGTGGTAAGCGCACTGCTGGGCGTTTGCGTGGTGGTGCTCACCCGCTGCATGTCCATGAAGGAGGTGTATGATGCCATCGATTGGAAGATCGTGTTCCTGCTGGCGGGCTCGTTGAGCATGGGCGTGGCCATGTCCGAAAGCGGCCTGTCGGTGCGCCTGGCCAACGGGCTGGTGAACGCCCTGGGCGCATGGGGCCCGGTGGCCGTGCTGGCGGGGGTGTACCTGTGCACGGCACTGCTCACCGAGGTGATGTCCAACAACGCCACCGCCGCCGTGGTGGCGCCCATTGCCATTGCAGCCGCACAGGCACTGGGCGTTAGCGCGGTGCCCTTCATCATGGCCGTCACCTTCGCGGCCTCCTTCAGCTTCATGACGCCCATCGGCTACCAGACCAACACCATGGTGTACAGCGCCGGGCGCTACAAATTCACCGACTTCACCCGGGTGGGCGCACCCATGTCGCTCATGTTCTGGATCCTGGCCACCCTGCTCATCCCTGTGTTCTATCCATTCTAAGCGGCATGCTGGCCTTCCCTTTTGCCAAGATCAATATCGGCCTGCAGGTATTCGGCAAGCGGCCCGACGGCTACCACAACATCCGCAGCGTGCTTTTCCCCATCCCGCTCCGCGATGCGCTTGAGGTGATCGTTGACGATGCGGTGCCCGCGGGCGAGGTGAGGTTTGCAAGCACCGGCCTGCCCGTGCCGGGCGACCCCAGGGCCAACCTCTGCCTGAAAGCCGTGGACCTCATCCGCCAGCAACGCGAACTGCCCGGCCTGCGCATGCACCTGCACAAGGCCATACCCACCGGCGCGGGCCTCGGTGGCGGCAGCAGCAATGGCGCCCGCACCCTGCTCCTGCTGGAACAATTGCTGGAACTTGGGTTCACGGCGGGAGAAATGCATGCCATGGCCGCCCAGCTGGGCAGCGACTGCCCGTTCTTCCTCAAGGATGGGCCGCAACTCGCCGAAGGACGCGGCGAACGGCTCACCCCGATTGAAGTGGACCTGAAAAACCACTGGCTGGTGCTGGTGAATCCCGGCATCCATGTATCCACGGCGGAAGTATTTCTAGGCATGCAGCCCACCTCCGCGCACGCCGCTTTGGAAGAAGCATTGAAGGCCCCCA
The DNA here is from genome assembly GCA_044507815.1 of Flavobacteriales bacterium. Taxonomy (GTDB): domain Bacteria; phylum Bacteroidota; class Bacteroidia; order Flavobacteriales_F; family PHOS-HE28; genus PHOS-HE28. The sequence continues at coordinate 33,294 of JBIQIX010000013.1, read as the reverse complement.
CATCAACATGGCAAGGCACCGTGGTGAACGACATGGAGCCATATGTATTCGCAAAGCACCCGGCCATCGGCGCCATTAAGACTGAGCTGCTGCAGCAAGGCGCGGTGTATGCGGCCATGAGCGGCTCGGGCAGCAGCGTGTTCGGGATTTTTCGGGAAGAACCTTTCGGAATTGTGTTCCCCGAAGCATGCAGGTTGTGGGTGTTTGAGTTGTGAAGAGCGACCGTATGGGCCTTGAGCATGGACGGTTCATGCAACTGATCCGTGGAAAGGCACCTCACACAAAAGGTCGGGCCAGCCCAATGGACCGTGCTTTCCACGGGTCCAAAGAACAGATGCTGCGAGTAGGATTCGGCCAGCCTGAATGGACACATTGCCTGCCGAACCAAAATCGGTGCAATCGGTGGCCGCATTCCCGGAATTCATCTGCGTACATTTGTGTTCATCAGCGATTTACCCCTTGGGACCCATCCCCAACTCCTGCTTTGCGGATTCATTCCCGTAGAACCCATGGACATCACCCGCACTGCGAGTTGACCTCAACCAATGCAGATCAATTTCAGCAGGTCCTTCCCGGCAAACGAATGAACCTAAACATGCCTTACCTGAAATATGCTTGGTGCTTAGCCCTGATCGCCGGGATGACCTTTTTCGTGTGCAATGCACAAGACCCCGCTTCTTTGGACCTTTCCTTCAATCCGGATGATACCGGAAATGGGGCGGTCCAATGGTATGAGCAACCATACAGCATTCTTGTGCCGATGCCTGATGGCAGGTTGATCGCAGGGTGGCCTGGTGGCCCCCTCGGTGCAAATCCCCCAAACCCCATTCCGAATACAGGGGGCTATACCCGCATCGTCCGCTTCGACCAGAACGGTTGGCTTGACACCACTTACCATACCGATGTGACCTACAGCTTGACGCAGTTGGCGTTGCAGGCGGATGGCAAACTGCTGGTGGCACGCGAGTATTACGAACACCCCCAGATCATACGCCTGAATGCGGACGGCTCTCAGGACACCACCTTTAATTCAACGGCTGAATTCACGGGTGGGTCCATCAAGTACCTGAAGGTGATGGCGAACAACGACATCTTGGTAGGCGGCAATTTCTCAGAGGTGAGCGGCATACCTCGGCGTCTTATAGCGCGTTTGGATCCCGACGGCGCATTGCTTCCCGCACCGTATGCGAACGACCCCGGTGTTCCAGCTGGCATCGGGATCGGACAGACGTTATACGCCATGGCCGTGCTGACGGATGACCGTGTCGTGGCATGTGGGGTGAGTAACGTAAACAATACGAGGTGCTTGGTATTCACGGCGGATGGACATTTCGAATCGCAATCCATACTACCGTCAAATTGGTTGAACAACATGTCGGGATCGTATCTGGCAGCGACCCCCGACGGTGGTTACCTCTACCTCCGGCATGAGAACGGATATCACGATGACTGCCATAAGGTCAATGCAGACGGCACGTTGGATACCACTTTTTATGTTGCCTTTGATGGGGCGCCCAATGGCACCCGTGTCCAAGCAGGATTATTGCCGAACGGGAACATACTATTCACCGGGGCATTCAATTTCGCACCGCCGAACAAGAAATGCCATGGACTATTGGTGACGGATCCTGCAGGAAACATCCAAGATGAATTCCAAACCGATGACCTGATCGCTCATTTCTACCCCCTCGTCTCCCTCGAAGACAGAGTTTCTGCCCAAGCCATCACTCAGGATGGCCGTATCATATTGAGCGGCAAGATGCTGACCCATGCACGTGGAGCTTATGCCAATGGAATGGTGCGATTGTTAGGGTACGGCCGATTTGACCCCAGCTTCAGACACCGTACCGCTGCGAACGGGCCGGTGAACTGTGCGGCGATCCAGCCGGATGGGCGCATCCTATTGGGAGGTGCATTCACCACATACAACGGCCATCCTTCGCGCTACTTGGTCCGGGTCCATGATGATGGCTCTCTTGACACTTCGTTCCATGTGGGCCGTGGAACAGGTGCGCAAGTGCATGCGCTGTTGTTGAACACCGATGGAACGGTGCTTGTGGGCATGGATTGCGCGACGCAGAACGCATACTCAATGCAAGCCAATTTCTATGATCTTGACAGCACAGCTTCATTGTTCCTGGTAGACCCGGAAGGCGCATTCATCCGATCGATCCATTCCTGGACCACACCTCCTTACACGTGTGAGAGCATACAGGCCATCGAGCGCATGCCCAATGGCGGAGCATTGGCGGTGGGAAGCGGCATCACCCGTTTGGATGCCGACCTCTTCGTGGACAATTCCTACAACAACCAGGAGGAACAATGGTTCGATCGCCCGCTCCTCGCAAGCCAGACCATCTCTGATGGCAGAACCTATATCGGCGGTTCCTTCAATTACTTCATGGGTTCTGCGACCTCCAACCTTGCGAGGGTAACAAGCACCGGCACGCTCGATCCATGGGCAGGGATCCACATTGAAGGAACATTCGACCTGGACGGTGAGGTGCTCGATCTGGAACCTTTGGCCTCGGGCACGGCCATCATGGTCTGTGGGCGCATCCGCCGCGCGTACGGCAGCTTATTGCGGCAAGGCTTGCTCCAAATGACCACCAATGGGGTGGTGACCACGTTCAACTCGGGATTCGCCTATTCTTCCGATGATTTCTGCCACCGGATTAAGCAAGTGCCCAACGGCAATTACCTCATAGGCGGACGCTTCAGCACTTATGGTGGTGAGTCCCATAACGACTTGGTGCGCACGGATTGGCTGGGCGTGGTGGACACCACCTTTGATGCACAGGGCGGCCTTGAGCCCGATGCTGACTACAACGTGCGCGTGCTGGACGTGGATGCTTCCGGTCGCTACCTGGTGGCTGGCGATTTCCAGAGCTATCAAGGCATCGGGCGCAATTTTGTGCTGAGGCTCACCGGGACATCAATACCCACAGGGGTCGCATCAACACCTCCGGCAGTGCGTGATGGTGTTTCTGCCTATATACGCGCCGATGGGTACTTGATGCTCGGCGCTGGCCTCGCTACCATGGACTTAATAGAAGTGTTCGACCCAATGGGCCGCTTGGTAATGCAGGGCAATCCGCGCAGTAGCTCCACAGGCATGGATGCTTCGCACCTGTCAGAAGGAATGTATCTGATAAGGGGTACGCGGAAGGGTGAGTCCTTGAGCACCCGACTCATGTACAACAGGCAATGAATGCCTCTCAGGGCTTATACCCATTCGCAATAAGGGGCCGTCCAAAGATGTGCAGCTATTTTTTCGCAGGGCGATACGAGGAGGGTGTTACGTAGCGGGGTCTACGGAACGACCTCATCGGAGAAGCCATGCGGAAAAAGGGCAAGTAGATCGGATGGGGCTTTATTGCGAAAGGGTATTACAACGCCTGCCGCCGGTTCGCACGGCTACGTGTCCTCCTTCGTATCGCCTCTGCCTACATCGCTACTGGTAGCGATTACCGAGCCGACCGGGCTTGCCCTATGCATGGTGTGTGTTTTTCTCGGCTCCTTCTCCATCCCTACTTTGCGCATTCATTCCTGTAACCCATGGACATCACCCGCATTCGCACCAAGGCCGACTATGACGAGGCGCGCCGCATCAGCATCGAGGATCCCGAGGGCTTCTGGGCCGCCCAAGCCGAAACCTTCACCTGGCGTAAAAAGTGGGACAAGGTGCTGGAATGGGACTTCCATGAACCGACGATCAAATGGTTCCAGGGCGGCAAGCTCAACATCACCGAGAATTGCCTGGACCGCCATTTGGAAAAACGCGGCAACAAGCTGGCGCTGATCTGGGAGCCCAACGACCCGCACGAGCGTTTCATACGCCTCACCTACCGCGAATTGCACGAACGCGTGTGCCTCTTTGCCAACGTGCTCAAGCGCAACGGCGCAAAAAAGGGCGACCGCATCTGCATCTACATGCCCATGATCCCCGAACTGGCCATCGCCCTGCTGGCCTGTGCACGCATCGGGGCCATACACTCCGTGGTGTTCGGCGGGTTCAGTGCAAAAAGCATTGCCGACCGCATACAGGATGCCCAGTGCAACATTGTTGTAACCACCGACGGCCTGTACCGCGGCCACAAGCAAATACCCATGAAACGCGTAGTGGACGAGGCCCTGGAACAATGCCCTAGCGTAAAGCGCGTGATCGTGGCCGACCGCATCGGATGGGCCGTGGACATGCAGGAGGGCCGCGACGTGTGGCTGCATGAGGAATTGCAGCACGTGGACAAGAACTGCCCTGCCGAGGAAATGGATGCCGAGGACCCGCTCTTCATCCTGTACACCAGCGGCAGCACCGGCAAGCCCAAGGGCGTGGTGCACACCACCGCCGGCTACATGGTCCATTGCGACTACACCTTCCGCAACGTGTTCCAGTACAACGAAAGCGATGTGTACTGGTGCACGGCCGACATCGGTTGGATCACCGGCCACAGCTACATCCTGTACGGGCCGCTGGCGGCCGGCGCCACCACGCTCATGTTCGAGGGCGTGCCCACCTTCCCCGATGCCGGCCGCTTCTGGCAGGTGATCGACAAGCACGGCGTGAACATCTTCTATACCGCGCCAACCGCCATACGCAGCCTCATGGCCCACGGCCTGGACCACGTGCTCGCCTACTCGCTCGACAGCCTGAAGGTGATCGGCAGCGTGGGCGAACCCATTAACGAGGAAGCATGGCAGTGGTACAAGCGCCATGTGGGCAAGAACCGCTGCCCTATTGTGGACACCTGGTGGCAGACCGAGAACGGCGGCATACTCATCTCCTCGCTCCCCGGCATAACCGATGAAAAACCGGGGCACGCGGCCTGGCCACTGCCGGGCGTGCAACCCGTGCTGCTCACCGCGGATGGCAAGGAGATCACGGAGAATGAGGTGGAGGGCATGCTATGCCTGAAATTCCCCTGGCCCGGCATGCTGCGCACCCTCTGGGGCGACCACGAGCGCTTCAAGCAAACCTACTTCGGCAGTTACCCGGGCCACTACTTCAGCGGCGACGGTGCCAAGCGCGACGAGGACGGCCGCTGGCGCATCATTGGCCGGGTGGACGATGTGATCAACGTGAGCGGCCACCGCTTCGGCACCGCCGAGATCGAAAGCGCCATAAACCTCAGCGAACGCGTGGTGGAAAGCGCCGTGGTGGGCTACCCGCACGACATCAAGGGGCAGGGCATCTATGCATTCGTGATCCCCGCAGCCCCGCTGGACAAGAGCGACAAGCAGGCGGTGGAGAACATCACCGGCGACATCATCGAATCGGTAACCGCCAACATCGGCCGCGTGGCCAAGCCGGACAAGATCCAGTTCGTGAGCGGCCTGCCCAAAACGCGCTCCGGAAAGATCATGCGCCGCATCCTGCGCAAGATCGCCGAGGGCGAAATGAGCAACCTGGGCGACACCACAACCCTGCTGGACCCCGCGGTGGTGGAGGAGATCAAGGAGGGAAGGGTGTGAGAAGCACGGCTTTGACCATCCCGGCCGATCAGATCACGTACCTTCGTTGATCACCACGTAAGCCAATGCCGTTGCTTGGCCACCGTGCAACAACAATGACCACAAAGCTCACCCTTTCGGTACCGCTCAAGTTCAAGCGTACCGCGGCCATGCTCAGCCGCAGGCGCAAGAAGAGCATCAGCGCCTTGTTCGTGGAGTTCGTGGAACGCGAGGCCAAGCTTGAAAAGGACCCGTTCGCCGGATTGGACGGCGCATGGGAAGGGCGGGACATCACCTTGGAGCAATTGCGCGAGAAGGCATGGAAACGGTCCTGATCGACACGAGCATCTTCATCGGCCGCATGCGCCGCGAACCGGCGGCGTTCACCGCATCGGAACGCTTGGCCGGCAGCCAACCGGTGATCTGCGACGTGGTCCTGGCCGAGATCTTGGCCGGTGCCCGCAACAAGGCGGAATTCGCACGTCACCATGCGAGCTCACGGCCAACTTCCACATCTTGCCCTTCACCATGGAAGTGAGCTTGAAGTTCCGCGACATCATCGCCCACATCGCACCCCAGCACGATGTGCATTTGGCCGACCACCTGATCGCGGCCATCGCCATGGCCCATGGTGTGCCGTTGCTCACGCTCAACAAGAAGCACTTCTCGAAGATCAAGGGCTTGGACCTGTTGTGAGCATGTTGGCCATCATCGGCAGGTTCGCCGAGGGTGATAAGGTCTTGAGCAGCCTGCCAAAAACGCGCTCCGGCAAGATCATGCGCCGCATCCTGCGCAAGATCGCCGAGGGCGAAATGAGCAACCTGGGCGATACCACAACCCTGCTGGACCCCGCGGTGGTGGAAGAGATCAAGGGGGGAAGGGTGTGAGATCATTAGTAGAGAGCCTCATTACCTTTACATCATGGAGGTCAAGCTCAACATACACTTTGAACAACTGCTACAGGCCTTGTCGCAATTGACGCCTTTGCAGCGGCGGAAAGCAAAGGCCGTGCTTGAACAGAAGCTGACCGGCAGACCTCGGATGGTGTAGAAAGCTTGGCTGAACTGCTGTTGCACGGGCCTGTATTTTCCAAGGATCAACTGCTGCGCATGGAGGAAGCCCGCAACGACTTCGCAACATGGCGGGACCAGTAGTGCTTGTGGCCTCCCCTCACCCCGGCTCGAGCACCCTCCGCTCGTGCCCATGCAAACATGGTTCAACCCCACCGTGCTGATCGCGCACTTCCGCTGTAAAGGCAAGCGGAGCACACCCCTGTTCAGGTCCACTCAGCCTTGAAGTCGGCCCCATGCGCGCCGGATCCGTGCGCAGCCAATGGACATTCTGCCGGATTGCCGGCACGGAACGCCCTACCTTCCCCTCTGCCCACCATCCGTATCGCGCCCACGATCCCTACCTTACCCGCACATTGCGAAAGATCATGAACGAGATCCAATGCCCCAGCTGCCATAAGGCCTTCAAGGTGGATGGCGCCGGTTATGCCAACATCCTCAAGCAGGTGCGCGACAGCAGCTTCGAGAAGGATCTTCAGGAGCGCTTGGCGCTGGCCGAAAAGGAGAAGCGCGATGCCATTGAATTGGCCAAGGCCCAGGTTTCGGGGCAGTTGGGCAAGGAACTGGAGAAGCAGAAGGCCGAGGTGCAGCGCTTGCAGGCCCAAGGCAAGGCCGAGCTGGAACTGGCGCTGAGCAAGGAGCGCGAATGCATACAGAAGGAACAGGCCGAAAAGGAGGCGGCGATCGCGGAGCTGAAGAACGCGCTGGAACAGGCACGGCTACAGGGCCAGGTTACCCTGAAGGAATCGATGGGCGCGCTGGAGCGTGAGCGCGATGAGCTGCAGCATGCACTGGCCACGGCACAAGCGGAAAAGGAGAACGCCGTGAAGCTGGCCGAGGCGGAGCACCGCGCGCGGCTCGAAAAGAATGAGACCCGGTTGCAGGCGGAGATCCAGGAGCTGAAGGCGCAGTTGGAGGCCAGCGGCATGCAGCAAAAGCTAAGCGTTACCGAGGCCGTGAACAAGGTGGAGAAGGAACGCGACGAACTGCGCAACAACCTGGAGCGCGCCCAGTACGAGAAGGAATTGGCCGAGCGCAGCCTAAAAGACAAGTACGAGACCCAACTGCGCGACCGCGACGACACCATCGAGCGCCTGAAGGACCTGAAGGCCAAGCTGAGCACCAAAATGGTGGGCGAGACCCTGGAGCAGCATTGCGAGATCGAGTTTAACCGCATACGCGCCACCGCGTTCCCCACGGCCTACTTCGAAAAGGACAACGATGCCAGCAGCGGTAGCAAGGGCGACTTCATTTTCCGCGACCAGGATGCCGAGGGCAACGAGATCGTTTCCATCATGTTCGAAATGAAGAATGAGAACGACGGCACCGCCACCAAAAAGCGCAACGAGGATTTCCTGAAGGAGCTGGACAAGGACCGCCGCGAAAAGGGCTGCGAGTACGCCGTGCTCGTTACCCTGCTGGAGCCGGACAACGAGCTGTACAACGGCGGCATCGTGGACGTGTCGCACCGCTTCCCCAAGATGTACGTGGTGCGGCCGCAATTCTTCATTCCCATGATCACCCTGCTGCGCAACGCCGCCACCAATGCCATGCGCTACAAGGCCGAGCTGGCGCAGGTGCGCGCGCAGAACATCGACATCACCAACTTCGAGAACGAGCTGGAGGCCTTCAAGCTGGCCTTCGGCAAGAACTACGAACTGGCCACGCGCCGCTTCGCCACCGCCATTGAAGAGATCGACAAAAGCATCAGCCACCTGCAAAAAACCAAGGAGGCCCTGCTGGGCACCGACCGCAACCTGCGCTTGGCCAACGACAAGGCACAGGATGTCAGCATCCGCAAGCTGACGCGGAAGAACCCCACCATGGCGGAAAAGTTCAGGGAGCTGGAGGGGGAGTGATGCCTCAACCCAGGTCGTCGGCGATCATCCGGAACTGCTCCAAGGCGGCCTCCAGGTCCTCCACGATCTCGGCGGCGATGATGCCCGGCTCCGGCAGGTTCGCGCTGTCCTCCAAGCTGTCGTCCTTTAGCCAGAAGATGTCGAGGCTCGCCTTGTCGCGGGCCATGATCTCTTCATGGCTGTACTTGCGCCAGCGGCCCTCGGGCGACTTGGCCGACCATGTTTCCTTGCGCTTGTGCCGGTCCGCCGGGTTGTAGCATTTGATGAAGTCCTTCAGGTTGGCGTAGGCCAGCGGGTTGGTCTTCAGCGTGTGCTTCACGTTGGTGCGGTAGTCATAGAACCACACCTCCTTCGTCCACGGCTTCTTGCTCGCGGGTTTGTTCTCGAAAAAGAGCACGTTGGCCTTCACGCCTTGCGCATAGAAGATGCCTGTTGGAAGGCGCAGGATGGTATGCAGCTCGGTGCTGCGCATCAGCTCCTTGCGCACCGTTTCCCCGGCGCCGCCCTCAAAGAGCACGTTGTCCGGCAACACCACGGCGGCGCTACCACCGGGCTTCAGGATGCTGCGGATGTGCTGCACGAAGTTGAGCTGCTTGTTGCTGGTGGTGGCCCAGAAGTCCTGCCGGTTGTAGATGAGCGCCTCGCGCTTTTCTTCTCCATCCTCATTGGTCACCGTGATGCTGCTCTTCTTGCCGAAGGGCGGATTGGTGAGCACGTAGTCGAAGCTCTCGCTCGGTTGTGTTCGCAAGCTATCGTCGCGCTGGATGGGGCCCTCGTGGTCCATGTCGCCCACGTTGTGCAGGAACAGGTTCATCAGCGCCAGGCGTGCCGTGCTCGCCACGATCTCCCAGCCGCGGAAGGTCTTGTACTTCAAAAACTCGAGTTGCTCCTTGTTCAGCTTGTGCTCCTTGGTAAGGAAGTCATAGGCCGCAAGGAAAAAGCCGCCGGTGCCGCAGGCCGGGTCGGCGATGGTCTTCATCGGCTCGGGGCGCACGCACTCCACCATGGCCTGGATGAGCGCACGCGGCGTGAAGTATTGGCCTGCACCGCTCTTGGTGTCCTCGGCATTCTTCTGCAAGAGCCCTTCGTAGATGTCGCCCTTCACATCGGCGCCCAGCAGCACCCAGCTTTCGCCGTCGATCAGCTGGATCAGCTTGTGGAGCTTGGCCGGGTCGCTGATCTTGTTCTGGCTCTTCACAAAAATGTCGCCCAGCATGCCGGTCTTCTTGCCCAGCTCGTCCAGCAGCTTCACGTAGTGGCTCTCCAGCTCGGCGCCGCTCTTGTTGCGCAGGCTCTCCCAGTTGAAGTTGTCGGGAATGTGCGTATCGCGCTTGTACGGCGGCTTGCTGTACTCGTCGGCCATCTTCAGGAACAGCAGGTAGGTGAGCTGCTCCAGGTAGTCGCCGTAGCCCACGCCATCATCGCGCAGGGTGTGGCAGAAGTTCCAGACTTTGTTGACGATGGCGGTGGAGGTCATGGGCTTACAATCCAGCAGTGAGCGAGAGCAGGTCCTCGGCCAAGTAGCCTGCTTGTGAAGCAACTTGTTTGGAGGCATCCGAGTGGCGCACCGTAATGGCCGTGCGCTCCTTGGACCATGCCGCATATCGGGCTTTTGCATCCAGGAAGCGGGCAATGTGTCCATCGAATTTGCCAAGTTCGCCCAAGCTGTTCTTGGCCGGGTCACGCTTACATGAACCAAAGCGGATCACACCTTCGTCCATATTGAGTGCGACCAGATCGAGTTCAACCCCGCCCTTGTCCCAATAACCGGCAATGCGATGTGTCAAGGCGAATCCAGGAAGTCCTTTGCGGCTGCGTTCCTCATACAGGGTGGCGACAAGTCGTTCCAAGCCAAAGCCCTCGGACAATTTCAATCGTTCATCTGCTTGTGCGATCAATGCGTCCATGGGACGGAATTGCACGGATGCCACCGGTTTGGCCAAAGCGGCCAACCAACTCCGTAGAAAATTGTCCGAGATATAGTAGCGGCCGGACCGCGAGTTGGCCTTGGCGAAGATCGGTAGCCGACGTTCAACCATCCGGTAGTTCCCGGTAAGGTTCACCAGATAGCCACCCACTTGTTTGGCTTGGCCGCTGTCCAGTTCCCGCAAACGCGACTCGATCTCCCCGTTGGTGCAACCCGGGTGCTCCGCAATGAACTGAAGTACCATGTTATAGCGCCCGCGCAGCTCATGCAGGAACCAGTTCTCCGCTTCATTGCGCAAAGGCGATGAGCTTTCGAAGAACATCCGCCGAAGCACGGACTGACGGTCCTTGCCCAACACCTCCTGCTCGTAGCAGTCCCGATAGAACTTGGGGACACCCTCAAAGAGATTCCAATAGAAAAGAAGCTCTTCCGGAGTGCCCTGCCCATGCGCCCGCAAGATCTCCAGTACCGAGCCGATATCCAGATGGCCCAGATCAATACGGTCCGTCAAGCGATTGAACAAGGGGGCGCGCTGGTCCTCCAGCAATGCCGTCATTTCAGCATGGATGGAACCCAGGACGATCAAGCAGCCTCGGGCGACCGGTGAATTTGCTTGGCAGGCATCGACCACTGCTTGCAGAAAGCTCGGGAACTCACTCAACGCTTTCCGATGGAAATACTGGAACTCGTCCAGCACAATGATGTATCCGTCCTCTGCCAGTTCGCGGATCAACTGAGCGAATTCCAACAGGCTGCCCGGCCTTTTCCGGTCCAGGTTGAAGGTGTCCATAAACCCATGAACAGCGGAAAGTACGCCTGCCGGTTCCGAATCGGGGATCTGCACATAGAAGGACTTGCGGTCCTTATGGCGACCCAACGCCTCCCGGATCAAGGCGGTTTTGCCGATCCGGCGGCGACCGGAGATCTTCACGAACGCCCACCTGTTGCGGTCCAAAACCTCATCCAAGCGATCCAGCTCCTGATCTCTTCCGTAGAACCTCCAAGTCATGAAGCAAACTTAATGTAAAAGCTATTACACTAATCCAAAGGCAACAGCAAGTGACTGTGGATCAGTATTAAATGATGATCGAAGTGAGAGATAAGGCACTCGAATTACCTTGCCCATCCACTATACTGCATGTGCCGCAAATGTGCAATCCGCACATCTACTACATGTCCAGTATAGTGCCCTCCTGAACCTTTTTCAACGTCATCCCCTCCTTGGTCTTCCAAAGCTCCCGGCCATTGGCAGCACCGCCCACCACTACGCCTGCCGCCGTGCTCGGGCTGGCGAAGGTGTAGTCCTGCGTGAGCGTGTAGGCAGAAACGGCCGCTTGCAACACCCCTTCCTTGATCAAGGCCGCGCGCAGCTCTTTCAGGTAGCCGTGGATGGAAGGCCGCTCATTCCTAGCGACCTGCGAACCCTTCGCCACCACAAAGCCTTCCGAACTCTCATAGCCTTCGGCGCGCAGGCCCTTTGCGGTGAGCAGATAGCGGCGTGTCATGGTTTTGGCAACCGGTGCGCGCTCAAAGAAGCCATAGCCGAGTATGGGCAGGCACAGCAGAATGTCCTCCAAGAAGCGTTCCGCATCGGCGCGGTCCGCTTCGCTAAGGCTTGGAATGTTGGGGGTGTTGCCGTTGTCCAATTGGCAGCGCTTGGCGCTGGCGGCCAGCCCCACAAGCCGGGCCTCCAAGTGCTGGATGTGCGCTTTGTTCAAATTCTGGTCCTTGCTGGTAAAGGCCACCGCATGGGTCCACCAATCCTTCTTGCTCTCGTGCTGTTGCAGGCGTGGCAGGATCGGGTCGCCTTCACCGATGTAGACCTTGGGCAACTGCACACTCTCACCGGGGCCGACCAAGATGTACACGCCGGTGCGTTGCAGCTCTGGCCGCTTGCGGGCCTCCGCGAAGAGCGTTTGCGGAAACACCAGCCCCGCACCGGACCAGTTGGTCTTTTCCACGGTCTTGATGCCCGAGGGATCACCATCCACTAGAAAAATGCGTACGCTGAAAGCTTGTGTCATGGATTTGGGCTTATTGAAGGTTGTGCATCCAAACGATCGCTAGAACAAGTAACTCATGCCGAGAATTGAACTTCATCATACCTCCTAATTGCTACCTGTCGCACCTGGCCTCAGAACTGCGCTTGGCTCAACGAAATTGACTTTGTACTTATCGAATTCCCGTTTCAACAAGGTTTCCATCCGACCGATGGCAAACATGGTCAATTCATTGAACGGACCGCTATCAATGATTGAAGGTCGGCTGCGATAGAGCAGAATCTGGCTTGCGCGAGCCACATCGACGACCACTTGCCCCATCAAATCACGGATGGCTATGAAGTCCCGGTGCAATTCCTTTTCCGGAATACGGATTGGTAAAGCCGGATCCAGTTCCCTGAAGCGTTCAGGGACAGGTGTCCGCTTCGGGTGTACATTGGTGTGCTTTACGCAGTTAGCAACATAGTTGACCTCCTTGAGCGTTTGGTGATAGCTCGGTCGCTTGAAGTCCAATTTGAACTCCGTTTTGATGTAATTGTACAGAGCGCCAGGGGCGTAACCAGGGTCTTCGACGATCTGCTCGCAGAGCGGAAAAAGTTCATTGATGAAAGACTCATACCGATGGAAGAGCTGCACATATGCCAAGCGGATCACCGTGAACTTATCTTCCCGAAAGTGTCCTGCATTCAATTGCACAACCTTGCTGGCGCGAGACTGTTTCCAATGATCTCGCTGAACCACGTTGTTCCTGTTGATAGCCGGGATAATCACATGATTGTACAATGCTGCCAGACCACTCATTTCATACAGCTGAACTGCAGTGAACTCTGTGTATCGCATAGCACCAGGTGCCGTCAGTAGCTGATCGAGGCCCTTGACCTCCCGCAGGGCCTGATGCATCGAGTCGAAGTGCGCATCGTAAGGGTTGACTTGCTTCCGCTTCATTTGCCGTTCCTCTTCGGCCTCTTTTACAATTAACGGATCGCTTTGTGATCGAACCGTTTCAAGAGGACGCGCATGATATCCACGTTCACCGTAGTGCTGGAATATCCAAAGTAAGGGCGTGCCGCAGCAAGGAGGCGCTTGCCTTCAGCCGTCTCCCACACTCCTCCGTCTTTCCAGTGTGCTACACAATGCCGGAGAAGCTTTTCGTGCAGTGCAAAGAAAATCTCGGTCCGTTCCTTGTCGATATCCAGTAATGAGGGCATGCTGAGTCAGTTTATGTTTACCGTTAACCAACGGCTGAGATAAATTCTTAACCAGTTAGACTCCTCAATTCTCCACTCTTCCATAACGAGCTCCTTTGGGCCTGCCCTTTGCCCTGATCATCCAATAGCCCGTAAAGGAATTTAATCCTTTCCGTATTCTGCCGTTGGTTTTGATTCATGCGTTGCATATCAAAGCTACGCGCCGTCAAATCTTGCTGAAGCTTACTCTTCTGATCCTCTACTTGGTCAATACGAGCTTCAGCCTTAACAACGGCGTTACGCGCTTCTTCAAGATCCAACTGAAGTTTCTTGTTCTGGTTCAACACTCCTTGTATATCCTCAGCCGTCCAGTACAAGGTGGCTTGAGCTGCAACCTGTGCCTTCCTGCGTGTCACCAAGTAACCCTGATAGGTGCTGTCAATACGGTTAACGAGCCAAGGCAGCACAAGCAGAAAGAACAGGGTAGAGAGCAATGGACCAATGAGCAGTAGACCCCATGACTTTATCCAATCGCCATAGATATTTGCTTCAATGTGACTCAGCCTGGCGTCCAGGTCCATACTCATGGGATACAGGATGTAGAGAATAGCCTGCCAGTTCCAAATCACCCATGCGACAAAGAAGGTCGATGTAAAGGTGTCTTTAACACGCACCTTCACTCCGGTCCACAACAGTTCAAGCTCGTCCTTCATAGTTCATTCAATTACACCAACCTCCCCTCAAACGCCCGCTTAAACACCGCCTGTCGCAAGCGCGTGGTCTGCAATAGCTGTGCGTCGATGGTGGATGTCATTTCTGTTCTCATTTCTTGGGCTTCCCTTTCACAAGCTTTGCGTTGCCTGTTGGAGTTAGCCCGTGCTCGCGCAACCACCTCAGTCCCCAAACCCACTCCGAGTACTCTACTTCCATCTTGTCTTCATGCCATTCGGTAGTGGCTTCGATCATGATATCCCTATCGGTCACCGGCTTGGAGCGATGAAGAAGATCGTTCCACGCCGCATAGAGGGTGGCCACCACTTCGGCGCGCGCAGTCTTAAGGGGCCGCATCGCCTTCACTATCCGCTCTGCTTCACTTAGTCTGTCGCCCAACAGGTCCTCAACACTCCTAACGGCAGAGGAAACGCTTGGTCCACTATGGTAGAGGAACATGCGTTTGCCACCACGCAGCTCTTTCTCCTCCACCCATGCCCATTTCATCTTCGTCATTGTTTCCTCCACGCGCAATCGGCTCATCAGGTCTATGGGCCCTGCTGCATCGCGCAATGGCTCGCGTTGGTGGTCATACCCCACATGGCCTTCTATCATGTGTTCGATCTTCTCAGCCTTGGTTCGGCCAAGCGTATGATCCTTGTTCGAAACATGGACAACCCACGCATTCAAGGCTGCGCGCTCTTCAATGTTCAGCACTCTATGAAAGGCGGTTCGTTCATATGGAGCTGGAGGTTCAGCGGCAATGCTGATTGGGGTGGGCAACTTGATGACCGGAACATCAGCGGCTACCAACCTCCCCTCAAAAGCCCGCTTCAATACCGACTGCCGCAACCGTGTGGCCTGCGATAGCTGTACGTCAAGGGTGGTTTCCATGTGCTGCATTTGATTCAACCGGACACCAACATGCTCAACTATCCGAAGCTGCTCATCGAACGGTGGGAGCGGTACGAGATACTTACCCACGCTCTTAGCCGATAGGTTTGGTTGAGCGGTCCCGTTGTCATAGTCCGCGATATTGCGGCGTCCCAAGTCGCTGGTCAGGTAGTAGTAAATGAACTCGCGGCTCACATCCTTCCTTAGTCGTATGATCATCAACGACGATGCGATCGCACCTTCATCGAAGTCCACGATGGCAGTCTTGCCAAGCGTTGCTCCCCTCAGGCAGTAAACGATGTCGCCCCGAACGATTTTCCCGGCATTCAGAATATTGAATCGCTCTCGTGTGATATGGTTCATTCTTTCCTGCGAGAGCTGACCATTGGGTTCGATGTGCCCAGTGTTGATGAACGGCACGCCTGCTTCAACGTAGTGCCTGCTTGACGGGTAGTTCTTTCCGCGATCGCCGTTGAGCAGTTCGGCGATGTCCTTGATAGCGACTTGCCTCCATCCTTCTGGCAGATTGCCCTCTGCAATATCTGGGTTTGTCAACCTCCCCTCCACCGCCGCCTTCAACACCGCCTGCCTATACCGTTTCAGTTTGGCCTTGGCCGCGTGCAGCCGCGCCACCGCCGCATCCAAGCGGCCCAGCTGCAGCTCGATCGCTTCCACGATTGTTTTACAATCCTTTTTTGGAGGCACCGGCACAAACTGCGCTTTGATGTCCGAATCGCGAACAGCGGGATAGCTTGTGCCGCGCTGTTGCTTAGCGATCTCTTTGAGTACTGCCTCAGACTGAACGAAGTAGTAGAGGTACCGGCCCATCCACGGATCCGCTGAGCGCAATACACAGAAGCCTGTGGATGCCACTTGTCCATCCAATTCATCAGGTACAAGCGCAATGTTCTTCAGGTATGTACGCACCGTGGAGATAACGACGTCGTTGGCTTTCACAAGCTGCCTTGCCCGCGAAGGAGCATCCTTCCCCAAGTAGGTTTTCGTGTCAACGATCCGTAATAGCTGGTTATCGATGCCGCCAATGTCGATGTACTGGATCTCGGCATTAGGCGTCGCTGTTGGATCAATCTTATCGACTTTCTCACAGATCTCGGCGATGGTCTTCAGTTCCCAATCCGACGGCAGAATACCATCAGCAATTACCGGAACAACTGGCTCAACAGGTTGCTTCTTTACAAACGTTCCCATCACGCCGCCAACACTTCATTCAACTCATCGATCACCCCATCCATGCCCTCGCCGAACAGCTGGTACATCCGCGCTAAGCCGCCTTGCTGGCCCATGGTGCCCAGCTCCAGGTCGTCGCGGTCCAGGTGTACGCTGGTGGCAATGTGGTCGCGCACCAGGTGCAGCCAGGCCATCTGCTCTTCGGTGAACTTCACCGCGCCGCCGGCCTGCTTGCGGAAGGTCCAGTCCTGGAAGTTCTTGCGCACGGTATCGGCGTAGGGGCGTAGCTCCGTGTCCACCCCCAGTTCGTAGCGGATGAGCGCAACCAGGTCGGTGAGCTGGCGTTGCGGGCTGGCGGCTTTCTTCAGGCCCAAGGCCCGTTCGTAGCTGGCCCATACCCGGTCGCTGGTGAGGTTCCACGGCGGCTGTTGCAGGGCTTCGGCCACCTGCTGCACCATGCGGAAGGTGAGTTCGCGGCGGCGGTAGGGCTGGCCGTAGTAGATGCCGAGGGCGGTCAGTTCATTGCGTTTCGCGGCGATGAAGTCCTTGAAGGTCTGCACCACGGCGGCGGCCTGCTCCTGCACGCGGCCCTGCGGCCCGGCGTAGAGCACCCGGTCCAGGTTCACGGTATCGATCAGCTGCTCGTGTTTGCGGCGCACATTCTCCACGTATTCGCGAAAGGCGGGATCATCGAAGAGGGCGGTGGCGGCCTTGGGCAGGTCGGTGTTGGGTTGGGCGGCCACCGCATCGGGGTCGTGCGCATCCAGCAGGGCATGCACCACCTGCTGGATGGTGCGGCCACCGGCCTTTTCCTGGAACTGCTCCTTTTCCTGGGCTGCCAGTTGCTTCTCCAAGCGGGTGAGGCGGTTGGCCAAGCTGGTGAGCGTGTCCTCGTCGCGGTGGCCCAGCACCACCTGCATCATCAGGTCCTTCAGGCTCACGCCGGGCTTGCGTTCCAGCGGACGGCTGTCGCTCTTGCAGCTTTTCAGCACGCCCACGGCATCCACGATCACGAAGTGGGTTTTGTTGCCGTTGGCGCTGGGGGTCACTTTGCGCAGGCCGTCGGCATCGAGGGTGCGGGTGCCGCGCCCCTTCATCTGCTCGAAGTAGTTCTTGCTTTTTACATCGCGCATGAAGAGGAGCAGTTCCAGGGGCTTTACGTCGGTGCCGGTGGCGATCATGTCCACCGTTACGGCGATGCGGGGGTTGTAATCGTTGCGGAAGCGCGCCAGCAGGCCCTTGGGGTCTTCCTGGGTGTTGTAGGTGATCTTCTTGCAGAAATCGTTGCCCTCGCCGTATTCCTCGCGGATGATCTGGATGATGTCGTCGGCATGGCTGTCGGTCTTGGCGAAGACGAGCGTTTTGGGCACCTCGGTGCGGTGCGGGAAGATCTCCGTTTCCACCGCGTGTTTGAAGGCCCTGACCACGGTGCGGATCGTGCTGGGGTTCACCACGTCGCGGTCCAGCTGGGCACCGGTGTAGGTCACGTCCTCATCGGCCTGTTCCCAGCGCTTGGCGCGGGTGAGGCGGTCGCGCTTGTCGATGTACTGCCGGGCCTTGATATGGCCGCCGTGCTTGGTCACATGGGTTTCGATCAGGTAGGCGTCGTGTCCCACGTTCACGCCGTCGGCCACGGCCTGCTCATGGGTGTACTCGCTTACCACGTTCTCGTTGAAGAAGGCGTAGGTGCGGCTGTCGGGCGTGGCGGTGAGGCCCACTAAGAAGGCATCGAAGTAGTCCAACACCTGCCGCCAGAGGCCGTAGATGCTGCGGTGGCATTCGTCGATGATGATGAGGTCGAAGAATTCGGGCGGGTATTGGGCATTGTAGGCGATCGGGGCCGGCCGGGATGCGGCAGGTGCACCGGCGGGCGTTTTAGCGGTCGGGGGCCCTTCTGCCCCGGCAACGTCCACGGCACCCATGGCGCGTGCCACATCCGCCGCTGGTGCCTCCTCGGCGCCTTCGGCCAGCTCCACACCCTGCAATATGGAATACATGCGCTGGATGGTGCTGATGCATACCTGCGCGCCGGGGTCGATGAAGCTGCTGCTAAGGCGCTGCACGGTGTACAGCTCGGTGAATTTGCGGCGGTCGTCGTTGGGCGTGTAGCCCTGGAATTCCTGCTCGGCCTGTTCGCCGAGGTTCTTGGTGTCCACCAGGAAGAGGATGCGTCGCGCACGCACAGGCGGTTTCAGCAGGCGGTACACGCTGGTGATGGCGGTGAAGGTCTTGCCGCTGCCGGTGGCCATCTGTACCAGGGCGTGGGGCTTGTTCTGCGCGAGGCTCTGCTCCAGGTTGGTGATGGCGTTCACCTGGCAGGTGCGCAGTCCGGCGGGATCGAGTTCCGGGAAACGGGTGAGCCGGGCGCGCAGGCTATCCTGCTTCAGCCATTGCTGCAAGGTCTCGGGCCGGTGGAAGCTGAACACCTCGCGGGCGCGGGGCTTGGGGTCGCGCAGGTCCCAATGCTTGGTCTTCTCGCCGGTGCTCACATAGCAGAAGGGCAAGCTGCCCTGGCCGATGGTCCAGCGGAGCTTGGCCTTGGCATAGCCTTCGGCCTGCTCCTCATGCATGGTGAACTTCTCTGCCTCCTCGGGCTTCTTGGCCTCCACCACGCCCACAGGCACGCGGTCCACAAAGAGGATGTAGTCGGCCGGGCCGGCGTCGGTGTCGTACTCGCGCACGGCCACGCCCAGCGCCGCCGCGGGGTTTAGGGCGCGTTTGTCCTGCACCACCCAGCCGGACGCAACAAGCTTCGCGTCGATGGTTTCGCGGGCTTGTTGTTCGGGGGTAAGGGCCATGGTGGTGGCAAGAACAGTGGCAATGTAGCCAAATGCCATTAACCGGTGCAGGACCGGCCTATCCACCGAAGTGCGCACGCCGTATTTCCGTCCGGGGTTTTCATGCTGGGAGCTGGAGGGGGAGTGACGCGTGCTATAACCGGATCTTCCAGGTACTGCGGGCACTGGCCACGCGCGGGAGCCCCAGGTCGCGCACCGCACGCTCCGCGCTCTGCGCCCGGTCGATCGTGCGGGGATCGTTCAATACCGCGTCATCCAGGTCATCCGACAAGGGGTTGCGCAGGGGCTCCATCAGGAACAGGCAGTCCACATCGAACACGAAGTGCTGCAGCACCCCGGCATCCTCCTCATGTCCGGGGCGCGATGGGCCTGTCCACACAATGCGGTCACCGGCGCGGGGCCGCCAGATCTCGGGTGCCTGCATCACCGGCCTGTCCATGTCCAGGGGGCCGAACCGCTCCACGAACTTGTCCAATATCATCTCGTTGGCGATAGAAAGCTCCTTGGGCGCGAGTTCAAGCCAATCGGGAATGTCGTCGAGCCGGTTCGTGAGCAGCACGCGCTCACCGGCGTTCATCAACCAGAGGTCCAGCACATTCAACCGGCCCTTGCCGAAAAGGTCGCTCCACCGGAACCAGAGGAGCAGATCGCCCGCCCGGCAGGGGAACGTGTAGGTGGCATCCCGGCGCACCAGCGTTACCGTTCGGCCCAATACCTCCTTGTAATGATCCTGGGACATGTTGCAATGAATGAATAACCCCGGCAAGGTAAGCGGGCCGGGGCATCCGCGGCACCTTCCGTTGATCAGGCCCTTCATCCGTTCCAACCCGCTTAGGTGGCCCGCAATGGCGGTGCGCCGCCCCCGGTGGGCCCGCTCCCGCCCCACCTTGGCCGGCTACCTTTGGGCACTGATCCCATTGTAATGACCAAGGCCCGCATGCAACTTACCGCCGAGCCGCCGCAATGGCGCACGGCCAAGGAATTCCAGGACATCACCTACCGCAAAAGCGGCGGCGTGGCGCGCATTGCCTTCAACCGCCCCGAAGTGCGCAACGCCTTCCGCCCGCACACCGTGGCCGAACTGCTGGAGGCCTTCAGCGATGCCCACCAGGACACCCGCATCGGCGTGGTGCTCTTCAGCGCCGAAGGGCCCAGCCCCAAGGATGGCGGGTGGAGCTTTTGCAGCGGCGGCGACCAACGCACGCGCGGCCACCAGGGCTATGTGGACGAAAGCGGCATGCCGCGCCTGAACATCCTGGAGGTGCAGCGCCTGATCCGCTTCATGCCCAAGGTGGTGATCGCCGTGGTGCCCGGCTGGTGCGTGGGCGGCGGCCACAGCCTGCACGTGGTGTGCGACCTCAGCATCGCCAGCAAGGAGCATGCGGTGTTCAAGCAGACCGATGCCGACGTGACCAGCTTCGATGGCGGCTACGGCAGCGCCTACTTGGCCAAGATGGTGGGCCAAAAACGCGCCCGCGAGATCTTCTTCCTCGGCCGCGATATTTCCGCGCAGCGGGCCTACGAAATGGGCATGGTGAACGCCGCCGTGCCGCATGCTGAACTGGAAAGCACCGCGTGGCAATGGGCGCAGGAAATACTCGCCAAGAGCCCCACCGCCATCAAAATGCTCAAGTTCGCCTTCAACCTTACCGATGACGGCCTGGTGGGCCAGCAGGTGTTCGCCGGTGAGGCCACACGCTTGGCGTACATGACCGAGGAGGCCAAGGAAGGCCGTACCGCTTTCCTCGAAAAACGCAGGCCCGATTTCAGCGGGGTGAAGTGGATACCGTGAGCCATGCCAAGAGCAGCGATCAAACGCGGATATTGGCCCCGAACCGGTTCTCCACCCCGGGGACGACGATGCCGGGGGAAACATCGTCATCCGTTCAGTGGCCGCAACCCAGGATGAACAGCCCAACACGAAAAGCATGCAGGAGGACAGCCAAATAACCGTTACCACGCTGGTGGAAAAGCCGGTGGAGCACGTGTGGAACACCTGGACGGACCCGGGCCACATTGTGCAATGGTGCGCGGCCAGCGACGATTGGCACTGCCCCAAGGCCACCAACGACCTGCGCCGCGGGGGCAAGTTCAGCAGCACCATGGCCGCACGCGACGGCAGCCACAGTTTCGACTTCGAAGGGGTGTACGACACGGTGGTGCCACACCGCCGCATCGATTACACCATGGCGGACGGGCGCCGGTGCGAAATACGCTTCAACAGCGAGCAGGGCGGCACGCGCGTGGTGCAGACCTTCGACGCGGAGCAGCAGCACAGCGCGGAAATGCAGCGCAGCGGCTGGCAGGCCATACTCGACCGGTTCAAGGCACACGCCGAGGCCCTATGAAACCGCTGGGGACCCGCGAACGGATCGCCCAGTACCTGCACGGGCTGGACACGGACAAGCGCGAGGCCATGCGCACGCTGCATGCCCTGGTGTCCAAGATCATGCCCGGTTGCATGCTGTGGTTCAGCGATGGGCGGAATGTAGCGGGCGGCATCGTGCCCGGTCCGTGCATCGGGTACGGCTCGCGCATCATCCGTTACACCAACGGCACCACGCGCGAGGTCTTCCGCGCAGGGATCAGCGCAACCAACTCCGGGGTTTCGCTCCACCTCTTCGGCATGCCGGACAAAACGGCCCTCGCCAGGAAATACGCAGCGACCATCGGCAGGGCCACCGTTACGGGCTACTGCATCAAGTTCCAGAAACTGAAGGACGTGAACCTTCGCGTACTGGAAAAAGCGTTGCACGAAAACGCCACATCCGGCCTGGTACCGGATGATGCGGACTGATAAAAACAGTACACCCATGAAGATCCACCACCGCATGCAACCGTGCCTTTGGTTCGAGGGCCAGGCGGAGGAGGCCGTGGCCTTCTACACCGGCATTTTCCCGAATTCCAAGGTCATCAACACATTGACCACCTCGGCGGAAGTGGCCCAACAGAGCGGCAACCCCGAGGGCTCGGTGCTGTGCATCGAATTCGAGCTGGATGGCCAACCCTACCTGGCACTCAACGGCGGCCCCCAATTCAAGTTCACCGAGGCCATCTCCCTCATGGTGCGCTGCCAGGACCAACAGGAGATCGACCACTACTGGCACCACCTGGGCGCGGGAGGGCCGCAGCAAGCGCAGATGTGCGGTTGGCTGAAGGACAAGTACGGCGTAAGCTGGCAGATCGTGCCCGCCAACCTTACCGATATGATGCAGGATGCAGAAGGCTACGGCCGCATGATGGTGGCCTTGATGGGCATGAGGAAACTCAACATCGCCGAGCTGGAAAAAGCATTCCACGGATGACAGCCACCGCCAGCACAGCAGCCTACTTGCGGGCCTTGCCCCCGCAGCACCGCAAAGCCCTGATGCAGCTACGCGCCCACATCCTCTCGGCCGCACCCGGCGCAACCGCGCATTTCGGCTACGGCATGCCGGGCTTCAAGTACAACGGCCATCCGCTCGTGTACACGGGCGCCGCAAAGGACCATGTCGCGCTCTATGGCGCTGTGCCCGCCGGCCTCCAGCACCGGTTGAAAGGATTCACCGTTACCAAAGGCTCGATCCAATTCAAGCCGAACAAACCGCTACCGGCCGCAATGGTGAAGGCCATCGTGAAAGCGAAGGTGGCGGAGATCGATGCGCGGTGGCCCGGCCGGGGAAAAGCGGCAAAGAAGCAGGACTTGGGCAGCAACGGGCCTGAGCAGCCCCCGGTGCTCTCCTTTGAAACCGCCCAAGCGTGGCACGCCTGGCTTAAGAAAAACGGTTCGGCCTCCAATGGTGTATTCCTGCAGCTGGCCAAGAAGAACAGCGGGCTGCGCTCCGTTACCGCGCCCGAGGCGCTTGAGGTGGCGCTGTGCCACGGATGGATCGATGCCATACGCAAGCCCAAGGACGAGCGCACCTTCCTGCAGCGGTACGTGCCCCGCGGCCCGCGCAGCATTTGGAGCCAGATGAACAAGAAGAAGGTGGAAGAGCTGATCGCCGCCGGCCTGATGCTGCCCGCTGGGCTGGCCGCGGTGGAACAGGCCAAGAAAAACGGGCAATGGGAACTGGCCTATGCCCCCGCCAGCACCATGGCCGTGCCCAGCGACCTGCAGGCCGAACTGGACCGCAACCAAAAAGCGGCGGCCTTCTTCGCCACGCTGAAAAGCAACAACCGCTATGCGGTCCTGCACCGCCTGCACACCGCAAAAAAGCCCGAAACCCGCGCCAAGCGACTTCAACAATTCATCGGCATGCTGGAGCGCGGCGAAACATTCCACTGAAAAACCCTGAAGCATGGAAGCTGCCTTGGCCGCCAGGCCCACACTGGAGATCAGCACGATCCTGCCCGCAACACCTGCCGCCGTATTCGCCGTGCTGGCCCGTTGCCAGGCGGGTGATCGCTGGCGCCTGCCCCCGGGAATGGCCGTGCAGCAATGCACGTTGGACGTGCGCCAGAACGGCCTTTACGAGATCCGTTACCTCGGCTACAACAATGCGCCGGCCATCATCCGCGGCAGCTTCACCTTGGTGGACAGCCCGCACCGCCTTGTGTTCAGCTGGCAGCGCGAGGACCACGAAGGCGATATCTGGTGCGACACCATGGTATCCATTACCCTGCGCGAGCACCACCCCGGCACACAGCTGCGGTTGGAACAAACCGCCTTTGGCGCGGATGAGCATTGCGAGGAACACCGCCAAGGGTGGAAAGGCTTGCTGGAGCGATTGGCCGGGCACTTTCCTTAGCATGCTTCATCAAACTCAAAATCCAAATGCGGATTTGCGCTGCTCCACATGTATGCCGATTCATCATTGACCAAGCCCGCGCGTAAAGGGTTCTTGCGAAGGTAGCGTCTCCGCTGGGCGAACCGTTCCGGCTTGTCCAAAACGATCGGGTGGTTGCTCTGTTGCCAAAATTGATGGTGTACGTTCTGTGGATTCGCGGCACCATGCTCCCGGAACACCCGCAACATCCATTCCTTCCGGCTCTCCTTCGGGTTCGGGGCAATCCTCTTCACCAGCTCCTTGCTCGTGAATGTCTTGAAGTCACGCATGATCTCGCCCAAGTTGCCGTTCGCCGCCGCCGCGATCAAATGCAAATGGTCAGGCATGATCACCAGCTCATAAAGGCGCAGGCCTTTGTCCTTTCGGCAATAAGCCAAGCTCTCCAGAAGGAACTCGGCATAAACGCGCCGCGTGAATACATCCACCCAGCCCACCACCGCGAAAGTGATGAAGTGGGCATGGCCATCAACGAACTTGTAGCGTTCACTCATAATACCAAAGTATGCAATAGAATGGCGCACGTCATAGCGCGAGCGTCCACGGAAGCAAGAGCGTGGGCGCTCGCGCTAGAAGGTGGTGCTACCGCGCGAAGCGCGCGATGGTCGCAGCCTGCTGCGAAAGCATAGCGGCCTGCAACTTCCACGCGGCCTTGTCCTGCTCGTAGCCCCGTATGCAGGCATGGTGCTTGGGTGGTTCCGCAGCTTCCACGCGCATATTCGCCTTGTTACGCACTTGGCCAACAAAGAGGTCGCAATGGCCGTAGGGCAACTTGCCGTAGTTCGGGCTTACCTCTTTATCGCCGATGCGCTGCACCTCGGCTTTGCTTAGGCCATCGGTACGGAATACCGAGCACTCGTGGTGGCGGTCGGGTTCGTAGAGCTTGGGGCGTGGGGTTCCATCGGCGCGTACTTCATCACTGAAGAACACAAAACGCGCGATGGTCTCCGCGTCGTTCACCGGAACCGCCTTCGCCATGTCTAAGCGCTGAACCCCAGGATCAGTTCCAACAACCGCTCGGGTATGCGGTCGTTCATTTCCATTGCTCCACGCTCATGCCCGGTACCATGTAGATAGGCATAGGTGATACGTCCATTCGGCCCAATGCTCAAGGTGAGCAAGTGCCCACGGGCCCCGAACCACTCGAGGTTGATCTCCCCATCGCGGTCCACCCCACATTCCGGGTCCTTCGCTCCTGCAGGCAGGGCGCTGATAAAATAAATGGCCAACTGTACCGCGTACGGATGGATGATGCCCAGGTCGCGCTCATGGAACCTGGCCTGCCCATGTTCGGCGCAAGCGGCCATTAACTGGGCCATGGCACCGGACCGGGTGCGCTCGGAGAGTACCTTGGAATATTCCCACGCGCGCAGCAGTTCCATCGAATGGCCGAGCTCACCGGTCCGATCCACGGAAATGCGGAAATGGTCCTCCGTACCGACGGTCATATAGACCGGCAGCGGTGCTTCGTTCAATCGAATAGTTTCCGGCATTTCTCATTCAAGCTAAGGTTGAACACTTCGTGGCTCCAGACATGTAACGCATCAAAGCCCTTCCAAAGTTCGGGCCCGATCGTCTTCGGATGCAAGGATGATTCGATATCGAGCACCACGGTCACCTTGTCTTCTTGCGGTGGCAACGACATCAAGGTAGTGCGGCCATTGATGCCCTGCTCCACGTTGACAAGGTCCAGCACTTGATGGAAGCCGCGCATCTTGATGCCATGCTGCTTCGGCATTCGCGGACCCACGTTCAGGAATTCCGAAAAGCGGAGTTTCTTGTCCGTTAACGGCAGGTCGAACTGGTTGATGTAACGCAAAGAGATGCGCACCACCTCTGCGGGCTGAAAGGCCTTTTCGTGGGTCTTCCAATAGCCCTTCAATTTTTTCACACACGTGGAATAACCCGGATAGGGCTTGAGCCAATTCACCACCAAGCCGTTGCGCAGCATGTGCACCACATGCACATTCTTCTTGTCCGTGTACTTGAAGCCCGCATGCTCCGCCTCCACGTGGAATTGCGTATGGCCGCTCCCTGTGGTGCCCACAGTCTGCCTATAGAGACTGAACGGTTCGGAGGTGGCAAAGCCCGTCAATTCCTTGGTCAGCACGCGCTTCACCGCATCCATGTCCCCCACCTGCGGCAATGCGGTCTGCACATGGAAGATCACCTCTATGGCCGGTGACTTCAAATACTTGGCAGGGGAAACCGTTGCGGACATGGGCTTAGGACAAATAAAAGCACAGATCCAATGATCGGGCCGCGCAATGCACAAGAATTAACCAAGGGAGTGAGTGGATGGCGCAGCGGGTTGTCTCCTCAACTCGCGCGAAAGATCGCTGCGGGCTGCAGCCGTCTCGCAACTCGGCGAAGGAAATGGCGCCGCTCGTCATAGCGCGAGCGTCCAAGCGCGAGCGCTTGCGCATCTACCTTCGCTGCCCACCATGAAACTGATCTCCTTCAATGTGAACGGCATTCGGGCGGCCGCCCGGAAAGGATTGCTGGATGCCCTGCGCCAAATGGACGCCGACATCTTCTGCTTCCAGGAAATAAAGGCCAGCCCCGAACAGACCGCCGAGGCCCTGGAAGGCCTGGACGGGCATCACCTCAGCGCCTATTCCGCCGAGCGACCCGGCTACTCCGGCACGGCCATCCTCTCCCGCGAGCAGCCGCTGCGCGTGGAACACGGCATCGGCGGCGATGAGCACAACAGCGAAGGCCGTGTGATCACCGCCTTTTTCGAGGGCCACATCGTGGTGAACGCCTACCTGCCCAACAGCGGGCAGGGCCTGAAACGCCTGCATTACCGCCAACAATTCGATGCCGAACTGCGCGCATACCTCATCGGATTGGCCTCGGGCAAGCGGCCCGTCATCTTCACCGGCGACCTCAATGTGGCCCACCAGCCCATCGACATCGCGCGCCCCAAGGCCAACTACAACCGCACCGCCGGCTACACCCAGCAGGAGATCGACGGCTTCGCCGCCCTGCTCGATGCAGGCTTTGTGGACACCTTCCGCCATTTCCACCCCGAGGTGGTGAAGTACAGCTGGTGGAACCAGCGCTTTGGCGCACGCGCCAAGAACATCGGTTGGCGGATCGATTACGTGCTGGTGAGCAGCGGCTTCGAAAAGAAGGTGAAGGAAGCCTTCATCCTCAATGAAGTGATGGGCAGCGACCATTGCCCCGTGGGCATCACCTGGTAAAAGCGCCACCCCCGAATTTCAACCCATGAACGGACTGCTCAAATTGGAAGAAGGCGCGCAACTGGCCGGTTGCCTGGCCGCGTTGGCCTGGTTGGGCGCCCCCTGGTGGGCCTACCTGTTGCTGGCCATCGGGCCGGATGTGGGCATGCTGGGCTACCTGGCCGGCCCCCGCACGGGCGCCATTACCTACAACCTGTTCCACCACAAGGGTGTGGCCCTGGCCGTGGCCGCGGCGGCCCTCATTGCACCGCCCGCACCCTGGCTGGCCGCGGCAGCCGTGCTGTACGGCCACGCCAGCCTTGATCGCCTGTTCGGCTTCGGCCTGAAATACCCCGACCAGTTCAAGCACACCCACCTGGGCTGGATCGGTGGCACCCGCCCGTAACCCTGAACACGGGGCAACATGCGCCTGCTCCTGCTGGACAATTACGACAGCTTCACCTACAACCTGCAGCAACTGCCGGCCCAGGGTGCGTAAGGGTATAATGCATGGTCCATGGCCTGGGCTCGCTTGCGCGGCTAGGCAAATTGCAGGGGAACAGCTACAAAGCCATCTCCCCCTATTTTGCTATTGGCAAAGCAAATTCTTCAGGTCACTTTTGATGTGCGATGCACAGGCATCGTACAACCTATAACCAAGATCCCATGCCGTTCTCTTTCCGCACCTGTCGTTGGCTTGCCTTGTCCCTTGCATTCTTAACAGTTGCCGGCCTACGGGCCGAACAAGTGGATGAGGCCCGGGCCCGTTTACTGGCCACAAACTTCATTTCTGTGCAGGACGCACGATTCTCAGGCATGCAGGCCGGGGGGCTCAACCTGGTCCAAGAGGCGGTTGATCCGGCCATGGGGAACAACGCCGAACGCGTGCTCTACCGCATTTACAACGTGGGTGCACAGGGTTTCGTGATCATCAGTGGCGATGACCGTATACTACCCGTGCTGGGCTATTCCACCGAAGGTGCCTTTTTAAGTGGCAAGCTGCCCAGCAACATGGCCAAATGGCTGGACGGGCGCCGAACAGAAATACGCAATGCCCTGGAGTTGGAAGGTGAACCTTCACGTGCCGCGCTGGACGAATGGACGCGTTGGGAAACCTCACCGGGCCCCGGCCATTCAGCAAGCCGTGCGGCAGTGGCGCCCCTGCTACAAACCAACTGGGACCAGCCGGGCCCGTACAATGCCATGTGCCCCGGAGGTTCGGTGACCGGCTGCGTGGCCACGGCCATGGCCATGGTCATGAAATACCACAACTGGCCAGCGCAAGGCACCGGTTTTCACTCCTATAACTCCCCTACCTACGGCACACTATCGGCCAACTTCGGGGCTACCACATACAACTGGGCGGCCATGCCCAACAACGTTACCAGCAGCAATAACGCCGTGGCCACGCTCATGTACCACTGCGGGGTGAGCGTGGAAATGCAATACAGCCCCCAATTCAGCGGTGCATGGGTGATACAGGCGAACAGCCCAGGAACCGACCATAACACTGAATACGCGCTGAAGAACTATTTCAACTACAGCACAACCATGCAGGGCCTGAAACGGGCCAATTACAGCGACACACAATGGATCAACAAAATGAAGGCCGACCTGGATGCCTCGCGGCCCATCATTTACGATGGATTCGGAAGCGGCGGCGGGCATTGTTTCGTGGCTGACGGGTATGACAACAACGATTTCTTCCACTTCAATTGGGGGTGGGGAGGAGCCTTTAACGGCTATTTCAATATCAATTCACTTAACCCTTCAGGCCAAGGCACGGGCGGCGGCACCGGTGCCTACAACAGTGGCCAGGAAGCCATTTTCGGCATTATGCCGGCCGGAGGTGGCGGCGGCACGGGCGGCGATGGTCAGCAAAGCTTCAATATGGCCCTCTACAACTGGGTCGCCCCTTCGTCCGGTACAATTTATTACGGACAAGGTTTCTCGGTGACCACGAACATCGCCAACGTCGGGACCAACAGTTTCAGCGGGGACTATTGTGCGGCCATATTTGATGCCAACAGCAATTTCTACGGTTACGTGCAAACCCTCTCCGGTTACAGCCTGCAGCCAAATTACGCCTACACCAACAACCTTGCATTCACCACTACAGGCCTGTTCTCCATGCTGCCGGGCACCTATTACATCGGCATTTTCTACCGGCCCACCAATGGCGACTGGGTGCTGGTCGGCAACAGCGGCAGCTATACGAACCTGGTGCCGATCAACGTGGTCAACCCGAACGATATTGAGCTCAATGCCGAGCTGCTTGCGATACCGGGCACCACCGTTGCACAAGGCACACAGTTCTCCGTGAACACGAACATCGTCAATGATGGGTCCGCCTTTTTTGTGGGCCAGTACGGCATGGGCCTGTACAACCTCGACGGCACCTGGGCGCAAGACATCGGGGTGCTGAACGAAACCCAAGGCCTGCCCGGCGGATACACCTACCTCGCGCCCTACCTCACCTTTGGGCCTGTGCCCATTACGGTGCCGCCCGGCACCTATCTGCTGGCGGCACAGCACAACCCCAATAACACCGGGTGGCAGCTCACCGGTTCATCGTACTACTCCAACCCGGTCTTCGTCACAGTAACGGCATCTGCCTTGGCACCGGATCCTTTCGAGGTGAACAACACCGTGGCACAAGCCTACGCACTACCGCTGGATTTTAACGCCAATGCCGCCACCGTGGCCACTACGGGAAGCAACCTGCACAACACGGGCGACCAGGATTTCTACAAGCTGGTGCTGCCAACCAATTACAGCTATGTGATCACGCCGAGGCTCCACGATTCATACAATAGCGGCAATGGGCAGGCCTACACCGTGGACGGCATGTTCTCATATTCGCTTGATGGCGGCAACACCTGGTCGGCCGTGTACGACGACATCATGCCAGGGAACATTAATATGGCCAACGGGGGAACGGTACATTTTCACGTGGCCCCGTACTTCCAAGGCCTTACAGGCACATATCTCCTTCAATTCAACATCACCCGAAACCTGATCAATGCGGTGGATGAACAAGCCGGGGAAAGCCTTCGCATTTACCCCAACCCGGCAAAGGACCACGTGATGATAGAGCTGGCCACACCAGTTGGGCACAGTGCAACCATTGCATTGCTGGATGGCCAAGGAAGGATGGTGGCCCGAACCACGGCAACCCCCCGTGGCACAACCCGCATGCCGCTGCAGGACCTGGCCGAGGGCGTTTACTTGATACGGCTTGTGGATGGCGGCACGGTATACACACAACGATTGATGATCGCGCGATGAGGCTTGCACTCACCGCCATACTTGCGGCCTTCATCGCCGCATGCGGTGGCGGCCGTAACGCCGCTTCCGATACTCGCGCGGAACGGACACGCCCGGTCATGGTGTACCGCACAAAGCATGATGTGCATGATAAAGTCCCTGTTGGCCTCAGCGACGACCGCCAGCACATCGTTTCCTATCCACACCCCAAGGACCTGATGGCCGATACCGGGCTAAGAAAGCCGACCCCATTGGCCCAAGGCTATTGGCTGGACAATTTGGGGGTTGGCCCCAACACCGGGTTCATCGCCATGACCTATGCGGAATACGCCGCATTGCCTGAAGCACCTTCCATAGCCGAAATGGAGGCCCTGTTGATCGACCGTGACCCCTGGGAAACCCTGTGTGAATGCGGCTTGAAGGGACCTGTGCCAAACCCGGTGAACGAACTGAACGCATTGTTGAAAAAGGGCAAATTGCGAGAACAATGCAAGGCGTTGAAATGAAGACGTGGACAAGCGGCCCTTGCCGGAACCAAAATGCGCATCTTGAAATGTTGACGCAAGAATGATCCAGGACAACCTGTTCCACCACAAGGGCGTGGCCCTGGCCGTGGCCGCGGCGGCCCTCATTGCACCGCCCGCACCATGGCTGGCCGCGGCCGCCGTGCTGTACGGCCACGCCAGCCTCGATCGCCTGTTCGGCCCCGGCCTGAAATACCCCGACCAGTTCAAGCACACCCACTTGGGCTGGATCGGTGGCACCCGCCCGCAACCCTGAACACGGCAACATGCGCCTGCTCCTGCTGGACAATTACGACAGCTTCACCTACAACCTGCAGCAACTGCTGGCCCAGGGTGCGCAGGTCACCGTGCGCCGCAACGATGCCATCACCGTGGAAGAAGCCGCCCGCTACGACCGGATCGTGCTCTCCCCCGGCCCCGGGCTGCCTGCCGAGGCGGGGATCATGCCGGAACTGGTGCACCGCCTTTTGCCGGTGGTGCCCATGCTGGGCGTGTGCCTGGGCATGCAGGCCATGGTGGAAAGCTGCGGCGGCCAACTGCTGAACCTGCCCGCCCCACGCCACGGCACCGCGCGCCTGTGCCGGCCCACCAGCCCCGCCGACCCGCTGTTCGCCGGCATGGGGGCCACTTTTGCCGTAGGCCTCTACCACAGTTGGTGCGCGCACCCCGCCCAACTGCCGCCCCAGCTGCACGTGGCCGCCTACAGCGACGAAGGCGTGATCATGGCGTTGCGCCACCGCACACACCCCGCCATGGGCGTGCAATTCCACCCGGAAAGCGTGCTCACCCCGCAGGGGCCGCAGCTGATCCGGAATTGGCTGGCCATGCAGCCTGCCGGCTTGCACGCCGGGCAAGGCACAACGGATCGTTGAACAAACGCCGCGGCCACCCCGCGCCGCGCGCAATTGCGCCGGTAGTTTCGTGCCATGCTCCGCCACCTGATCATTCCCGCCCTGCTGCTCACCGGCACGGCACAGGCACAGGGCCTGCTGCAACGCGCCCTGCAGAACGACACCATGCCCAACCTGGTGCCCAACCCCGGCTTCGAGGACCATAAAACAGTACCGTGCTACTGGACCCAGCAGGCCGTCAAATTCAATGAAGAGGTGATGAGCGATTGGTCATCGCCCACCGAAACCACGCCCGACCTGTACAGCACCAAGGCCGATGCCGACTGCTGGACCAACCCCGCCAAGCGCACCGGTGGAAAAGCAGCGCCGCGCAGCGGCAACGCCATGGCCGGCATAAAGGTGCGCGGCAAGGGCAACACCCCCACCTTTTGGCACGAATACCTGCAAGTGACCCTGCCCGAAAAGCTGCAGGCCGGCACCAACTACATTGTGGAGTGCTGGGCCCTGCGCGCCAACTTCAGCGAACATGCCAGCAGCAACATCGGCCTCTACCTCTCGCCCGTGCCCGTTAAAACACGCGACAACCTGCCGCTGTACTTCACCCCCCACGTGAATGCCGATGAAGTGGTGAAGGGAACGCGCTGGAAAAAGATCACCGGCGTGGTAAAGGTCCAGGGCACCGAACAATACCTGCTGATCGGCAATTTCTACAGCGACGAGGCCACCGCCTTCGAACAGCAGGACAAGGGCGAGCGGGGCGCCTACTACTTCATCGACGATGTAAGCGTACGCGTGGCCCCTGCCGGCATGGCCCCCACGCCCCGGCCCAAGGAAAGCATACCGCCCCCGCCCAAGCAGATCGTGGCCGACCATGCCAGCACCAAGGAAGTGGCCCTGCCCCGCATAGAACCGCCCCCGGTGGGCAAAAGCATCCGCCTGGACAACATCGGCTTCGAATTCGCCAAAGCCACCCTCACCCCCGAAAGCAAACAAGAACTGGATGAACTCGCCGACATGCTCATCGACTACCCGCGCATGCGCATCGAAGTGGAAGGCCACACGGACGACATCGGCAGCGACGCCTTCAACATCAAGCTCAGCGAGGAACGCGCCAAGGCCGTAGTTGATTTCCTGCGGAAAAGAAAAGTGGAACAAGACCGCATCACCTGGCGCGGCTACGGCAAGGCCAAGCCATTGGCCCCCAACAACAGCGAGGAAAACCGCGCCCTAAACCGCCGCGTGGAATTCCGGGTGACAGAAAAATAGATTCCCCGGGTACAAGCAAATTGCACCGGATGAGCAAGCAGAGGATCACCGCCCCCTGTGCGACCCCGACGGGGTCGAATGCCGTTTCCGGTTAACAATACAACGTTTGTGTGACCCCGATGGGGTCAGGAGGATTACGGTTCCCGCAATGCTGCAACCGCCGGGATGAATATTGAACCATTGCATGCAGGCTCCGCGACCCGGGAAGGGGCGCAGAAAGTTGAACTGGATTTACAAGGCGATCCACGACCCGGAGGGGGTCGCAGAGGATTACCGCCACCTGTGCGACCCCGACGGGGTCGAATGCCGCATCCGGTTGCCAATACAATGTGTGTGTGACCCCGATGGGG
>JBIQIX010000020.1:0-28506 GCA_044507815.1 Flavobacteriales bacterium | reverse complement strand
TTCTTTGGTGGCGGCCATGCTAACGGAATGGGCGCGGGTGAAAATACTCGCCAGGCACGCACGTACTCCACAAGCGCCGCCCACAACGGCGAACATGGCCAGTTGGGCAGGCCGGCGGCACACCGGTGGGCAAGAGCGTGGAAGCCGCCGTTCCCTTAATGCATCACCGCCACGGCCCGGGTGAGCGTATGGCCGCGTGTGCGCACTTGCAGGTGGTACAGGCCATTGGGCACCCCTTGCACATCCCACGAAAACCTGTTGCCCTTGAGCTGGGTGCTGCGCACCTTCCGGCCTTGGGCATCCAGCAGCAACAGCTCCGCGCTGCCCGCATCGCCTGCCATATGGATCGTTATTGCCCCGCTGGTGGGATTGGGACCGATGGTGAGGGCCGGTGGCGTTGCTGCGGCAATGCCGTTGGGCAACTGGCAGGGTGCATCGCCGGGGGGGTACTGGCCCACACCGGCCAAGGCGAAGCATTGCAGCACGTGGCCACATTCCAATATCGCGCCCATCGGCTCCAACAGGCCGCGGTCGGTGCCCACGCCTTCCACCAAGTGCGTGGTGCCACTGTTGGCCAGGGTGAACACGCGTCGCCAGGCGCCATCCATCAGCAGGCTGTCCACGGCCGCCACTTCCACCTGCTCATCTGCATTGATGGCGCTTATGGGCAAAAAGTCCCCCACCGCCAGGTCAAAGTCGTAAAGCAATTGCTCCTGTTGGCCATCCCATAGGCGCAGGCTGCGGCCTTGCTGGCGTACCAATGCCGCCAAGTGGGGGCCGTACGGGGTGGTGCCCGTGCACTGCGGATTTGGCTGGGAGGGCATGGGCAAAGGGTAACGCTTCCGCTACGCATGATGCGGGCATATTGAACACCGTTGATCAGGGAGTCCCCCGCCGCTGTGTACACGTGATCATCATAGGCCAGGCACCCCCCGGTCCCGGGCATGTTTGCACAAATGGAGGATACGGCCCAAACGGGTCCATTGGCCAGGTAGTCCGGCTGCGCATGCAGCGCCAGCGGGATCATGAAAAGGATCGTGGGCCCTGCGCGCATTTGGTTGAGGTATCGGTTGGCTTATTGGACCCAATAGTACGCGCAGCAAACAACGCCATAAACATGACCATGAAAATATTTTTTAGACCCTGCTGGATCGGTCGGTTGCCGAGGAATTATCAAGCGCACTACAGCCCGTGCCCACAGAAAAGCCCGACCTTTCCGCCATGTCTTTTCCGGATCGGGATGTGTTGCAGTGGGACACGGCTTCATGGGCTCCTGCATTGCGCTACTGGGAGCATGCGGTGGACTGGCGGCAGGTGCAAGACGGGCTGGAGCTGGGCAGCAACTTGGGCGGGCTTTCGCTGTGGCTGGCCGGCCATGGCGTGCGCACGGTATGCTCAGACCTGGATGGCGTGGCCGGGCGGGCGGGGCCCCTTCACCAGCGCCATGGCGTGCAGCACTTGATCCAATACCGCGACCTGGATGCCACGGCGTTGCCCTATGCCGGGGCATTCGATGTGGTGGTCTTCAAATCGATCATTGGGGGCATAGGCCGCCACGGGCAGGGCGCACGCCAGCGTGAGGTATTTGCCCAGGTGCACCAGGCCCTGCGGCCGGGGGGCCTGTTGCTCTATGCGGAGAACCTGGCGGCCTCGCCGCTGCACCGTTGGGTGCGCAAGCGCTTTGTGCCCTGGGGGGCCAGTTGGCGGTACCCCACCGCGGCCGAGCTGAAGGAATACCTGCGGCCGTTCGCGAAGCACACGCTTTTCACCACCGGTGTCTCGGCCACGTTCGGCCGCTCCGAAGCCCAGCGCCGCGCCCTGGCCCGGTTGGACCGTGTTGTGCTGAACGCCCTGGCGCCCAAGGCTTGGCGCTACATCGCCTATGGCATGGCCGTGAAGTAGGCGGCTAAGCGCCGCCGCGCCAAGAGAGGCGCTGGCAACGGGGGCAATAGTGCGCGCGCCGCCCGCGCTTGCCGGTGATCTCGTGCAACAGCGGCCCGCCGCAATGCGGGCAGTTCTTTCGCGCATGTACCAGCAGGTGCTTGCGCAATTGGTTTTCGCTGCGCCATGCCAGGAACTGCGCGCTGTACTGCACCGTGCGCCGGATCACGGCGCGGCGCTTGGCCACCGATAGGCTGCGCACCTTGGCCTTGGGGCTGATCCGCTCCAAGGAAAGCACCTCGTTCTTGATGATGTTGCCCACGCCGGCAAACACCTCCTGGTCCAGCAGCACATCGCCGATCTGCTCGTTGCCCATGCGGGCCAGGACGGCCAGGGCGCGCTTGGGGTCCCATTCGGGCGCGAGCACATCGGTGCTGAAATCAAGCGATGCGCGCACATCCGCCCCTTTGATATAGCGCAGCGAACAGCCGAAAAGCCGCAGTTCGCCGTTTCGGAAGCTGAGGGCCAACCGGGGTTCCCGGGCGCGAACGTAGTCCCCCGTTACCGTGGTGCCCGCCACATCCGCCTCGTAAGTGCCGAACAGCAAAAAGTGCGTGCGCAATGCAAAGCCGCCGAACTGCATGAAAAGCTGCTTGCCGTGGCTGAACACATCCTTCACCACCTGGTTGCCGCACCGCTCCTTTTCCACTTTGGTGGTGTTGCCGCGCACGGCCATTACGCGCTTGCCCATGAAGGGCTGTAATTGCGCACTGGCCAGTTTCAGCGATGGTCCTTCCATGTGTGTTGCGCATCAACGGTTCTCCCCTTTGGGGAACAGCACGCGTTCGGGGTGTTTGTTCAATTCCTCCAACGCCCGTTGTATGATCCTTGTGCGCGCCGCGCCACCGCCGGTGGGGTTGGCCAGGTAGGTCACCATCACCTCCACCCACGTGTTGGAGTTGATGCGTAGCCGGATAATGGGGTATTCGCGCAAGGGCAGCTTGCCCACCGGCGTGCCGGTAACCAGGTCCTTCAACTCCTGCACATTGTCCAATATCTCGGGGTCCAGTTCGGCCATGGCCACCTTGCGCAGCGTATCCTGCACAAAATCAAGGTCGCTGTTGTAGGCCACCTGAAAGGCGATCTCCTTCCATATGAAGGTGTGTTGTTGCCAGGAGTAGTTGAATACCGGATGATCCAGCACCAGACTGTTGGGAAAGCGCACCAAGCGCCCGCTGGGCAGGTCGTTGTTGAGGTAGGTGCCACGGAATTCGGACAGGGTGGTGTCCATGTAGCCCACCTCCAGCACATCGCCCATTACATCGCCCACCTCAATGCGGTCACCCACCTCGAAGGGTGCGCGGAAAAGAATGTAGAGCCAGCCGATGAACGAGGAGATGGGCCCTTGCAGCGCAAAGCCGAGCACCAAGGAGATCAGGCCCAGCGAAACCGCCGCCGTGTACCAGTTATGGAACAAGTACGACAGCAGCACCACCACAATGAGGATCACCGCCACCAGGCGCACCACGCGCAGCGCATTGTACTTGAAGACCCGGTCACGCCGGCTTTCCACCACCATCTTCATGACCAGTTGTGAAATGAACAGGATAAGGAACACCAGGAAGGCGGCCAACGAGGTACGCCGCCAGAACATGGTTTGCGCACCCAAGTGGAAAACGGCGGTGCGCAGCATTACGTGGAATGCGAGGGAGGCCAGGGCCAAGGCCACATATCCCCCCAGCCAATAGTTGTGGGAGCGCGCCACCTTGTTCACCTCCTGCTCCTCCTTGGCCGGGCTATGCGGTTTTTCCACTTCCATGGGCAACGGACCTCGCCCCGATGCGTGATCGGGCTATAGCCCTTTAACAAATGGTGCTCCGATCGCTTTTCGGCGGCGCCGCGCAAGCCCAATGGTGAAGGTGGCGGGCATGGGCAACCCCGATCAGGGGAAGGAACCCCACGTGCCGGTACGCAGCGGGCAAGGCAACATCCTTCATCCACCCATGCACTCGCGCACTGCTTCGTTCCTTTGTACCATGGCATTGCCACAGGCGCTGCGGGCGCATTTGGAGGAATTGCTCTCGGCCAAACTCGGCCACGGCACGGAGATAACCGATGCTGCGCCCCAATACGGTGGAAGCATAAACGATGCTTTCCGCCTGGCCACTGCACGGGGCACCTATTTCCTGAAGATCAACGCGGCGGACCAGTTCCCCAGCCTGTTCGCTGCGGAAGTGGACGGACTGGCCCGCCTGCGGGCCGCGGGCCCGCTTCCGGTGCCTGATGTGCTGGGCCAAGGCGAAGTGGATGACACCACGTTCCTATTGCTGGAATACATCGCACCGGCCGATGAGGACCGTGGTTTCCAGGCCCGTTTCGGGCGGGCCTTGGCGCAACTGCACCGCCATACACATGCCTTTTTCGGCCTGGAAAAGGACAACCACATCGGTGTGCTGCCCCAGGTGAACACCCCGCGCAAGGATTGGCCTTCCTTCCTTGTGGAATGCCGGTTTGAACCATTGGTGCGGATGGCACGCGACAACAAGCGGATCCACCCCGGCGACGTGCTGCGGTTTGAGCGCCTGTATGCCAAACTGCCCAATTGGCTGCCGATGGAAATGCCCGCGCTGCTGCACGGCGACCTGTGGAAGAACAATTACATCCCCGCCGCCGATGGCCGGGCCGTGCTGATCGACCCTGCGGTGTATTACGGGCACCGGGAAATGGACGTGGCCATGACACGCCTGTTCGGCGGCTTCGACCGTGATTTTTACGAGGCCTACAATGCCGAGGAACCCTTGGCCGAAGGCTGGGAGGGCCGCATGAACCTTTGCAACCTGTACCCGCTGCTGGTGCACCTCAACCTGTTCGGCGGCAGCTATGCCGACCGCGTGGGCCAAGTGCTGCGCATGTACGTGTAGGGCTATTCCCAGCTCGGTGACTCACGGCTTTCCTGGAAGGTGTTGTTGGTCCGCGCGCCCCGCGGCCCGAAACAGTCCATGTCCAGATCGCCGATGCCCTCCGGCCGCGCAAAGTCACCCTTGCTGATGCTTATGGTGCTGTCCGCGTACACCTTGTTCATGTAGTAGCCATAGAT
Organism: Flavobacteriales bacterium; assembly: GCA_044507815.1. GTDB lineage: Bacteria > Bacteroidota > Bacteroidia > Flavobacteriales_F > PHOS-HE28 > PHOS-HE28. The sequence continues at coordinate 23,528 of JBIQIX010000020.1, read as the reverse complement.
GGGCAGCGCCATATTGGCGCCCTGGCCCAGGTCGGTGCGGCTGAAACGCACGCTGCGGTCCTCGGCGCCGGTCCATACCCCGGTCACCAGATCGGGTGTAATGCCGATGAACCAGCCGTCGCTGTTATTCTGCGTGGTGCCTGTTTTGCCGGCGGTGGGGTACTTGATGTTGGCGTACTTGGCCCGATCGCCCCAGCCCATGCGCAGCCGCATGCCGGTGCCGGTGCTTTTGCCCGTGCTGGGGTTGTAGGCACCGTCCACCACGCCCTTCAGCATTTCGAGCATGATGTAGGATGTGCGCGGGTCCATGGCTTCCTCGGTCTGCGGCACCATGTCGTACAAGGCGTTGCCGTTCTTGTCCTCAATGCGGGTGTACACCACCGGGCGTATGTACACCCCGTCGTTGGCGAAGGTGGAAAAGGCCCCGGTCATTTCCTCCAGGGTAAGGTCGGCCACGCCCAAGCACAGCGAGGGCACGGGGTCCAGCGGGCTGCGCACGCCCATGTGCCGCGCAAGGGTGGTAACCGCCTGCGGGCCGTACTGCTTCATGATCCACGCGGTAATGGTGTTCATGGAGTTGGCCAGCGCATACTTCAGGGTCACCATGCCGCCGTACTTGTTGTCGCTGTTCGATGGGCACCAATCGGGTTGGCCCGGTGGCATGGTAAAGCATGTTTTCTGGTTGGGCAGTTCCATGCAGGGCTTCATGCCCTCGCGAATGGCGGTGGCGTACACGAAAGGCTTGAAGGTGGAACCCACCTGCCGGCGCGCCTGCCCCACGTGATCGTACTGGAAATGCTTGAAATCGATGCCGCCCACCCAAGCTTTCACAAAACCGGTATGCGGGTCCATGCTCAAGAGGCCGCTTTGCAGGAAGCTCTTGTAATAGCGGATGCTGTCGTTGGGGGAGAGCAGGGTATCCACTTCACCATGCCAGGTGAATACGGTCATGCGCGTGGGTGTGCCGAAATTCTTGGCGATGCCTTTTTCATCCAGCATGGGCCAGTAGGTATCGCACCCGCCCTTGGCCGGATCGCAATGGAATGAAGGCTTTCCCTCGTGGCTGGCCTTTACGATATACGCGGCGGGCCTGCCGCAATTGGGGCACAGCTTGCCGGTAAGGGTCTTGTAGCGGTCGCTGCGTTTGCGGGCCGTTGCCATAATGCCTTCAACCTCTTCCGCGCTCACGCGGAAATCAAAGGGTTTGTTCTTCTTTTTGGCCAGGTCCTTGAAGAATTGCGGCTGCAGTTCGGTGCGCAGGTGCTCGCGCATGCCCCATTCGGCGTAGCGCTGCATGCGCTTGTCGATGGTGGTGTACACTTTCAGCCCATCGGTGTAGATGTCGTAGGGCGAGCCGTCGGGCTTGGCTATGCGGTATTTGCCGGTTTCGGGGTCCTTTTCGCTGAACAACCGCAGCAGCTCGCCCCTGAGCACTTCGCGCAGGTAGGGTGCCGGGCCTTCGGTGTGGTCGATGCGCTGGAAGTCGAGCCCCAGGGGCAGCACCTTGAGCGAATCGTACTGTTGCGCGGTGATGTAGCCCTGCTTTTGCATTTGCTTCAGCACCACCATCCGGCGTGCATGCGTGGCGTCCGGCCGGCGCAACGGGTTGAACAGGGCGGGGTTCTTGCACATGCCCACGAGCATGGCGGCCTCTTCGATGCGCAACGAATCGGGCACGGTGTTGAAGTACACGCGGGCGGCCGAGTTGATGCCCACGGCCTGGTTGATCCAGTCGAAGCGGTTGAGGTACATGGCGATGATCTCCTCCTTGGTGTACTCACGCTCGAGCCTGGCGGAAATGATCCACTCCTGGAATTTCTGGAATACGCGGCCCATGAAATCGCGGCGTGCATCGTGGAAGAGCATTTTGGCCAGCTGCTGGGTGATGGTGCTGGCGCCGCCGCGCTTGCCCATGTACACCGCCGCCCGCAGGGTGCCGCGCACATCGATGCCGCTGTGCTGGTGGAAGCGTTCATCCTCCGTGGCCACCAAGGCCTGTACCACGTAGGGGCTGATGCGCGAATAATCCACCGGTATGCGGTTCTCGCGGTAATACTGGCCCATGATGGTGCCATCGGCGAACAGCACCGCGGTGGCCAGGTCGCTGCGGGGGTTTTGCAGCTCGGTGGTGCCGGGCAGGTCCTTGCTGCCGGCGGCCAATAGCAGCATGGCCAACAGGCCGAGCACGGGCCCAAGTACCACCAGCCACCACAGGGCGTACCATCCGGTGCGGCCCTTTGCGCGTTTCTTGCCTGTTGCCTTTTTCATTCCGTTACCGCGCTGCTTGCGCCTCCACGCTTATGCCCACATCGATCACACCGGGCAGCTCGTCGGTGCGCATGGCCTGTTCCAGGGTGAGCGAATAGTTTCCCTTTGCGGGGAACCGGTTGTTGACCTTGTAAAGGATGTGGGCCTGGAAGCGATCGCTGAAAATGAACCCGGCGCCCTTGCCGTACCAGCGGCCGGCGGGGTCGGCCAGTATGCATTCCACCGTATCGGTGAGCTGGGTGCCATCGGGTTGTTGCAGGGTGGCGAAGAGGTACAGGTTGCTGAACGGGTAATCGCCGGTGTGGCGTATGTCCAGGAAGATGTTGCGCTGCGCAATGGTGTCGTCCACCTGGAAGGTGAATTGTGGTTTCCATTCACGCTGCCATATTCCATCGGGCACTTTGGCATCCTCTTGGAACACCACATGGCGCGCACAGCCCACCAGGGCCAGACCTGCCAACATGGCGATGGTGGTACGGGTGCTCACGCGTTGCTCGGCTTAGCGGCGGCTGGGCCTTGGCCGCCAGGCTTGTTTCCCTTGCGCCGCCGGCCCCGGTGGTCCCGGCTGCGTCCTTCACCCGCCGGGCGGGCGGGCCTGTCCTCCGGGGCGGTGCGCTCGGCACGCGGCCTTTGCGGCCGGTCCTGGCTTTCCGCCGCGTGCCGGGGGGCCGTCCCGGTGCGTTTCTTGCGCGTGCCATCGCGCCTGCGGCCTTTGCCCGCGCTCTTCAGCTTCTTATCAAAACGGCCCAGGTCCTCGGCACCATCGATCACGTTGGCATACTCGGTGGACACTTCGTCCACACCGGTGCTTTCGGGCTCGTCCATCATGTGCAGGTCCACCTCGGGTTCAATGCCCAGCTTGTTCTGGGCCAGTATCTCGCGCACGGTCTCCACCGGGAATGCGGCCATGGCCACCGGTTCGCCCGGCCGCTTGAACATGTACCACATCTTCTCCTTGAAAATGTCGGTCTTCATGTGCACGCCCGTTCCCTGCCTGGTCTTCAGCTTGGCATTGGGCGATGGATAGCTTTTGATGGCCTCCATGTACATGTCCAGCTCGAAGTTGAGGCAGCATTTGAGCTTTCCGCACAGCCCGGCGAGTTTCTGGGGGTTCAGGGCCAGTTGCTGGTAGCGTGCGGCACTGGTGGTCACGCTGCGCAGGTCGGTAAGCCAGGTGCTGCTGCACAGCTCGCGGCCACTTGGGCCAAGCCCGCCCAGGCGTGCGGCCTCCTGCCGCGCACCGATCTGCTTCATGTCGATGCGTGCCCGGGCGCATTCGGCGATCTTGCGCACCACCTCGCGGAAATCCACCCGCTGCTCGGCGGTGTAGTATACGGTGGCCCGTGTGCCATCGCCCTGGAACTCCACGTCGCTCACCTTCATGTCCAGCCCGGCCTCCCTGCAGATCCGCCGGGCCTCCAGCATGGTCCCGTGCTCGCGCGCACGGGCGGCGTGCCAGGTATCGATCTCCTGTTGGGTGGAACGGTGCAGGATCTTTCGCAGGCCGTAGGTGTCGGTACCGGCCCCTTTGCGCAGCATTTGCGCGCGCACCAGCTCGCCGGCCAGGCACACCACGCCGATGTCGTACCCAGTGCTGGCCTCCACGGTAACGGCCTCACCCACCACCAATGACATGCCGGGCGCGAAACGGTAAAATCCGCGGCGCGTGCCCTTGAAGCGCAGCTCCACGGCATCAGGCAGCGGATGGGCACCGGGCAGGGGGATGCCCGCGAGCCAATCGTGCACCTCCCGGGTGGCACAGCCGCCACCGCCCGAGGACTTGCAACCGCCGGTGGTGCAGCCCGAACCATTCTTACAACCCTTACAGGACATTGGCGCGAAGATAACGGGAGGGTGGCGTGATCATTGGGCCTGGTGCACGGCGTGCGACAACTTTTGGCCGTGCCGGGTTACGCGGCCATGGGCCGCCCGCGCAGCAATGCCGTCAAGCGGTAGCTCAGGTCCATGAACAGGATCCTGGTGTTGGCGTTGCGCTCCAAGTGTACATGGGCCAGCTCCAGTTCGCGCCGTATGCCCTCGATGTTCCGCAAATTGAGCAGGGCGCTGAACTTGCGCACGAAATCGAGCTCCTCCCCGATGGTAACCACCAATTGCGGCAGGTCCTGCCATTGAAGCATGCATTGGCGCATGAGGTAGAGCGCATAGCGGATCAGGCCCTTTTGCTCCTCGCGGCCCAGTTTCTGGAAATAATCGGCGCTTGTGGCGTTGGCGGCCACATTGCCGGCGTAGCAGGCGCGCAGCCAATCGCGGAAAAAGATGAAGAACTCTTCCTCGCCGCCCCGCGCCATGGCCTTGGCCTCTAGCAGGTCGCCCTCGCTGCGCGCGGCAATGGCCCGCGCCGTGGAAGGGTCCAGCGCCGGGAATTGCTGTGCGATGGCCGACGCCACCTCGCCGGGGTCGAGGGCTGGCACCTTCACCAACTGTGTCCGGCTGAGGATGGTGGGCAGCATTTGCCCGTTGGTATGGCCCGCCAGCAGAAAGGCCGTGCCCGGTTCGGGTTCCTCCAAGATCTTCAGGATCTTGTTGGCCATGGTATGGTTCATCATCTCAGGCAACCACACCAGCATCACCTTCCAGCCGCCCGCGTATGATTTCAGGCTCAGCTTGCGCAGCACTTCCGCGGCCACGCCATCGCCCATTTGCAACTGCTTGTTGTCGCCCTTGAGCTTCTCGCGCCACAGGTCGGCGTCCAGGTAGGGTTCTTCCAGCACAGCGGGCCGCCACTCATCCAGGAAATATTCGCTGGTGCGCGGCTTCTTGTCCAGGAAGAAGATGGGGAATACCGCATTGAAGTCGGGGTGCGCGAGCTTGGCCATCATTTGGCAAGCCCTGCAATGCCCGCAACTATCGCCCTCCCCGGGGTTTTCGCAGAACAAGTAGGTGGCGTACGCCAGGGCCAAGGGAAGCACGCCACTGCCGCGGGGCCCTAGGAAGAATTGGGCGTGCGGCACACGCCGTTCGCGGATGTTGCCGATAAGCCTCGCCTTCAGCGGGGCCTGCCCGATGATCTTGCTGAATTGCACGGTGCAAGTTTAAGCCTGTCCGCCCGGCCGGGCCCGAAACCGGCACCCGGCGATCGGCGCCGGGTGCAATGCGCGAGGTCCTGCGCGGGGTGGGGAAAAGCATTGGTCCGGCCCGGCCAGCAACAGGGTCACAGCGTTGCGACCATGCGGCGCCTAAACGCGGACAGGCCCCGCTCCTGCTTGTCCGCATCCTGATGTGCCGGGCTTGCCGGGTGCCCGGTATTTTCGCGCCATGCAAACCATGGACAATTTCAACTTCAAGGGCCGCAGGGCGCTGGTGCGCGTTGACCTGAACGTGCCGCTGGATGCCGGCCTCAACGTGACCGATGATACCCGTGCCCGGGCCATTCTGCCCACGGTGCGCAAGATCATCGGCGATGGGGGCAGCGTGGTGCTGATGAGCCACCTCGGCCGCCCCAAGGGCCAAGTGGTGGCGGCCCTGGGCCTACGGCCAGTGGCCAAGCATCTGGAGGGCCTGCTTGGTGTGCCGGTGCTCTTCGCCACCGATTGCATCGGCGAGGATGCCCGCGCCAAGGCCGCCCGGTTGAAGGATGGTGAAGTGCTCCTGTTGGAGAACCTGCGTTTCCATGCCGAGGAGGAAAAGGGAGACCCTGGGTTCAGCAAGGCGCTGGCCGGGCTGGGCGATGTTTACGTGAATGATGCGTTCGGCACGGCACACCGCGCCCATGCCAGCACCACCATCGTGGCGGCCCATTTCCCGGGCAACAGGCTTTTCGGCTACCTGATGCAGGCCGAGCTGGACAGCCTGGCCCGTGTGCTGAACAAACCGGGCAAGCCGCTGTGCGCCATTGTGGGCGGTGCCAAGGTGAGCAGCAAGATCGAGGTGCTGCGCAACCTGCTGGGCAAATGCGACGAGGTGCTGATCGGCGGCGGCATGGCCTTCACGTTCATCAAGGCACAAGGTGGCCAGGTGGGGGCCTCCCTGGTGGAGGAGGACCATTTGGCCACCGCGCTGGAAATACTGGCCACCGCCAAGGACCGCGGCGTGCAATTGCACCTGCCGGTGGATGCCGTGGTGGCGGACGCCTTCGCCGAACAGGCCAACACCGACGTTTGCGCCGCCAACGCCATACCCGATGGCTGGATGGGGCTGGACATCGGGCCGCGCACGATCGAGGAGTTCAGCCGGGTGGTGGCCCGCGCGCGTACCATCCTATGGAACGGCCCCATGGGCGTGTTCGAAATGGAGAGCTTCAGGCAGGGCACCAAGGCCGTGGCCGCAGCGGTGGCCGAGGCCACGGCGCACGGTGCCTATTCGCTGGTCGGAGGCGGCGACAGCGTGGCCGCGGTGAACCGGTTCGGCTATGCCGACAAAGTGAGTTATGTAAGCACCGGCGGCGGCGCCATGCTGGAATACCTGGAGGGCAAAACACTGCCGGGCGTGGCCGCCATTTCCGAAGCCTGAACAGCACCGGGCCTACCTTTGCACCAAGTAAAACCATTATTCCCATGGCCATTCACCAAACCCTTCCGGCCCTTGCCCTTGCCCTGTTGATCACCGCCCCCGCAGCGGCGCAAAACACGCTGAAGGACGGCACCAGCCTTTCCTGGAACAAAGAGATCAATACCGTGGCCACCACGCTGAAGACCGATAGCGCGGAGCTGCCCGCCCTTTCCGTGCCGGTGTTCGAGGCAAAGGCCTCCGAGGTATGGTCCATGCTGAAAACGGAATTGCCCGGCGCCAGCTTCAAGAAGCAAGGAAAACTGATGCGCGCCGACGCCGTGGCCATGGGCAGCGGGCCCGCAGTGGACGTACTGGCCCAAGTGGAGGAGAACAAGAAGCAGAATTCCAGCACGCTTACCGTGGCCTTTCTGGCCACCGGCACCAACCGGCCTGCCGAAGATGATGCGCACCCCGCCGCCATGCGCGACCTGGGCGTGCGGCTGAACAAGGCCGTAGTGAAAAAGCAACTGGACGAGTGGACCAAGAAGCTGGGCAAGGCGGACAGCAAGACCGCAAGCGCGGCCAAATCGCAGGACAAGGCCCAGGCCCGGGTGAACAAGGCCAACAGCCAAATGGAAAAGATCCTGAAGGAGAAGGGCAAGCTGCAGAACCAACAGGCCGTGCTGCAAAAGGAAATCGACCTCTACAACCAAAAGTGGACCTTGAGCCAAGACCCGAAGGACTTCAAGAAATTGACCAAGTCGCGGGCCAAGATCACCAAGAACGACGCCAAGATGGCCAAGTTGATGGACAAGGAGACCAAGGCCCAAAAGGAACTATCCAAGAGCACCGCCGAATTGCCCGATGCCCAAAAGGCCAAGGACCAAAAGGCCGGCGCGCAGGCCGAAGTGCAGCGCACCGTGGATGCCCTGCAGCGCAAGCTGGACAGCATACGTTGAGGATCGTCATTCACCATAGACCATTCCGTTCAGCATGGGAAGCTTCGAATTGTACACGGACAAGGCCGGGGAGTTCCGCTTTCGCCTGAAGGCGGCCAACGGCGAGATCATTTTGGCCAGCGAGGGCTATACCGCCAAGGCCTCCGCCCTGAACGGGATAGAAAGCGTGAAGAAGAACGCACCGGATGATGCCCGCTACCAATGCAAGACCACCGATGCCGGGGCTTCATTCAACCTGGTGGCGGGCAATGGCGAGATCGTGGGCACCAGCCAGGTATACGCCAGCGAACAGGCCCGGGACAAGGGGATCGAGAGCGTGAAGCGGAATGCGCCCGGCGCCGATGTGAAGCATTTGGCCTGAGCCGCCTATTCCCGCACGAACTTGCCGGTGAACATGCGCCCATGGGCCATGGCCTGGTACGTGTAAAGCCCCGGTGCCAGGCCGGCGAGGTCAAGCTCCATGCGCGTGGCCGAGGGCGAGGCCATTTGCAGCACCAAGGCGCCCGCGGCGTTCCATATTCGCATATCCGCCGTTGTGCCCGGGGGCACGTTCAGCATCAGCACCGCTTGCCCGCCCGTGGGGTTGGGGAAGAATCGTTGGCTGCTTTCCGAAAGCTGCTGCAATTGCACGTTTTTTATTGAGCTGAACCCGTCATTGCCCAGCTTGATCCGGTAGAACACCGTGGCGAATTCAGCGGGCGTGGGGTCCAGGTAGCTGTAACGCGTGGCGGTTTCCGGGCTGCCGCAGATGCCCTGGATCAAATGCACCACTTCAAAATGGAGGCCGTCCAGCGATCGCTGCACTTCCTGCCCATCGCAGGTGCGTCCGCCCATGATCGTCCATGACACCAGCACCCCTTGCGGCAGTTCAACGGTTGAATAATCCTCGAGGAACGGATGTTCCTGGGCCTGCAGGGGTGACAGGGCGGCAAACCATATTGCCGTGGTGGCGCAAATGAGGACCTTGCGGATCATTTCCTGCAAGGTACCAAAACCATTCCGCAACACCTATCTGGAAAGAAAGCCGCCATCCACAGGAATCGCGGCTCCGTGCATATAGCGGGCGAGGCCGCAGGAAAGGAAGAGCACCACCCGGGCCACATCATCGGGTTGGCCCATGCGCTTGGCAGGCAGGCGCTGCCAATAATCGTAGCCATCCTTGATCAGGCCAAGCTCGCCTTTCAGCACGCCATGGGCCATGCTTAGCGTGCCCGGGGTGGCAATTCCACCCGGCACCACCACATTCACACGGAGCCCTTTGGGGGCATACTCCGCGGCCAAGGCCCGTGTGAGCGCGATCACCCCGGCCTTGCTCATGCTATATGCGGCCATATGGGCCTTGAACGGCATTACGGCCTCAATGGAACCGATGTTCACGATCACACCGCCTTTGCGTTTCCGGTTGCGTACCATACCTTGGCACATCCAGAACACCGCATCCAAATTCACGCTGAACACACGTTCATAGAAAGCCTCATCCACATCTACAAGATCACGGGCCGGATAGGTGCCAGCATTATTCACCAGAATGTCAGGCGCTGCTGCGCCGATCTTTTCCCAAAGCGCGACAATGGCGCTCCGGGAAGAGAGATCCACCGTATGCAACACCACCTTCCTGTCCCAGGCTTCCATTTCCTTGGCCACTCGGGCCAACCCCTCGGCACTTCGGTCCACCAACATGAGTTCGGCCCCCGCTTCCGCCAGGCGGTATGCAATGGCGCGTCCAATGCCTGCCGCAGCACCAGTGATCAACGCAGTTTGGCCGGACAGGTCCACCAGCGATCCCAAGGGTGCCATTGCTTGCCGGGCAGAAGGCTTTCGGGTTTTGGCACACATCGGCGGTTGATCGGGTCGCACAAGTTTAGCCAAATAACAACACGGTCGCTCAACCTGCCCAATGGATGCTGATCTGCGCCCACCCGGCACCATCAAACGCGGCTCACTCCGCCACGTGCACCAACATCCCCTTCCTGGCCCATTTGCGCAGCCGTGCCGGCGGTGCCGCCAGTCGGGCATCGCCGTGCAGCACAACGCTTGACCCGGGCCTTATATCCACCTTGGCCTTGGGCGCGAGCATCAGTTCCGCACCGGGCAACAGGTGCAGTACGGAACCGTTCATCAGCCGCAATTTGGCCTTGCGCTCCAGCTGCATGCGCGCCCCCTTTTCCACCACCCATTTGGTGGGCGCACTGAACCAATGGCGCTTCCCGTTCCGTCCTTGGCCGGCCAAGCGTGTAGGTGTGCCGGATCGGTCCACGGTGATCACTTTCCCGGCGGCAAGGGTGAGCGCGGTGCCGTTGTAGCCTTGCAGTGCGGGCAGCACAAGGCTGTCGGCGCACCAGCGCACGTTTTCCGTAAGGCGCGTATCGCCGCTGCGCACGTGCAGCACCATGGCGCCATCGGCGCGCTGCTCCAGCAATTCGATGCTGATGCCATTGAGGTAGACCGTGCGGTTATCGGGCTTTTTGGCCTTGTTCGCCTCGTTTGTGCCGTTGGTGGCCAAGGTGAGCATGTTCGCGCTCGATGGATTGGTGCCCATGCCGATGCGCCGGTTGCCCTGCGGGGTGAACACATGGCGGGTGCTGCCCATGAATCCGCCATCGTCGATCAGCTTGCCGTTCACAATGCCCATGCGCGGCACCATGGCCTCGCGCCGGCTGATCTTGCCGTCGTTGTCCTTATCGAACAGGGGGAATTCCTGCTCCTGCGTGCCGGTGAGGGGGTTGGCCCATGCGCTTTTCAGGATGTAGGGCTCCGTGGGGCCGGGCCACAGGCACTTGAACACGGTGGTGTCGCCGCGCAATTGCCAATCGTGGTTTCCGTTGGCCAGCACCGGCCTGAGGTAATCGGCGTGGCCGCCGAAAATGTCGCCGCCCTCGCGCCGGTCCTTGTCCACCTGCATTTGCGCATAAATGCCCGGCACGGCAGGTTTCACACAATCCATGTGCTGGTATTGGAACCGGTCGGTGGGGCAGCCGTTCCCCGCCTCGGTGAGGTGGTGCTCCAACCAGAGCCATTGCGGGTAGGTTCCTTCGGGAATAAAGGGCATGCGTATGCGCAGTGCATCGCCGGTGGTAATGAAATCGCGCAGCACGTAAATGCCGGTATCGCCCGCCAGTGGGTCGATATCGCCGTTGACCGCGGCACCCCCCGTGTTGCGCGCCTGTATGCGGAACGCACTGTCGCGGGGGCGCCACCCCAGGCGGTCGCGGTCCCAGCCGCTGGCGGTGAGCAGCGAACTGTTGGCCGCGCCCATCAGGCTCCATCCCCCCTGCACGGGAATGAAGTAACTGGTGAACATGGCCGCATTGCCCCCTCCGCTATGGAAATTATTGCCGCCCAGGAGCAGGTGGTTGAATTCATGCTTCAAAATGCCGAAGGGCAGATCGTGCATGCCGCCGAACCGGCTCTGCGTATCGCTCGGGTGGCCGAAGAGCAGGCCGGCGCTGCCGGCGTCGGTACTGCCCAGGCCATGGGTGAGCGCGCTGTTGCGCAGGATCACCATCACATGGTCGTAGCTGTGCGGATCATCAGGGCGGTTCACCTTGGGCAGGCCGGGTTGCCCGCTGTCCGTCCACATATCGAAATCCTCCACGGTAAGCCCATGGGCCGTGCGCAGCGCGCCCTGCTTGTTGGCGGCCTCCCAGGCCATGGCGCTCCAGTCGCGCATGTTGCGCTGCTCACTTTCCTTGATCACCACCGGCTCTGCCAGGTAATCGCCCAGCACGGTGAACTGGCCCAGGCTCATGTCGTGGTAATAGCGGGTGACCATGGCCTGGGGCTGCTCCAGGGGAAAGGGGTCGAAGAGGTTGTCCTTCCAGCTGGGCAGCTGCCCCTTGGCCCATTTGTCGCCGCCCTCGGGCTGGGGATCTTTTGCGGGGTTCTTGTCATACTCCACCTCCGCGAAGATCACGAGCACGCGGATGGTGCCGCGAGGGCTCAGGAACCAGCCATTGGCGCTATTGGGCACGGGGCGTTCAGGTGATTGCGCCGCGGCCCAGGTCGCGGCAAGCAGGGCCAGCAAGGACCAGGTCCATCGGCGGGGGTAGCCACGGCCATTGAGCTTGAACATGTGCGGCCCTATCCAATGTTGGTGCCGATCGTGGCCTAACGCTTGGGTGCCTTGTACAGGGGCACGGTGCTGCAGGGCTCACCGAACATCAGGCTTTTCACCACTGGCAATAGCCGCGCCGCAAGTTCCACGTAGGCGTTGAGCGGCACGGGGTACTTGCTGCAGCCCTTCACCACCACGCGGGCATCCTGGTAGGGCGCGGGATCGAATTGTTGCATGAACCGGGTGAAAATGGCGCGCTCCAGCTGTCCGGCATCGCCCTGGGTGATGAAGGCCGCGTGGGGTTGCAGGTGCACGGCCACCAGCATGAAGGCCCATGTGGGAATGATCGCCTCCGCCGAGCAGTGGATCCCCACCATTTTACCGGCATAGGCGGCCCAATCGTGGTTCTTCACAAAATCGCGCAGCCCGGCTTCCTTCAGCGCAATGCCCTGCCACAGCAAGGGCTGCAGGTCGAACAACACGCGCTCGCCCTGCGGGTAAAGCTCTTCGAGGTCCAGCGTAATGATCCCCGAAGCCGCCACCTTGTTCACAATGGTCTGTTCCATGCCCCACAAATTACATGAAACCAAGTTCAAGCATGGCCACCTCGCTCATCATGTCGCGTGTCCAGGGCGGCTCGAAGGTGAGTTCAACCTTGGCGCCGTTCGCACCCATGGTCTGCGCCACTTTTTCCTCCACCTCGGCCGGTAACGATTCGGCCACCGGGCAGGAGGGGCTGGTGAGCGTCATTCTTACATGCACGCTGGCATCGTCGTTCACGGTCACCTCATAGATCAGGCCCAGTTCATAGATGTCCACGGGGATCTCCGGGTCGTAAATGCTTTTCAGGGTGAGGATCACACGTTCCTCCAACTGTTCTTTCTCCTGGTCGGTCATGGTTCGTGTTTTGGGTCCGGGGCAGGTTGTGCCGGTGCCGAAAAGGCCAATGCGTACCGCTTCATCTGGTCGAGCATGTTGGCCAAGCCGTTGCTGCGCGTGGGCGAGAGGTGTTCGCGCAGGCCGATGCGGTCGATGAAGGTGATGGGCGTGCCCAGGATCTCCTGCGGGGTCCGGTCGTTCAGCACCCGCACCAGCAGGGCGATCAGGCCCTTGGTGATCAGGGCGTCGCTATCGGCGGTGAAATGGATCTTCCCCCCGCTTTGCGCGGCGGCCAGCCAAACGCGGGCCTGGCAGCCGCGCACCAGGTTGGCATCAACCTTTTGTGCCCCAGGGATCAGCGGCAGGTCCTTGGCCGCCTCGATGATCTGCTCGTACCGGTCCTGCCAATCTGCAAGCATGCCAAACTCCTCCACTATTTGCTGCTGTGCTTCGGCAAGGGTCATGGTGTTGCGGGTGTTTGTGTTGGCGTTCATGTGCACGGCTGCCTTCATCGCAGCATCCGCACGGCTTTTCCCAACGCCTCCATCATCCGGTCGATCTCCTCGAAGGTATTGAACGGGGCGAAGCTGGCGCGCGTGGTGCCCGGAATGCAGAAGCGCTCCATGAGCGGCTGGGTGCAATGGTGCCCCGTGCGTACGGCTATGCCTTGTTGGTCCAGCAGTGTGCCGAGGTCGTAGTGGTGCACGCCCTCGATCACAAAGCTGGCCACCGCCACCTTGTGCCGCGCGGTGCCGATGATGCGCAGGCCCTCCACTTCTTGCAGTTGGCGCGTGGCATGGGCCAGTAATTCGTCCTCGTGCCGGGCCATGGCCTGCAGGCCCTGTTGGTTGATCCACCGGATGGCCTCGCCCAGGCCGATGATGCCCGCGATGTGGGGGGTGCCCGCCTCGAACTTGAAGGGCAGCTTGGCGTAGGTGGTGCGCTCGAAGCTCACCTGATCGATCATTTCCCCGCCCCCTTGCCACGGCGGCATCTGTTCGAGCAGCTGCTCGCGGCCGTACAATACGCCCGTGCCGGTGGGGCCGTACATCTTGTGGGCGCTGAAGGCGTACAGGTCGCAGCCCAGTTCCTGCACGTCGATGAGCATGTGCGGGGCGGCCTGTGCACCGTCCACTACGGTAACCACGCCTTGGCGCCTGGCCTCGGAAACCATTTCACGCACCGGGTTGATGGTGCCCAGGGTATTGCTGGCATGGGTGATGGCCAGGATGCGCGTGCGCCCGGTAATGTGCGAGGCCCAGTCCGGTGCAAGCTCCCCGGCATCGGTGAGCGGGATCACCTTCAGTGTTGCGCCGTGCCGTTGGCAGGCCAGTTGCCAGGGCACGATGTTGGCGTGGTGCTCCATGCCGCTGACCAGCACTTCGGCACCCTCCTTCAGTAGCAGATCGCCCAGGGCATGGGCGGCCAGGTTGATGCTTGCCGTGGTGCCCGCGGTAAAGATCACCTCGTGTGCATGGCGTGCGTTGATGTGCCCGCGCACCAGCTCACGTGCGGCCTCCTGCGCCTCGGTGGCCAGGTTGCTCAGGGTGTGCACGCCCCGGTGCACGTTGGCGTTGATGGTGGTGTAATACTTGCTGACCGCATCGATCACCTGCTGCGGCTTCTGGCTGCTGGCGGCGTTATCGAAATACACCAACGGATGGCCGTGCACCTGCTGGTGCAGGATGGGGAATTGCGCACGCAGCGCCGCCGTGTCGAAACTGGCCATTGTTGCGCTTCCCACCGTCTTTTCCATGATCCTGCCGTCCGTGCCGGCGCTATGATCTGATCTGTTCCAGCTTGGCGTCGATCATCGCCATCAGGTGCGTGCGCCATTGCTCGTTGGCCACACGGTCCATCACCTCTGCAATGAAGGCGTGCGACATCATGTTCCAGGCCTCGGCCTCGCTCACCCCGCGCGAACGCAGGTAGAACACGGCCTGGTCGTCCATGCGCCCGATGGTGCAGCCGTGGCTGCAACGCACATCGTCGGCGTAGATCTCCAGCTCGGGCTTGGAGTACACGCGTGCATCCTCGCCCTGCAGCACGTTGGCATTGCGCTGGTAGGCCAGGGTGCGCTGCGCGTCCTGCTTCACGAACACTTTTCCGTTGAACACGGCCGTGGCCTTGCCGGCCACCACGCCCTTGTACAGTTCGTCGCTCGTGCAGTCGGCCACATTGTGCCCGATATAGCTGTGGTTGTCGCAATGCGCATCCCCGTCCAGCAGGTACACGCCATTAAGTTCAGCATGCGCCGAGGGGCCGTCCAGTTCAACCCGCAGGTCGTTGCGCACCAACGGCCCGTACAAGGTGGTGGTGTCCACGCTGAACCGCCCATTTGCCGCCACCTTCACGCAATCGAGGTTGATGTCGGCCGGTCCGTTGGCCTCATTTTGCAACAGGTGCAGGGTAAGGCCGGCCCCTTCGCCCACCACGCATTCGCGCACGCCGTTCACCAGTGAGGCCTCCACGGGTCCTTGGGCAATGTGTTCGTCGATCACCTCCAGTTCCGCGCCTTGGTGCAGCATGAACAGGTCGCGCGGCTGGATGAGCATGGCGGCCGGCGCGTTGGCCGTGGTGATGCGCAGCACGTGCAACGGCCTATCGGCCTTGGCGCCCTTGGTGGCAAGAATGATCAGGCCATCGGTGGGCCCGGCGCTGTTCAAGGCGGTAAAGAGCCGGTCATCCCCCGTGGCCAGCGTGCCGTAGTTGGCGCGCAACGGCCCGTGGCCAAGGTGCGGAATGATGCTGTCAATCACAATGCCCTTATGCGCCTTCAGGTCGTCGCTGAGGTCGGCGCGGAAATGGCCGTTGACAAACACCACGCGCGTGGCCGGGAAAGGCAACCGGCCGGGCAATTCAACTTGTGCGGGATCGGCCGGTGCCACGTACCCTTGGTTGAAAAGCTTGGCCACGCGGGTGTATTTCCACTGCTCGGTGCGGCGGGTGGGTATGGGCAATTGGCGTGCGCGTTCCAGTGCTTCCGCGGCGTTGGGCCAGGGCGCATTGGGCTCTTGTACCAGCGCCAATACGGCTTCCTTGGGGTCGGAAAGGATTGCGGTGTTCATTTTATCAGGGAAGGGTCAAAGGCATTAACCGGTGTAACATGGGATCGATCTACACCTTTTCGGCCTTGATCCAGTCGTAGCCTTTTTCCTCCAGTTCCAGCGCCAATTCCTTGGGGCCGCTCTTAATGATCCGGCCTTCGGACATCACGTGCACCACGTCGGGCACGATGTAGTCCAGCAGGCGCTGGTAGTGCGTTACCACCAGGAAGGCGTTGTCCTTGCTGCGCAACTTGTTCACGCCGTTGGCCACAATGCGCAACGCGTCGATGTCCAGTCCGCTGTCGGTTTCATCCAGCACGGCCAATTTGGGTTCGATCATGGCCATTTGGAAGATCTCGTTGCGCTTCTTCTCCCCGCCGCTGAAGCCCACGTTCAGGTTGCGGTTCATCAATGCGGCATCCATTTCCACCAGTTTGGCCCGCTCGCGTACCAAGGCCAGAAAATCCTTGCCGCCCAATTCGGTCTCGCCACGCGCCACGCGCGATTCGTTCAGGGCGGTACGCAGGAAGTTCATGTTGCTCACCCCGGGGATCTCCACCGGGTACTGGAAGGCGAGAAAAATGCCTTTCCAGGCCCGCTCCTCAGGGGCCAAGGGCAGCAGGTCCTCGCCCATGTACGTAATGGCACCGGCGGTCACCTCGTAATCCTCACGGCCGGCCAGCACATTGGCCAAGGTGCTTTTGCCGCTGCCGTTCGGGCCCATGATGGCATGCACCTCCCCGGCGTTGATCTGCAGGTCCACGCCTTTCAGTATGTCCTTGTCCTCAATGCGGGCATGAAGGCCGGTGATCTTCAACAAGCTCATTTCCTTATTTAGATTGATTCTAAGTGAAATTTCCGGCCACAAAGGTAACCCATGCGAAAATGGGCAACAAGCGGGGGTAATGCCGGCGCTTTCGGGGTCCAGGCTGCCCGGCAGGCGGTGGCCGCTTTATCGTTTCCGGGGAGTGGGGAGGCAGGTATTGCATCCGTGGAACGCGGTACACGGACAGCGATCAGCCACCAAACGGCAGGTCCCCTGCCACCTCGGCTATTGCTTCACAAAGCGACCCATGACCATACCGGACAAGGTGCGCAGGTGCAGGCTGTACATGCCCCCGGGCAGGTGTTCCACAGCGATCTGCAAGGATCGCGCGCCGGGTTCAATCGGCCTTTGCAACACAATGCGTCCGGTGATGTCCAGCACCTCCAACGTGCCATTGGGGCCTAGTTCCGCAGGCAGTTGGACGTTCACCTTGTCGTTGGCCGGGGAAGGAAATGCGGTCAATACGGTTTGTTCCGGTGTGGAGGCCACTCCCACGTCGAGGTCACTTTCCAGCTTCACTACCCAAATATCGCCATGCGGGCCGGGGTACAGCCCGCTCACATCGCCATCGTTGGAATCAGTGACTCCTGCAATAACAACCTCGCCAGCAGGGGTACGGGCCATGGCATAAGCGGCGTCACCACGCGAACCACCCAAGCACTTTTGCCAGATCAGGTTCAAGCCCGCATCCACCATTACTACCCAGGCATCCCCCACACCTCCACGCCTCCCGCTTACGTCGCCGTCATTATTGGAGCCTGTGTGTCCTGCAACCACGAACCGCCCGCCGCCGGCCGGGTTTATGGCCCAAGCGACATCCCTTCCTGAACCACCGAGACAGCGTTGGTTGAGGATGGCACCATCGGGGGACAGGCGGACGAGCCAAAAATCCAATGCACCATGGTTGCCGCTGATGTCGCCATCATTGGCCCCCACAGTGCACGCCACCAAAATGGACCCGTCCAGGTCCACGGCAATGTCCCGTACGCTTTGGCCAAGGCCCGGGCCACTGCTGCCGCCCATGCGGCGGTTCCACAGCAGGTTCCCCTCCGGGTCGATCTTGAACACCCATATCTGGCCAATATCCCCCGTACTCACTTGTCCGTCGGAAGAGCCGGTGACGCCAGCCACCACGTAATTGCCATCCGGCGTGGCCTGGATCGCAAAACCATCCTCCCGCCCGGACCCGCCGTAGCAATGCAACCACTGCACCTGCCCAATTTGGTCCAACTTGGCCACGAAGATGTCCGAACCGCCATGGTTCTCGTGCCAGATGCCTTGATGTGCCGGGCTGCCGCCCACCACCAGATAGCCCTCGCCGGCGATTTCCACTGCGCGGCCCCAGGCAGCTCCGCCGGCCCCGGGATCACCCCATAGGCAACTTTGCCACTGGATCTCTCCCTGTTCATCCACCTTTACAGCCCACGCCTTAGGCTGGAATTGAAGGCCGCCACAGGTAACGTCCCCCTCGAAGGAATCCGCTACGCCGAGCATCAAAAAGCCCCCGTCCGAGGTGGCCAGCAACCCATTGGCCTTTTCCTGCAGCATGCCGCCATAGCAGCGCTGCCAAAGGAGTGTGCCGCTGCTGTCCAGCTTCACCAGCCAAAAGTCGTCCAGCCCGTGGTTGCCCTCTACATCACCATCGGTGGAAATAGTAGTGCCAAGCATGGCGATGCCACCATCCGCGGCCAATTGCACCCCCCAAGCATACTCACCATCCGTGCCCCCCAAGCAGCGCTGCCATGCAATGGCAGGCGCCTGTGCATGCAGTGCGGTCACAATCGCACCGGACAGCAGGTAAAGGCCGAAGCAACGCATAAGCATGGTAATGGGAACCCTCATTGCTTCATGAATCGGGTAGTACGAAATCCGGAGCCGAGGTCCAGCCTGAGGCAGTACACGCCGTTGGCCCAACCCTCCACCGAAAGCTGCATGCTTTGGGTCCCGGACGCGATCCGCTTTTGCTGTACCACGCGCCCGGCAACGTCAATCACGTCCAGCACGGCATCCGAGGGAAGCCGGGCGGGGAAGGAGACGTTCACGCAGCTGTGCGCCGGGGAGGGGTAAGTGAAGAACCCTGATTCCAGGCCATGCCCTTCCAGGCCCAAGGTCAAATCGCTTGACAGCTTCACTACCCAAATGTCAACCTCTGCCCCGTGGATGCCGCTTATATCACCGTCCTCGTAATAGGCCTGTCCGGAGGTGAAAATTTCACCAGCAGTGTTGCGGGCCACGCCAAAGCCCTCTTCTCCTCCGATTCCCCCCATACTTTTTTGCCACACCAAGTTCAGGTTGGCATCCACCGAAAATACCCAAACGTCCAACCCGTTGCCACCATGGTTACCGCTTACATCACCATCATTGGATCCCGTGGTGCCGACCAACATGCAGCGCCCCCAATTGGATGCCGTGGCCGCCCACACCTCCTCGTCCCCGGATCCGCCGAAGCAACGCTGGCGCACCATGGTGCCGTCAGCGTCCAGCACCACCAGCCAAGCATCGTATCCGCCATGGTGGCCGCTGATGTCACCGTCGTTGGAGGCCGTATAGGCCACAACCAGCATGCTGCCGTCCGGGTTGGCCACCAGGTCCTTCACGCCATCGTCCTTGAAGGGTACGGCACTTCCGCCCATCCGGCGGTTCCACAGCAGGTTCCCCTCCGGATCGATCTTGATCACCCATACCTGCCCGCTGCTGCCGCTGCTCACTTGTCCATCGCTGGACTTGCTCATGCCCGCGATCGCGTAGTTGCCGTCGGAGGTGCGCACCACCGACCATGCCTCGTCCACCTGCGTGCCACCATAGCAATGCAGCCATTCCACCTGCCCGGTCCCGTCCAGCTTGGCGGCAAAGAAATCCGTTTGGCCGTGGTTACCCGACCAAATACCCTGCTGGGCATAGGTGGAGCCAACGACCAAATAGCCGCCGTCATCTGTCTCCACGGCCTGGTTGATCGATGCGGCCGAGCCGTTGGGGTCCCCGGAAAGACAGGTTTGCCATTGGGGCTCACCCAACCCGTCCACTTTCAGCGCCCAGGCATGCTGGAGGTTGCCATCGCACTCCACATCCCCGTTGGCCGACCAGGTTTTGCCCATGAGCAGGTATCCTCCGTCCGAGGTGGCCAGTGAGCGTGTTGGCTCCTCTGCACCTGTACCGCCATAACAACGCTGCCATTGAAGTTCGCCCACCGCATCCAATTTCACCAACCAAAAATCGGGGGGACCGTGGCTCGCCGTAACATCGCCTTCCATGGAAGATGTGCCGCCGAACACCATGCAGCCCCCATCAGGGGTTGCATGAACACTCCAGCTTTCCTCGTACGCCACCCCTCCCAAGCAGCGCTGCCAAAGGATTTCCGGTGACTGGGCGTGCACCGCTGGGGCAAGTGCGCCATACAGCAGGCAGCAACCCAAACAAAGTGCAGGAAATAAAACCGGAACCCTCATTGCTTCATGAATCGGGTAGTACGAAATCCGGAGCCGAGGTCCAGCCTGAGGCAGTACACGCCGTTGGCCCAACCCTCCACCGAAAGCTGCATGCTTTGGGTCCCGGACGCGATCCGCCTTTGTTGTACCACACGCCCGGCAACGTCAATCACGTCCAGCACGGCATCCGAGGGAAGCCGGGCGGGCAGTGTAATATTGAGTTGACTATTTACTGGCGAGGGGTAAGCAATGAAATCGAGGGAGAGGTTTTGTTCGGAAATGGTAACAACACTATTGGGACCTAAGAGGTGAATGCTATAGGCTGTTCTGAGTTGCTCAGGAGGGGCGGGAATCCATTGGTTCACCGGGTTGCCGTTTGCATCCTCGATTACATACCAGCAATTGGTCGTCGCCGTTACATTCACCGTGGCCGTTTCGGGTATTATGTCATACACATACGTGGCGTTGTAACGACCATCCACGTTGGGATTGTCCGAAACACCTAGCGTTGAACTCTCCCGGTTCCATACATCTAGTACAGTATAATCCGCCCCAAACGTGTTGGAATAGGAAAACGATACCTGCGTGCGCGCGGCCGTGTAATTGCCCGGTGGCAGGCCCCATGAACCGCTCCAACCATTCACCCAACCATCAATATGGATGGTTTCGGTAGGGAAGTTAGTCGGCACCGGGTGAACCGGGATTGAATGGTAGACCATGTACGGCGAAGCCACCTGGCGCACAGCTTCTCCTGCGTTCAGGCGGCCCCAGCCATTGTGCTCGTCGTAACCTGCGTCGTAACCAAGTATGGGATTAATGATATCCGTAGCGGCCTTTTCCAACACGTGTTCCACATCCTCCGGTGCCAAATCGTTTACGGCACCATTCAGCACATTGTGCTCACTCATCATCAGCGCTGCTACACCCGCCACATGGGGAGCCGCCGCAGAAGTACCCTGGAAGCAGCTATAATATTGAGGCAGGTTCAAATTGCATAAAGGATAGTTAGCTCCAACTTGGCCGACAGTTGTTACTATGGTATTGGTGGCACCTGGCGCGATCAGGTCCATTTCATGTCCATAGTGCGAATAATAAGGCCCTCCGTTGGAGTAAGTTAGGTACTCGCCGTCGATGCCGCTTGCTCCTATGCTTAGGATACCGTTTTCATCAAAGTAGTTTCCCGCGTAGCCAGTGGGATAATTCGGGGCATAGGGTCCTGCGGCCCCATGGTTGCCGCAGGCCGCAACCATTACGCACTGGTTGTGGTAGGCGGTAACAATCGCTTGAATCATGATCGGCTGCATGGAGTACCGACTTAACCCCCAGCCCCAACTGATATTCAAGATGTTGCATCCAGGTATTAGATCGTTGCCTACACCATCGGTTGAGGCATCAACAATGGCACTTGCAAGAAACTCTACGGCCAAAAAAGATTGATTGTCTGACCCGACACCCGCTGAGTATAGCGAACAACCTGAACCCGAAGTGCCATTCCCTCCGGCGATGCCAGCGATACCCTGCCCATTGTTCCGAGTAGCGCCGATTATTCCCGCACATGCCGTTCCATGGTGCCAAGAAGAAAAGAAATTCTCATAAAACTCGCCCCAACCATTATAGGCGAAATCAAACCCACCTGCAACTTGGCCAGCCAGATCCTCCACGGCTTCGTTGTAGAAGCCCCCATTTGCGTATAATCCTTCAATAACATGATCAACAACACCGATCTTCACTTCCGGAATACCTGTTTGGATGTCCCAAGCTTCGGAAACGTTGATGTTGGCGTTTGGATAGGTAGGATTTGCCACTAAGCTGGATGGGTAGATCAATAGTGGGTCATTTGGAATGTCATACAATTGGGCTATTGCGTTCACTTGTGCGTACTGTACAATCTCCCCAAGAGTACTTAGACTATCAATGGCGGCCAAGAGATCACTGTTCTTTGGCAGGCCGATCTTGAAAGTCCGCCAAAATTCAGGTATGCGAACTTCCTCACCAAGCCGCGAGAAGGAAGTGCTGTCTGCCGTGGTGATCCCATTAAAAATTTTGTATACCGGTATTTTAGCTCCTGCAGAAATACCCAACTTGTTGGCCACTATGTTCGCCGCATCAGGATTCAGTGCTTTGTCCAAGGTGCTATATTGGATTTCCTTTTTGTTAACCCACTCGGTATTTACATACGGTTTTCTGAAGCTCACGATCAACTGCCTGTCCATGCATAACGGCGTACCGACCGAATCCACCACAATGCTATCTTTCACGGTAGTGTAAGTGTATTTCACCATGGAGTAGACCTTGTCTTGGCCTTCTCCACTTATACCATTCACATAGGCGTCCTCACCCGCTATCACAAGTCCCAATGCCTTATCGTTACCATTCAATCCATCATAATATTTGTACCATTCCTGCTTTCCGTCAGCGGCGTATTTCACAGTGAGGAAATCGCTGGATTCCCCGCTGAAGATGGTCCCTACCACCAAAACGCCGCCATCCTGTGTAACAGCCAATTTCTCCGCCTCGGCACGGTATGCAGGATGTTTAGGCTTGAAGAACCTGGTCCATAAGGTGTTTCCTTGCGCATCGTACTTGATCGTTGTAAACAGGCTGCCCCCCTCGGCCATATTGCTGTATCCCGCAACGTATGCTCGCCCTTCAGGATCCACGCCGATGGCCTTGCCCACATCCCCCAAGTTCGCGTCCCCGTTGAAGGTGCTTACCCAGTCCAGCGTGAAGTCACTCGCTAACCGGACCGTTTGCATGTCCCTTTCCTCACCCTCGCCACTGTACCCTGTTATGAAGAAATGGCCCGTCAGGTCACGGGTGAAAGCCAGTGCGCTATTGATGTTCACCCCGGGTACGGCCACCCGTTGCGCATCGGTTTGGCCGCCATTGACCTTGTTGTAGCTCACTGTGGCATATTCCCAATTGCCCGGCGTTGCCGAGGAGGCTCCGCTGACCACGGGGTCATTGTTCATGTTAAGCTCCAGGCCAACAGCTATGTCAATGGACCCGCCATGATCATAGTGGCTGTACCAGATCAGGTTGCCGGAGGCATTGAACTTGATCAGCACGTAGTCCACGTTGTTGACGGTGGAGTAGGTGATTCCGGCCACATAGATGTTGCCTGCCGGGTCCAACTTGATACTCGTGGGTGCATCGATCAAGTGCGAAACGCCATCCCAAGTGTTGTGCCAGAGGAGATTGCCATCCTGGTCGTATTTGAGCAGAACGATGTCCTGCATTCCATTCGCTGTGGTGACAGCGGCGGCGGCGAAGACGTTCAAGGCATTATCGGTGGCAACGGCGGCACCATAATCAGGTCCATGCACGCCACCATCAAAGGTGCGTTCCCATAGCAGGTCCCCATTTTTGTCATACATGTTGACCAGCACATCCGGATTGCCGGGTTCAACCAAGGTGTTACCCACCATGATCACACGGCCGTACGTATCGGAAACGCTAGCACTCCAGTTCAGGGTGTCCGGAAGGCCGATACTCTTATCCCATTCCTTGTTCACATAGGTTTGAGCCATGGCATTCAAGGCAATGAACGCCATGCTAGCGAGTACTGCAATTCCTCTGCTTAGGTTCGGGGTTCGGGGTTCGGGGTTCGGGGTTCGGGGT
>JBIQIX010000023.1:0-4318 GCA_044507815.1 Flavobacteriales bacterium | reverse complement strand
TCATTTTGAGCTATTGACTTTGTTTTGTCAATCATTTGTAACTGTGTCATTTTCTTGAATGTTTTTCGTTGTTAATTGTTTCTTCAAATTACCGCCAACTCCTTAATATGCGCATGTATTTAGGCACCCTTCACGCTTAACATCCTGGGTATGAACCAAGAACTTCGATGACGGCTTGGCCCGGACATCCTTTGAAATACACAAAATGCGCATGTGGTTCATAGGCTGTCCAATGGGCTTTTGACCTTCTTGACTTCCCGATCTGATACTTGGGCGTAGATCAAAGTGGTCTCGATCTTTTCATGGCCCAAGAGCTTTTGGATGTGGCCGATGTCGGTACCGGCCTCCAACAAGTGGGTGGCGTAAGAATGCCGCAGGCCATGTATGCCGATGGACTTATTGATGCCGGCGGCCTTCAGGGCGTGCTTGAACACGGCCTGCGCGCTGCGTACCGAGTACGGTCCTCCATATTGACCTTCAAACAGGTACACCTTGGGTTTATACTGCATGCAATAGGCGCGCAACTGGACCAAGATAGTTTCCGGGAGGTTGACGTAGCGGTCTTTCTTTCCCTTGCCTCGTTCGATCAGCACTTGCATGTTGCCGCTGTCGATGTGGGTGAGCTTCAGGCCCACGATCTCGGATACGCGCAAGCCCATGCCGTAGCAGAGCTTGAGCAGGGTGTTGTGCTTGAGGTTCGAAGTGGCGTCCAAGAGCTTCTTCACGTCCGTTGGACTGATGTGCTTCGGGAGCGTGCTGTGCTTCTTGGGCCGGGGAAGCTCGGCAAAGAACTTTTCGCGATGCAGCACCTGTTCGAAGTAGAACTTGATGGCGTTGAGCCGGCTGTGCAGGGTGGCCTCGCTGAGCTTGAGTTCCGTGGTGCAGTATAGCATATACGAGCGCAGCTGCTCCGGCGTGAGGTCGTCCACCGCGGCATGGCCCAAGTGCAGGAGCAATTGACCGAATTCATTGCGGTATGTGCTTTCCGTGTGCGGGCTGTAGCCCTTCAGGCGCAACGTTTCGATGAGGCGTTGGAGCGCTGGACGGTTCACTTGGCCCACGCGTGCCAGGATGCTTTTTGCGCCCTCCTTGGCCGGCAGGCCGAACTGCCGCCTGTATTCGCCATTGTCGCGCACATACCATGCCTTTTGGCTGCCGGACCATCGCACTCCGTGCAATTGGCGGACCTTTTCATTTAAGGCCTTGTCAAAGGGAAAGCGGATCAGCAGGACGTCCTGGTCACGGTGCCGCGCTTGCTCCACGGTCCATGGGCCATCCCCTGTATGCAGGAGGCTTTCAGTGTTGGTCGGTGCAACCATGCCGCCAAGATATGGAGATATGATCCCGATGCAACCGGCCTTTCCTTTGCCCCGGAAAAAATGAACATGGCTGAGCACGGTCCCTCCTTCGCGATCAACCGCACACTTTGGAACGAGCGGGTGCAGCACCACCTCGCCTCAAGGATGTACGATATGGCAGGCTTTCTGGCGGGCCGGAATTCCTTGGGCGTACGGGAGCTGGCGCTGCTTGGCGATGTGCAGGACAAGGCCCTGCTGCATTTGCAATGCCACTTTGGGCAGGACACCCTTTCACTGGCACGCATGGGCGCCCTGGCCACGGGGCTGGACCTTTCGGACAAGGCCATTGACGAAGCGCGGAAACTGGCGCGGCGCATGGACCTGGAAGCCGATTTCATCGCGGCCAATGTGCTGGACTTCCAACCCGCTTTGGAAGGCCGCTTCGATATCGTCTTCACCAGCTTTGGTGTGCTGGGCTGGCTGCCCGAACTGGACGGCTGGGCGCGGCACATCCACCGCTACCTGAAGCCCGGCGGCAAGCTGGTGCTGGTGGAGTTCCATCCGGTGGTGTGGATGTTCGACAGCGCCTTCACCGGGGTGGCCCATTCCTATTTCAACCGCGCCCGGATCGAAGAGGTGGAAGAGGGCACCTATGCGGACACCGCAGCACCGATCAACCTGCCATCGCACAGCTGGAACCACGGCATTGGCGAAACGGTCTCCGCCCTGCTGCGCGCGGGCCTGCGGATCCTTCACCTGGACGAAACGGACGGTTCGCCGCATGACTGCTTCGCCAACACCGTGCAAGGCCGCGATGGCCTGTTCCGCATAACCGGGCTGGAAGGCAAGATCCCCATGACCTACGAGCTGGTGGCCGAACGGCCTGCTTGATCGGTACATTTGCCGCCCCGCAAATGGCCAGCAAGATCGAACGGCGCAACTCAAAGATCCATGGCCATGGTGTGTTCGCCACGGCGCCGATCAAGCGCGGGGAGCTGGTGGTGGAATACAAGGGCAAGCTGCGCAGCCACGCTGAAGTGGACGAGGAATACGGCGGGCAGGACACCGGCCACACCTTCCTGTTCATACTGAACGACCAGTACGTGATCGATGCCAACATCAACGGCAACATCGCGCGCTGGCTGAACCACAGTTGCAGCCCCAACTGCCAGGCATTCACCGTGGAGGATGACGGCGGCGACCCGCGCAAGGACAAGGTGATCATCGAGGCGCTGCGGGCCATTCAGCCCGGGGAGGAGCTGACGTACGACTACGACATCCAATTGCAGGAGCCGATCACCGCGGAGGAGCGCAGGCTGTGGGCCTGCCGTTGCGGCAGCCCGCAATGCACCGGCAGCATGATCCACCAGGCCGGCAGGGGCAGCAGCAAAAGCGCTGGCCGCCAACCATGAGCAGGCCCTTCCGCGTAAGGCGGTCACCGATCCACGGCAACGGCGTATTCGCCACGCGCCCCATACCCGCGGGCACCGAATTGATCGAGTACACCGGCAAGCTGATCACCCGTGCTGAGGCCGATGAACTGTACGACGAGGTCTACTCCGGCCACACCTTCCTGTTCACCCTGCACGGCGATTGGATCATCGATGCCAACCGCGGCGGCAACGATGCGCGCTGGATCAACCACGGCTGCGAGCCGAACTGCCTGCCCGTATTGTACGAGGATGAGCAGGACCCGCTGAAGGACCAGATCTTCATCCTGGCCTTGCGCGACATCCAGAAGGGAGAAGAGCTGACGTACGATTACGGCATCAGCTTCGACATACCGTACACGGAAGAGCTGAAGCAGATCTGGGCCTGCCACTGCGGCGCGCCCGGTTGCACCGGCACCATGCTGAAACCGCCGGACCACGAGCGGGACACGGCCGGTGCGGATGTTGAATGACGCGGCGGCCACCCCCCGGCATGCGGCGCTGTGCGCCCGCAGCCCGGGCAGATCGGCACGGCGATTGCCTCAATGTGCACGCTTTACTTTTGCACCCTTCAACCATGAAAAAATCGCTCCTTTTCCTTACCACGCTGTTGCTGGTGGCCACGGTCCACGGCCAAGACGACCCCAAGGGCCGCGCCATTGTTGACGCGCTGATCGCGAAGAACAAATCATACACCAGCTTCGATGCCGACTTCAGCAGCCGGCTGGTGAACAGTGCCAGCAAGCTGGATGTGACCCAAGAGGGCAACCTGAAGGTGAAAGGCCGCAAATTCAGGCTCACCTTGCTGGACAATACGGTGATCAACGACGGGCAGGCCCTGTACACCTACAGCAAAAAAACCAACGAGGTGACCATCAGCGACCCGAAGGAGATGGACGAGACGCTGGATCCGGCGAACCTTTTCAACGTTTACGAGAAAGGCTTCAAGAGCCAATATGTGGGCACGTCCAGCGAGGGGGGCACCACCGTGGAAACGATCAATCTTTATCCGCTGGAGCCGGCCAAAAAGGCTTTCCATACGATCACACTCACCGTTGACAAGGCCAAGATGGAGCCGAAGAAGGTGGTGATGAAGTACAAGGACGGCAATGTGGTGACGTACGTGCTGAAGACCTTCAAGCCGAATGCGGAGATGGTGGATGCGCTGTTCAGCTTCGACAAGTCGAAATACCCCGGTGTGGAGGTGAACGACATGCGCTGAGCGCGGGCCTGCTTGGCGGTGTGCGGAAGGACCTGGTTCAAACCACGGATGCACACGGACCATGTCCTTGATGTGATCAGGGGATGTGCGACCCCGACGGGGTCGTAATGGTTTTGTTGGATTTACCAGCAACGGTGTGTGACCCCTTCCGGGGTCAGGCACGGGCCGTGCTCCTGATGGCCACGGATCAGGGCCTGGTTCAAACCACAGATGCACACGGATGCACACTGATCATTCCCATTGAATGCGAAGGATGTGCGACCCCGACAGGGTCGCAGTGGCCTTTTTTGGATTTACCTTCAACGGTGTGTGACCCCTTCCGGGGTCAAGCACGGCCGTGCTCCTGATGGCCACGGATCAGGGCCTGG
>JBIQIX010000012.1:0-120043 GCA_044507815.1 Flavobacteriales bacterium | reverse complement strand
CGGTGTGCAGCGACGGTGTGGCGATCGACCTGTTCGCGCAGCTGGGGGGCAACCCCGACGCGGGCGGCAGCTGGAGCGGCCCGAGCGTGATCACTGGCGGCCTGTTCGATCCTGCGGTGAACACACCTGGACAGTACCTCTACACGTTAAGTGCCACGCCGCCGTGCAACATGGTCTCTTCCATCGTTATGGTGGCGGTGGAGCCAGCACACGACCCGGGCATAAACGGAAACGGTACCCTCTGCACCGGAGATGCGCCCGTCCAGCTATTCGACCTGCTGGGCGGGAACCCCGATGCCGGTGGCGCCTGGAGCGGACCGGCCGGTGCCATGAACGGTGTCTTCGACCCGGCCCTTTCACCGGCCGGAACCTACAGCTATATATTCTCAGGAGGGGTTTGCCCGGCCGTATCCGCAACGGTTGAAATGGTGGTGCTGGCCGGGCCGAATGCCGGACAGGACAATGCCGTGGCGCTGTGCGCGGCCGGGCCACATGTGAACTTGTTGGGGCTGCTCGCCGGTTCGCCGCAGCCAGGTGGCACATGGCACGGGCCCGAGGGCGAATTGCCGGGCGGCACCATCGACCCGGCCACGGCGCAAAGCGGAAGCTACACCTACACTGTGGCCGGCAACGCCGCCTGCCCGGAGGCCCAGGCCGTACTGCTGCTCAGCATAAATACGCTGCCACAGGCCGGCTCCGATGCTGTGCTTAACGCGTGCAGTACCGATGACCCGATCCAGCTGTTCAGCCTGCTGGGCGACAGCCCCGACCAAGGAGGGGCGTGGACCTTCATGCCGGGCAACACCGCGCATAGCGGCATTTTCAACCCGGCCACGGACCCGCCCGGCAATTACAGGTACACGGTGCCCGGCCAGGCACCCTGCCCGGCGGCATCGGCCACCATTACCGCCATCCTCACCCAGGCGCCCGATGCGGGCAACGATACCACCGCCACGCTTTGCAGCGCCGATGGCACGGTGGACATGATCACCTTGCTGGGCGGCGCACCACAGCCAGGCGGCACCTGGGCCGATGCTTCCGGAACCACGGTCCCGGGCTTCTTCACACCCGGCATCACACCCGCAGGGCTGTACCGGTACACGTTGCCCGCGGTGGGGGCCTGTGGAATGGACCTCGCCCAACTGCAGATCGACGTGGTGGCCGCCGCAAATGCAGGCCAAGGGAGGGATTCGCTGCTCTGCGCAAGCGATGCGCCTTTCTCCCTCTTCACCTTGCTCTCCGGCGACTACCAGGCCACAGGCCAATGGACAGGCCCTGGGCCAGTGACCACCGGGGGACTCATCGACCCGGCCACCGCAGCCAGCGGCGCATACGTGTATACCGTCACGCCCCCCGCGCCCTGCCCGGCGGCCACTGCTATCGTGAACCTTTCCATTGCAAGCGTTCCCGTGGTGGCGCCCTATGCGGAAATAGCTGGCGGCTGCGCACCGGTAACGGTGGTATTCCACAGTGGCCACCAGGGCGAGGGAACATGCCATTGGGATTTCGGCAACGGCGCCGATAGCACCGACTGTGGGCCCATCACCTTCACCTACCAGCAGCCTGGGCAGTACACCGCCCGCTTCACCGCAACAGCGGCCAATGGCTGCGCCGCCCCCGTGCAGGCCGATATTGAAGTGCTGGTGGTGGCGGCCCCCGTGGCTGGCTTCAGGGTGGTGGGCCAGGCCATCAGCACAGGCAACCCCACCGTGGCGTTCGCCAATCAAAGCACCGGGGCCGGCGCCTACCGCTGGGATTTTGGTGGGCTGGGCAACTCCGCCGCGTACAACGGGCAGTTCACGTTCCCCCAAGGCCAAGAGGCCATGTACACCGTTTGCCTCACCGCCTATGCATCGCCCACCTGCGCCGACACCGTATGCCACGAGCTGCTGATCCCGGCCAGCGCATCGGTCCATGTGCCCAATGCATTCACCCCCGATGGGGATGGCCAGAACGACACCTTCGCACCGTCAGCTTACGGCCTCGATCCCAACGATCACGAGTTCAGCATTTTCGATCGTTGGGGCCATTTGGTCTTCATCACCAACGACCCCAATGGCCGCTGGGATGGCCGCGGCATCAACGGCAACCCCGCCCCCCAAGGCGTGTATACGTGGAAGCTCACCGGGCAGGACATGATCGCGCGCACGCGATTCGAGAAACTCGGCCACGTAACGCTCTTGCGGTGAACCGCCGCCATTTTTTCCGCGACCTTTGTCCCCATTGAAGCGAGCATGGGTGAACGATTGGTCATTATCCCCACTTACAACGAAAAGGAAAATATCCGCGACATCATCACCCAGGTAATGGGGTTGAGGCCGGAATTTGAAGTGCTGGTAGTGGATGATGGTTCGCCCGATGGCACGGCCGGCATCGTGCGGGCCATGCTGCAGCAGGAGCAGCGCATCCATCTTTTGGAACGCAAGGGCAAGCTCGGCCTGGGCACGGCCTATATCGCGGGCTTCAAATGGGCACTTGAACGCAACTACGGGTACATCTTCGAGATGGATGCCGATTTCAGCCATGATCCAAACGATCTCGTGCGACTGTACACCGCCTGCGCCGAGGGCGGCGCTGACATGAGCGTGGGCTCGCGCTACACCAAGGGCGGCGGCGTGAGCGATTGGGCCTGGAACCGCGTAATGCTCAGTTGGTGCGCCTCCTTGTACGTAAGGCTAGTGCTGTGGATGAACGTGCGCGATACCACCGCGGGATTCGTGGGCTACAAGGCGGCCACGCTGCGCGCCATCGACCTCGATGCCGTGCGTTTCATCGGTTATGCCTTCCAGATCGAGATGAAGTACCGGGTAAAGATGGCCGGCCTGAAGATCAAAGAGGTCCCCATCATCTTCAAGGACCGCACCAAGGGCAAGAGCAAGATGAGCGCGAACATCTTCCAGGAAGCGCTGCTGGGGGTGCTCATGATGCGAAGCACCATACGCCCCAAGAACACAAACAGGCCATGAACAATTGGTTGCTTCGCGATGTGCGCGTGGTGAACGAGGGCTACACCTGCCGGGCGGACGTGCTGGTGCGCGACGGGTTCATTGAAAAGGTGGCCACGGAAGGGATCGGCATGGCCGGCGGCGTGCAGGAGTTCGATGCGCAGGGCCGGCACCTGTTGCCCGGCGCCATCGACGACCAGGTGCATTTCCGCGAACCCGGATTGACGCACAAGGAGGACATCGCGCACGGATCCGCCGCTGCGGTGGCCGGTGGCATCACCACCTTCATGGAAATGCCCAACACCGTGCCGCAAACCCTCACGCAGGAGCTACTGGAAGCGAAGTACGCATTGGGCGCGGCCAGTAGCGTGGCCAACTACTCCTTCTACATGGGCGCCAGCAACACCAATGTGGATGAAGTGCTGCGCACCGATCCACGAACCGTGTGCGGCCTGAAGGCCTTTCTGGGCAGCAGCACCGGCAATATGCTGGTGGACAACCCGGAGACGTTGGAGCGGCTATTCAGTGAAGCGCACCTGATCCTGGCGATCCACGCCGAGGATGAACCCACCATCCGCCGCAACATGGCCGATGCTGTGGCGAAGTACGGGGACAACATCCCCATGGAACACCATCCGCTGATCCGCAGTGCGGAAGCCTGCTGGCGTTCCTCCAGCAATGCCGTTGCATTGGCCAAGCAGCACGGAACGCGCCTGCATGTGCTTCACATCAGCACGGCGAAGGAACTGGACCTGTTCACCCCGGGACCATTGGAAGGCAAGCGCATCACCGCAGAAGCCTGCGTGCATCACCTCTGGTTCACCGATGTGGACTACGCCTCAAAAGACCCCTTCATCAAATGGAACCCGGCGGTGAAGACCAAGGCGGATCGGGATGCCATCCGCCAGGCCGTGAAGGACGGCCGCATCGATGTGGTGGCCACCGACCATGCGCCGCACACGTGGGAGGAGAAACAGCAGCCCTATGCGAAATGCCCCAGCGGCGGCCCGCTGGTGCAGCACGCCTTGCCGGCCATGCTGGAGCTGATGCACCAGGGCGTATTCACCATGGAGGAAGTGGTGGAGAAAATGTGCCATGCCCCGGCGCGGCTGTTCCAAGTGAAGGACCGGGGTTTTGTACGCGAAGGCCACCACGCCGACCTGGTACTGGTGGACCTGAATGACCCATGGACCGTGGCCAAGGAGAACCTCCTGTACAAATGCGGCTGGTCGCCCTTTGAGGGGCAAGCCTTCCGCAGCCGCGTACTGCGCACTTGGGTGAACGGCAACCTGGCCTATGCCAACGGCCAAGTGGATCGCAGCATCCGGGGCATGCGCGCGCTGTTTGACCGATGAGGAAACTTGCTGCTGCCCTACCGTTGTTGCTGCTGCTTGCCGCCTGCGGAAGTGGAGAAAAGCCGCCCAAGGCACCGCTGGCCCGCGCCAAATTTGAACGGGTGCTCGCGGGCTCTTTGCTGATCGAAGCGCGGCTCGGCCAGGAGATCCAGATAGAAAAGCGCGCCGACAGTCCGGCGGCCACTTACTACCAAGAGCTGTTCGAGCAGGAAGGCGTTACCGAAGCGGACTTCAAGGCCACTTATGAAGCCTACCTGCAACAACCCGAACTGTTGAAGGAAGTTTACCAGGACGTGCTGAACCAGCTGCAGCAGCGGGCGGACAGCCTGACACATTGAGGATTCCGCGGGATTCCTTCATCGGAATTCAATTCCCCGGGTGCTGATCATCCCTTGGCTGGCCAACGCTGGCTTTGGACGACCTGATCGCAGAATGATAGGTGGCTGGCTTGTCCCAGACCGTCACCTTGTATGCCCCCCGGCCCCGTATAACGCATTTTATTGCCTAAGCCCTCTCCAAACACCTTGCAAGGAAATCTTGTAGGAATTTTTATGGTTTCAGGAATTCTTTCCTATATTTGTATCGTAAGCCTTAAATCCAAGCACAATGAACCCCTCACGTCACTTGCTTTGGGCCCTAACAGTGATTTTGCTGTCCCTTGGCTGCACAAAGACCAATGAGGTTGCCGAACCCACGGTCGCGGCTTCAGCGCAATCGAACTTCCAAGAGCAATTTGAATATCTGTTGCCCCTGCTGGACGAACACCATGACCTTCAGGTCCGTGTAGTCCAAAACACCTCCGGAAATGCCCAATACGTGTTTTACTTTGTTCCGAAAAGCGGTGACGATCCGGGTTCAAGGGCAATCGTGTGCCAAGGTAGTGGTGTCGGATTTGCCCGTTGCTGCGATGCTTGGCTAAGCGCCCACCCTGGCAAATGCCTGAAGGTCACGAAACATGAGAATGGTGAATACACTGCAGATGATGACTGTTGAAGGTGTTGACGAGGTGCACGGCGAACACGTTTGATACACTTCATTCTTGTGAACTGTTGAAGGAAGTTTACCAGGAGGTGTTGAATCAGCTACAGCAACGGGCGGACAGCCTCCGCCATTGAAGCACGCGTCGCGGGAGGGAGGTCATTCACCGTCCACCAAGACCGGTCAGTTCCCCTTGCCTGATCAGCATATACCGGTACCGCAGGTCCAGCTTGGTGGCATCCAAAGTATCCAACATCGCCTGCGTGATCCACAAGGGATACAGCGTTGCGTTCTCCGGGTTGGCCATCAGCTTCAGCCACTGTTGCCTCGTGAGGTCCTTGGGGCAATTGGCCAGCAGTACGGCCCGTGTTTCAGCGTTGGGCTGATCCATGGCCGGTTGGGTGGGCGGGACCTGTGCCAAGGCCAGCACCGGCACCAAGGCCCGAGTTCCTATACCTCGCAATATCCCAATGGCCTGCACCTGTCGCGGCCAGCAGATTGATCCCCGTCTTAGCCAAGGGATGGGACAACATGGAGATTTTGTTGCCTTCGATCCTGGAGTCCTGCCCGCCGCTGTTGCCATCGGCCACCAATATGCCGCTGCACAGCGGTGCCGGGACAGGCTCGGCCAGGGTTCCGAAGGTGATGTCATGCCCGATCACCCAAAAGCGCAGCGTGCCTGCATTCTGGTTGAATTCCATGCCGCTCAGCTTGGTGTTCACCCGGTTGTTGGTGATCTCGGTGGTCTTGCGGGCCTTGTCCACGCGGTAGGCGGTGCCCACGCCTTGCATGTTGTTATCGCGGCTTATGGTGTTCATGCCCAAGGTGTGAATGCCCCTCCTGCAGTTCTGGAAGCTGGGCGGTCCTTGTTTTCCATTGCCCGTTTGGCGCAGGTAATGTGCCCCATTGCGGCCGTACACATGGATCCCTGAGCCGTTGGCATCGTTGGGCACGCTGTAGGCCCCATCGGGCTGCACATTCTTCAAGTCGAACCGGGCCACGGAGAGGTCGCTGTTGAACGCCAGGATGCCGTTGCTCATGCCGTCCACCGTATTGCCGTAGCTGGGGTGTCCGGTAAGGTCCAAGGCGGTCCTGTATGCCAGCACGGCGGCGAAGCCCGCGTTGACCAAGGTGGTGGTTTGGCCGGGGTAGGCTTGTGCCAAGGTGCCGGTGCTATTGGTGGCCATGGTCAAGGTGGTTACATGAAAGGTGCGTACTCGCTATTCAGCCACGAACCTAATGTGCAAAGAATTTGTGAAGGAACTGGGCGGGTGCGGAAACTTCATTGCAGCGGCATTACCGCCCGCGTAGAAATCCCGCCACATTCTTCACCGCGTCATCCGCGCTGCGGAACCGCATCCCCAGCACATCTTCCGCCTTGGATCCATCATAGCACCGCGCGCGCGAAGCCGTCCGCGCTGTGTTCCGCGTGATCAACGGCCTGCCCCCGAAAAGCGTGCGCAATGCCTCAGCACGCCAGCCTAATTCCAATGCCCACTTCGGCAACAGGAGGTTAGGAGCGGAGCGGCCTGCACTTGCCGCGATCAAGGTGAAGAGCTTGCGGTAAGTGAGGTTCTCGCCGATCAGCAAATAGCGCTCGCCGCTCGCACCTTCGGTGATCAAGCGCGTCATGGCCGTGGCCACATCGCGTGCGTCCACCACGGCATTGCTTCCTTCGGGGAAGAAGCGCGTGCCCTTGCGGATGCGTTCGATCATCGTCATGCTGCTGCGGCCAGCCTTGCCCGGGCCGATCACCACGCAGGGGTTCACCATCACCGCGTGCAGGCCCTCTGCAATTCCGCGGTGTACCTCCAGCTCAGCGCCGGCCTTGCTGATGGCGTAGGCTGAGGAATGTTTGTCCTCCACAAAGGGTTTCGTCTCGTCGCCGGTCCCGCCATCCATGCCGCCGCCGATGGTGGCCGTGGAGCTCACGTGGCACAGCCGTTTCACGCCAGCCTCCAACGCTGCATCCACCACATTGGCCGCGCCGGTCACATTGATGGCCTGCAGCTCCCGTCCATCGCGCGGATCGAAGGAGACCAAGGCGGCACAGTGGTACACGTGCTCCACGCCCTGCATGGCCTCGCGCAGTGCATCGGCATCGAACAGGTCGCCTTCAATCCATTGGATCCGTTCAGATCGTTCCGCTCCATCAGCGTGGTAGTGCTGCAGGATCCGCTTCACGATGGAGGCGTCGCTTCCTTTCCGCAGCAAGGCCCGTACTTGCCGCCCCTGTTGCAGCAGTGCGTCGATCACGTGGGCCCCCACGATGCCTGTTCCTCCGGTCACGAAATCCATGTGGCAGCGAAGATGCGCTGAAAACAGGCTCCGCTCGTCAGGGCTTTTTTGAACGTTTTCGGTTTTGCTTGGCAGGAGCGAGCTGGTCCAGCATCTTCTTCGCGCTCAAGCTGGTCACCACCTTTTTGCCCGTGCGTGCCTCCAATTCCAGCCGGGCCACCTTCGCTACGTTGCCTCCTTGGCGGGCCACCTCCTTGTTTTCATCAAGATCCTGCGGATCGGCGGCTTGCGAAATGTCTTTTGCCGACACTTCCGCCAGCATGTTCAGGATCAACTCGGTGTTCGTTGCGCTGCCCTGAGCCTGTCGAAGGGTTGTCGCGCATGCTCTTGAGGCGTTGGTTTATCCAGTTTTGGGAGTAGCCGAACCGCAGGTACTGGGCCAGTGCCCGGTCGATGGTGATTTCGGGGTCATGCATCTCGTCCAGCCGCTCCGAACCGATCTGGGCCAGCCACAGCTTGAACGGCTCCGCCTTGGGGGAAGGGATGGATTGGATCAGCCGGAAGAGTTGATCGGTGTCGGCAACGTCTGTTACGTATAGCTTCCCATCCGATGACCTCATTTTCAGTTGTCCGATTTTTTCGGACAACTGGCTGCCCTCCTTGCGCAGCTTCATTTTCAAGTCGTTCCAGTACTTGCGCGGGCGTTCATTGCCGGTGAGCGCGGCGATCAATTCCACAACGGAGAAGTACCACCGTTCCCGGACATCATCCCATACGGTGCGCACCTGCTTTTCCTCGAAGACCTTGACGGTATTTTGGCATTCATGGCTGAACCTCAATCGGTGCAAGGTATTGCAGGATGAGTTCGTGGTCTGCGGCTCACAAGCCGCAAGCCCCCCCTGCTCCCTACAAACTACGCCCTTTGAACTTGATCATGCCTTGCGTGAAAACAACCCACTTCAACACAGCATTCTGGCTTATGCATCGGCCCCCGTACCTTTCTTTGCGCTCTTTGCGGTATACACCCATGGCCCCCACCAATTTCATCGAAGAGCTGCGCTGGCGCGGCATGTTGCAGGACAGCACCCCCGGCGTGGAAGAACATTTGCTGAAGGCACCGGCTACCGGCTACATCGGCTTCGACCCCACGGCGGATTCGCTCCACGTGGGCCACTTGGTGCAGGTGATGACGCTCACCCACTTCCAGCGCTGCGGCCACAAGCCCCTGGCCTTGGTGGGCGGCGCCACGGGCATGGTGGGCGATCCCAGCGGCAAACGCACCGAGCGCAACCTGCTCGATGAAGAGGCCCTGCGTCACAACGAGGCCTGCGTGAAGAAGCAGCTTGAGCGCTTCCTCGATTTCAGCGGAAGCAATGCCGCCCGCATGGTGAACAATTACGACTGGTTCAAGGACATGGGCTTTCTGCGCTTCATACGCGAGGTGGGCAAGCACATCACCGTGAACTACATGATGGCCAAGGACAGCGTGAAGAGCCGCTTGGAAGAAGGACTCTCCTTCACCGAGTTCAGCTACCAGCTGGTGCAGGGCTACGACTTTCAGTGGCTGAACAAGCACATGGGCTGCAGCGTGCAGATGGGCGGCAGCGACCAGTGGGGCAACATCACCACGGGCACCGAGCTGATCCGCCGCATGGGCGGGGGCGAGGCGTATGCCGTTACCACGCAACTGCTCACCAAGGCCGATGGCACCAAATTCGGCAAGAGCGAAGGCGGCAACATCTGGCTCGATCCCGAGCGTACCTCGCCCTACAAATTCTACCAGTTCTGGCTGAACAACAGCGATGCCGATGCGGCGAAGGCCGCGCTGATCTTCACCACTTGGGAACGGGCAGTTGCGGAAGACCTGATCGCACAACACGCCAAAGCGCCGCATGGGCGCAGGTTGCAGAAGGAGCTGGCGGCCTTCATCACCACGTTGGTGCACGGTGAAACCGAACTCAAGGCGGCGATCGCGGCCAGCGATGTGCTTTTCGGCAATTCGGCGGAAGCCTTGGGAAGCCTGGGCGAAAAGCAATGGCTGGATGTGTTCGAGGGCGTGCCGCAGGCGGAAGTGCCACGCGCGGCCGTTGAAGCCGGCATTGGCATCATCGACCTGTTGAGTGAAAGCACCGGCTTTTTGGCCAGCAAGGGCGAAGCGCGCCGCGCACTGAAGGAAGGCAGCATCAGTGTGAACAAGGAGAAGGTGGGTGACGACCGCACCGTGAACACCGAAGACCTCTTCGCCGGGAAGTTCATCCTGCTCCAGCGCGGGAAGAAGAATTACTTTTTGGTGAAGGTAGCGGGGTAAAGGTTCAATTTGCCAATGAAGCAATTTGCCAATTGGAAATTGCACAACTGGTGAATTGGCAAATTGTCACCCCACCAACAAATTGCATCCCCGCACATCGCTGTTGTCAAAACGCCCCAGCACTTCGAAGGAACCATCAGCATATACGCGGCCCAGATCCTGTGTGCTGATGAACGGGCAGCTGGCGATGTTGCAGAGGTCGATCACATCAAGGCCACCGGTGCGGCCAGGGCCTACGCGGCTGAAGGGGTCGTTGACATCGCGCGCGAGCACCTGCATCCACGGTGGGCAGCGATAGACCCCTCCTCCCTGCGACCAGGCCTGCGAGAGCAGTTCCGTCATGCCGTATTCGCTATGTACGGTGGCCACGCCGAATGCTTCCTTCAACATGCCGTGCAGCTGCTCGCGTACCATTTCCGGCCTTCGGCCCTTCATGCCGCCCGTTTCCATGATCACGGTGTGCGGCAGGGGCATCGGATGCTTTTCCGCCAGGTCGAGCAGGGCGAAGGGCACGCCGAGCAGCAGGGTCTGCACGCCTTCTTGCCCGCTTTCGCGCAGTAGTCTTGCCAAGGCATCCAGGTCGTGGAGGAAAGTGCCGCTCTTTGCATCGCCGCTTTGCCCGATCAACTTTTCCACCATGTACACCAGCGAGCTGCCGGGGCGCTCGAGGTAGGCGGGCAGCAGTGCGAGGATCCGCCATCGCGAGGGCCTGCCATATTCCGCGCCGAAGCTGGTGTTGAAGGAACGTTCGTACAATGCGGGCCAGGGCACGTGGTGCGTGCTGGTGACGGCTCCCGTTGTGCCGCTGCTGGTGAACTGCAAGGTGGCCTCCAGCCCGTCCAGCAACACGCGATGATTGCGGAACTGGCCGATGGGCAGGAAGGGGATATCGTCCACGGAATTGACCGTTTTGGCCTCCAGCCCCAGCGCGCGCAGGTATTGGCCGTACACCGGGTTATGGGCCGCGTGCAAGCTGTACAATTCCAGGCACAGCGCCTCAAAGGCGGCCGGGCCGTCCACTTGGAAGGGCCGTTCCTGCAGCACTTCCAATATACCGGTCGGGGGCTTTCCTGCGTTCATACCTTTGTTGCAGCGGCCATGCGAAGAACGGAAATAAAGATAGGCGCCCTGGTGTTGGCAATGGTTGCGGCCACGGGATGCCTGAAGACCGAGGAATTCCCGAAGGAGCCGCACATCACCATGAAATCATACGAGCAGGGCACGGGCTCCTCGGTGCTAACGATCAGCTTCACGGATGGTGATGGCGACATGGGCCTGGCGCAGGGCGATACCCTGGCACCCTACAACCCGGGCAGCCGGTGGTACCACAATTTTTTCGTGGACTACTACAAATTGCACAACGGCCAATGGGTGGAGCAGCAATTCACCTTGCCGCTGTACTACCGCATTCCGGTGATCACGCCAACCGGGCAGAACAAGGCGTTACAGGGTGATATCGCCGTGAAGATCAGCCAGCAGGTGCTGCCCCAGGCACCGGGCGACACGGTGCGTTTCGGCGTGCAGATCGCCGATCGTGCATTGCACGAGAGCAACCGCGTGTACACCGGGCCGATCGTGGTGCAGTGATCTTGCCCGGCAGCGGCTTGATCAACGATCGTCCTTTACAATATCCTCCCAGAAGGTGATCTCCTTCTCGTTGTTGATGCTGATCCGCGCGATGTCGCCGAACGTGGAAATGGTGCCGGTGACACAGATCTTCCGGCCCTGCAGGTAGGTCTCGGGATCGTATGAGAAATTGGGGCTGTTCGATTCCCAGACCGTGGCATAGAAATCCTGGTTGGGGTACATGCGGTCGAAGTTGAGGTAGAGGGCATTTGCCTTTTTTGTGCGCCGGGTGCTTACCACCGTGCCGCAAATGGTGGCCTTGTTGCCGATGTGGTATTTGGCCTGCATGGTGTTGAACCGGCCGCCCGGCAGGGGGGCGGGCAACGGCGCCACCTCCCCCATGGCCTTATCGCCCTCGCCGTACCAGTCGTGCGTGTTGCACATCCTCTCTATCCGCGCCTGGACCCCGGGATCGAGGGATGCGAACAGGTCCAGCCCGGTCAAGGCCTCTACGCTGTCGATGGGCACGGCATAGCTCAAAATGCCCTGATCGTTCAAGCCATTTTTCATGATGAAGGCGATGCCTTTCTTCTCCGGCCCGTCAATGTCCACCATGGCCTTGAAGAAATACGGGGGCGCGTACACATCGGCCTTGGCCTTCGGTTTGTTCAGCAAGGGCATGTCCTTGCCAAGAATGGGGCCGGTGACCACATGGATGCGCCTGCCCGAGTAATGCACGTAGCGGCGCATCCAGTCCTCCAGGTCGGCCCAGGCACCGCGGTTCAGTTCGGGTTTTTGCGGGGATACGTTGCTGTACATGTAGGTGGCGGTCAGGGCGTCGAGGTTCCACCGCATATCGGCGCTTGGCACCATGTGCCCGCGGTCGTAGCCGCTGTACCAATAGGCGTCCAACAGGTCGGTATTGCCCTTCACCTTGGGGTCGGGCTTGAAGGAATCGATGCGGGCGAGGTTGCCCTCCATAATGTCCGGTGCGATGATGTGTGCGGTCCACTTGGGCACTTTGTGCGCATCATCCCACACCAATGCATGGCCCGGGTGCACCACCACCTCATCTCCCGGTTGAAGGGCCGGGTAGCCCCATTGGGCCAGGTCGCGGCGCATTACGGCCAGCTTGGCCTGGTCTAGGTCGTCCTTCAGGTGCCGCAATTGCTCTTGGGCCTCGGTATAGCGCTGTTGTGCGGCCTGCAGGCGGGCGGCTTCCTGGCCTTGGGCCGAAAGGGACGAAATGAACAGGAACGGCAGGAATGCGGAAATGGAGCGTTTCATCGCGGAAGGGAGGACCTATTTTGCTGGATCAAGCGTGCAAGATCGGCCATGGCCCCGAATAGGGCGGTGCTTTTTTGCGGAGGGGCAGCCTCGCGGGGTGGGTTCCGCAGTGCTGCGGCCACGTCCACACGGCCTTGGCGCTGAATGGTGTGCACGCCCCGGCCGGCATGCAACCGGGCGAGGTACTCCTGCTCCGGCTGGCCCGGCGTGGGCACCAGCAGGGCACCGCGCCCGATGGCCTCGAGGTCCATGAGCGTGGAATAGCCGGTGCGGCCGATGATCAGGCCGGCCTGCATCAATACGGCCTGCAGCCTGTCCGCCGGTAAATGGGGCTCCACGCGCAATGGCCCTTCCATTCCACCGGCCTGGCCGGGCCGCCCGGCAACCAGCAGGTGCGGACCGCCAATACCGTGCAATTGACGGCGTATTTCCTGCTCGAACAAGGTGCGCTGGGGCTCTGGCCCGCTGATCAGCGCCACCACGCGATAGGGCAACTCCTTCGCTGCGGCAGGCCCGTTGAACCGGCTCAACGGTCCGATGAACATGGCGTTCGTGGGCAGCGGGCCACCGTGCGCAAGTTCACCGGCCAGGCCCGGCGATCCGGCATGATCGGCCACCCAACAACGGTGGAAGCGCGCGATGTGCCGGTGATTGACCCGCCGCGCCACGCCTTGCGCGAATGGAGAGAAAGGGAACAGCTGGTGCGTGATCAGTACGCTGGGAACGGCAGGTGTGCACAGGCCAAAACGCTGGTCGCTGATCACGGCGTCCAACTTCAGATCGCGCAGCATCGGGGCCAGCAGGCGGTGCTCATCCCTCACTTGCCGCAGCATGCGCGGCAACTGCCTGGCCACGGCCCAGGCCTGCCTGGCGCCGGCGCCGTAGCGCACCTCCATGCCCGGTACCCGCACATGTCCGATGCCAGGGAATTCCCCTCGGAGCAAGGCGAGGGGCCCACCGTCCGCACCGATCACCGGTACAGCGCCATGGTGGAGCAACGCACGTATCACCGGCACGCAGCGCGCGGCATGGCCGAGGCCCCAATCCAAGGGGGCCACCAGAATGCGGGCACCGCGGAACATGGGGCGAAGATGGGGGAGACGTGGTTGCAAACCCGTAAGGCCAACCCGCAATTACATTCCGCAACAGGTAGCACTTCCCGTTGTTCCCCCGCGCTCCTTTTTCCTCGCTGCCATCCGATCTTTGCGCCATGGGCAAGAACAAGCTCTCCCGCTTTGCCGAGAACGCCAGATACGCACACGTGGTGCAACCCACTTTCCGCGACCTGCAGGCAGCTGACCTTCCGTTCAGGGGAAAATGGAACAGCGGATTTTTCAAGCGGGAAGCCCCGTTGGTGCTGGAGCTGGGCTGCGGGCGCGGCGAATACACCGTGGGCCTGGCCAAGCTGCGCCCGGGAAAGAACTACGTCGGCGTGGACATCAAGGGCGCGCGGATCTGGCGCGGGGCGAAAACAGCCCATGAGGAAGGCCTGGCCAACGTCGGTTTCCTGCGCACGCACGTGGACCATATCCTGCGCTGCTTCGGCAAGCACGAAGTGGACGAGATCTGGCTCACCTTCAGCGACCCGCAGATCGGCAAAGCACGCAAGCGCTTGACGAGCCCGCTCTTCCTGGCCCGCTACAAGGAGATCCTCAAGCCCGGCGGCATCATTCACTTGAAGACCGACAGCCCCCTGCTCTATGAATACACGCTGGAGCAGATCGCCGAACACCAACTTCACACCGAGGAAAGCAGTGCAAACGTGTATGCGGAACTGGTGCCGCGCATTTCGCCGGAAGAGCAGGACGTACTGAACATCCGCACCTACTATGAGAGCATGTGGTTGGAGGAGGGGAGGTCGATCCACTATGTACGGTTCAGGATATGATGAAGTGTGCCAATGGATCAAGGTGCCGATTTGCCAAAGGAATTACCGCCAATTTGCAATGTGCATTTGGGCGAATTGGCAAATTGGCGAATTGACAAATTCCATGGTTAAGCGAACCCTCATCAACGGTGCGGTGCAGGAGCGCGACTTCTTCGCGGACGTGATGGACGTGGTGCGGCAGGTCCCGCGTGGCAGGGTGACAAGCTATGGGGCCATTGCCAAATACCTCGGTGCGCCCCGCAGCGCGCGCTTGGTGGGCTGGTGCATGAACCGTGCGCATGCCCAGTACCCGCATGTGCCGGCCCAGCGCGTGGTGAACCGCATTGGGTTGCTTACCGGCAAGCATCATTTCGGCACGCCCACGGCCATGCAGGAGCTGCTGGAAGGGGAAGGCGTGAAAGTGAAGGACGACCAGGTGGTGGATCTCGCCAAGAAGTTCTGGGACCCGGCGGTGGAGCTGGGATTCTGACCCCATAGCGATGGAGGACTTTATTCACCGCCGCAGCTCATTCAGTCGGTGGGTGCTGCTGTGCGGCCTGCTGGCCCTCGGGTGGAGCACGGCCCTGCCCCATTCCGCATTTAGCGAAAAAGAGGGGGTTCAATATGTGCTTGAGCCCGTGGACGCAGATGACGATTTCGATCCCGGGCTCGGGATCCTCGCCCTTTTCGCGGTAGCTGGGGTCAATTGGCGCTGTGTGTGGCGCTGGCCTTAGCGATCCTGGTGCTTTTGACGCTGGCGGGCCTGGTGGCCACAGGGATCATTTCCGTATCGGTTTACATCGGCCTGCAAAGCCGGTCCGCCACCAAGGCATTCCGGTCGTTTGTGATCATTTCAGCGATGGTGGGCGGAATGGGGGCGGGGATACTTTGCGCGTTCATTTTCCATGGGCGGCCCCAATTTTGGCCCGGGTCACCAGCGTTGGCCATGGGCATCGGGTTGGGCATCCTGGCCGGTTGGTTGGCCGGGCGGCCGGGCCTGCGCGCGGTGCAGGAAACCCTTGCCCGCCTTGGGGTTTGGGCCCGGGGCGGCCGGTAACAAGAACCGCCTGGGGACTGTGCACGCCGGGCCGATTTTCCGCGTTCGGGGGTAACCTGGCACGCCCGAAGCTGACCCCCGTCAATGAACGCGGGCACATGGCCTGTACTTTCGCGCTACCATGGAAATTACCGAGGAGGGCCTTTACCAGGCCTTGAGCAAAGTGATCGAGCCCGACCTGAAGAAGGACATCGTTGAACTTGATCTTGTACAGGACGTCACCATTGTGGACAAGGACATC
Source organism: Flavobacteriales bacterium (assembly GCA_044507815.1). Classification (GTDB taxonomy): domain Bacteria; phylum Bacteroidota; class Bacteroidia; order Flavobacteriales_F; family PHOS-HE28; genus PHOS-HE28. Next base: position 104,201 of record JBIQIX010000012.1, on the reverse strand, counting down.
ACGGTGATCGTAGAGGTGAGCAACCCGGCCATGCACAGCCGCAAGCGCATGGAAGAGGCCGTGAAGTTCCAGCTGAAGCAGGCCTTTGGCGATGGCGTGAAGGTGCACGTGAGCGTGCGGCCGATCAGCGGCGATCGCGGCGGGCTGCGCAAGGTGCTGCCCTTCGTGAAGCACATTGTGGCGGTTGCCAGTGGCAAGGGCGGCGTGGGCAAAAGCACCATTACGGCCAACCTGGCGGCCGGGCTGGCCATGCGCGGGCTTAAAGTGGGACTGGTGGATGCCGATATATACGGGCCCAGCATGCCGCTGATGTTCGACGTGGTGAAGGAGCGGCCGCGTGTGAAGCAGGTGGACGGCAAGAACATGATCGTGCCCGTGGAGAGCTACGGCGTGCAGCTGTTGAGCATCGGCTTCTTCGCCGATCCCTCGCAGGCCATTGCATGGCGCGGCCCCATGGCCAGCAAGGCGCTGGACCAGCTCTTCAAGGATGCCGATTGGGGCGAGCTGGACATTATGCTGGTGGACATGCCGCCGGGTACCGGCGATATTCACTTGCAATTGGTGCAGGCCGTTCCGCTGAGCGGTGCGGTGATCGTAAGCACGCCGCAACCGGTTGCGCTGGTGGATGCACGCAAGGGCGTGGCGCTGTTCCAGATGGACGCGCTGAACGTGCCCGTGCTGGGGATCGTGGAGAACATGTCGTGGTTCACCCCAGGCGACGCCCTGCAGGGCACCAAGCTCGCCGATGTGCCGGAGCACGACCGGCACTACATTTTTGGCAAGGGCGGTGCGCGTGCGCTGGCCGAAGAACTGCAGGTGCCTTTCATGGCGGAAGTGCCCTTGGTGCAAAGCATCCGAGAGGCATCGGACGTTGGGCGGCCGGCCATTTTGCAGGGCGATACACCCGCGGCACAGGCCTTTTGGCCCATGCTTGATGCCATGGAGCGTATCTTGGCCGGGCTGGGTTCCAATACGGGCAAAAAAGCCGATCCGCACCATGAACTTACCGTGAAGTGATGTCCGCACACACTGCCGCTGGCCCGCAAATGGCGGCCCTGGAAGAACGTATCCTTGGGGCGTTGACCGAGCTGCGCCCATTCCTGCAGGCCGATGGCGGCGACATCAGTCTGGAGGAGGTGCTTCCCGATGGGTTGGTGCGCGTGCGCCTGCATGGCGCCTGCCGCGACTGCACCATGGTGGCCATGACCATGAAGGCGGGTGTGGAGCAGGCTATCAAGCGCGTGGCGCCGGAAGTGGTGAAGGTGGAGGCTGTTTGATCGGTGCCCTCAGCCCGTGCGCCAGGGGCTTTCCTCTTCAAGGCTCTCCACCATGTCCAAGTAGCTGGTGTAGCGGCTTTCCGCTATTGCGCCGTCCTCAACCGCGCGTAGCACCGCACAGCCCGGCTCGTTCATGTGTTTGCAATTCCCGAACCGGCACGCACCCTTCAAGGCGAAAAACTCGGGAAACTGGTCCACCAATTCCTCTTGGCTCATTTCCACCAGTCCAAAGCCCTTCACACCGGGCGTATCGATGATGAAGGTGGGGGCGGTGGTGGCTGCCAGCTGTTCGTTTTCGGGCACGCCGGCTTCCGCCAACCCGCTGCCACCAGTTCCTGATAGCTGCAATTCATACATCTCCGCCGCGGTGGTGGTATGCTGGCCTTTTTCCGTGCTGGTGCTCACTTCAAGCGTATGCAGGTCCAGCCGGGGGTCGATGGCGTTCACCAGCGTGCTCTTGCCCACGCCGCTATGGCCCACCAGCAGGGTCACCTTGCCCTTCAGCAGGTTTTTCACCCCGGCCACGCCAAGGCCCTGCAGCGCGGAAACCCGCAGCGTACGGTAGCCAACGCCGTGGTACACGGCCTCGTATTCCGCCAGCAGTGCCAGCTCCGCATCACCGTAGTCATCCACCTTGTTGAACAGGATGAGCGGCGGGATCTCGTATGCCTCGGCGGTCACCAGCACGCGATCGATGAAGCCGAACGAGGTGAATGGTCGCGCCACCGTCACCAGCACCAGGCATTGGTCCATGTTGCTGGCCAGCACATGCTTGGCGTGTGAAAGGTTCACGCTTTTGCGCACCAGGTAGTTCCGCCGGTCGTGCAGCTTGTGTATGGCGCCCACCAGTTCCTTGCCCACCATTTCCGCGGCCGGTTCAAAATCCACCACATCGCCCACGGCCAGCGGGTTCGTGGTGCTGTAGCCCTTGGTGCGTAGCCTGCCCTTGGCGATGCAGGTATGCAGCACGCCGTCCTCGCCGCGCACGATGTAGCGGCTGCCGGTGGAGCGCATGAGGAGGCCGGTGGGCATGGTGGCAAAGATCGCACCTGCGTGCGAGGGTGCTATTGGGCGTAGTGGGGGTGTGGACGGCCGTGCGCGGGTTGGCGTTGGCGGGGAGGTGTTCTCGTTTTGCAAGGCCAAGGACCACGATTCACTGCAACGGCACTTTCAGCGATACACGTGATCCCTCGCCGGGCGTGCCCTGCATGCACAGGTTCCACTGGTGTGCCGCAGCCGGCCATGCCATGTAGCGCAGGCCGTTGCCATTGGTGCCGGCTTCTGCCAGGTACCCTTTTCCGTTGTCGGCGATCCGCAGATGGAACATCCCGTTCCGGATCTCGGCACTGATCAACACCTTGGTGGCACCGGAATGCTTGGCGATGTTGTGCACCGCTTCCTTGAAGATCAGCAACAGGTCCCGGCGCCGGGCCATGTCCAATTGAATGTCGTCCAGCTCGCCGATGGACGCTTGCAGGTCGATGTTCATCGGTTCCAGCAATTGCGAGGCATATGTGAGCATGCGGGGCATGGCCGCGGCCAGGCGGTCGTTGTGCGGGTCTATGTTCCAGATGATCTCCCGCATGGACCGTGTGATCTCTTCGCTTTCCGCCTGGATCTTGCCCAACAGGCCCTGGTCGTGTTGTTCAGCGGCGGGAGCATGGCGGATGATCTGGCTCATCATGTTGATGTTGGTGAGGCGCGAGCCGATCTCGTCGTGCAGGTCGCGCGAGATCTGGGCGCGCACCGATTCCAGTTTCCTGAGGGTGCTGAGCCGGTACCGGTACCATGCCCAAACGAGCAAACCCACCACGCCCAGGCTGAGCAGGTAGAACCAAAGGGTGCTGGTGAACCGCGGGCGGACAGAGAAGTGGAGCAGGCGATGTGCGGGCCCGTATCGACCGAGCTTTCGGGCGGCTCGCACCTCCAAAAGGTACACCCCTGATTTGATGCTCGCGAAACGGATCACCGGCTGTTGCGCCAGATCTTCCCACGGGCCATTGTTCAAACGGTATTGGTACCGGTTGTCGCCACCGCTGGCCAGGTTGATCGCCGCGAATTTCACGGTGATATGGCCCTCGTCCGGCCCAAGCCGCAAGCTTTCGTCATCGGGGAGCCGTAGCGGCGTTCCGTTCACTTCCACACCGGTCAGGAAAATGCGCATCGGCCGGTCGTCCGTCAGTTGTTCCGGGGGGTGGAACCAGGTCAGGAAACCGGGTGCACCCGCGCTGATCTGGTTCGGGACGGGATCGTAATGCAGGGCCGTGTACGTGTTGGCGGCCAGTCCGTCGGACCGTGTGTAGTTGATCACAAGGCCGGAATTGGGATCGAAGCAGGAAATGCCCTGGCTGTTGCCGAGCCACAGGCGGCCATGCCGGTCGTTGACAATGCTGTAAATGCGGCCATGGGGCAGATTTTCCTTCCACGCGTATAGCTGACTGCTGCCATCGGTGATCCGGTAGCGCATCAAGCCTGTAGGTACGAGGCCGTACCAGATCTCGCCGCGTTCCCCCTCCAGCAGGAAACGGCCGTCCGCATAATGTGCCGAAGCCTTCAACCCGGGCATTTCCACCGGACGGAACCGCTCCAGATCATTCTCCCAGTGCGCCAAGGTTCCGGTGGCCACGTTGGTGAACCAGATGTTACCGCGCGGATCTTCCGCGGCATCCAAAGGGTACAGGAACGGATAACCGCCCGTGCGATAAGGGAAGACCCGGAAGGAGCGCTTGCCGGTATCGCACAGTGCTGCTCCCTGCGCCCGGCCCAGCCCGATCCACATGCGCCGTCGGCTGTCCTGGAGCAATGCGGTGATCGCCACGCTGTCCAGCACCGCGGGATGCGCCATGGGCAGCCTACCGCTGTGCCCCGCGTTCAGCGTGTAGTACAGCAGCCCGCGCTGGGTGCCGATCCACAAGGTGTCGCCTTCCCCGGATTGAAAGCGCCATATGATGTTCAGCCCTTCCGCGGCCGATCCGATGAGATGATGTTGCTGTTCGCCGGTGGCAGTGTCCACTTGGAAGAAGCCTTCCCCGCCGGTGCCGATGAACAGGTGCCAGCCGTGAACGGCGATGTCGGTCACGTCCAGGAGGCCGGGGTGCAGGCCCTGAATTGGCCGAGCGCATCACGAACGACCCCTTGCACCCGATCCTCGTGCTGCCCATCGGATGCCTTGGAGCGGAGGTGCACCACGCGGGCCACCACCCCGTTCTTGTCCAGCACCGCGATCCCCCGGTCCGTGGCCACGAACAGGCTGTCCCGCGCCAGGAGCAGGTTGTTGACCCCGTTGGAGGGCATCTCACCTTCCTCGCTGCCGCCCATGAACCGCACCACCTCCGAGCCGTCGAAGCGGTTCAGCCCGTGGAGCGTGGCCACCCAAAGAAATCCGCGTTGGTCCTGGACGATATCGCAAACGCTGGGATTGCTCAGCCCCTCCTCCACGGAGATGCGCTTCAGCAGCATATCGCCGGATTGACCAAGGGCCACCGCGGACCATAGCACCAAAGCACCCGCGTAAAGCCGCAAATGCACCGGAAGCCGTTGTGCCATGCCCGGGTTCATCAATGGCGGGAGCGCAGGCCCGCATGGCTAATGTCGGGAATTTTCAGGCGCATTGCGCGGGTGGTCCGGTCACCAACGGGGCGAATTGCCGGGGAGTGGCATATACGCAAGGCGTCAATCCACCTTCACCTCTGCCGGTTCGCTGATCAATGATTTCCTTCCATCCTTGTACACGGCCTGCAGGGCGTACTGGTACTGCCCCTTCTTCACCGCTTCCTCAAACCGGCCCTGGTCGCCGGGGATGTTGCCGCGCATACGGAGCCCGGTTCCCTCTTCACTGCGGAAAAGGATGTAGAAATCAACTGCCTTGCGCGGGCGATCCCAGGTGAGCACCGTTTTCCCGTCCTGCTGCAAAACGGTCAAACCCTTGATGTCCTTCGTGGCTGGCGTTTCATGGACGTAGGCGTTCAGGGGGAAGGAAGGGCCCGAACTGAGGCCGCTGCTGTCAATGGTTTCTATGGTGTAGGCATACGTAAGTCCGGCGGTGACCGCGGTATCTGAAAAAACCGATTCATTGATGGGCAGCTCCGCCAGCTGGGTGCGGGTGGAATCGGTTTGCCGGAAGAGCCTTTGCCGTGCTGCATCCTCGCTGGCGCTGGGGTGCCATTTGATGGTGACCCCATGCGCGGTGACCTGGAAATCGTGGATGATGGCGGGCACGGGCGGGATGAGGTCGGGCCGGGCGAGCTTGAGCGTTTGCGAGGGTGAGCTGGGATTCATGTTGCGGTCGTAGGCCACCACGCGGTAGTAGATGTGGCGCGAAAGAGTGCGCAAGGCGATGGTGTCGGCGAACAAGGTGTCGATAAGCATGTGCGGATGCGCTGGCGTGAACACATCACTGGGCGAATTGCTGAAGTACACGCGGTAACCGGCCAGGTCCGGCTCACGATTCCACAGCCAGGCCATGGCAACGCGGCCCGTGGTGTCCACCGAGCCGGTCAGCCCGGTGGGAGGGGCGGGGGGCAGGGTATCGTCCACCGCCACATAGCTGGGCTGCGACCGGCCTGCGTTGCGCGCGGTATCCACTGCGGCCACGAGGTAGTAATTCGGTGCGGCCGCGTTCGGAGCGGGGTCGTTGAAGCCGCGCGTGCCGGGGGGAAGCAATTGCCCGTGCAACGGTTCGAACGGACCTTCCAGGTTGTGCGCGCGACCCACGACATATCCGGCCAGATCGCCTTCTTCATCATCCTTTTCCCACTTCAGCAGCACATGGCCCTGTACGGATGTGAGGGAGGTGATCATCGGCGGAACAGGCGGCGTGAGGTCGATCGCCATCGCGGACACCGCATGGGATGTGCGGGAGCGGTCGCCGAAGTGGTCGATGCCCGTGATGCGGTAGTGGAACGTCCTGTAGTTTTCCGGTACCGGGTCATCGTAGCGCATGGCCTCATCCTCCTGTTCCTCCCGGTTCCCGAAAGCGATGAGCGGCCGGTTGTTCAAGGGCAGGAAATGCTTGCCGTCCACACTGCGTTCGATCATGTAGGCCGCGAAGCCTCCCTCCAGGTTCAAGCGCGGCCAGCGGAGGTAGATCATTTTATCACCTGCAATGGCGGAAAGTTCCGGCGCATCGCGCAGGTTTGGCGCAGCGGCTGGCTCCACCAGTGCGCGGCCGGTTTCCACGCGTTCACGCGCCTCGGCCTGTATAGGCACCACGGTGTACAAGTAATGGAACCCGGGCCGTATGTCCCTGTCCAAGTATCCAAGGGCCATGCCGCGTGCCACGGCGGGGTCAAGGTCGGCGGTGATGGCCGCGAATGCGTGCATGCTGCGTTGCTCGCTGTACTTGTCGAAGATGGCCTCCATGGAATTGGCGTTCCCGGGCCTCAGCGGGTCGCGTTCCTGCCCGTGCAGCAGTTGCGCGGCGATCAGCGCTGAGCTATCGCCTGTGGCCTGGAAATGCTTGGCCCACTGCTCAAGGGCCCATGGCTTCAGCTGCGTTGCCATGGAATCCACGCGGGTGTACGTGTTGTTGGCCTCGCGGCGCAAAACCAAGCGCTTCAGCAGGTAACCGTCCTGCTTGGCCAGCATCCATACAGTTGCATCCGGGGGCATCCAACGCACGGCGATGGAATCCCCATAATGCTTGGCGCGCATGGCCATTGCCGCCAATGAGCTGTCCGCGGCAACAGGTGCTTCCTGCTGCTGGGCCAAGGTGCACAGGGCAATGGCCAGGCCGGGCAGCAAAAAAGCCCAACGCGTCAAGTACATGGCATCCCTCATTTCCGGTAGATCAGTTTAGAGGTCTTCACCTTGCCCTCGATCTCCCAACTGGGCACGTTGGCCAGGTTCACCACGCCGTTCACCGCCTCCATCAGGCCCACGCCGCTCATGGGGTCTTTGTACAGCACATCTGCGGTAACCCGTAGGGTCCGGTTCTTGAATGGCACCGGCTGGCATGGCCCGGCGAGGTTGTCCCATACGGCCTGCACCTTATTCAACCGCTGCTGTGACAATTGCATCAATTGAGCGCGGATGCTAGGATGCAGGGTGGGTATCACACTCTGCTGGTAATCCACTTCACGTGCGATCTCGCGCCGTAAACCCAGGACCAGCAGGATCCGGTCCGCCATCACGCGCCCTGGGACCTCATAGGTTACCGAAACCGCTTGGTCGGCCAGGTAAACGGAACTGAGGTCAATGTTGTGGCCGGCGTTGAACGCCATATGTCCTTGGGTGTTGATCGGGGTGGCCAATTGCCCGCCCAACAAAGAAGAACCGCTCGGCGCATTAAGGAAACCTGAAAGGCCGTGAATGGCGATCTGTGCGGACAGGCCGGACGAGGCCAAGGCGGCCAGTGCCGGCAATAGCAAACGGGCAATGTGCAACATGGTGCGTGTGGTTACCGGGTGATGGAGTAGGGTGTGCCAAAGCTGTGCATGGCCCCAGGGAACTGGGCGGGCATGCCTTCGGCTTCGATCTCACTGGTGGACAATGGTGCGCGGTAGGTATTGATGGTGATCGGCCGCTTGGGCAGGCAGTTGGTGCAGAGGATGCCCTCGTTGCGCATCTCCTGGTAAGAAATGCCGGAGCGGTAACGCTCTTGGTCGGCGGATAGCCCGCCTGCCAGGAACATGTCATACACGCAAGGGCGGGCGTAGTTGTCCATCCAGCTGTTGCCTTGGTCCTTAAGGGTGATCAGTGGTACGCTGAAATACACCTTCGCCCCACCGAGGTACGGCTGGCTCACGAAACCTTTCGCATCGTACTGATCGAATGGCTCCACCGCGTTCAATTGCACCGTGGGCGACTCGAAGCCTGAATAGCCGGTAATGGACCCATAGTGCATGGCGTTCATCTTTTCCTGCAACGTGTTGTAGCGGCTGGTGCGGAAGTGGTAGCTGTAGAGCACAACATCCACGGTGCGGTCCGTCAGGCGCAGCTTTTGGTTGCCGGGCAGGGCCCCGGCGGCCAAACTCGCCCCCGTTGCCGTGTTGCTGCCGATGTTCACCGCTGTATGGGTTTGCACGGGTGCGGCAAAGCCCTGCATGCCGGCCAGGGCCGGTAGGCGTATGGGCTGGTTTTGGACGGAACCTGAAATGGCCCTGTTGATACCCAGGGCCGCCACGGAATTGTGCTGCACCAACGCGGCGCTTTCGGAGGCGCTGAACTGTTTGCGCTTGATCACTTCGGTGCGCAGCAAATGGTCATTCGGCAGTTGCGGAAGGTCGAATTTCAGGTAACGGCTTCCATTCAGGCGTATCGGCTTTTCGGTGGCGGGCAGGGCCTGTCCGTTCTTGATCGGCGTGAAACGCACAAGCAGCTCGTACTTCGCACTGGGCGCGGATGCGCAAGCATAGGCCTTGTCGAGAATGATGGCCCCTTCACCGGATTCGCCGGGCAGGAAGTAGCGTTGCCCGGGGAAGGGGAAGGCACCGAGCCGCGAACGGCTGTCGGAGATCAGCTCATCCAGCTTGCATTCCCCGGTGCGGAACTGTGTGCTGTGGGTTTCCTGTACCGGCTTTCCATCATACGTGCATTGCTCCCACCGCGTGGCCTTCCGTTCCATCACGTTCACTGCAACCTCAAAACGGTAGTTGGTCTGTGGCTCCAATGCGGAAACGGGGTCCAGCGCGAGGTCCTTGTTCTCGTTGTCCACGAACACGGCATAGCCTTGGCTGTTGCGGAAACTGGCGTACACCTTGTTGCGGTCGGTATCCGTAACCAGGCATTGGGTGAGGTCCATGCGGAAGCTGCGCGCGGTCTGCCTGCCGTCAACGTCGATCACCACGATCTCGAAAACTGTTTCTGCGGGGTAGTTGAACAGCACCCCTGGACTGGCATTCAAGGGAATGTTCCTGCTGCCATTGGCGGGCTTCAGCTCTTGTACCAGGGGCAAGGTGAACACCTGTGTTTCGGGCACGCATTTGTCGCCTATCGACACCTTGAAATCCACGTTGCCCTTCAACAGGCCCAATGCATTGTAGTAGATGTTCACGTAGCCATTGAACCAATAGGGGTTCGGCAGGCCGCCCTGCAACAGCACGCTGGCCCCGATCTCCCCGGCCACCACCACGCCCCGCGGCACCATCGGCAGGTCCACATCAACGCCAATGGAACCCGCCAGTTTGGCGTACACCTGTCCCAGCCCGTACCATCCGTTCAGGCCCGGCAAGCCTTTTCGGCCATCGCAGCCCTTTTCATACCGCGCCAGGCTAATGTCGAAACCGAGTCCAAGTTCCACGCCCAGATAGAATATGGCCCACTCGAGTTTTTCCTGCATGTGGAAACTGGCACCCATCACCATGCCGCCCGAAGCATGGTCGTAGTGCAGCTTTTCATAGCCCTTCAGCTTGGAAACATCCACGATCAACGGGTCCGGTTCCGGGATCCCCCCGATGTTGTTGCCGGCCATGAAATACGAGCGGAAGGTCATGAGGTCGGCGATCGTGAGTTCAATGCGGTTGTCGGGCACGCCGAATTTCACGTGGTAGTTGCCGTTGCGGCCATCGGCAAGCAGGTCGAACCAACCTTGGCCCTGCACCAATGGCGATACCGGCGGATATTTCATTTCCATGCGCCCATTGATCTGGTATACGCCGTCGGCAAGGCCGATGTACCAATTGATCACGCCTTGCACCGGTGCATTGGCATCGTCGGCCAATCCCGCTCCCGCCTTCAGCATTTCGGCGTACACCGTGCCGGTGATCGGCGGGAAGCTCAGGGGCCGGGACATGTCGAATTGCAGCCCGATCTCGCCATAGCCACTGAACAGGTAGCCTTCGTTGCTGCTAACACCAACCTTGGCCTTGAAGCCGAGTGTGCCTTCCTGTGGCCGGTAGGCGCCCAGCTGGTATTGGTTCATGCGTTTGAAATAATCCTTGGCGGACACGTCGTTGTTAGCTGTGCGTGCAAGGTTGTACCATGCCCCGCCGCCGAAACCGTTCAGGCTGATGCCCGGGGCTAACGCGATGGGCGGTGCAAACCCGACAGAGGCGTCGAAATACCAGTAATTGAACCGGGTGTTTCCGAATTTGGCGTTGCACGCCACGGTCATCCCATCGAACCCGGCGAACGAGGCTTCCAGGTTGCCTTCCACCCCATCCCCGAATACGGCATGGTCGCGGAAGAAGCGTAGGCAGGCACGCTTGATGGTGACCAGGCCGCCCAGGTCGCCTTCCAGGCAAACTTCGTCCACCTGCAGGTCGGTGCGTTTCCAAAGGGGCCGGGTACCGCCAAGCACATCGGCGGAAATGGTGAAGCTGGTGCGGGCCGTGGGGAGTATGCCATTGGCGAGGTCGCTGATGTTGACGCCCAGCTGGAACTGCACCCCGGCCTTGCTGCCGGTCATTTTCGGTTCCACACGCTCGATGCTTACCGGAAAACCGGAAAAGGAATGCTGCGGCGAACTGAATCTGGAGGATAGGCCCGCCAGTTGAACGTACGGTTGCTGCGTGGACAGTTGCAGGCCCTGTATGTTCAGCAGTTCAAAATCGAGCTTGTGTCCTTGGATGGTCTTCTGCAGGCTGATCGCGCCATTGAGGCTGGTCGATGCGCGCGTACTGCCGTCCGCGGTGTTATTGGTCACTTCAATGCTGCAGTTGTTGATGTTGATGGTGGCCCACCACGCCGAAAAGTCCAGGTTGTCGCGTTGCTGCGCAACGAACTGGTATTTCAGTTCGCCGCCTTGCGCTTGTGCAGAAAGTGTGCAGGAATAATCGATCCGTGCCCGGGTGCTGTTCCGGTCGGAGAAGGGCAGCACCAATTGCCCACCCATGCCGCCGCCGATGAAGGAGGAGTTGAGCAGGTTGATCCCGATCTGGTCCACCGAGCAGTACCAGCCGCCCAGCGATCCCTTGCCGATCTCCACTACATCGCGCGCGCCCACTTGGCCGGTGAGCCCATTGCCGTCCAACACCAGGTTGGTCACGCCGAATTGCAGCTTGTTGTCCGGGCGCCCGGTGTTGCTTACCAATGCCGGCATGGCCACCGTGGCGGCGGGCAGGAAGAACCCTTGCCATGTGTTGTCCGCGATTTCGGCATCCTTGGCGGCCAATGCCGGCCCCAGGGTGGTTGGCATGCCCGCGGGGTTGCGCAGGGTGGAGTGGTCGTACAGGGCATTGCCGGCGAGGTTGAAGGTGACCCCGGCCAATGCGGGCACCTTGAACGGGTCCATGGAAACCTGGGCGGTCCAATCGCTCCAGCTGGCGGCATCGGCATCGAGCATGGCCTTCAGGGGCGAGCCATCGGTGCGGGTCACCAGTGCAGTGGGGAACTCATATTCGGCCTGGATCCGGAAGCGTTGCATACTGCCGTCCACGTAGCGCACGTAGGTGCCGGGGTCGGTATTGGAGCGGAAGGCGCGCAGGGTGAGTTGCACCACGGGAAGGGCAAGGTCCTGGCCCAGCGAGAAGATGGCATCACCGCACATCAGGCTGGCCTGGCTGAAGCAGATGTTGCGCGCCATCAGCGAGAGTACATTGTTGGCATCGGCCAGCTGTACCACTGCCATGGCGTCGTAAGCGGCCTGGGCAGGGGTGATCGACAGCCCCGTCACCGCCACGTTCACGGCGTCCGGCGCACCGGGTGTTTGCAGGCCGAAGGGCAACAGCAGGCCCGCGCCGGGCGCACCCAGGTTATTGGAGCTGAGCCTATCGAGGAACGAAGCGAAGTTGGCCGTGTTGATCGCAGGTGACCCGTCCGGCCCCAAATAGCTGTTGCCCATGATGGATTTGGCGGCCACGCTGCCTTCCACGGCCACGCCCCCGGCATTCACCACCACGCCGCTAAAGCTCACTTGTACCGGGGCCACGCCCATGGTTATGGTACCCTCACCGCCCAAGGTTGCACCTTGTGCGCTCAAGCTGGCCACCGTTACCGTTATCCCCGCCATGGTGAATTGGCTGCCTGGAGTGACCGCGGCATTGTGGTTGGTTTTGTCCAGCGAAGCAATGTCGGTGCTGCACGTGCAGCTGCCGGGGGTCAACGGTGAGGCCACCGGCGCGGTTGTTCCGCTGCCCGCGGTGGTGGCCGTGGTGGTGCCATAGGTAAATACTTGCACCTCGCTGCGCCCCCCGTTCTGTATGGCGGCACGGCCCTGCAGGTCCTTGGCCTGCACCATCAGCGCATAGATCGCCCCTTCTTCCAGCGGGAAGCCGGTGAACTGGCTGAACAGGAAATTGTTGATCTGTACGTGCTGTTCCTTGTGGAAAAGGCCAGCACCGTATTGCACTGCTTGGGCCATGGCCACATTGGCATCGTAACCGGCAGGCACTTTCACCAGGTAAACATCATAGGCCAACAGCGCCCCGGCAAGGTTGCCCAGCGGGGTGGTCCAGCTGATCGCTACTTGCTGCAGTGGGTTGGCCGGCACTTCTTCATGGGGAAAGGGGGCGATAATGACCGGTGGGGTGGCGTATGCGATGTGAAAGGGGAAACAGCTGCCGGGCCCTTCGGGCACGCTCACCTGAACGTAAATGCCAGCTTGGTTGCGTATGTAGGCCGTAATGCAGAAGGTGTACAACCCTTCGGGAAGAATGCCGGTGCGCTTGAAGTTGTCGTAGTCGGAATCAGCAAGGTTGGTGTTCAGCCGGTTCACGTTCAGGTACCCTTCATCCAATTGGCTGCCATGCACCACGGCCGTTTGCATGGCCGGTACGTTAATGGGCACCAAGGAATAGGCATCCGGTGCGGTTTCGATGAATTGGCCGCGGTCGTTCTCGAACCGGCCGCGTATGTAAATGTCCAGCGGCACTTGCCCTTGGTTGGTGAAGGAGATGATGGAGCGGTCAAGGTAATCTTCGATGTATGCGGAATAGGGGGGCACCAGCTGCACCTGTATGGCAATGGGGTAGCTGCCCTGGGCCAAGGTTTTTTGGCCCAAGGGGCCGAACACGCAATATGCAAGAAGGAGGTTGAAGATGTATCTCATCATCCGATCATGAAATTGTAGCGCGCGGCTAGCGTTATTTGATCGCGTCGCCCGGTTCTGGTCAAGGCCCGGTCGGGCATGGAGAAGAAGTTGGCGTTGATCTGCAGCGCGTGGCGCTTCCGCATGTTGATCCCCAATGAAGGACCGAACGAGAGCGTATGGCCTGCGCTGCTTCCGTCCATCCGGTTGGTGAAGTAGCCGGCCTGCAGCGATAGCGTGATGGCGTCAATCGCGCTGGGCACCGAGTCGGGACGCACCATGAGCTTTTTGCTCAATCCGGCGTTCACGCCCCACGTGGTATTCGCTGTGCCGCCCATGGCGGTGTTGAAATAGTTGAGCCCACCGGTGAGGGCGAGGTGTTTTTTGGGACGGCCCATGGAATAGAAAAGGCTGCCCATGGTGGAGGTATAGCCGGGCGTTTGCTGCAGGTCGTTGTGGTTGCGCAGGGATTGCACCGTGGCCTGCAGGCCGACGGTATGCTGCACCTGCTCCCGGCGGAACATCAGCTGGGGCGCGATGGAAAGCGACTGGTTCACCTGGCTGATGCGCACCGAATCGTACCGGAGGATCGTGTTGGGGTTTTGCAGTTGGGGGATGATCTGCTGCGATATGCCGTGGTTGGCGTATTGCACGCTGATGTTGAACGTTTGCCCCGGCAGGTAATGCAGGCTGATGTTGCCGATGGTGCGGCGGCTGTTGCTGAAGGAGGTGCGGTACAGGTTGTTCTGCTCCAGGCCAAGGTCCGATCGGAAGCGCAGCTTTTTCTTCAGCATGGCCAGGTCAAGGCCGAAGGTGTACTGCTCGATATCGGTCTGCATGTAGAATGCGCCCATGGAGCGGAAGCCGGGGTCCACGCGGCGGTACTTCAGGCGCAGGTTGCCCCAGCGGAGGCGCTGCTTGAGCCCGGCCTCGCCCGCGAACGACAAATGCGAGCTGATGCGCGGGTACACATTGGCGCGCTGCGCCCAGGGGTCCTCCGTGTCGCGCTCGGGCGATAGCAGGTTGCGGGTGTAATAGCTGGTTGCCGCTTCCACATGGAAGGAAAGGTCCTTGTACAGGGCTACTTGGCCATTGAGGCCCAGCACTTGGTTGGCCTCGGGACGCGCGATCACGCTGTCCGCCACGACCCCTTTGGGCAACGAGCGCGGGTCGTCCTCGGCCTGCAGGTAGGAGAATTCGATGAAATTCTTCTGGTCGCCATAGCCGATTTTGGCCGCCATGCCGGTGCGGCGGTACAAGGGCAGTTCGTTGTTCAGTTGGTTGAACAACGAGATATCAGTGACCGCGTTGTTCAGCTTGCCGTACATGAAGGCCGCCCTGAACTTGCCGGGTGTAAGCTCCAGCCCCGCGCCCATGATCTGCTGGCCGTTCAGGGTGAATTGCGAAAAGTTCAATGAGCGCCAGCCCAAATGCGCCTTGGCCCACTTGTAGCTCGGGCTAAGCCCGAAACGGTTGAACGGGCCGTTGAACCTGCTCTCCTGGCTGCTGATGAGCAGATTGGCCGGTATGGCCACGCCGTAAATGGTGAGCACCGGATCGGCCTGTAGGTACCACGCGGGTGTTGGCGATCCCGTTCCGTAAGGCGGGCGCGTGCCGGAAAGCTGGGCGTAATGATTGATGCCGGCCGAGAACTGCCCACGGAATATGATGGGCTTGGCTTGGCCCAATTGTGCGAGGTCCTGGCCCATGGCAGCCGTAAATGCACAGATGCCTGCGAGAGCGATGATGGCGCGCATGCCGAACCCATTCCATGGCTTGAGGCTAGAATGGATCACGTGGCGAAGCTCATACTTCCGGCGCAGCCGACAACCACATGAATATGTGGTTTACCCAATAAGTGTCGAGATCGACCAGGTCTGTTCCCACAGTCCCGGCCGATCCCAACCAACCGCCGATCCACACCCAACAGTGGACCGGACCTTATTTCTTCACCACGCGCTGTACCGTTTGGCTGCCGTCCGCGAAGTTCACCTGCACCAGGTACAGGCCGCTGCCCAAGGACGCAAGGTCGAGCGTGAGCCGGCTAAGCGCCCGGGGAGCCGTCGGCCATGAATTGCACGAATTCGGAGCCGTCGTAACGGTTCAGTCCATGCGAAGTAGCGATCCATATAAACCCGCGCTTGTCCTATACAATGTCCGTGATGAGCGGACTGCTCAATCCATCTTCCACCGAAAAGCGCTCGAATGGAACCTCTGCTTCCTGGCCTTGGGCGCCCGAATAGGCGGCCAACGCCGCCAAGAGCAATAAATGGGTGAGCTGCGTACAGCCGCATGGCCCGATGCAAGCAGTCTTGATGTACCTGCCTAAGCAGTAGCTAAGGTCGCATTTTGGCCGAAAAGTCACACGATCTTGTCCCGCAGGGCCACCACCACCGCCTCGCGGCCGCAATTCACGTGCAGCTTGGCGTAGATGTTACGGATGTGCGATTGCACGGTGGCGAGGCTGATGAACAGGGCGGAAGCGATCATTTTATAGCTGTAGCCCTTCACCAGGTTCTGCAGCACCTCCAGCTCACGCGCCGAGAGGTCGTATGCGTTGCGCGTGGGCGGCCGCTGGAAGCTTTGCATGACTTTCCGCGCGATCAGTGGCGTCATGGGAGCACCGCCTTGTTGAAGCTCTTCCAGGGCCTGCAGCAAATGCGCATAGGACGCGTTCTTCAGCAAATAACCATTGGCGCCCGCGCAAAGGCTGGCGAAGAGCTTGTCCTCATCCTCGAAAACCGTGTGCATGATGATCGAGGTGCTGGGCCGGGCCTCCTTGATCGCCCGCAGGCCTTCAATGCCATTGATGCCCGGCATGTCGATGTCCATGATCACGATGTCCGGTTCCAGTTCCATGGCGATCTGTGCGGCGTTGGTGCAGTCGCCGAAATCGCCCACGACCGTATAGCCCTCTTCGCCGTCCAACACGGTTTTCAGCGAAGCACGCAGGGCATGGTTATCCTCGAAGATCACCAAGCGCACGGCCATGCAACAAACATATCGTAATGCACCCGGCAGGCCGTACCATGTTCATATGATTGTGCCATCACAGGTTCATGCGTAGCCGTACACTGGTGCCGCCGCCGGGCCGCGTGTCCAGCAGGAGTTGCCAGCCATGGCGCGTGGCCCGCTCGCGCATGTAGCGTAGGCCGCCAAGGCTTCCGTTCACGCGCTGAAGGTCTGTTCCATTCCCGTCGTCCTTCACTTCCAAGGTGAAATGCTGCCTTTCTTTTTCGGCCCGTATCGAAACCTGGCTTGCGCCTGAATGCTTCGCCGCATTGTGCACGGCTTCCTTGAAGATCAGGAACATGTCGCGCCGCTGGGCCATGTCCAGGTGCACGTCCGCCAGCTCGCCGATGCGGGCCTGCACTTCAACGCCCGCGGCCTCCAGCAGTTGCGAGGCGAAGGAGAGCATCCTCGGCATGGCCAGTTCCAGGTCGTCGTGGCGTGGATCCACGCTCCAGATGATCTCGCGCATGGATTGCGAGATCGTCTGGCTTTCCTCCTGGATCCGCTGCATCAACTGCTGCTGCTCGGCCTGGTCCGGCGACCGGCGCACCAGCTGGCCCATGAGGTTGATGTTGGTGAGCCGCGAACCGATCTCGTCGTGCAGGTCCTGCGAAATGGCGCTGCGCATGGCCGCCAATTTCCGCATTTGGTACAGTCTGTAGCGGTACCATGCCATGATGATCAGCGAAAGCGCTGCGGCCCACGACAGGTGGAACCACGGCGTGCTGGTGAACTTCGGCGTGATGTTGAAGTGCAGCAGGGGCACCGCTTCCCCCCATTCGCCGTGGTTGCGCGCGGCGCGGGCCTCCAAGGCGTAGCGGCCATGCCGCAGGCTTGCGAAGCGCACCTCCGCGGCGTGCCCCAGGTCCGTCCAATTGCCGCCGTTCAGGCGGTACTGGTAGCGGTTGTTGGCGCCATCTACCAGGTTGATCCCCGCGAATTGCACGAGCAGGTTGTTCTGCCGTGGCCCCAATTTCAGCATTCCACCTTGCTCCACGCGGAACAAGCTGTCGTTCACACTAACATCGGTAAGCACGATGCGCAATGGCCGGGGGTCACGCAATTCCCCGGGCACTTCGAACCAAGTAAGCCAGCCTTCACCGCCTGCATATACCCTGTTCCGTTCGGCATCATAGTAGGGCTTGGCGGAATGAAAGGTGGCCATCAGGCCGTCCGAACGGGTGTAGTCCAACACCTTTCCACTTTCCGGATCGAAGCAGGTGATGCCCCTGCTTGTGCACAGCCAAAGCCGTTTGCGGTTGTCCATGGTGATGCCCAGCACGGTGGCGTCCAGCCCGTCGGCCGGGCCGTACACCGTGGCTTTTCGCGTGCCCATGTGCATGCGCACCAGGCCCACGGGAAACGACCCGTACCAGAGCTCGTCCCCAACCCGGTCCAGATGGAAGGCGCCGGAATTGTACTGGACCACACTGTTCAAGCCGGGAATGGACACGATGTTGAACGTGCCGTCGGACCGGTTCCAAAGGACCAGGTCGCTCGTGGCCTCATTGGTGAACCAGATGTCGCCGCGCTGGTCCTCGCCAGCTTGCCGTGGGTACAGGAAAGGATAGGCCCCCGTGCGGAACGGGAAGTGCCTGAACTGTCCGGTCCGCGCGTTATAGGCAGCCAGCCCTCTTCCACGGCCCAGGCCGGCCCAAACGGTCCGCCGCGAATCCTCGAACAGCAGCGTGATCGGTACACTGTCCAGCACCGCAAGGTGGGGCATGGGCAAGCGCACGGGCCGGCCATCGGGGTCGATGCACTTCACGCCCTCCTGCGTGCCGATCCAATGGCTTCCGTTCACTTTTTGCACCGTCCATACCATGTTCCCGGCGCCGGGCCCCGGGCCGACCGATTGTTGCGCAATGAAGTTCCCATCAGGCCCGAACAGCTCGTACCCTTCACCGAAGGTGGCCACCAGCACGGCGGTGTCCATGGGTATGATGCGCCCGATGTAGGCCCCTGGCGCACCCGGGCGTGAAGTGGAGAGCGCGGTATTGCGGAACCGGATGTGGCCACCGTCCAATAGCACCATGCCATGATGCAGGGAAAGTGCCCAAAGGTTTTGCTCGTCGTCCTCGAAAACACGGCTGATCGAGAGCCCTGGGGCGAGCCGGCTTGCACGCTGATGAAGCATGGGTCCCGCACGGTCGGCACTCACTTCATGCACGGTCACCCCATGTTTTTCATGGAGCGTGGCAAAGCGGTTGCCCCATGAGCCGCAAAGCTGGTGCCCGCTTGTGGCCGGCAGGGAAAATCGCTGGGTGCGGCCGGTGCGCACATCGTGCAGGTCCACGCTTCCTTCGGCAAGGCGGAACAAGTACCGTTCGGCCAAAAGGCCTGAATGGCTGGTCGGGTTTTCGGCCAGAAAGCCGTACGGCAATGGTGCATTGCCCTGCACTGCGCTGATCGTGCCGCTGCCCGGCATCCATTGGTGCAGGCCGTTGTGCAACAGGAACAGGCTGCTGCCGTCGGGCAGGCAGGTCAACCGCCAAACGTTGCGGTTGCGGCTGCTGCGCGGGTTAGGCTGCGTCAGGTGGCTTTCGAGCACCTTCAGGCCGGGATCCAAGCGGTGAACATTTCGGGGCGTGCACGCCCAATAGTGGCCAGTGGCATCCTTGCGGAGCAGCTGCACCTCTTCGTCTTCCCCATTGGCCGCAAGGGGTACGGCGGCAAAGGAGTGGTCCGCGACCTGAAACAGTTCCAGGCCGCGGTCGGTGCCCAACAGAAGCCGTTCGTCATCAAAGGGAACGATCTGGTACACGGGTCTGCCATGCTTGCGTATTTCCTTCGGCGGTGGAATGTGCACCACGCGCTTGCCGTCGAACCGGTCCAGCCCGTACATGGTGGCGATCCAGAGGAAGCCGCGCCCGTCCTGGTACACGTCGGTGAGCAGGTGGCTGCCCAGGCCATGGTCCACGGAAATGCGCCCGGCAGGTGCCGATTGGCCGAACAGGGCCGGACAGGGTGCCACCAACAGTGCGGCCAGGAGCAGGGGGAGCGGGCGGCGCATGACCGGCTAAAGATGCGCGAAAGCAAGTAGTCCGGCCATATGGCCCATGCAGCCCGCGATGTTCGATCTTTGTCCCATGTCCATCTCCGTCCGCCACATTACCAAGCTTTATGGCCAGCAGAAAGCGCTGGACGATGTTTCGTTCGAGATCGGCAGCAGCGAGGTGGTGGGCTTCCTGGGCCCCAACGGTGCCGGCAAGAGCACCATGATGAAGATCCTCACCTGTTTCCTGCCGCCCACCCA
Source organism: Flavobacteriales bacterium (assembly GCA_044507815.1). GTDB lineage: Bacteria > Bacteroidota > Bacteroidia > Flavobacteriales_F > PHOS-HE28 > PHOS-HE28. Next base: position 84,751 of record JBIQIX010000012.1, on the reverse strand, counting down.
GGGGGAGGCCAGCGTTTGCGGGTTCGACATCCGCGAGGCCAGCATGGATGTGCGCCGCAACGTGGGCTACCTGCCCGAGCACAACCCCCTGTACACCGACCTGTACGTCACCGAGTATCTCCGCTTCATCGCCGGCATCTACGGCCTTCGGAACAAAACGGCCAAGGTGAAGGAGATGGTGGGTATGGTGGGGCTTGAGCGCGAACAGCACAAGAAGATCGGTGCCCTGAGCAAGGGCTACCGCCAACGGGTGGGGCTGGCGCAGGCCATGATCCATGATCCCAAAGTGCTCATTCTCGACGAGCCCACCAGCGGCCTGGACCCGAACCAACTGGAGGAGATCCGCGGGTTGATCAAGCGTTTGGGCGAGGAGCGCACGGTGATGCTCAGCACTCACATCATGCAGGAGGTGGAGGCCATCTGCAGCCGGGTGATCATCATCAACAAAGGGCGCATCGTGGCGGACGACAGTGCCAGGCACATACGTGGCATGGGCGATCGCCGCGCAGCGGTGCTGGTGGAATTCGATGGTCGTGCGCGCATGGAGGACCTGCAAGGGCTGCCCGGCGTGGAAAGCGCCGTGCGCGGCGAGGGCAATGCCTGGACCATCGCGTACAATGAAGAGATCGATATCCGCCCGGCGCTTTTCCAATTCGCCGTGGACAAGGGCCTGAAAGTGCTCACCCTGCAAAAGGCCGAACGCGACCTGGAGGACGTGTTCAAGGAATTGACGGCCAGGGAAGGTTGATCGTTTTATTGGCCACGTCGGCGTTGGATGCCAAGTATCCCATGGCGCCAACTGGGTGATGCCAACGCCACAGGTGGTAGCAGGGTGCCAGGCTACGGCCGGTATGGGCCGTTAACGCTGGCGCGACGCCGTCACCGGGCACGTTCACGGCCCGATCTGGCCCGATCGGATGTTGTTGCATACATTTGATGCCGAAACAACAATGGCGATGACAACAACATTGGGCAACGAGGACGTCCTCCACCTGCTGGCAGGCCGTACGCCCCGCAACATGGACCGGTTGCTGGCGCATTTCCTGGCACGGGCCGGCGTGCCGCTGAGCAAGGAGCAATGGAGCGTGATGGCGGTATTGTGGAAGGATGATGGCCGCAGCCAGCAGGCCATTGCCGATGCCACGGACCGCGACCGCCCCGGCACCACCCGGCTGATCGACGGCCTCGAGCGGGAGGGCTATGTGCAGCGCAGGCCGCACCCCACCGACCGCAGGAGCAACCTGGTGCACCTTACCCGCAAGGGCAGGGCCATGGAGAGGAAAGTTGCGGCGGCACTGAATGATGCGGTGGACGTGGCCACGGAGGGCATCAGCCCGAGGCAGATCAGCATGCTGCGCAACCTGTTCACCAAGATCGACAGCAACATACAGGCCTTAAAGATCGGGGAATGACCATGGCACGCAGGATATTGGCCAGTACACTGGCCGCCGCGGCCGCGCTGCTGGCGCAGGCCCAGCTGCAGCTGCCGGCGGCGCTGCAGGCACCCGTGGAACAGGCGCTGCGGCACAACAGGACCATCGCGAACAAGCAGTTGGAGCTTGAAAAAGCCGACCTGGAAAGGCGCACCGTGCTGAACAAGCACCTGCCTTCGGTAAGTGCAAGGGCGGGGTATGCGTACCTCGACAATCACGCGGTGATCGACCTGCCCGGTTACCGGCTGCCGCTCACCGGGTACGAGCTGTTCAGCGGCAAGTCCACGGTGGACAGCCAGGGGAACCTCGCCCATGCTGGCATCACGGCCACGGGGCTCCTGTTCAGCGGGGGCCAGGTCCGCAACGGGGCCAAGGCATTGGGGGCCAGGATGACCGGTGATTCATTGATGCTGGAACTGGACCGCGATGCATTGGTGGCCGAGGTGGTGGCTGGTTTCGACAAGCTGCACCTGGTCCGTGCCTCGGAATTGTTGCTGGAGGAGGCCGGCCGCAGGCTCGACAAAGAGGCCGAGCGTGTGGAAAAGGCAGTGGCCAACGGGCTTGCGGTGCCGTTCGACCGGGAAAAGATCAAGCTCGCGCGGTTGCAACTGGAGGCCAAGCGGACCGAACTGCACGGAAACAAGGAAATGCTGCTCCAACTGCTCGTTCACCTCACCGGCATGTCCACTGCTGAAGTGGATGCGGTGGATTATAGCCTGCAACCGCTGGCTTGGCGGGAAACCGCGGATGCCTCAGGGCGTGCAGAGTTGCAGGCACTCCAGGCGTACCAGCTGGCGGGCCAATTGGCCGTGCGGAAGGAAAAGGGTTCCTACCTGCCCATGGTCGGCGCATTCGCCGGGGTGTCCGGCACCAGCTTGTTCAACGGCTCCTCGCGCTTCAATCTGTCGGGCATGCCGGCACCGCTCGCAGAGCCTGAAATGAAGCTGAACGAGCTGACGTTGGGGCCGACTTGGCTGGTGGGCATAGGGCTCAAATGGGACATACTGGCGGGCAACGAGCGCCGTCACAAGGTGAAACAGGCGGAACTGGCCCTGGAGCAGGTCGGCAACCGGCTTGCGGACAGCCGCGAAAAGCTGGACCTGCAGCTGGGTCAGAAACGGACCGCCTACCGCACGCGCATGCGCCAATTGGACATTGCCGAACAACAGGAACAGGTGGCCGGCAACGGCCTCACACTGGCGCGGCAGCAATACGCGCAGGGCCTCATTTCAGTAAATGACCGCTTGGCCGCCGATAACGATTATCTGCAGGCGGCCCAGGGCCGTGTGGAGGCCCTGGTGAACCAGCGGCAGTCCGCCCTGGAAGCATGGATGGCCGCGGGACCGATAGCAGCCGGTATCACATTCCAGTAACATTCCCCAAGAACTGAACCCCATGAAAAAGATCATTGTGCCGTTTTCCTTCCTGGTGCTTGCGGCCTGTGGCAACCGGCCATCGCACGTGCTGCAAGGCCGTACCGGGCAGGAGGAGATCGCCATTGCCGGAAAATTGGCAGGCCGCATGGAACGGCTGCTGGTGGAAGAGGGCGAACAGGTAAAAAAGGGCGATACCTTGGCGATACTCCACATTCCGGAACTGGAGGCGCGGAAGGCGCAGGCCGCAGGTGCGGTGGAATCGGCGGACGCCCAGTACCAAATGAGCGTGGCAGGTGCCACGCGCAACCAGCTGGCGCAGTTGAACGCTAAGCGTGCTGCGTTGCAGGAACAACATGCTTTTGCGGCCAGGTCGGTGGAGCGGCTCCGGCACATGGTGCAGGATTCGTTGGTGCCGCAACAGTCCTTCGATGAGGCCTTCGCCAAGCTGCAGGGCGCCAAGGCCCAGCTCGATGCGGTGAATGCCGAGATCGCCGATGTGCGCAACGGGGCCCGTGCCGAGCAGCAGGCCATGGCGCTGGGGCAAAAAAACCGGGCGCTGGGGGCCATGCAGGAAGTGGCCGTGGCCGAGCATGAGCGTTATATCATCGCGCCGGACGATATGACCATCAGCCTGGTTACCCTGCACCAGGGGGAATTGGCATTGCCGGGCTACACCCTGTTCAAGGGAAACGTTCCCAATAGCACCTATTTCCGCTTCACCTTGCCCGAAAACGAATTGGCAAGGATCAGGGAAGGCCAGGAGGTGAGCGTGCATGTGCCATACCTGGGGCGTGATGTGCCTTGCACGATAAGCCGCGTGCAGGCACTGCCGGCCTATGCCAATATCGCCACCGCCTATCCCGACTATGAACTCCAGCAGAGCCTGTTCGAGTTCCGCGCCAAACCACTGGACCCCGCCACGGCGGGCGACATTTTCCCCCGCACCACGGTAACCATGAAGCTGTAGGCCATGCGGCAATTCATGCATTTGCTGGGGCGGGAGTTCCGCCTCTTCTGGGCCAACCGCGTGTTGCGCCTGTTGTTCATCGGCGCGCCGCTGATGTATGCCGTGCTCATGGGTTACGTGTACCAGAAAGGGAAGGTCACGGACCTGCCCATCATCGTGGTGGACGAGGATCGCAGCACCATGAGCGGGCGCATCATCGACATGTTCGCCGATAACGAGGTCCTGCGGGTGGCCTTGGTCAAGCCCGATGATGCCAACCTCACTGCGGAGGCGATACGGCTGCAGGCGGCATGCATCGTGAAGATCCCCGAGGATTTCGAAAAGGATGTGCTTACCCGGCGTAACCCGGAAGTGGTCACCATTGTGAACACGGGCAACGTGCTCACGGCCAACTACGCCTCGGGCGCCATCCAGTTGGTGCTGGGCACATTGAAGGCCGGCACGCAAATGGAGGCCTTGCGCAAGCAGGGCACGCCCGAGGAGTTGTTGGCCTCATCCTACGAACCATTCAGGACCAGCTTCATCAAAAAGTACAACCGCAGCACCAATTACATGTACTTCCTCTGGCCGGGGGTGCTGGCAACGGTGCTGCAACAGGTGCTGCTGCTGGCCTTGGCGCTGTCCTTCGCAAGCGAGTATGAGAAAGGGACCTTCGCCGATCTGGCGCGGCGCACCTCGTTGCCGGGCATGATCGCGGTGAAGGTGGTCCCGTACCTGGTCATGAGCTTCGGGATCTGGCTCCTGTACTGGGCGTTCACTTTCTGGTTCCGCATCCCGGTGAATGAGAATCTTGGCGCCCTCACGCTCATCGCGGGCGTGTTTGTGTTGTCCGTAAGCTTTATCGGCATCCTCGTCAGCATCGTCATTCCCGATCAACTGAAGGCCACGGAGGTATTGATGGTGATCGCAACGCCCAGTTTCATCCTCAGCGGATTCACGTGGCCATTGGGCCAAATGCCGGGCTGGGTGCAGGCCATCGCCTCGGGCATACCGCTCACGCATTTCCTGCAAGCGTTCCGCATCCTGCTTGTGGAGCGTGGCACGGTTGCGCAAGCCATGCCCGCCGTATGGGCCATGGTGTGGATCGGTGCGGTGTGCGGTCTGGCCGCTGCGGTGGCCTTGTTGTTCAAGCGCAGGAAGGTGTTGCTGAACGAGGAGTGATCCGCACGCTCACATGGCCGCGCACTCGGCGGCAAGCACTCCGGCCACCACGACCGGCGGCAAGCCCCAGCCCGTGATTCCCGCATCCAGCAACACCGGATGCGCCGGGCCACAGCCGCCGGTTTCACCGCTGGCTGCGCCGTAGGCCACCACGGCAATGCGGTGGTGCCGGATCACGTACGAGCACATGATGCATGGCTCACGCGTGGTCACGAGCACACAGTTTGAAAAATCCTCCAGGCCCTTCCGGCGTGCCTCCCGTATGGCCTCTATTTCCGCGTGGAACGTGATGTCGCGGTGTGTGCGACCGCCTTCGATCCCTTCGGCCAGCACTTCACCGCCCAAGGCCAGCAATGCACCAACGGGCGGGTCGCCGCGCCGCTTGGCCATCCCGCCCAAGGTGATGCATCGCCGCATCCAATGTTCAAGCACGGTTCGCGGGGGCAGCTGCATGCTCAATTCAGGTTCAGGCCGATGGTAAGGCCCAGCCAAGGGCGGTCGCGGTATACCCACCGTGCATGGTTGCCATCAAGGAGCACGTCCTTTCCGGCCGCCACCCCGAAGGTGAGGTTGTCCTTGCCCACAATGGCCGCCAGGCCGTACAGCCACACCACGCCGTCGTATTCGCGCTCCTGCCGGAACGCCGTGGTGCTGGGGTTGATCAGCGTATTGGCGAAGCCGGAGATCGCACCCAGCGAAAATCCCACGTTGGTCACACGCCGGCCCTGCCGCCCCAGGGGGTCGCCGAGGTAATGGATCAGGTGGAAATCCTTGCGGTAACCCATGAACAGGGCGGCGCTGATGTTGGCTGACAGCTGCGGGGGCATCTCCGCATTCTCAAAGCGCAGCTTGATCGGTACACTGATCAGGTCAAGGTCGAAACTGTTCTTGCGCAGCATCAGGGGCGGCGGCAATGTGCCCATTTCGCCATCCTTGGCATAAGTGGCAAGGGGCGCGCCCGCTTCGCCGGCCTCGTAGCGGTACACAACGATCTCGCGTTCCTCTTCTTCGTCCACATAAACGCGGCCGGCCCCGCTGCGGTACACGTCGTCCTTCAGCCGGCTGGCATTGCCGATCTTCACCGTGCTGCATGCGCTGTACAGCAAGGCCAGGCCAAGTGGCCATGCCCACCGCAACCGGCCGGACAACCGCGCATTATGTGCCGCTCTGCTCATGTGGCCTGGCCATCAATTGTTCAATGTACGCCGAGGTAACGGGGTTGTTCCTCACCACCTCGGTCCCGAGCAGGTTCCGGGCTCCTTCGGCGAATGTGCGCATGGCATGCAAGGCCACCTTCAGCAAGGAGCCGCCCATGCTGATGCGTTCCACGCCGAGGCCCCGCAACGCCGGCATGTCCAAGGCCTGGCCATACACCATGATGTTGAGCGGGAGGGGCACGGCCTCCTTGATCGCCCGTATGTGCTCCGCGTCGTTCAGCAGGATCGGGAACAGGCAGTGGGCACCCGCCTCCCGGTAGGCCTTCCCGCGCCGGATCGTTTCCACCAGCTTGGCCTGGTGGTCCAGTTGCCCGCCGTGCACATACGTGTCCACGCGTGCGTTCACGAACAGGGGTACGCCTGCCTGGTCGGCCACGCGCCGCACCAGCTTGATCTTCGCCACCTGCTCTTCCACGGCCACCAGTCGGCCGTCCCGGCCGGAATCCTCGCTGTTGAGGCCCACAATGCCGCGATCGATCAGTGCGGCGATGTTTTGTTCCAGCGTGCGTGCATCCTGTGCATGGCCGCTTTCAATATCGGCGGATACCGGCAACCCCACCGTGCATACAATGCGTTCCAAGCTGGCCAACAGCTCATCGAATGGCATCCGTTCGCCATCGGGAAGGCCCAGCACGTTGGCCATGGCCGAGCTGGAGGTGGCCACGGCCTTGTAGCCCAGGTCCTGCAGCATTAGCGCGCCGAGCGGGTCCCAGATGTTGGGCAGCACCAAGGGTTGCCCCGCGTGGTGCAGGGCATGGAATGCATGGGCGAGCGCAGGGTTGGCTTTCATTGGCGGGGAATGGCAGGGCGGTCAAGGTATCAACCGTGTGGCTCCTGTTTAGTTCGATTACTGCGGGCCATGTCCTTTCTTTGCGCTCCGTAACACCGGTATCCTGCACATCATGCCCTATTTGTTCACGTCCGAAAGCGTTAGTGAAGGCCATCCCGACAAGGTGGCGGACCAGATCAGCGATGCCCTGGTCGATCATTTCCTGGCCTATGACCCCGAGAGCAAGGTGGCTTGCGAAACGTTCGTTACTACCGGCCAAGTGGTGGTGGGGGGTGAAGTGAAGAGCAGGACCTACCTGGATGTGCAACAGATCGCACGCGATGTGATAAAGGGCATCGGCTACACGCGCAGCGAATACATGTTCGAGGCCCATTCATGCGGGGTGCTCAGCGCCATCCACGAGCAAAGCAGTGACATCAACCGGGGTGTGGAAAAGAAGAACAAGGAGGACCAGGGCGCCGGCGACCAGGGCATGATGTTCGGCTATGCCTGCCGCGACACCGACAATTACATGCCCCTGCCATTGGACCTGAGCCATCGGTTGTTGCAGGAATTGGCGGCCATACGGCACGAGAACGAGGAATTGGCCCGCAAGGGCAGCCCGGCCCTGAAAAACAGCCCGATGAACTACCTGCGCCCCGACAGCAAGAGCCAGGTGACCATTGAGTACAGCGACGACCACAAGCCGTTGCGGATCGACACCATTGTGATCAGCACCCAGCACGACGATTTCATACGGCCGAAAAACGCGGGTGATGGTGCCGCCCGCGCTGCTGAAAAGGCCATGCAGGCCGCAATCCGCAAGGATGTGATCGAGGTCCTGGTGCCAAGGGTCAAGAAAAACTTGTCCAAGCGCGTGCAGGCCCTGTTCAACGACAAGATCAAATACCACGTGAATCCCACGGGCAACTTTGTCATCGGGGGCCCCCACGGTGATACCGGGCTCACGGGCCGCAAGATCATTGTGGACACCTACGGCGGCAAGGGTGCGCACGGCGGCGGCGCATTCAGTGGCAAGGACCCCAGCAAAGTGGACCGCAGTGCGGCCTATGCCGCGCGCCACATTGCCAAGAACATGGTGGCCGCCGGTATTTGCGATGAAGTGCTGGTGCAGGTGGCCTATGCCATTGGCGTGGCCCGGCCGGTGGGCTTCTACGTGAACACGTACGGCACCAGCAAGGTGGAGATGAGCGATGGGGAAATCGCCAGGAAGGTGGCGGCCATGCCTGAATTCGACCTGCGGCCATACTTCATCGAGCAGCGCTTCAAGTTGCGCACGCCCATCTACCAGGAAACGGCCGCCTACGGCCACATGGGCCGCAAGCCACAAACGGTGACCAAGCATTTTGACAATGCAGGTCGCAAGCTCAGCTTGAAAGTTGAACTTTTTCCCTGGGAAAAGCTGGATGCCGTTCCGGCGCTCAAGAAGGCCTTCGGCCTGAAGTGACCCGGGCCACGCGGCCAGCAGGGCCAACCGCGAATTTCCGACCATGTTGGTGGGATCATAAAGAACCGTTACCTTCGCACCCCATTTTTCAGGTACATGTACGCCATCATCGAGATCGCCGGGCAGCAATTCAAGGTGCAAGCCCCGCAAAAATTGAAAGTCCACCGCCTCGAGCTTGAGGAGGGAAAGCATGTGGAGCTGGGCAACGTGTTGCTGGTAAGCGACGGGGGCAGGACAAGCATCGGCACCCCTGTGGTGGACGGCGTGCGCGTAGCGGCCAAAGTGCTCGCCCACAGCAAGGGAGACAAGGTGCTGGTGGGCCACAAAAAGCGCCGCAAGGGCTACCAAAAGCTCAATGGCCACCGCCAAGCCCTCACCGAGTTGTGGGTGGAGGCCATTTTGGCCAAGGGCGAAAAGTTCGATGCCAGCAAAAGCACCGCGCCCGAAGTGAAACCCTATCAACCCCCGGTCAAGAAGTCACGTACCGCCTCCGCGGAAAAACCGGTCGCGGAAAAAGCGCCGGCCAAAAAAGCGGCGGCCAAGAAATCCGGCACGGCCAAGTCGACGGGTACCGCCAAAGCGGCAAAGGCCCCGGCCAAAAAAGCGGCGGCTAAAAAGGCCGCACCCAAAAAGGACGACAAGAAGTAACCCCTCAATGCGCCGGGCGACGGCGTTATAAGAATGGCACACAAGAAAGGTGAAGGAAGTACCCGCAACGGCAGGGAGTCACATTCCAAACGGCTCGGGGTTAAGATTTTCGGTGGCAGCGCCGCTGTGGCAGGCAACATCATCGTGCGCCAGCGGGGCACCAAGCACCACCCCGGCAACAATGTCGGCATCGGCGTGGACCATACGCTGTTTGCCTTGGTGGATGGCACCGTGGTGTTCCGCCGCAAGCGCGACAATAAAAGCTACGTGAGCGTGGAGCCCAACGGCGCGGCACGCAGCAACGGCAATGGAAAGCCGGCTACCGCAAGTAAGGCCTCCAAAAAGTCCGACGACCTATCCAAAGTGGAAGGCATCGGACCGAAGATCAACGAACTGTTCCAGGCCGCTGGCATCAACACGTTCGCACAGCTTGCCGCCGCCTCCGTGGAACAGCTGAAGCAGATCTTGGCCGACGCAGGATCCAACTACGCTTCGCACGATCCCGGTACCTGGCCGAAGCAGGCCGAACTGGCCGCGGCCGGCAAATGGGACGAGCTGAAGGCATGGCAGGATGAACTGATGGGCGGAAAGTGATCCGACCACAACAATATTGAAAAGGGGCCTCAGCGGCCCCTTTTTTTCATGGCCCGAACACATTAACCACCCTGAGTGGGCGATTGATCGGGTGGAGCAGTGTTAATTCCAGGTTCACAACCCCTGGCTCAGAGCAGGTCCAGCGCGGACATCAGCTCATTCTTCTTGCGGCGGGAAACCGGGACGTTCATTCCATTGCTCATCACCACCGTGCCTCCTTCCCCGCGGATGTAGCGCGTAATGTGTTTCACGTTCACCAAATGCTCGTTGTGTACCCGCACAAAGTTTTCCTTCAGCAGGCCCTCCAAGTGGCCGATGGGCCGGCAAACGAGCAATCGTTTATGGTCGCGAAGGTGCACGGTGGTGTAATTCTTGTCGCTTTCGCACATCACGATCTCGTTCATGTTCACCATCTGCAGCCCATCGCTCACGGGCAGGGCCAGCGTGCGGTCCCCGCTCCCGCGGTCGATGTTGCGCAGCAGCATCTCCACCATGCCGATGCTATGGTCGCCATGCACGGCCAAGCGGGCCTTCTGCACCGCCGCGTCCAGCTCCTGCTGCCCCACAGGCTTCAGCAAATAAGCCAAGGCGCTGAACTGGATCGCCCGCAGGGCATAACTCTCGTGCGCCGTGGTGAAGATGACATAGGGTGGCCGTTCTCCTAACGACCGCAGCAGATCAAACCCCGTGTGGTCACCCATCTCAATATCCAGGAAGATCACATCGGGCGAGGTCCTTCGCACCAAGGCCACGCCCTCATCCACGCAATCCGCTTCGCCCACCAACCGGATACTCGTTTGGTTCCGATCGATCAGCTTGCCCAACAATTGGCGCGGGCCGTGTTCATCGTCCACGATCACGGCAGTGAGCTGCGGAAGTCTCATCATCATGTGAAACTAATAATTCAGGCGGCTGCCCATGCCGAAAAAGGATCCTCTATTGAATTCCAAAGTCATAAACGCGGGATTGGCTGGAGGGGCCAACGCCGCTGTACAGGAAACAATATTGGCCAGGACCCAGGTCACCGACGTTGACTTCGAAAATGCCATCATCAATTGGTGCAATCTCGTATCGCACAGCTTGGCTCGGTTCAACACCATACTGCCCGCTCCATTTGCTGGGTCGTCCCATGATTGTACTCCGGATCGAGCTGATAGTGCAAGGAAATGGCGCCCCAGGTGTTGCAGCAAATACCTGCGGCCATTGGCCGATTCGGCAAGCAGTGCCCATTCGCCGCGCCAGCGCCCGGGCGGCACTTTGTTGTGCACCAGATCGGTGGAAAGCCGGTATGCCGTTTCGTAAAGGCGTAGCGTGGCCGGCAGGTCCACACCGAACATGGAATCGGTACCGGCCAGGTATTGCTGGATCTTCGAGAGCTTATCCAAGTTGGTGGACTGTGCTGAGGAATGTTGACCAAAAGCGGTCAAGGCCAATAAGGCTGAAGCGAGGATGTAGTGGTTCATGGGTTTGAGGGGTATCCAAAAATATCTGAATTCCCGATCCAACGATAAACCGGGACCCATTGCTTCATAATGGCGATCCCGAATGTGCCCTATGGATTGACATGAATATGATCCGGGAGACCCTTTTTGCCGGCCGTTTTATAGGCTGGTGCCCCGCCAGGGATGGCAGCGGCGGCTGGCCGAAGGCACGGCCGTGCGGGCGCGTGGAGCGAGGAGGCCGACAGGGGAGGACCCCGCAGCCCCGCGACCGCAGGCGGTGACGAGGACACCATAGCGGACAGCCCGTAAAGGCGGCCCCCTGTCATTCACCATGGATCGTGGGCAACCTGGCGCATGGCGCTGCCACACCGGGGAGCGATGGGGATATGTTTGGCGCAAACACACCTCATATGCGGATCATTACCACTTCCACGGCGTTGTTGTTTGTTGGCTACCTGATGGCGCAGCCCGCATTCCAGGCGGCACAATTGCCTGCTTCCACCATTACGTTGGGCGCCTATTTACTGCTGAACACCGATGACCTGGAACCGCCCACACCCGGGCCAGCGCAGGTTTGGGATTACAGCAACATGCAATTGGTGAACGTGGGCTCCTTCAGCTTTGGCCCCGCTTCGGCCACCCCGTATGCCACGTCCTATCCGCAGGCCACCCATGCGGCGACCATCAATTTCATCGGCGATCCGCCCAACTTGGCCTATTTCGTGGCGAACAATACCGGCCTGGACCTGCTGGTGGAGGATGTGCCCGATTCGCCCAACCTTTACTCAGACCCCAAGCGCCTGGTCCAGTTCAACCTGCCGTTCGGTACCAGTTTCACAGACACGCATGCCTCCCCGGATGATTCGGGGACCACGACGTGGGCCTTTGTGGGATACGGCACGCTGATCACGCCGGTGGGCACCTTCACGGACCAGATGATCCTGGCCAGCGACGATGACCAGGTGTTCATTTGGAATCCATCGCCGCTTTTCCCACGCTTGATCGGCGATGGGGACACGCCCGTGCTACTGGGTCCCGTAACCACCGGATTGGCGGAACAGGAGCTGCCTGCTGCCTTGCGGGTTTTCCCAGTACCGGCGCGCGACCAGCTGATGGTGAACGGTGTGGACGAAGGCGGGGCATGGACGGTGCTGGACGTGGTGGGGCGCACCCTTTTGCAGGGGCAATGGGCCGCGGTGGCCGAACGCAGCGTGGATGTTTCCGCCTTGGCACCGGGACGTTACCTGTTGCAGGTGCACCATGGAGCAGGGGTGCGCACGGTGCGTTTTGACAAGCTCTGAGCCGGGGCGGCGGGCGCCTACAGCTCTTCCGCCACGACCTCGCGCACGCCGGGCACCATTTCGCGCATCAGGTTCTCGATGCCGCTTTTCAGGGTGACCATGCTGCTGGGGCAGCCGCTGCAACTGCCGCGAAGCGAAACCGCGAGGATGCCATCGTTGAAGGACTTGAAGGCGATGTGGCCGCCATCTCCCGCCACTGCCGGGCTCACGTATTCCTCCAGCACGGAAATGATTCGTTCCTCGGTTTCGTTGCTTGGCGTGGCGTGCCCGGTGGCGCGCTCATTGGCATCGGCCAAGCTTTGGGCCGTGGCGTCGTCGTGCACCACGCGGCCGTCCGTATTCAGGAAGTCCTGGATGTATTCACGCAATTCCAACTGCACCAGGTCCCAGCCGATGCTGTCGTTCTTGGTGACAGAGATGAAATTGCCACTGATGAAGACCTTGGTGACAAAAGGGAGGTTGAACACGTGGGCCGCCAAGGGCGATACGGCCTCGGCCTGTTCGATGCTGTTGAACTCGAGCAACCTGCCCTCGGGCACCAGGGCCCTGCTCGATACATAGCGCAGGGTGGCAGGGTTCGGGGTTTCCTCGGCATAAACCATGGCCGGCAAGGGCTTTTGCAGCGTTTCCATGTTGCAAAGGTAAGGCCCTTGAATGGCCTGCTTCTTGCAATGGCCCTCCAATCCCATGGCTAACCTTGGCGCGTTTTGCTGCTTGCATTTTTACCTTTGTGGGCCATGTTGCGCATGATCGCCTTCCGTACCCGTGCCCTGGCCCTGTTGGCCATGCTGGTGCTGCTGGCGGGTACTGCCACCCCGGCGCTGGCGCGCATGACCTGCGTGGCCAATGGCCATGTGGTGTTGAATGTGGGCCAGGTGGAGGATTGCTGCCCGGAGCAGGACCAGCAGGGCCCGACGGTTTCTGCCACTTGTTGTGAGCTGGACGGCGTGGTGCCCCAGCGCATGGATTTCACTGGCGGCCTGCACATCAGCGTGCCTGCCCCGGTAGCGGTAATGCCAGCGCGGCCGGCGCAATGGCTGGCACCAGGCTTTTTGGCCGGGCACCCGTACGCGCCCAACAATGGTGCGCCCGACCTGCCCGGATCACAGTTGCTGCCCGTATCGGGCGTATTCCGCATATAGAAAGAACTCGCGTGTGAACGGCCGCCAACCGATGCGTGGGGGCCGGGGGGTTTCCTGTTCCACCCGAAGTTTCTTTCAATGAAGATCAACCATTTCATACTCCTGTTTGCCGCGGCCTTCGGCCCCGCAGCAAGCATTGCACAGGACCAAGTGCACGGCAATGTGCAGGTCCGCGAGGCAGATGGCAGTACAACGCCGCTGCCCTATGCGCGCGTGGGCTGGGTGAACGGTGCAGCCACCATGACGGACAGCACCGGTCATTTCATGCTCGCACTGCCTGAACGGTGGCCCGCACAACTGGTCACCTCCTCGTTTTCCTCCAGCCCCGATACCCTGGTGGTGCCCGGCGCCCCAAACGGGCGGCTTACAGTTACGGTGGGGGGCAGCGTACAACTGGCCGCGGCCGAGATCAGCGAACGGCAGGCCAGCACACGCCTGAGCCTGCAGACCCTGCAGGCCATTGAATCACTTGGTGCCCGCGAACTGAAGCGGGCCGCCTGCTGCGATGTGAGCGAAAGTTTCGAGACCAATGCCACGGTGGACGTGAGCTATGGCGACGCGGTAAGCGGCACGAAAACCATCCGCATGCTGGGCCTCGATGGCAAGTATGCCCAGATCGGGGTGGAGAACGTGCCGTTCGTGCGCGGGCTTTCGGGGAATTCCGGCCTTACCCTGCTGCCCGGCCCATGGATCGAGGGGATCAACGTGAGCAAGGGCATCGGCACCGCCGTGAACGGGCCCAATGCCATGACCGGGCAGATCGACCTGCACTTGGTGGATCCCGCCACCGCGCCGGCATTGTTCACCAATTTCTACGCGAACAGCCACGGGCGGCTGGAGCTGAACGCCAATGCCGCCCAGCATTTGGGCAAGGCGGGTGACAACATCCTGATGGTGCACGGAAGCATGCTGCAGACCGAGCTGGATGATAACCACGATGGCTTCATGGACCAGCCGCTCACCAAACGATTCAACATCATGGACCGCTGGATCCAACGCACCGACAAGCGCATAACGCAGGCCATGTTGCGCTATGTTACGGACCAGCGCCAAGGAGGCCAGATCGGCCCGGTGCCCATGGGCGAATCGGCCCAAGGCAGGCCCTACCGGGTGGACATTGACAATGAAATGGTGGACTTGGTGCTGAAGAATGGCTGGATCCTGAAGGACCCGATGAAAAGCATCGGTCTGCTGGCCGGGTTGCGCAACCACACCGTCTCCTCGGTATTCGGCGGCAGCGATCACCAGGGGGCACAGCAAAGCTTGTACGCCAATGTGGTGTACCAGCAAATGTTCAAGCACAACGACCAGTTGAAAACGGGCGCCAGTTTCCAATTCGATGATTACACCGAAACCTTGAAGCAGCCCTACGTGGAAGGCACCCTGGACCTGGGGCGCACCGAGCGCATGCCGGGGCTGTTCGCCGAATACACACGCACCCGCCAGCGCTTCACCCTAGTGGCCGGCATACGTGCCGATCTCAACAGCAAATACGGCGGGGCCTACAGCCCGCGGCTGCACCTGAAGTACGATCTGGCACCGCTTACCACCCTGCGGTTCTCCGCCGGAAGCGGCTTCCGCAGCGCCAACCCGATCGTGGAAACCCCCGCCGCTCAGGCCAGCTCGCGCAAGGTGTCCATTGAAGGCGACCTCGGTTTCGAGCGTTCATGGAACACCGGGGTATCGCTGTTGCACAAATTCAAATGGCTCGGCGAGAAATGGTCGTTCAACATCGACCTGTACCGTACCGATTTCACCGCACAAGTAGTGGCCGACCTCGACCGCGACCCGCAGGAACTGGTATTCTATATGCTGGATGGGGCCAGCTATGCGCACAGCCTGCTCACCGACCTGCAGGTACAACTGGGCAGGCAGGTGGAAATGAAGGCCAGCTACCGCTACTACGATGCGCGCACCACCTACAGCGGCGTGCTGCGCGAGCGCCCCTTGGTGCCCGCGCACCGCGGCCTGCTTGACCTGGGCTACATTTCCAAGTCTGAAAAGTGGCGCTTCGACATCACGCTGAACGGCTTCGGAACGGCGCGCCTGCCTGATACCGGGGCCAATCCGGAGGAATACCGCATGGGCCAGCGTTCACCAGCGTATGCCACCCTCAACGCACAATTGACCCGGGTGGTGGGGCCCTGGGAATTGTACCTCGGGGGAGAAAACCTGACCGGCACCCTGCAAAGCCGGCAGATGATCGCACCGCATGATCCTTTCGGCCCGTATTTTGACGCCTCCATGATCTGGGGCCCCGTGAACATGCAAATGGCTTATTTCGGCCTGCGGTACACCTTGGACAAGAAGACCAAACAACAGCACAACAGCCACTGAAGATGAAAAAGATGATCAACCTCGGCCTTGTGCTGCTGGCCTTTGCCACGGCGCCGGCCCACGCCCAGGAGCATGGCCCCAAGCTGGCCGGCCTGGACATTCACACCAACGCCGTATGCGGCGATTGCAAACACCGGATCGAAACGGAGATGCTGTACGTGAAGGGCGTGCGTGGCGTGAAGGTGGACCTGGACCGCGAAGTGATCCACGTGGATTACCAACCGAAAAAGACCGATCCCGATAAGCTGCGCGAGGCTGTTTCAAAGATCGGCTACCTGGCCGACGATGTTCAGCCTGATCGCAAGGCGCGCAAGGAATTGCCCGATTGCTGCCAAATGACCAAGGACGAGCACGACGGGGCGCTGCCCGCCCCGCAGGTGCCCGAGCACGCGCCCGAGGCGCGCCCCGAAGTGCCGACAAATACGGACAACGACTGACGGGCAATGGCCTTGGTGAGGGAATTGAAAGGGATCACGCCCAGCTTCGGGCGTGATCCCTTTTTGGCCGAAACGGCCGTGATCATCGGCGACGTGCAGATGGGCGATGGCTGCAGCGTGTGGTACAACGCCGTGGTGCGCGGGGATGTGAACAGCATCCGCATCGGCCACCGGGTGAACATCCAGGACAACGCCACGCTGCACTGCACTTTCCAGAAATGCGGCCTGGTGATCGGCAATGACGTCAGCATCGGGCACAACGCCATAGTGCATGGCTGTACGGTGGGGGATAGCGTGCTGATCGGCATGGGCGCCATCGTGATGGACCAGGCCGTGATCGGCGCGGGCAGCGTGATCGCGGCAGGTGCCGTGGTAACCCAGGGCGCCGTGGTCGGGCCGGGTTCGCTGATGGCCGGGGTGCCGGCACGACGCATAGGGCCGGTGAGCAAGGACCTGGCCGAGGGAGAGATCGAGCGGATCGCCCGCAACTATGGCATGTATGCGGGTTGGTACAAAGGGGAGAAGTGAGCCGCGCTGCCCGGGTGCGTTATTGGTACGGGCTGTTCGCCCTCATCGGTACCGATGCGCTCAGGAAACCGCGACCGCCGATCCCTACGCCCCGTCTGGATCGCAGCAATGGGCCATTTCAATGGCATGAAACGTTGCTACCGATCAATTTCAGCCCAGCACCAACGATCCGTCGGCCTGCCAATGGCCTTTCCTTACCGGCACTTTTTTCAGTTCAAGGCGGGCCAGCACGGTATCGAAGCGTTCAGGTTCGCCGCTGGTCCAGCATTGCAGGTCACCGGTCTGGGTATCCGGTGATTTGATGCCGTATTGCACCAGTAACTGGTCAAGGCGACGGGCGATGGCCCCGGAGGGTTCGATCACGCGCACTGCCGGGCCGGTTATCCTTTGGATCAATGGCCGCACCAACGGGTAGTGGGTGCAGCCGAGCACCAGGGTATCGATGCCCTGCTCCACCATGGGTTCCACCCAATTGCGCAGCAGGGCCTCGGTCTCCACGTCGTCGAAGTGGCCGTTGTCGATCCGGGCGGCCAGCCCCGGGCATGCCTGGCTGATCACATGCACGCCCTTTGCGAAGCGCTCCACCACATCGGCCATGGCGCGGCC
The DNA here is from genome assembly GCA_044507815.1 of Flavobacteriales bacterium. GTDB lineage: Bacteria > Bacteroidota > Bacteroidia > Flavobacteriales_F > PHOS-HE28 > PHOS-HE28. The sequence goes on along the minus strand of JBIQIX010000012.1, from coordinate 67,325 downwards.
TTCCACGGTGGCCTTGGTGGCCAGCACGCCCACCACGCCGCTGCGGGTCTGCTCCACGGCCGGTTTTACAGCGGGTTCCATGCCCACGAATGCGATCCCGGGATGGCGCTCGCGCAGGGGTTTCAGGGCGGCGCTGCTGGCGGTGTTGCAGGCGATCACCACCGCGCGGCAGCCTTTCTCCAACAGGGCTTGCACAATGGCCGTGCTGAAAGCAAGGATCTGTTCGGCGGTGCGCTCGCCGTACGGCACGTGGGCGTTGTCGCCGAAATAGACGAGGCGCTCCGAAGGGAGCGCCCGCCTGATGGCCGCGGCTATCGTAAGCCCGCCAATGCCCGAGTCGAATATGCCGATGCGCGGGTCCATGCCCTGCACCGGGTTACTTGATCTGCAGCTTGGCCTTCACCAACGGCAGGATGTCGGTGCCGCCATCGCTGTAAAGCACCGTGCCCGTGCTGGTGTCCAATATGTAGGTGAAATGACCCTCGGCCGCCACTTCCTTGATCGCCTTGTTGGTGCGCTCGATCATGGGCGCCAGCAGTTCGTTCTCCTGTTTGGAAAGGTCCTCCTTGGCCTTGTCCTGCGCGTCGCTGATGCGCTGCTCCAGCTCCTGGATCTCGCGCATGGCCACTTGCTGTTCGGTCTTGGTCATGCTTTCCGCGCGGGATTGGGCGTCGGTCACCTTGTTCTGGTATTCCTGGCCCATGGCCTTCAGCCGCTCATCCAGCGTTTTGGCGAAATCCTGCATCTTGGTCTCGGCGGCCTTCCGCTCGGGCAGCATCAGCATCAGGGCCTGGCGGTCGATATGGCCCAATTTCACGGCGTTCTGGGCGCGTAGGCCGGTGCTTGCGGCCAACAGCACGCAAAGGGTAAGGATTGTTTTCCTCATGATGTTATTCGGGTTCACTGCTATGGTTTGGTAGGCGGTACGCTGCGCGGCCGCTCGCCGGTGTTCGGGTTGGGCGTGCGGTCGGCGCCACCCGGTTTGGGTGTGGTGCGCGGGTTGTTGTCGGGTGCGTGCTGCTCGCCATCGCCCTCCTCGTCGCTTCCACCGCGCAGGTTGCCGGCGTTCTTGCCGTCCTTGCCGGGGCGTATGCCGAGCTTGCGCAGCACGCTGTCGCTCTTGTCGTATTTCTCACTGGCGAAAAGCACGTTGTTCCCCACGCCGCCTATGTCAAAGATGGCGACGTAACTGGTGCCGGCCACCTCCTTCACCGCCTCGAAAATGCGGTCCTGTATGGGCTGGATCAGTTCTTGGCGCTTCTTGAAAAGATCGCCCCCCACGCCGAACCGTTTCTGCTGCAGGTCGCGTGCTTCCTGTTCCTTCTTGTCGATCTCGGCCTGCCTCGATTTCTTCATTTCATCGGTCAGCAGGATGGCCTCGGCGTTGAAGGCCTCGCGCAGGCGTTTGATCTGCGCCCAGCGCTCGTCGATCTCGTCCTGCCATTTCTTGCTGTTGCGGTCCAGCTCCTGTTGGGCCGCTGCATAGTCGGGCATCTGCTCCAGGATGTACTTGGTGTCCACGAAGGCGATGCGCTGGGCCTGCAGCCCGGCGGTGGCCAGCAACAACGTCATCAGCAGGGTGCGGAGGAGGTGGGGTTTCATGGGATTGCCGTCGAAAGTAGGCGATCGCGGTCAGAGCTCGCCAAGATCTATGCCAATGGTGAAATGGAACTGGCTTTTGGCCATGTTGGGGTAGCCGGGCACGTCATCGAAGCGCCAGCCGTAATCGAGCCCCATGGGCCCGAACATGGGCAGGAACAGGCGCAGGCCGATGCCCGCGCTGCGGTACACCTTGAAGGGGTCGTACAGGTCGATGGAGTTCCAGGCGTTGGCGGCCTCGGCGAAGCCCAGCGCGAAGATGGTGGCCTGCGGGTTGAGCGAGACGGGGAAACGCAGTTCCGCGGTGTACTTGTTCACGAAGAAGCTGCCGAAGTTGGGCGAGAGCGACAGGTCGTCGTAGCCGCGCAGGGCAATGATCTCGCGGCCATCGAGCTGGAAGCCGGTGAGGCCGCTGCCGCCGAGGTAGAACCGTTCGAACGGCGAATCGCCCTTGCGCTGGTTGTACCGGCCGATGAAGCCGTAGCCCACGCGCCCCATCAGCACCAGGTCGTGCTTGCTCTTGCTGCGGGTGAGCTTGGTGAACCACTGGCTGGTGAATTTCCACTTGTGGAACTCGGCCAATTTGTAGCGTTCCGAAGGCGCGAGCAGGGTATAGTCCACATCGGGGTGGAAGGCGCTGAACGGCGGTGTGGCCTTCACTGAAATGGCATTCTCGGAACCTTGTGTGATCCAGAAGGGTTCGGCGATGGAGCGGCGCACGAAGCGCAATTGCATCGCGTACACGTCGCTTTGCCCGTTGCTGAAGGCGAAAAGCGAGTTCCAGTTGTTGAGCACGTAGCGCTGGTAGCTGCTGGTAAGGTTGAGGAAGAAGTAATCGTCGGGCCAGCGCAGCCGTTTGCCCAATCCCACGCTGGCACCGTAGATGCCCAGTTCCTGGAAGAGCGGATTTTCGCGTGAAACGCCGTTGGTCTGCCGGGTGTAGTAGCCGCCCAGGCTCAGGGAGTTTGGTTTGCGCCCGCCCAGCCAGGGTTCTATGAACGATACGCTGTAGCTCTGGTAGTAGGACCCGTTGGTCTGCGCGCGCAGGCTCAGCGTTTGCCCGTCGCCGGCCGGCAGCGGGGTCCACGCTTTTTTGTCGAACATCTTCCGCACGCTGAAGTTGGTGAACGAAAGGCCGAGGCTCACCAATACCCTTCCCCCGCCATAGCCGCCGCTCAGCTCAAGGCGGTCGCTCGGTTTCTCCGCCACCACGTAGTTCAGGTCCACCATGCCGGTGCGCGGCTCGGGGGTGGGGTTCACGGTTACGGCGGCGGGGTCGAAGAAGCCCAGGGAGATCAATTGCTGCTGCGAGCGGATCACCTCGCTGCGGTCGAACAGGTCGCCGGGCCTTGTTCGGATCTCGCGGCGGATCACGTGGTCGAATGTCTTGGTGTTGCCGCTGATGGTAACGTCACGCACCCTGTACTGCTTGCCTTCGCGTATGCGGATTTCCAGGTCGATGCTGTCGCCCTCCACGCGTTCAATGGGGTCGGGGCTGAAGCTGAGGTAGCCCTGGTCCATGTACAGTGAGCTGATGTCGATGCCGGCCGGGTTCATGTAGAGCCGGCTGTCCAGCTTCTTCTTGTTGTACACATCGCCGCGGCGTATGCCCAGCAAACGCACCAAGGTGTCGTTGGTGTATTTGGTGTTGCCGGTGAATCGGATGTCGCGGAAATAAAACCGGTTGCCCTCGTCCACTTCAATGTCCACGTTGATCTTCTTCTTGGAAACGAAATAGGTGGTATCGCGGATGATCTGTGCGTTCCGGTAGCCTTTTTCATTGTACAGGTCCACTACGCGATGCTTGTCGTCGCGGTAGTCCGCCGCCATGAATTTGCTGCTGCCGAAGATGTTGTACCAGCGCTTGCGCTTGGTCTTTTTCATGGCGCGGCGCAACTTGGCGTCGCGCAGGTCGTGGTTGCCGATGAAGTTGATGTCCTTGATGCGGACCCGCGGCCCCTTATCGGCCAGCACCTGTAGCCGCACGCTGTTCTCCAAGGAGGTGTCGCGGTTCTCCACCACGCGTGCGGTGGCCTTCAGGTAGCCCTTGTCCACGAAGTATTTGGAGACGGCCCTGACGGCGTTTGCCTTCACGGCCTCGTTCACCTGTTGGCCGCGCTGCAGGTTGATGGTCTCGCGCAGTTTATCGGCCTCGCTGCGCGAAACGGTGCCGGCGAAGCCATAGCTGGCCAATTGCGGATTTTCCTGCACGATGATGTGCAGGAATACGGTAGCGCCCCGCACCTCGGCCTCCTCGATCCGCACGTCGGTGAAAAGGTTCTGTGCCCAAATGGCCCGCACGGCGCGCGACATGCGCTCGCCGGGTATGGTCACCTTGTCACCCACCTTCAGCCCGCTGAAAAGCTTCACGGCATTGGGGTCGCGGGTCACGCAGCCGGTTACGGTAATGCCACCGATGGTGTATTCCCTGGGGTAGCCATAGTCCACCGTTTCCCGGCCGGGCTGGGCCTGGGCAGGGTTGGGCAGCAACGTGTGCAAGGCAAGCAGGGCCAGCAGGCCGGTGCGTAACAGGGCGTGCATCAGGCGGGCAACTGGTCGTGGGTTAATCCGAAGCGGCGCTCGCGCTGCTGGTAGTCGATCAGGGCCTGCAGGAAGTGTGCTTCGCGGAAATCGGGCCACAGCACGGGGGTGAACCAGAGTTCGGCATAGGCCAGTTCCCAAAGCAGGAAGTTGCTCATGCGCTGCTCGCCGCTGGTGCGGATGAGCAGGTCGGGCGCGGGCAGTCCCGCGGTGCTGAGGCGCCGGGCCACCAGCTGTTCGTCCACTTCCTCGGGCCGCAGCCGTCCCGCACGCGCATCCTCGGCCAACCCGCGCATCAGGCGCAGCAGGTCCCACCGTGCACTGTAGCTCAGCGCCAGGGTAAGGGTGATACGGCCATTGCCCGCGGTGCGTTCCATGGCCTGGTGCAGGGCCTCCCGGCATTTTGCCGGCAGGCTCCCCGTGTCGCCGATCGTGTGCAGGCGCACCTCGTTCCGGTCCAGTTCCTCGATCTCATTGGCAATGGTGGTCACCAACAATTCCATCAGGGCCTGCACCTCGGGTTTTGGCCTGTTCCAATTCTCGGTACTGAAGGCGTACAGCGTGAGGCAGCGAACGCCCACGGAAGTGGCCGCGGTAAGCGTTTCGCGGATGGGCCGCACGCCATGCAGGTGGCCGCTGATGCGCTCCTCACCCTTTTGGCGGGCCCAGCGGCCGTTGCCGTCCATGATCACCGCTACGTGTGCGGGCACGCGCGCGGGATCGATCCGGGCACGGAGTTCCTCGATGGATGGCGTTTTTTCGTTCACGGGGGTGCGAAGGTCGCAATTTGCACGGTTCAAACACTGCCTACCGCCGGCGGCGGTCCCAAATAGCGTCACATTCAGTGAACCGGTTGAGCAGCAGCGTAATGGTGAAGCCGGTATAGTGGTACCAGTCCTTGGTTTGGGCATCGCCCCGGGCGCGCCCGGTGTTCAGGCCGGTGGTGCGCAATACGCTGGGATCGGCCAGCAATGCCGTCAAGGGACCCGCCTGTTCGGTCAGCAGCGCGTTGTCGGCGTATGTGCCGCTCACATCATCCAGGTGGTCGGTCCAGGTGCGGCGCAACCCCCATTCCAGCTGCACATCGATCCGGGTGCTGATGGCCAGTTTCAGCCCCGCGCCAAAGGGCAATCCGATCTGGTTCAGGCTGTATGAGCTGCCCCCGCCGATGGTCTGGCCCTCGGTGCCCAAGGGCTGCAGGTCGTACCAAGTGTCATTCAGCAGCGCGCGGGGGTTGGTGCGGAAGTAGCACAGGCCGGCAAAAACGAATGGAGTCCATTTCTTGCTGTCCTTGGAAATGCCGCGGTATTTGAAGAAGTTGATCTCCAGCAGGCCGGCGGCCTCGAACAAGGATGTACGGAAGCCCAGGTTGCGCAATTGCTGCAGCGGGTCGTCGGAATTGATGTCCCAGGCCTCCAGTTTGCCGTAAAGGGCCTGCAGGCGGAATGCGTACCGTTCGTTGAAATTGTACCGGTACACAAGCCCGCCGCCGAAGTGCGTATGCTTCGGGTAATAGCGGTACGGATTGATATCGCCGATGTAAAAGAACGTGCCGCCTGTAAGCCCCAGTTCACTCACCTGCGCGGCCGCTGGCGATAGCAGGGCACAGGTCAGCAGGACGGGTAAAAGCCTTTTCATGCACGCTACTAACGCCGGGCCTTGGGGATCCGTGCGCCGGGCGCGAAATTAGCTGCCGGGTGGGGATTGGACGGGTACGGTGCCATTGCCTGCCCATGCATCCGTGAGGGTTCCCATGCCCTGCGCTGCAACCGGGCAGGCAACTTCCGCTGGCAACCGCACCTGCGGCAGGCGCCGCATATGCCGCGCTGTTGCACGGATGCGCCTAAACAACGGCCTTGCCCGACCTTGCGTCCAGGCCCCAATTGAGCTTGTCGCGCAGGGTGGTGAGAAAATCCTGGCCTTCGAGCTGCACGAGTTTTACGCGGTGTGCCGCGCGGCGCACGAAGAGAGGTGGGAAGTGGTCGAGCACCTGGCTGCGCGAGTCGAGGTTCACCAGGTATTTCTCACCGCGCGAATCCACTTGCAGCATGAGGGTGCTTCCCCCGGGCACCACAAAAGGGCGCACATTGAGGTTGTGCGGCGCAATGGGCGTAATGACCATGGCATCGCAGTTGGGCGCGAGCAACGGCCCGCCGCAGCTGAGCGAGTAGGCGGTGCTGCCCGTGGGGGTTGAAATGATGAGGCCGTCGGCCCAATAGGTGTTCAGGAACTTCCCGTCGAGGTGGGCGTGAATGGAGATCATGGCGGCGCCGTCGCGCTTGTGGAAGCTCACCTCGTTGAGGGCGTTGTTGTTGTGGCCGAATCCGGGGCAGCCTTCAAGCTCCAGCACGGCGCGGTCGTTGATGATGTACCGTTTTTCAAGAATGGCCTGCAGGCTTTGGTCAAGGTCCTCAAGGCGGGTGCTGCTCAGGAAACCGAGCCGCCCGAGGTTGATGCCGAGCAGGGGCACCGGTACTTCACCGAGGAAATCCACGCTGTCCAGGAAGCTGCCGTCGCCACCCATGCTCACCAGCATGTCCAGCCCGGCACCCGTGGCGCGCTCCATGGTCTCATGGGCCACAGGTGGCCTGCCTGCCTCGGCCATGCGGCGCGCCAACCCGCTTTCCACCACGGGGTGCGCACCCACGGCCTGCATGCGCGCCATGATGCCGTTGATGGTTTTCGCGGCCGAGGCCGGATAAAGCCGGCCGGTAATGCCGATTCTCATGCCCAAGGACTCAAAAGGGTTGGGTGAAATGTAGGTAGAATCCGGTTTCCCGAAGGCCGTTCACGGTGGTTTCGAGCCGCAGCACCTGGTCGTAGCTGGTCACCAGGTCCAGGCCCAGGCCGTAGCTCTGCTGCCAGTGGTTGGCCAACGGGTTCAGGGCCTGCTGAAAACGGTCGGCCACATATCCTTGGTCGGAATAGGCGTTGAGGTAAATTGCAAGGTAGAAGGTGCGGAAGGCCTCCAGCGGTATGGCCTCCACGCGGTAGGTACGGGGCTGCAACAGGGTGAAGATGATGTTGGCCTTGCCCAAGAAGTAGTGCTGGCCATCGATCACGTAGTATTCGTAGCCGCGCAGGTAATCGTCATAGCCCAGCCCTTCCTGCAGGAAGTAATGTTGGCCGGTGCCGCGTGAGGTTTTTCCGGTAAGGCTGGCGCCGAAGCTCCAGCGCTGGCCCTGTTTCACGCTGTGCTGCACCGCTAAGCGCAAGCTGGTGGCGTCGGGCTGTTGCGGTCCCACGCCATAGCGTTCGGCACTGAGCCTGGCATAGGGGCCGGCCAATGGAAAGGCGCGTGAATCGCGCTTGTCCAGTGCCACGCTGTAGCCCAGGTTGATGAAGCCTGTGCTGGTGCGGCCGGGCGAGAGGTAGCCGGGGTTGCGCAGCACCACCGTATCGGCCACGGAACGCTCGGCCCAGTTGATGCTGAGCGCATGGCGGATGTAGTGCGTGCGGCGCAGGGTAAGCATGGCACCGGCGGTCCAATGTTCGAGGATGTTGGTGCCGGGCGTGCGCAACAGGATCCGTTCGTTGCCGGCCGTGCCGATCGTGATCTCATCCTGTTCACCATAACTGCCCGATAGCTGTATGCCCCAGCGTTGCCGCCGATCGAGGAAGGGCACGCGGTACGCCAGGCCGAACTCGCGCGAGTAGCCCAGTTGTGCCCGGGCACGCAGCGTTTCGTTGCGGCCGCGCATGTTGAAGGCGGTGAACTCCAGCCCGAAGTTGAGCCGCCGCAGGTCCTTGGTAAGCCACCACGTGTTGAAGTTCGGGTCGGCGAAGCGCAGCAGGGGTTGGGGCCACCAGTACCAGCGCTCGTTGAGGTTGGCCAAAATGAAAACCTCGCCGCCACCGAGGAAGTTGGGCACCAGCTCCACGGTGTTGAACAGGCCAAGGTTGTACAGGTTGGCCTTGCTCTTGGCCAGCTGCTGGTAGAGCACTTCGGCGCTGAGCGTATCGCCTTCGCGGAAGGTGAGCTCGCGCAGCACCACGCGCTCCTTGGTGATCTTGTTGCCGTCGATCAGTATGCCGGTGATCCGGTACGGGCCGTTCGGCGCCAGGGGCAGGGCTTGCGCCGCCACAAACGCCGCACGTGCAAGAAGAATGGCCAGCAGCACCGCCCGCAGCCCGAACGTCATAGTGCCCAATGGTGATAAATGCCTCCGCGCTGCGTGCTTATGCCCATCGCTTCCTCATCCGTTGCGGCCGTTGCGGGGTGTGCCCAAGCACATCATCACATGTTCATGATCCGCATCAGGTCGTCGTACCGGCTGCGCAGGTTTTCCTCCATGCGCGAACCCTGGAAGGTGGTGCGCACGGTGTACTCGAAGCGGTCGAAGGCCTGCAGGATGCCGCTGATGTCGTCGCGGTTGATCTTCAGGGTCACCTCCATGTGCATGCTGTCCGGGTCATCGGTGCAGTACATGCTGAGGATGCGGGCGCCTTCTTCCTCCACAATGCGGGCGATCTGTTGCAGGGAGTAGTCGTTGCGGCCCATCTCCAGCACCACCACGCTTCCGGGCAGGCAGGCATTCACCAGATCGGCCATGTGGCGGCTGATCTCATGCTCACCCACGGCGCCCAGGTAGCGGCCTTCCATATCGAGCACGGGCACCAGCGGCAGGTCGCGCTCGCGCATCAGCTTCAGCACATCATACACGTGCTGCCGGCCGCGCACGTAGGGCAGCTCCACGGCGTCCATCAGTTTCTCCACCGTGGCGTTGGGCTTGCTGCTGTTGAGGGCGGTTTCTTCCTTCAACAGCCCCGCCAACCGCCCGCGCGATACCACGGGCAACACATGCACGCCCGATTCGTCCATCAGTTCCAGGGCACGTGCAATGGGGTCCTTCGGGGCCAGGGGTTGTATGGTTTTCGAGATCAGGTCGAACGCTTGCATGGCAAAGGGTGTTGCGCCCATAGGGGGCTAATTTTGGCCCTTAACACGGGACCAAGGTAGAAGGACTGCGAGGATGACCAAGTTGAGCGTGAACATCAATAAGCTGGCCACGCTGCGCAATGCGCGGGGCGGCAAAAACCCCGATGTGCTGGCTTGGGCCGTGCAGATCGAGCGTTTCGGCGCGCAGGGCATCACCGTGCATCCCCGCCCCGATGAACGGCACATCCGCTATGCCGATGTGCGGGCGCTGAAGCCGCTGCTCTCCACTGAGTTCAATATCGAGGGCTACCCCAATGAAGCGTTCACCCGGCTGGTGCTGGAGGTGATGCCCGCGCAAGTGACCCTGGTGCCGGACCCGCCGGGCGTGCTCACCAGCGATGCCGGCTGGGATGCCCGGGGCCGGAAGGCTGAATTGAAGGCAGCGGTGCAGCGCTTCAGGGAGGCGGGCATCCGCACCTCCATCTTCATGGAGACCGACCTGGAGCAGATCGCGCATGCTGCTGAAACGGGCACCGACCGCATTGAATTGTACACCGGGCCGTATGCCGAAAACTACAGGGCGGACCGTTCGGCCGCGGTGGCGCCCTTTGTGCGTGCTGCGGAAAAAGCGGCCGAGGTGGGGCTGGGGCTGAACGCCGGGCACGACCTCGACCTGGAGAACCTGGCCTGGTTCAGGCAGCAGGTGCCGCATTTACTCGAAGTGTCCATCGGCCACGCACTGGTGTGCGATGCGCTTACCTACGGCATGGAGAACACCGTTCAACTTTACCTGGGGAAATTGCGATGAGCGTGGAACTTTTCCACCGTGAGGAAGGTTCGGGAACGCCGATCATGATTCTGCACGGCCTGTACGGAAGCGGCGACAACTTCGGCACCATCGGCCGGGCGCTGGCCGAGGACCATCATGTGATCCTGGTGGATGAGCGGGACCACGGCCGTTCCCCCCACACCGACCGCATCACCTATCCGCTGATGGCGGGGGACGTACATGCCCTGGTGGAAAAAACGGGGCTGAAGGACCTGGTGCTTGTGGGGCACAGCATGGGCGGAAAGACCGCCATGGCCTTCGCGCAGCGCTGGCCGCAATTGCTTAAGCATTTGGTGGTGATCGACATCGGCCCGCGCGAGTATCCCATCGGTGAGCACGCCATTATCGTGGAGGCGCTGGCCAGCAGCGACCTGGCCAACAAAAGCACCCGGCAGGAGGTGGAGGAGCATTTGGCCAAATACATCAGTGAACCGGGGGTGCAGCAATTCCTGCTGAAAAGCCTGTACTGGGAGGAGCCGGGCAAGCTGGCCTGGCGCATGAACGTGGACCTGCTACAGCGCGACATGAACGACATATTGGCCGCCTTGGACCCCGCGGTGGTCAACGTGCCCACCCTGTTCATACGCGGTGGTAAAAGCCCATACATCCCCCGCGAGGACATTCCGCAACTGAAGGAACAATTCCCGAACAGCCGGGTGGAGACCATTGATTTTGCAGGCCACTGGGTGCATGCCCAGGCGCCGGATGAGGTACTGGGGCTGATCCGCTCGGTAGCCTGAGCCCATGCTGCGCACCTTGCTCCTCATTGCCCTGCTTTCTGCCGGCACCGTGCGCGGGCAGGACAGTATTCGCTACAGCGCGGGTTACGTGTTCCGCGATGGCATCTACTTGGCCTTTCAGGACTTTCGGGCCAACCGGCCAGCCATTCCAAAGGAAGCCCTCACCACCCAGCAAGGCCAGCGCGTGGCCGAACTGCGTACGGCGGGCAACCGGCTTTATTACCCCGACAGCGCCGGCGAACGCCTGCGTATCGACCTGGACCGCGCTTGGGGTTTTTGTGATCAGGGCGTGGTATACATCCGCGCTGGCAATGGCTTTTCGCGCATCGGCCTCCTGGGTTCATTGGCGCACCTGGTGTACGATGCCACCTACCGCAATTTCGATCCGTACATGTACGGGGGCGGCACCAACTACACCGTGGAGGAACAACGATTTCTCGATATGCGCACCGGTGCCTTCCTGCCGGTGAACACCGCGGGCATTTATCCGGTGCTCGCGCGTGATGTGCTGCTGAAGGAGGAATTCGATGCGCTGCCAAAAAGGCAACAAAAACGGCCGGAAACGGTATTCCTGTTCATGCGGCGCTACAACGACAGGCACCCGCTGTATTTCCCGGGCTAGCATGGATTGTTCGATAAAGTGTTTGGTCTTGTAGCAAGAATCCTACAGACAAAGTCAAAGTTTAGACAGACATTGCCATTCGAACCTAAACCCCAAAGCCGATTGAACATGGACATCCGCATGCACATGGGCTCGACAGAAGTGCCAAGCTGGGAAGGTTTTGCACGTGAAAAAAATGGCATCTGGGGCAATTGGGTGGCCAATATGCTCTGCTTAGGGTGCGCATTCCTGCTTGCACCGATCACACAGGCCCAAAGCTGGTTTCCCACAGGTACCACATGGACCTACGACCTGGCGAGCATCTACTACCTCGGCTATGTGGAGCACGAGGTAACAGGTGATACCGTGGTGGACGGGCTGGCCTGCCGGTTGATCCAGGTGACGGAACATTATGCGTGGCTATGGGATGGCCAGGATGTCTTCACCGTTGATCGGGACCCGGTGGTGGTGCACGAAGCGGATGACCTGGTCCTGATCCGCACGGAAGCCGGTTTCGATACGCTCTTTGACCTGGACGCAACCATAGGGGACCGGTGGATGTTGGCTTGGGCTTCGGAGCCGTGCGACACCACCGCATGGGCGGAAGTGATGGGCGCAGGCAGGCAACAGGACCATCGGCGGCCAGTCCCTGAAATGGCTGGCCCTGGACCTGCATTTCCCGGGATGGGGCGATGCCATTGTCCGGGACACGGTGGTTGAACGGCTGGGTTCCTTGCACACCGCGTTTGTCCCGCAAGGTTGGTGCATGGGGCAATCGGATGCTTCCGTAAGTACCACCTTGCGCTGCTTCAACGACGGTGCGATCAGCTACATGGCGGATGGCCTGGAGGCCTGCGACATCAACTTGGGTGTTGACCGCTTCCCCGGGATGGTGAGCAACTTGGTCTTTCCGGTCCCGGCAACGGACTTCATCCACCTTGCTTGGGATCGGCTGCCAACTGGGGGGATCTTGACGTTCCATGATGCCATGGGGCGCCTTGCGGGTACGATATCCCTGAGGAGTGTTCAGGAACCGGTCGACATCTCCTGGCTTGCACCGGGCGTGTATACGCTACGGGCAACAACGCACGATGGCCGACAGCAGGTGGCAAGGATGGTCAAGCAATGAGCCGGGTGGCTCCCGACAGCAAGCTCACTCCTTCATGAACCGCTCTGTCCACACGCCTTGCGCGCTGCGGAACTGCAGGGCATGGAGGCCAGTGGGCAGCTGGCGCACGGGGATCCGCACTGGGCCGTCCAAGCCCTCCCACTGCTGCACCACCCGGCCTTGCAGGTCCAGCAGTACCAGCGAGCTGCTGCCGGATGGGGGCTGGGCGAACTGCACGATGATCCTGTCGCTGGCGGGGTTGGGGTAGAGGCGGAACCCTGCAGCCGCTTCCTCCTCCAAGGATGCGACCGCATTGTGCCGGGCCATCCATTCCTGGTAGAAGAGGTTGGCCACACGTGCGTCGTGGATCACCAGGATGTTCTCGTCGTTCACGTTTTCTGCACTGGCGGTCCAGTTGTGGCTGCCGGTCACCACCAACGGGTCTCCGGCGGTGCCCTCATCCACGATGGCGTATTTGTGGTGCAGCAGTCCATCCTCCCCGGCATGGGAGAACATTTGCACGCCATTGTTCGCCAGGTAGGTGAAGCGTGATCCGATGGCGAATACATCCTCCACATCGCCCTGCACCACCATGCCGGGTCGGTTGTGCGCGGCCAGTACGGCCTGGCCCAAGCTGTATTCGGTGAAGATGAGCAGTGCGAAACGCAGGTTCTCGGCGGCATCGTCCACGGTTTTCTGGATCCGTGCGGTGGTGCCGTCGCTGGGGGAAAAGAAAACCTCCACCGGCACGCCGCCCACATTGAACAAATGCGGCGTGTTGTCCGTCTTGTCCGCCCCGAAACGACTGAGGGCAGGAACCGGGCCGGGCCCGCTTCCCCCCCACATTTCCTCGAATTCCATGCGGTAGCAGCGCGCCAACGCCTGGTCCTGGATGAGGACGATGTTGTTGAAATCGAGGAAGAAGCTTTGGGTGGTCCAATTGCACGACCCGCCCATGACCATGGCCCGTTGCGGGTCCTCGGCATCGATGATGAAGAATTTGTTGTGCATGCCGCTGCCGGCACTGTTCTGGCGGTACAGCACCGGTATGCCGGCATTCAGGCTGGCCAGCGCCGTGTTGGCGTTGCCGCCTTCCGCGATCCAGCGTACCTGAACGCCACGCGCATGGGCGGCATTCACCGCCTGCACCAGCACTTGGCTGTTGGTATTGTACATCGCCACGTCCAGGGTGTGCTGGGCGCGGTCCACATAAGCCTTCAGCGTATCGTCGGTGTTGCCGAACAGGCCGATGGCATCCTCGCCGCTGGATACGCTGGTGTCGGTGTTCTTCGTGAAGTAGACCTTGATGGCGCCGCTTGAGGTGGAGGCGGTGGAGCAGTACATGGGCGCCGCAAAGGCGGTGTCGCTGCCGTCCACGGAAAAGGGCAGCACGTAATGGAACGAGGCCGGCTGAAGGCCGGTGAGCTGCAATTGGTGCGTGGTGCCCGGCATGCCGGTACTATGCGCACCGTAGGCGGGTGTGGGGCCGTAAAAAGCCTCGGTGGTGCCGCTGATGTTGGTGCTCCAGTTGAGCGTGAACCCATCGGGCACAAGCTGGTCCTGCACCACCGGCGGCAGTATGGCGATCTGGGCATGCGGGGTGATGTCGGCGCTGCCGCGCGGAAGCAATTGGTAACCGCTGAGGTAGGGCGGATTGTTGTCGTGCTGCGAGGCAATGCCGGTGATGTCGACCGGGCCTTGTGGCACCGGTGTGCCAATGAGCGGATGCCCCGCTGCGAGGTAGATATTGGTGCTTTCCGGGCCGGTGCTGATGTTCCAGGTGCCGCTGGTGAAATTGCCGCTGCCGGTGAAGTGCACGCCATTGATGCGCACCAAGCGCGATTCAACATCTTCATTCAGCCCGTTGGGGGTGATCAGCAAGGGCGCGGGCAGCGGGTTGCCGGTGCTGTTGATGTTGAAAGAGGCGATGGGTGTGATCTCGAGCAGGCCGTTGAACATGGCCAGGGTGCCGGTAACGGTGATGTTGGCGCCCTGGGGCGGGCTGAAGCCGGGCACCGATCCGCTGCCGGGGAAGGCGGCAATGCCGGCCCCATCGTCCTGCAGGTACCGTATGCCGCCCAGCGATGGGCCGTTGGTGACAATGCCGGTAACGGTCACTTGGCTGCCCAATGCGGCATTGCGCGCCACGGTGATGGATTGGGCGTTGAGGGGTGAAAGCGGGAGCAGGGCGCAAGCCAGAATGGTGCTGCCCAAGAGGCATTTCATGCAACAAAGAACGGGACAGTGCCGGGATTGCTTTCTCCGTACAGGTATGGACCGGCCCATGTGCCGCCCTTTCGGAAACACCCGGTAAACCCTGCACGGATAACTTGCCGGCCCTTTCACCGAACCCGACATTGATGCGCCCCCACCTGATCTTCCTCCTCCTTGCCGCATGCTGGCTGCAACAGGCCCGCGCCCAAAAGGAAACCCGGTATGCCCCGCGGCCCATCGGGTTCTACAACGTGGAGAACCTGTACGACACGCTGGACGGGCCCAACGACGATGCGGAATACCTGCCCGGTAGCGCGAAGGACTGGAATGCCAAGCGCTATGCGAAAAAGTTGGAACATTTGGCCAAGGTGCTGGGTGAAATGGCGATCGATGTCCAACCTGATGGATTGGCATGCTTCGGCCTGTGTGAGGTGGAGAACAGGGGCGTGGTGGAGGACCTGCTGCGCACAGGCCCACTTGCCAACCGCGGTTACAAAGCGGTGCACCACGATAGCCCCGACCGGCGCGGGGTTGACGTGGCCTTCGTGTACAATCCGAAATATTTCCACCTGCTGAATGAACGCACCTACCGCCTCCATGACCCGCAGGACACCGCCTTCCGCACGCGGGACCAGCTTGTGGTTTCGGGGCTGATGGACGGCGATACGGTGAGCGTGATCGTGAATCACTGGCCATCGCGCTTCGGTGGGGAGAAGGTGTCGCTGCCCAAGCGCATATTGGCCGCCCAGCTTGGCCGCCACATCATCGATTCGTTGCTGGCCCGGAACACCCATGCACGCATCCTGTACATGGGCGACCTGAACGATGACCCCGTGGATCCCTCGGTGCGCAAGTTCCTCGGCACCACGGGCGACAAGGAGCTGGCATCCGCCAAGAAACTGTACAACCCGATGTACGATCTCTTCCGCAAGGGCATCGGTACCTTGGCCTGGCGCGATTCATGGAACCTGTTCGACCAGATCATCCTTTCCCCCGGGCTGGTCACCGGCCAAGGCGGCAACCTGCGCTACTACGGCGCGCGCGTTTTCAACCCCCCGTACCTGCGCCAAAGCGAGGGGAATTTCGCCGGCTATCCGCTACGCACTTACGTGGGCGACAATTACCAAGGGGGCTACAGCGACCACTTCCCCGTGTATGTCATACTGGTGAAGGAGGTCACGCCGGGTCATTAGCCCAAGCCCACTGGATGGATCCGGGCCGCAGCCGGCGGGATGGGGCTTTCCGCCAACAGCCGGTACCTTCGCGGTCATGATCGTAGTTACCGGCGCGGCCGGATTCATTGGCAGCTGGCTGTTGCATGAGCTGCAGCAACGGGGCTACGGCGACCTGGTGGCCGTGGACGATTTCTCTCGGCAGGACAAGGCGGCCAACCTGCAAGGGCTGGAACTGGCCCAGCGCGTGGAACGATCGGTGTTCCCGGAATGGATCGATGCCAACGAGCATTTGGTGCAGTTCATTTTCCACCTGGGCGCCCGCACCGATACCACCGAATTCGACAAAGCGGTGTTCGATGAGCTGAACGTGCGGGCGAGCCAGGCGATCTGGCAGCGCTGCGCGGAATATGCCATTCCCCTGGTGTACGCCTCATCGGCCGCCACCTATGGTGCGGGTGAATGGGGCTATAGCGACCTGGATGATGAACTGCCCTTCCGCCTGAAACCCCTGAACCCGTACGGGGAGAGCAAGAACGAATTCGACAAATGGGCACTGCGCCAGCCGGTAAAGCCGTTTTTCTGGGCGGGGCTGAAATTCTTCAATGTGTACGGCCCCAATGAATACCACAAGGGGCGCATGGCCAGCGTGGTATTCCATGCATTCAACCAAATAGCCGCCACGGGAAGCATGAAGCTTTTCCGCAGCCACCGGCCGGAGTATGCGGACGGTGGGCAGTTGCGCGATTTCATCTATGTGAAGGACCTGTGCGACGTTTGCCTTTTCCTGATGGAGCACCGCGGCCACAGCGGCCTGTACAACCTGGGCACGGGCCAGGCGCGCACCTTCATCGATCTGGCGCGCAATGTGTTCAAGGCCATGGGTTGGCCCGAACAGATCGATTTCATCGATACCCCGCCGGACATCCGCGACAAATACCAGTATTTCACCGAGGCTGAAATGGGCAAGCTGCGCGGCATCGGCTACAACAAACCCTTCCATGGCCTGGAGGAAGGCATAGCCGATTATGTGGGCCATTACCTACTGCCGCGGCAAGGCGCAGGCCATTCCATTCCGCGCTAAAAGGCCGCCCGGCGATGTGCGGCAAGTGGACTGGACGATCCCATTGGGGATGATGGGAACGCTGAAGGACTGACCGCGGGCTCCATCCGGCCGTATGGGCGCGTTGCGTGCGGATATCCTTCGTACGCGGTACACCCGGGTGCAATGAGCTACCGCATAATTGTTCTGGTGCGCGGTCAAGCCAGCAACTCCACGAGCCCGCGCCTGATCGCCAACAATTTCTCGCGCAACTCCTCCATGGGCACTTGTGCGCCCGGGCCGGCCGCGTTGCTCTTGCGCAATTGGTGCTTGGCCCCCTGCAGGGTGAAGCCTTTTTCCTTCACCAAATGCCGGATCTCGCGCAGCTGGTCAATGTCCTGTTTGGTGTACAGCCGGCCGCCCTTGTTGGTGCGCTTTGGCCGCAGGGAGCCGAATTCCTTTTCCCAGTAGCGGAGCAATGAGGGATTCAGGCCCAGTTCATCCGCCACCTCGCCAATGGACCAGTACATCCGCCCGATGCTCTTCTCCTTCGGCTGCATGGCGACGAATATAAAGATCAGTCCATGGACTGCCCGGCGTTGTTGGCGATCTCCACCATTTGTGCATATTCCTCCGGCGTAAGGCTGTTGAAGAGGAAATTCACGGGGTCCATGTGCACGCCGTCCTTGATCACCTCATAGTGCAAATGGGGGCCGCTGCTCAGCCCCGAGCTGCCCACCTCGCCGATGGTGTCGCCTCGCTTCACCTTTTGGCCCCTGCGCACCTTCACCTGTGACATGTGGCCGTATAGTGTTTTGTAGCCGTACCCGTGATCGAGGATCACGTGGAAACCGTAGCCCGTGGTGTTGTACCCGGCAAATTCCACGGTGGCATCGCCGGTGGCGTGTATGGGCGTGCCGATGGGGCTGGCGAAATCCAGGCCCATGTGGGCCTTGCCGATCTTGTAAATGGGGTGCATGCGCACACCGTATCCCGAGCTGAGCTGCGTGCGGTCGCGGGGGATCGGTTCCACCGAGGGTATGCTGGCCAGCATCTCCTGCTTGCGCAGCACAAGTTGGCCCACCTCGTCCAGCGAAAGGCTTTGTACGTACAACCGCTTGGCGATCTTGTCCAGGCGTTTGCGCGTGCCCACCACCAGCTCGCTGTTGGCGAAGCCCTCCAGGTCGCGGTAGCGGTTCACGCCGCCGATGCCCGCCATGCGCACGGTGGAGGGGATGGGGTCCGCCTCGAAGATCACGCGGTACACATTGTCATCCCGCCGTTCCAGGTCGCCCAGCACGGTTTCCATGTCCGCCAGTTGCTTGTTCATCAATTCGTACTCCACCAGCAGCTGCTGGTTCTCGCGCCGCAGGGTGGCCTCTTTCGGCGAATCGATGAACTGGAACGCCAGGAAGATGCCCACCACGCCCAACAAGAGACCGGGCGCCAGGGCCAGGCCCACTTGCTTGAGCTTTTTCCAGCCGCTGATGCGGATCCGCTCGAAGTTGAGCGTATCGGGGTTGAAGCGGTATTTATGCTCGCCCATGGCTGAACGGAAAAGCCTGCGGAGGGCAGGCAGCCGCGAAGTTAGACCCACGTTAATTTCGCGGCCCGTGGCCGATTGTGAAAGAATGTGGCCGGGCCCGGCAACCAGTTCCCAGAAAGCATGCCCAATTCGAAGCAGATCCGACAGCAGTTCCTCGACCATTTCGCACAGCGCGGCCATGCCATTGTGCCCAGCGCCCCCATGGTGGTGAAGGATGACCCCACCCTCATGTTCACCAACGCCGGTATGAACCAGTTCAAGGACCTGTTCCTGGGCAACCGGCCAGCCAAGCACAAACGGGTGGCCGACACGCAGAAATGCCTGCGCGTGAGCGGCAAGCACAACGACCTGGAGGAGGTGGGCATAGACACCTACCACCACACCATGTTCGAGATGCTGGGCAACTGGAGCTTCGGCGACTACTTCAAGAAAGAGGCCGTGCAATGGGCCTGGGAACTGCTGGTGGACACCTACAAGATCGACCCGGCCAACATGTATGTCACCTATTTCGGCGGCGATGCCGCGGACAGGCTGGAGGCCGATGAGGAAACGCGCACACTATGGCTGCAGTACCTGCCCGCCGAGCGCGTGATGCCGTTCGGCCGGAAGGACAATTTCTGGGAAATGGGCGAAACGGGCCCGTGCGGCCCCTGCTCGGAGATCCATGTGGACGTGCGAAGCGCGGAGGAAAAACGCGCCGTGCCCGGAAGGGAGCTGGTGAACAACGACCATCCGCAGGTGGTGGAGATCTGGAACCTGGTGTTCATGCAATTCGAGCGCAAGGCGAATGGCTCCCTGCAACCGCTGCCCTTCATGCACGTGGACACCGGCATGGGCTTCGAGCGGTTGTGCATGGTGCTGCAGGGCAAGCGGAGCAATTACGATACCGATGTGTTCCAGCCGCTGATCCAGGCGCTTTCGCAACGCTGCGGCAAGGCGTACGGCAGCGATGAAAGGTCCGATATCGCGCTGCGCGTGGTGGCCGACCACCTGCGGGCGATCGCCTTTGCCATTGCCGATGGGCAATTGCCCGGCAACACCGGTGCGGGCTATGTGATCCGCCGGATCCTGCGCCGCGCCGTGCGCTACGGATACAGCGCACTGGGCCTGCACGGGCCGTTCATGCACGAACTGGTGCCCGTGCTGGTGCAGCAGATGGGCGGGCAATTCCCCGAGCTGGCGCGCCAGCAGGAATTGATCGCCAATGTGGTGCAGGAGGAAGAACGCGCCTTCCTGCGTACGCTGGAGACCGGGACCAAGCGGCTGGAGCAATTGGTGGCCGAAAGCAAGGGTGTGCTGGATGGGGCCAAGGCCTTTGAGCTTTTGGACACTTTCGGCTTCCCGATCGACCTCACGCGGTTGATGGCCCGCGAACACGGGCTGGAGGTGGACATGGAGGGCTTTGAACGCGAACTGGGGAAGCAGAAGGACCGCTCCAGGGCGGCCACGGCCATCACCACCGGCGATTGGCACGAGCTGGCCGCGGGCGGCACCGAGTTCATCGGCCACGATGCGTTGTGGGCCGAAGCGCGCATATTGCGCTGGCGCAAGGTGAAGGGCAAGGCCGGCGACCGCTTCCAAGTGGTGCTGGACCGCACGCCGTTCTACCCCGAGGGGGGCGGGCAAGTGGGCGACCAGGGCTGGTTTGTGCAGCAGGGGAGGAAAGTGGCCGTGCTGGACACCAAGCGTGAGAATGAGCTGATCGTGCACTTCCTGAAGGAACTGCCACCGGACGCCAGTGCGCCGCTCACCG
Organism: Flavobacteriales bacterium; assembly: GCA_044507815.1. Taxonomy (GTDB): domain Bacteria; phylum Bacteroidota; class Bacteroidia; order Flavobacteriales_F; family PHOS-HE28; genus PHOS-HE28. Next base: position 47,301 of record JBIQIX010000012.1, on the reverse strand, counting down.
CCGAGGTGGACGTGCACCGGCGCAAGCTCACCCGCCGCAACCACAGCGCCACGCACCTGTTGCACCACGCCTTGCGCAATGTGCTGGGCAAGCACGTGGAACAAAAAGGATCGCTGGTGGCACCCGACAGGCTGCGGTTCGACATCTCGCACTTCGCCAAGGTCACCGAGGAGGAATTGGCAAGGGTGGAGGCGGAGGTGCGCGAAATGATCCGTGCAGACCTGCCCTTGGAGGAGCACCGCGAAACGCCGATTGAGCAGGCCAAGGCCATGGGGGCCATGGCGCTCTTCGGTGAGAAGTACGGCGACAAGGTGCGCGTGATCAAATTCGGCGACAGCGTGGAGCTGTGCGGCGGCACGCATGCCCCGCGCACGGGCGAGATCGGCAGCCTGCGCATTGTGGCCGAGGGCGCACTGGCGGCCGGCATCCGCCGCATTGAGGCCATTACCAGCGAAGCCGCCGACCAATTCGTGCAGGAGCGGTTGGAAACGTTGGAAAAAGTGAACGCGCTGCTGAAGCACCCCAAGGACATCAGTAGCGCCGTGCAACAACTCCTGGACCACAATGCCGCCTTGGCCGAGGAGGTGGAAAAGGCCGCGCATGAACGCGTGGCCCGTGTGCAGCAAACCATTCTCGCCGATGCAGAAGAGGTGAACGGCGTGCGTGTGGTGGCCAAGGAGGTGGAGCTGGATGCCAATGGCATGCGCGACCTTGCCTTCCGCCTGAAGGATAACCACCCGGACCTGCTGCTGGTGATGGGCGCCCGGCACGACGGCAAGGCCCAATTGGCCGTGCTGGTGGGCAAACAACTGCTGGACCGTGGGCTTAGCGCCCCCAAATTGATCAAGGAACTGGCTGCCGAGATCCAGGGCGGCGGCGGGGGCCAGCCCTTCTATGCCACGGCCGGCGGCAAAAACCCCGATGGCCTGCCCAGGGCATTGGCCAAGGTGAAGGACCTGCTGCCTTAGGTCCCGTCATTCGCGGTAACAAAAAAGAGCCATCCCGCGCACGGGATGGCTCTTTTTGGAGGTGGGCCAATGGCTCAGGCCAAGCTGGGGCGGGGCGCCGGGGCCGGTTCCAGGCCGGGCTGCGGCCTGCCGTAAACAGGGCCTTCGTACTTGGTGTCGTAGCTCATGCCCAGGTTGAAGATGTACAGGCCGTTGAGCACGATCACCAGCACATAGTCGATGATGCTGCGCTTGCCGAAGCTTTGGCACAGTTCGATCCATACTTTGGGGACCAGGTAAAGCTGGCCGTACACCGGGATCAGGAACAGCCAGATGTGCTTGGTGGGCCGCCCGATGATCTTCAGGAAGGCGATCAGGTTCACCACGGGGATTATGGCGTACACGCCCGGCTGGCCGGCCTTTTCATACAAACGCCATTGGGCCACAACGCCAAGCACCACAAAGAAGCCCAGGATGTAGAACATGCTGTCACCGAACTGGTTGTACAGCGTGTAGTAGGTATGATGGAGAATGTTCATGGCCGTTGGGATTTGGAGATGTTTCCGTTATCGGTTCCAAATAGAAGACGGAAAGGCGGGGCTTGGGTTGCCTCTGCGGGCACCAATTCCAACGAACGGATGTTAACGGCAGGCTACGGCAGCTGTGCTCAGGCGGCCGCGTAGCGCTTCACGTCGGCTTCGCCGATCTCCGGCCCGGCCAGGATCACCAGGCGCTCCACCACGTTGCGCAATTCGCGCACGTTGCCGGTCCACGGCAATTTCTGCAGCTCCTTCACGGCCTTGTCCGTGATCTTCTTGGGCGCGGTGCCCTGTTCGGCGCATACCTGCTGTATAAAGTGCTCCACCAGCTCGGGTATGTCACCGGTACGCTCGCTTAGGTTGGGCACGTGAATGGGGATCACGCTCAGGCGGTGGAAAAGGTCCTCGCGAAAACGGCCCTCTGCGATCTCCTTGCGCAGGTCCTTGTTGGTTGCGGCGATCACGCGCGGGTTCACCTTGATCTCCTTGTCGCCGCCCACGCGGGTGATCCGGTTCTCCTGCAGGGCGCGCAGCACCTTGGCCTGGGCGGCCAGGCTCATGTCGCCGATCTCATCCAGGAAGAGCGTGCCGCCGTCCGCCAATTCGAATTTGCCCTTGCGCTGGGCCACCGCGCTGGTGAAGGCCCCTTTTTCATGGCCGAACAGTTCGCTCTCGATCAATTCGCCCGGTATGGCCGCGCAGTTCACCTCAATGAACGGGCCGTTCCTGCGGTTGCTCTTCTCATGCAGCATGCGCGCCACGCCTTCCTTCCCGGCACCGTTGCCACCGGTGATCAGTACGCGGGCATCGCTGGGCGCCACTTTGTCCACCATTTCACGGATCTGCTGCAGCGCCTGGCTCGATCCCACCATGCGGCCATCGGCCTTGCTGCGTTGCACCTTCTGCCGAAGCACCTTGGTTTCCTGCACCAGGGAGCCGCGCTCCAGCGCATTGCGCAGGGTCACCAGGATCCGGTTCAGGTCGGGCGGCTTGGAAATGAAGTCGAAGGCGCCCTTCTTGATCGCCTCCACCGCGGTATCGATGGTGCCGTGCCCGCTGATCATCACCACAGGCAGCGCGTCGTTGTGCGCCATCAGTTGCTCCAACACCTCCATGCCGTCCATTTTCGGCATCTTGATGTCGCAGAGCACCACGTCGAAGTTGCCTTTCTTGGCCTTTTCCAGGCCGCTGGAGCCATCCTCCGCCTCTTCCACCTTGTGCTTTTCGTGCTCAAGGATGTCGCGCAAGGCGTAGCGGATCGCTTTTTCGTCGTCGATGATCAGGATCTTGGCCATGATGGGAATGCCTGGATGGGCGGTGCGCAAAGATGGCCAACGCTGAAAGATCCGGCCGCGGCGCCCGCGATGGATTCAGGTGGCGGGCTTTTCCTCGGCCGGCGCCTTCATGCCCTTGAGCCTCGGCAGGAATGCCGCCACCAGGCCGATCAACGGCAGAAAGGCGCAGACCTGGTAAACGAAATCGATGCTGGTATGGTCCGCCAAAGTGCCCAGCAGGGCCGAGCCGATGCCCGCCATGCCGAAGGCGAAACCATAGAACAGGCCGGAGATCATGCCCAATTTGCCGGGCACCAGTTCCTGCGCGTACACCACGATCGCCGAAAAGGCCGAGGAGAGCACCAGGCCGATCACCGCCGCCAAAATGCCGGTCCACAACAGGTTGGCGTGCGGCAACAGCAGGGTGAAGGGGGCCGAACCGAGGATGGAGAACCAGATCACGTACTTGCGGCCATAGCGGTCGCCCAGTGGACCGCCGATGTAGGTGCCGAAGGCGGCGGCCAGCAGGAAGATGAACAGGTGGATCTGTGCGGACTGCACGGAAACGCCGAATTTCTGGATCAGGTAGAATGTGTAGTAACTGCTCATGCTGGCCAGGTAGAATTGCTTGGAGAACACCAGCACGAGCAGGATGACGATGGAGCGGCGCACCGTGCGTGCGGGCAGGCCCAGGCCTGGGGTGGCCTTGCCCGGCCTGCGCGCGCGAATGGCCGAGGTGCGGCGGTACCAGGTGCCCACGCGGTACAGCACCGGTACCGCGATCAGCGGGATCACGGCGAACCAGCCCAGGCTGCGCATGCCCAAGGGCACCACGATCAGTGCGGCCAGCAACGGGCCCAGGGCCGAGCCGAAGGTGCCGCCCAATTGGAACACGGATTGCGCCAGCCCCCGCCGGCCGCCCGAGGCGGCATTGGCAATGCGCGACGATTCAGGATGGAAGATGGACGAGCCCATGCCCACCAGCATTACCGAGCCCAGCAGGGCATAAAAGCTGCGCGATTGCCACAGGGCGAAAATGCCGGCCATGGTGAACAGCATGCCCACCATGAGCGAATAGGGGTGGGGCCGGCGGTCGGTGTAGATGCCCACGAACGGCTGCAGGATGGAGGCCGTCATTTGGAAGCAAAGCGTGATCAGGCCCACTTGCGTGAAGTTCAGGCTGAACTCGTCCTTCACAATGGGGTAGATCGCGGGGATCAACGACTGCACAATGTCGTTGAGCATGTGCGAGGCGCTGATGGCGATGAGCACCGAGATCCAGGTGCGTTCCGCGAAAGCAGGGGAATGGATGGGGGCCTTGGCCATGGGGCGTGCGAAATTACGGGGCGGGGTCCGGCACTTCCCGGGCGCTGGTGATGGCTGTTCCGTTCCACCCGTGGTGCCGCCTTGCCCCGGTTGGGCGCTGGCCCAGTGGTGCAAGGGTGAAAAGCCGGAAAGGCCGCACCTCCCGGCGCGGCCTTTCCGTTGCTGGTCCTTACGGCCTACTTGGCCGGTGCGGCCTTGGGCTCCGCTTTTTCGCTCTTTGCCTTTGTGGCATGCGCTTTTTCAGGCGTGGCCTTCAGGTGTGCAGGCTTGGCCTCCTTGGTGGTGGGCGCGGTGGCCTCTTTGGTCGCAGGTGCGGTGGCCTGCTTGGTGGGTTCCGCTTTTTTCACCGTTTGTGTTTTGGCGGGTGCTTGCGGCTGCTGCGCGGTGGCAGTGGTGGTGGAGAGCACGGAAGCTCCCAGCACGGCGGCGATCAACAAGGTCTTCATGCTATTCGGTTTTGCGTTGTTTTTGGTGGCCTCCGGAAACGACCGGTGCCTTATGCGACAGAAATTTTCAGTTACCGGAAAACGGAGTGTTGGCGCTAAGCACAATTTAACAGACCGGGGCAGCGTGGAGCATTTCCGGGGATCGTTCGCAACGCGGCGGATTAGATTAGCGCCCATGAGCGCACACAATACCCGGAAGCCGTTGGCGGTACTGCTGGACGAGGCGGATGAACAGGGCAGCGGCACCTTGGTGCGCAAGCTCGGCGCGGCCAGCCTGGTGGCCTTGGGCATCGGGGCCATCATTGGCGCGGGGCTTTTCTCGCTTACCGGCGTGGTGGCGGCTGAACATGCCGGGCCGGCGGTAACCCTTTCCTTCATCATCAGCGCGGTGGGCTGTGCCTTTGCCGGCCTGTGCTACGCCGAGTTCGCCAGCATGATCCCCATTGCCGGCAGCGCCTACACCTACAGCTTCGCCACCATGGGCCGCCTGATGGCGTGGATCATCGGCTGGGACCTAGTGCTGGAATATGCGGTGGGCGCGGCCATGGTGTCCATTTCATGGAGCCAGTACCTGAACAAGCTGCTGATGATGCACAATATGCACCTGCCGTCGCAGATCATGATGGGGCCCTTCGAAGGCGGCATCATCAACCTGCCGGCGGTTTTCATCGTGGTGGTGATGTCGCTGCTGCTGGCAAGGGGCACCCAGCAATCGGCGTGGGTCAACTCCATCATCGTGGTGCTGAAGGTGGCCGTGGTACTGGTGTTCATCGCTTTGGGCTGGAGCTACATCAACCCCGAGAACCTTACGCCGTACATCCCGGAGAATACGGGCAAGTTCGGGCACTTCGGCTGGAGCGGGGTGCTGCAGGGGGCGGGCATCATCTTCTTTGCGTACATCGGTTTCGATGCGGTGAGCACCGCCGCGCAGGAGGCCAAGAATCCCAAGCGCAACATGCCCATCGGCATCCTGGGCTCGTTGGCCATTTGTGCCGTGCTGTACGTGCTCTTCGGCCACGTAATGACCGGCCTGGCCCATTACACCGAATTTGGCGGCCAGGACAAGCTTGCGCCGGTGGCCACCGCCATTGCCAACACGCCGTACGTCTGGCTGCAGCAGGCCATCATCATCGCCATACTGGCCGGCTTTTCCTCGGTGATCCTGGTGATGCTGCTGGGCCAAAGCCGCGTGTTCTACAGCATGAGCCACGATGGGCTGTTGCCGAAAGTGTTCTCGGATGTCCACCCCAAGTACCGCACGCCGCTCCGGAGCAACTTGCTGTTCATGGTATTCGTGGGCCTCTTCGCCGGTTTCGTGCCCGGCAAGATCGTTGGGGAAATGACCAGCATCGGCACGTTGCTGGCCTTTATCCTGGTCAGTGCCGGGGTGATCATCATGCGCAAACGCATGCCCGATGCGCCCCGGGCGTTCCGCACCCCGCTGGTGCCGCTGGTGCCGATCCTGGGCATTGTGGTATGCGGCGTAATGATGCTGGCCCTGCCATGGGACACTTGGCTGCGGCTGATATTGTGGCTGCTGATCGGTTTCTGGATCTATTTCAAGTACAGCGCAAAGCACAGCAAGTTCTGAATGCCCCAAATGGCCAATACATCCAGGCAAACGGTCCGCCCCCTGCGGGAGTATCCGATCGATCGCGTGCTGCGGCCGCTGGACCGTTTTGTGAACAACCAGGCCATGGCCGGCCTGATGCTCTTCCTGGCCGCGGCCGTGGCCGTTGTACTGGCCAATTCGCCCTGGCGCGATGCCTACCACGCATTCTGGGCCCATTCCTTGGGCTTCAGGTTGGGCAGCTTCACCTTCGAGCAGAACCTGCACCACCTGATCAACGATGGTTTCATGGCCGTGTTCTTCTTTGTGGTGGCGCTGGAATTGAAACGCGAGTTCATCAGTGGCGAATTCTCGAACCTCAAGAGCGCGGTGTTGCCCATTGCGGCCAGTGTGGGCGGCATGGCCGCGCCGGCATTGATCTACCTCGCCGTGAACCGTTTCCAGGGCGAGGCCGTGAACGGGTGGGGCATCACCTTGGGCACGGACACCGCCTTCGTGCTGGGCCTGCTCGCCTTGCTGGGCAAGCGCGTGCCAGCGGCCATCAAGGCGCTTTTCATCGCCGTTTCCGTTACCGACGACATCGCATCGGTATCGGTGATCGCCCTGTTCTATACCTCCGACCTTTCCATGGCCAACCTGGCCATCGGCGCTGTTTTCCTGGTCGTGCTGGCCGCCATGAATGTCCTGGGCGTGCGCAACATGACCATCTATGGCGTGGTGGGCATTGCAGGGCTTTGGCTGGCGTTCGTGCTGTCCGGCGTGCATGCCACGGTGGCCGGTGTGCTGGCGGCCATGGCCATTCCGGCGCGCACCAAAATGGACGGCAACAGCTACACCGCCATGATCCGCAAGCTGGCCGACGACTTCGATCGGGCCGAGGGAACACCATCCGCTATGATCTCCATGGAAGAGGCCCACATCATTACCAAGGTGAAGCGGTTCAGCGCCCATGCCGAAACACCCTCCCAACGGCTGGAGCAGACGCTTCACCCATGGGTTTCCTTCTTCATCCTGCCTGTTTTTGCCTTGGCCAACGCCGGCATCGCGCTGCCCACCTCGTACGTGGAGGCCTTGCACCACCCGGTCACCCTCGGCGTATTCCTCGGCCTGATCCTTGGCAAGCCCTTGGGCATCCTGTCCATTTGCTGGGTGTTCGTGAAAATGGGCTGGGGTAAGCTGGGCACCGGGGTGAATTGGATGCACATGCTGGCCATCGGGGTGTTGTCGGGGCTGGGTTTCACCATGGCCATTTTCATCAGCGAATTGGCGTTTGCCCAGGATGCGCTGCGCGATGATGCCAAGCTTGGCATTCTCTTCGCCTCGGTGACGGCAGGAGTGCTCGGCACGCTGATGTTCAGGGCGATCCGCCGACCGGCCGCCGCCGACTGAAAAAAAACATCAACATTCAACAGGACGGCCAGGGCCTGATCGAATTTCGTTCCTTAAACCAAGAACGAAATGAAACGAGGACTACTGTTCACTGCTTTTGCCGCCACCCTGCTGGCCGGCCCCGCCCTGGCGCAAATACCGAATGGCGGTTTTGAGGATTGGTCCACGCCCACCGGCGCCACCTACTTGGACCCCGATGGCTGGAACACGCTGAACGCACTGGCCACGCTAGGCGGAGGCCCGGCGGGTTGCGAGCAGGGCAGCCCCGGCGCGGTGGGCAGCCACTACGCCACCATTACCACGCGTAACAACGCTTTCCTGGGTGTTTTGCCGGGCCTGGCGGTGTTGGGCGCGCAGGACAACCCCGGCATGGCCTGGATCACGCGCCCGGCCACGTTCTCCGCGAAATGGCAGTTCGGCATTCAACCGCAGGACACGGGCGCGATCGTGGTGGTGTTCTCCAAATGGAACAGCGTCACCAATTCCTCCGATGCCATCGGGGGCGCCGCCGCTTTTGCCACGGGCACGCAGGCCGCTTGGCAAACACTGAACCTGCCGATCCAATACCTCAGCGCTGAAAACCCGGACTCGGCCTTTATCCTGATCACCTCGAGCTGGGGCGATAGCGCGAAAGTGGGCAGCTTCCTCAAGGTGGATGCCCTGCAACTCTCCGGCGTTGCCACCGGCATTGCGGTGGAACAGGCCACCGAAATGAAGCTGTATCCTTCACCTGCCGCGGGGGTGCTGAACATTGAAGCAGCCGTGCCGCTGCGCCTGGTGAATGTGATGGACATGACCGGCAAGCTGGTGTTGGCCAAGGGTGTGAATGCTTCCAACGTGCAATTGGACGTGGAATCCTTGGCACCGGGGCGCTACCTGTTGCAATATGAAACCGCAACGGGCACCCGTGGTGTGCAGACGTTCATGAAACAATGACCGTGGGCAAGTTGCAGGGGAAGGGCCGTTGAGCGCGGTCCTTTTCCTTTTTTCCCCTCAACCGCCTTGGCCGAGCAGCCGCGCCATGGCGCCCTCTTTCAGCGAATAGCGGCTCCAATGCACCTGTTGGATGCCCCGCAACAGCACGCGTTCGATCAGCATCAGCGCGGGCACGATCGTGTCCACCCGGTGCGCCGGCAGGCCCGGTTCCTTTTCCCGCTGTGCATGGTCAAGGCTGAACATGCGCTCCTTCACGGCATCCAATCCGTCCATATCGATCACGGCCGTGGCACGCTCGTCATCAAGGGGCTTGCCCTGCTGCAGGGCCACCAGGCGCGCAACGGTATCGAATGATCCGGCTGATCCCACCAGGGCCGCAGGCCAGTGGCGCTCCATCACGGACCACAGTTCCTCCAGCTGGGCATCGATGTGGTTGCCCATGCGCAATTGGGTGTCCATGTCCATGGGGTCGATCTGCGGGAACCGCTCGAAAAGGCGCGTGGTGCCCAGCTCGAAGCTCTTTTTCCACATCAGCGCCTTTTCCGTGGCCAGGATGAATTCCGTGCTTCCCCCGCCGATGTCCATCACCAGCATGGGCTTGTTGCCGAATGGCACGGCTCGGCGCACGCCATCCAGGATCAGCGCGGCCTCCTCATCGCCCGGTATGATCTGCACCGCGATGCCCAGCGCGGCCTGCACGCGCCCGGCGAATAGAGGGCCATTTTTTGCGTTGCGCATGGCCGAGGTGCCAAAGGCGCCGATGCGTGCCGCACCCAGCCCGTGTGCCTTGGCCACCAAGGTCCGCAGGGCGGCAAGGCCGCGTTCCATGGCTTCTTCGGTGAGCAGGTTCTTTTCCACCCCTCCGCGGCCGAGGAACACGCCCACTTCCTCACTGTGCACGATGTTCAACCCTATGGAGCCGCTTGCCGGCCTTTCGGCCACAAGCAGCTTGAACGTGTTGGTGCCCAGATCGATGATGCCCGCGCGCATGGTGCAAGGTTAGCGCGCTGCGATCACTTTTTCGCTGTATCCCAGCGCAGCTGCAATCCGCCGGTGATCCACCGCCCGGGCAGCAAAATGTTGCCGCGGTCCACTTGGTACGCGCCCAGCAGGTTGTAGGCGCTGGCGAACAAGGTGATGGGGCCGCGCACCCATTCGGCCCGCAGGTCAATGCGCACGGGATCGGGATAGACGGTGCGCTGGCCGTCGCTGAAGCGCACGTAGCTGCCGTAGCGTTGTTTCCAGGTGATGTTGGCCTGTGCGCTGAAGCCGTTCGGCAATTGTTGGTTCCACCAGAGCACGGCGTTGTGCGTGAGGTGGTCCAGCACGTACAGCGAGGCGAAATGGAAGGCGTGCTGATCGGCCCATTGGTAGGCATACAGCAGACCGCCGCGTCCATTGGCGGTGCGCACGGTGGCCTCGGCCTCGGCGCCGTTCAGGTCCACTTGGGTGAGGTTTGCCGCATGCGTGGCGCTTTCACCCGGCCGTTGCACCCAATCGATCAGGTCGCGCCCCTGGCGGCGCCATACGGCCAACCGCAGGCTTCGCTTGCTGCCCAGGATCCGGTGGCCCAACTCGAATTGGTCGGCGTGCTCGGGCTGCAATCCGGCGCTGCCGATGGCCCCGCCGCGGTTGTAGTACAGGTCGGTCCAGGTGGGGAAGCGGAACGAACGGCCCGCGCTGGCATACGTGCTGTGCCCGTTGCTCCAGCGGTGCACCACGTCCAGGCCGGGCGCCCATTCCGGCGCAAAATCGGAGTTGAGATTCAGCAATACGCCGCCGTTGAAGGTCCAATTGCCGTGTTCGTAGCGGTGGTCGGCGTGCAGGGCCAGGTTGCGGCGCTCATCGCTGCGGGTGAAAGGTTCCCTGGCCCCGGCCACCTGTACGGGGGCGGCCAGCGGCCGGCCCAGCACATTGCTCAGGATCCCCTCGTGGCGCGCATGCACGCCCAAGGCGGTGGTGCCGCTCTTCCAGCGGCGCGATGCATTGGCCATGGCGCCTGCCACACGCGTGCGGTGGCGGTTGTGGAAGGTGTAGAACAGGCTGGGTGAAAGGCGCGCGGTATCGCTTTCACCCCGGATGAAGTAACCGTTGCTGTACCGGTAATGGTCATCGTCCTCGCGGAACAGCTCGAACAGGTCGTCGTGCTGGCGGTAGTAGCCCCGGGCATCCCAGCTCCATCGTTCGCCATTTTGTCGCAGGCAAACACTGGCCAGCGTGGTGCCGGTCACCTCTTGTTGGTCCGGGAAGGCCGAGGAATAGAAGTTCTGGGCGCCGAAGCGCTTGTACACGTGGCCTGCCTGCACGCGCAGGCGCACATTCCTGAAAGCGTGGTGCAATTCCAGCTGGCCCCCGCGCTGGTCGTGGTCCGTATTGGCGATGTAGCCGTCGCTGTGGCCCCATTGCCCGCCCAGGCGCAGCCCGGTGCTGCCCAGCAGCAGGTCCTGCGACAGCCGGGCGCGGTATGATCCGTATTGGCCGCCATCAATGGTGAACGAGCCGCGGCCATCATCGGGGGCGCGCGTGATCAGGTTGATGGCCCCGCTGAATGCACCGGCCCCAAAGGTGCGGCTGGCGCCACCGTACAGCACTTCCACACGCTCCAGCGCATCACTGCCCAGCGGCAGGTCCATGGCGTGGTGCCCGGTCTGGGGGTCGCTCATCGGAATGCCGTCCACCAATACCAGGGCCTGGTCGAAGGTGCCGCCCCGAATGCCGAGGTCCGTTTGCACATCGAACGGCCCGCGTTGGCGCACATCCACCAGGGAGGCCATGCGCAACACCTCACTCACCTCGGTGCGGGCGGCACCATGCAGTTGCAGGCTGTCGATCACTTGCAGGTTCCGGCCCACCCGCGGCAGCACATCGGGGATCCGCGTCGCCGTCACCTGTACGGGCCTCAACGTGCTGTCCGGCAGTTGCGCACCCGACTCGGCGAACACCGAACAGGCCGCCACCAGCAACACGAAGCGCAACCCGGCCGCGCATTGCATTAGCTTCATTTCCCGCATCACCACCCGCTCCCGCTCCACCTTCTTCGCCGTTGCCCTACTTCATCCATTCATCCCTTGTAAAACAGCCACTTCCCCAGCTCCTTCCAGCTTACTTTCTTCCCATACATCAAAATGCCGGTGCGGTAAATGCGGCCTGCCAGCCAGGTGGTGAACAGGAAAGTGCCCAGCAACAGGGCCATGCTCAACGCCAGCTCGCCGGGGTGGGCAAAGGCATTGCCCGTGGCGATCCGCACCATCATCACCACCGGCGATGTGAACGGGATCAGCGAGAACCAGAACACAGCGGGGCCATCCGGGTTGTACACCGCTGTTTGGGCGATGAAAATGGCGATCAGCATGGGCACGGTGATCGGCATCATGAACTGCTGCGTATCGGTTTCAGCGTCCACCGCGCTGCCCACCGCCGCGAAAAGCGAGCTGTAGAGCAGGTATCCGCCCAGGAAATAGAACAGGAAAAGGGCCAGGATGGCGGCCACGGGCAGTTCATCCCAGATCTCCATCATTACGCCCAGGTCCTCGGCGCTTTCGCTGGTGGATTTCAGCGTGGTGCCTTCCTGCCCGGACATTTGCTGTTGCAGCTGGGTGGTCATTTGCGCGCGCTCCTGTGCGGCCCCGCCGCTTATGGTGTCCTTGGCCAGGCCCACGGCCACGCTGCCCAATACCAGGGACAGCACCACCCAAAGCAGGAACTGGGTAAGCCCCACCATGGCCACGCCAACGATCTTGCCCATCATCAGCTGGAAAGGCTTCACTGAGCTGATCAGCACCTCCACCACGCGGTTCTGTTTTTCCTCCATCACCCCGCGCATTACTTGCACGCCGTAGAGGAAAATGAAGAAGAAGATCAGGTAACCGAAGCCGAAGCCGATGCCCGCCTTGATCTGGTCGTACGAGCGTTTACCCTGCTTATTGATGTCGAACAACTGGATCTTCAACGCGGTCTTGATCCGCCGGTAGGTGTCCGGGTCCACATTGTTCACGCGCAATTTCTCGCGTTCCAGCACGCTTTCGATCTGGCCGGAGATGTGGTTCTGCGTGCTGATGCTGGGCAGGTTCTTGTAGAAGATCTGGATCGTGTTGTTCTCCAGCACCAAGGGGTTGATCTCCACCATGGCATTGTACGGGCCGGCCTTGAACACGGAGTCCGAAAGGTCAACGGCCTCATAGAAGAATTTGATGTCGTCGGTGTCCTTCAGCTTGTTGGTCACCAGCTGTGCCTTGTCGATCACCACCACGTTCTGCACGCCGCCCTCGGACATGCCCAGGAACACCACCAGGGCGATGCCGCCCACCAGCAGCAGCGGGCCCAGGATGGTCATGATGAGGAAGCTGGGTTTGCGCACGCGGGTGATGAACTCGCGCCAGATGATCAATCGGATCTTGCCCATGTTGCCTGGAATTTATTCGGTGTTTCCTGCCGGAATGGTGGCGGGGTCCACGCGGCTCACCGCGCGTATGAAAATCTCGTGCATGCTGGGCACTTCCTCGCTTACGCCATTGATCTGCACCGCGGGCAGTGTGGCGGCCAGCACCTGGTTCACGCTCGATCCGTGCAACAGCCGCACGCGTGCGGTGGTCACCCCATCATCCTCGGTATGCCCCAGCAGCTCGCCGTGGTAGGCCAGGGCGTTGGCGAAGGCCACGTGTGATCCCTTGAATTCCACGCGGTAGGTGGCGTCGCTGTACTGCTTGCGGATGTCCTTCACGGCGCCGCCCAGCACCACATGGCTGCGGTCGATCAGGGCGATGTGGTCGCACAGTTCCTCCACGCTGCCCATGTTATGGGTGCTCAGCATTACGGTGGTGCCCTGGGCGCCCATGGCCAGGATCTCCGAGCGGATCAGTTCCGCGTTGATCGGGTCAAAACCGCTGAAGGGCTCATCCAGGATCAGGAGCCGCGGGCGGTGCAGCACGGTGGTGATGAACTGCACCTTCTGGGCCATGCCCTTGCTCAGTTCCTCCACCTTTTTGTTCCACCAGCCGCCCATGTCCCAGCGGTCAAACCATTCGCGCAACCGCTTGGTGGCCTCCTGCTTGTCCAGCCCTTTCAGGCGGGCCAGGTAGAGCGCCTGTTCGCCCACCTTCATTTTCTTGTACAGGCCGCGTTCCTCGGGCAGGTAGCCCAATTGCTCCACGTCGGCCGCGGTCATGTCGCGCCCGTTCAGCATCACACGCCCGGAATCGGGCCCGGTAATGCGCGTGATGATCCGGATCAACGTGGTCTTGCCCGCCCCGTTGGGGCCCAGCAGGCCGAAGATCTTGCCCTCGGGCACATGCAGGTCCACACCGTCCAGGGCAAGGTGGTCGCCGTATCGCTTGACAATTTTCTCCACGGTGAGCATGGCCAGCGGATGTTTGTTGAAGGGGCCGAAGGTAACCGCGGCCCACAACCCCGGCGTGCCGGTGGTGAAGCACATGCCCCGCCCATCACGTGCATGGGCGGGGCATGGCGGTGCGTGGCCGGTGGCGGCTCAGGCGTAAATCTCGCGGCGCGTAAGCATGCGCTGCTGCACCGGGTCCCACACCTTCAGCCTCAGGCAGCGCACCACATCCCAAGGCAACAGGCTGGTCTTGGTGGCGGCCTGCAGCTCGGGTATGGCCTTGTACACTTCGGGCAGGCGGTAGAAGGGGATGCGCGGGTTGAGGTGGTGTATGTGGTGGTAGCCGATGTTGGCCAGGAACCAGCGCATCACGGGGCTCATCTTCATGTGGCTGCTGCTGCTCAGGGCCGCATCGTGGTAGGTCCAGCCGTCCTTTTCGGCATACTTCACCCCCGGGAAATTGTGCTGGGCGTAGAACAGGTAGCTGCCCAGCCCCAGGCTGATGATGAAGGGGATGAAAAAGCCGAACAACAGGCCCCACCAGCCCGCCAGCAGGAAGATGCCCGTGCCGATGGCGAAATGGAACACCAGCGCCACAATGCTGTCCCAGTGCTTGCCCGTATTGCTCACCACCGAGCGGATGCACATGCCATAGATGAACATGAAAAAGTAGCCCAGCCCAATGGTCACCGGATGGCGGACGAACATGTAGGCCAGGCGTTCGCTGCGCGGTGAGGAAAGGTACTTTTCCTTGGTCACCACCGGGTAGGAGCCGATGCTGCTGGTGTACAGCTTGCAATTGTGCGCGTGGTGGTAGTTGTGGCTGCGCTCCCAAATGCTCACCGGCGCCAGCATGTACCAGCCGAACACGGTGAATATGCCCTTGGCCGTCCTGGAATTGTTCAGGATGCTCTGGTGCAGGAAATCGTGGTAGAGCACGAACATGCGGCCCAGGGTAAGGGCCACTAACAGGGTGCACAGGGCCTTGGCCCAAAGCGGGGTGGGCAGGAACACGCCGGTGTACCCGGCCGCCAATACCACCAGGGTAATGATCACATGCCACCAGCTGCGCCCCCGGTATTCCTTGGCAAAGGCGCGCGTGGCCAAGATCAGGTCTCTTCCTTCCAACATGAGGCTGCAAAATTACGACCGATCAGCACGCGGAAGGTGGTTTATGCTTCCAACGGCGGTGCGTCCACAGCCAAATGCCCGGGTGCTCGCGGATGTCCTGCTCGAGCCGCCGGGTGTACTGCTCGCTGATCCAGCCTTCCGGCGTCATCTTCGGCCGGGCCTCCAGCAGCTCGAAACGCATGATGTACCGCCCACGCCGGGGGCGGTCGATGCCGGTGTAAATGACCGGATGGCCCAATTTGCGGGCGATCTTTTCCGTGCCCCGGAAAACGGGGGTGGCCTGGTGCAGGAACCTGGTCCAGTAGGCGTGTTCGGGGGAGGGTGTTTGATCGGCGATGAAGGCCGTGGCCGTTAGCTTGCGGCTGTCGCGGAGCATCATCCGCACGGTGTCCTGCATGGGGTACAGCCCGTTGCCCAGGCGGCTGCGCATGCGCTGTACCAATTTGTCGAAGTGCTTGTTCCCCAAGGGGTGGTAGATCACGTTCAGGTGGTGCAGCCCCAGCTGGCTGAAGCGTGCGCCGCCCAGCTCCCAGTTGCCCCAGTGCCCCATTACAATGATCACGCTCTGCCCCGCATCGAAATACCTCCGCAACACCTCCGTGCCTTCCACGCTCACCCGTCGGTTCACCTGCCGCGGCGTGATGGTGAGCGTTTTGATCGTTTCGATCACCAGGTCGCAGAACCACCTGCGGAACTCCTTTTCGATCGCCTTCAGTTCCGCTTGGCTTTTCTGCGGGAAGCTGTTGCGCAGGTTCATCCGCACCACTTCCAGCCGGTAGCCGAACACCCCGAACAACACTAGTTGCATCGCATCGCTCAGCAGGTACAGCGCGGGAAAGGGGAGCAGCGCAATGCCATAGATGAACGGCAGGGAGAGGTAGTAGAGCACGGCACCCATGGAGGGCAAAGGAAGCAAAGGGCCTTGGCACATAGGAGGCGGGTGTCCGGTTTCCGGGGTCACCCTTGGTGAGGGGGGTGCATTTCCTGGCCCACGCCTCAGGCCATGCCAAAAGGCCACCGGCTCATGGGTGGAACAGGATGCGCTGTTTTGGATTGGTCGGTAGCAGCTTATCCTGGGCCGGCCGCCATACAGCGGCAACCGAGACCTGCTAGCTGGCCCATTGCTGCCCACGCTGCACAAACACAAACCCGCCCGCTACCGGCCCACCACCAACTTATCCGCCCAGGTCCTGCCTTGGTCGTCCGAAATGCGGCAGAGGTAGGTGCCTGGTTTGATGCCGTGCAACGGTAGGTTGGCCTGCCCGGTGAACCGGAACTCCGGGGCCACCATGCGCCCCGTAAGGTCCATCACCTGCATGATGCATTCGGTATCCGGCCATCCTTGTACGACCACAGTGGTAGTGGCCGGGTTGGGGCGAAGTGAGGGTTGAACGGCCATGGGCAGATCATGGCCAGTGGGCTGTGCCAAGGTTCGTTTGGGCGCGCCATGCCCTGCGCAGCCCTCCATGGCCGCCTCAACCTCGTCCCATTCCATGGTCCCGTTCACCACGGCAAGCTCTGTTTGTGCATAGCACAGCAGTTGGGCCTTGTAGTTCCGTTCAAGATCCTGCGGGGGTTCGGGCGTGGCGGCAATGATGCCGATGGCCTCGCCCAGCCGCCCGGCGGCACGCACGGTTTGGGCCTTCTGCATGGCCGTGTAGAAGATGAAGTCCTCCTGGCTTCCCGGGTCCGCGGTTTGAGCACGCAGGTCCTGCACCTCCACCACCATGTCCGCATGCAGGTCCAATATGGCATCATCGGTTGCCGGTGCGAGTTGGCTGCCGTGGACGGCGTCGCCGTAGCTCTCTTGCATCAGGTTGTAGCCATAGTTCAGCAGGTAGCGCTCTTGCTCGTTTGGCTGGTCCGCTGGCGCGGTAAGGATGGCATGGAACGCCTCCACGGCAAGCAGGGCGTTGTTGGGCAGGCTGTCATTTTGGGCCAAGCCCCAAGCCTCCATGATCGCCGCGTTCAAGGGCATGCTTGCGCCGTCCAGGGTTTCCACGGTGCCGCACTCCGGGCATACGGTGAACAGGGAAGCGGCCTCTTCCGGGCCGGGGCCCAGGTGCTCCACTTGGCCGCAAGGCGTTTCGGCAACGCTGGCGGGATCATGGAACGGGATGCTCCCCCCGCACGAGGTGATGTAGTATTCCAAGCTGGTGAGGGGCGTGCCCACGGTGCCGTTCCAATTGTTCTTGGTCGCCGGTTGCGGAATGCCGTAGGGCTGGCACAGGAAGGTGCCATAAAGCGATGATTGCGTACCGGTATACAGGGGCTTCAGGCTGTTGTATCCTTGGTCCAGGTATGCGTTGTTGGCCTGCTGGCACCAGATCGTGGCACCGTTCCCGATGGCGGTCACGGGGTCATGCGGACCGGCAGCACCGTCCATGCGCAAGGTAGCGCCATCGGTGAGCAGGAAACCGCGCTTGCCGTTGTAGCTTACCGATCCGCAGGCCACCACAGCCGTGGCCGCGCTCACCGCCAGGCCGATGGTGTTATGATCGAAGCCCGGGTTCGCCACCTGCAACGTGGCCGATCCCTGGAAGCCCACGCCCGTGTTCTGGTTGTACCGCGCACCGCAGTCGGTCAGGTACGAGGTTTGTGACATCTGCACGGCCAGCAGTCCGTTGTTGCAATTGTTGAATTCACATGTCGTGGCGATGATCCCCTTGTCGTAGACGTACATGCCCGTGGCGCAATCGAGGAAGCTGCACTGGTCCGCGGTGATGTAGTTGCCCAAGGTGGTGTTGTAGCTGTACACGCCGTAGGCACCCTTGCTGAAGGTGCTGTTGTTGAGGTACACCAGCGGCTGCCCGTTCAGCCGCACCCCGCGGTGGTTGTTGCGCACCCCGGTGGGGCTGGTCACCGTGGCGTTGATGAAGCTGATGGTCGCCGCCGCGGCCACGGGAGGCACGATGCGCGCATTGGACGCCAACGTGGCCTTGGCGTTGGCCAGCTTGAACTCCACCAGCGTGGACGGTCCGTAGAGGCTTTCCTGCTGCACGTGCAGGATGCGGTTGCCGGCACCCGTGCTTTGCAGAATGAAGCGGGTGTTCGCCCCGGCGGTCACGTTGTAGCTGGTGGGCTTGGTGCTTGTGAATTTCACCAACCCGTACGTATTGCTGGGGTTGCCGCTGCGCGAAACGATGAAGGTGGCGTTGGGCTGGATGTCCAGCACACCCTGGAACTCCAGCACGGAGTTGGATGCCTCCAGATTGATGCGGGCGTTGGGGAAGAACACCAGCCGCCCGTCGTTGCCCGGCTGCCAATCCTCCTCAATGATCACCTGCCCGCCGGGCAGCACGTTCAGCACCGAGCCGCCCATCAGTTCCAGCTTGCCGCCTCGCTTCACGCGCAGTACGGCCCCGTTGCCCACGTCCATGCGGCTGCCGCTTTCCAAGCGCAGCGTGCTGCCGTTGGTTACGGTAAAGCCCCCGCCGGGTGCCAGGTTCAGCCAGGTGTTGGCCGGGCAGCGCATCAGGGTGGCGCTATTGAACACCTGCTGGCCGTTGTACGTCTCCGGGTTGTTGCGCCGGGTGGCGGTGGTGCCCCGGTCCAAGGTCACCGTTTTTCCCGCCGTTACATTCAGGGAATGCCCGGTGCTGGTGGCCACGGGGTTCAGTTGGATCTCGTCCGCGCACCAGCGTGCGTCGTTCTTCACGTCCACATCATCAAAGCGCACCTTCACCTTTATGCTGCCGTCCGTGTTCTGCGCCATCAGCTCCACGGAAACGCCGTTGAGGTAGATGCGGCGAAGGTTTTTGGTGCCGGGGCGGTTCACATCAAATCCCACGCTGTTCATCATGGTGGCGCTGCCAGGGTTGGTGCCCACGCCCAGCTTGGGATTTCCGGGATAGGGGGTGAAGATCTGGCGGGCATGCCCAAGTGAAAACAAATTATCAGCGTAGGTCCCGTCCTGGTCTTCCATGACATTGGAGCGCATGTCATCGTGGGTCAATGTGCCACTGGCGTTCAGGTCCTGCGGGACCATATGGCGGTCGGCGGTGCCGGTGAGCGGATTGGACAGGCCCCGCACGAACGGGTGTGTCGGGCACATCCAGCAAATGCAATTGTCCGTTTGCGTAACCGGGTCGAAGTGCTCGTCGGTATGGCCATTCGCATCCAAGGGGCGCAGGTGATCACCCGGACCGCCATAAAGGACAGCATAATCTGAGGTTTGGCGGACCTCTTTGTCGATCTGCACGTACATCTGCAAGCCGGGCACCATGCCTTGTATGCAGGTCTGGCCCTCGTATTGCCACTTATCAAAGGGGTTGCCATTAAAAGCTTGACCCTGATGGTTCTCCACCCAAAGGAATTCGGGATATTCGTTGTTAGGGTCGGTGAAGGGGAGCTTGATGCGGAGAGCATCCCCGCTGGTAGCAAAATCGCGCAGCACGTACGTGCCTGCATCGGATGGCACGCTGGCATCCAAATCGCCGTTCTTCTCAACCATGGCTGGGTTGCGTGTAGAGATTTCGAAGGTCTGCCCTGCTGCCTTCCAGCCCATACGCTGGCGGTCCCAGGCATTCCATGAGTTGAGTGAGCCATTGTACAGGCTCATGTTGCTCCAGCCGCTTGACTGGGTGATCCAGTACTGACCGTATTGATTGGTCCAAACGCCATTGTAAACGTTTTCCGGCCATCCGCCGCCTCCCGTGTGGAAGTTGTTGCCGCCGTACAGCAGATGGCCGAACTCATGGCGGGCAATGTTCAACGGCATGGCATCGTAGGCCCCGAACATGCTGTAAGTGTTCGCCGCATAGCCCAGCAAGGTGCCCGGACTCCCCGAAACTGCGAACCCGGTGCCGTTGTTGCCCATGCTGTTGCGCCAAATGATCATCACATGGTCAAACTTGCGCGGATTTTCCGTGCTGGGGGTCGCCTTGGGAAAACCCGGTCCGTTGATCGGATCGGAATAGTCCCCGATCGTCCATCTGTCGAAATCGTTGATGCTGGTATAACCGTGGCCGGTGGCGATGGACGTGCCCAAGGCCGCATTCACGGCGGCCACCGCGTCGGAGGCGTTCATCTGTCCCGTTGCGCTGGGTACTTGGAAGATCGGGTTGGCGCCGGGCGCGACCAAGTAGTCGCCCAGCACGGTGAAATCCCCGGAGGAGGCATCGTGGTAATACCGCGTGAACTGCGCTCCCTGCGGCGTGGCGGGATCGAAGAGGTTCAATGCCGGGTTGGCATTATTGGCCCAGGTGGGCAATTGGTGCGCTGGCCACCCGACGGTGCCCGCGGGACCCGTGGGGTCGAGGACGGTACCGGTGTACACCACCTCGGCCAACACCAGCAGGACGCGCACCGTGCCGTGCGGGGTCATGTACCAACCGTTCTGGCTTTCCCGTTCCCCACCTCCAGCACCGCCAAGCAGGGCGGGCGGCGTGGGCGGCTCCTGAAATTCGCACTGCTGGGCCATGGCGCAGGTTGCCGCTAGGCCGATGGACAGAGCCAGGCTAAGGCATCTTGACGAATTTGAAAAATTCATTGCCGTTGGGGTTTGAAAGGATGAGCAAGTAGGTCCCGTCCGGGAGGCCGTCCAGGCGGAGGGTGTTGTCCGTAGGGGTCAATTGGGTCGTTTGCAGCGCGCTGCCCAAGGGGGTGTATATAGTTGCCGTGATGTTACCTGCATACCCTGCTGCATGTAGAAAATCATTGGCCGGATTGGGCCATATGGACCACCGATTCTTCGATCCTTTTCCCCATATGGACATGTTCCCCATGTGACTTAAGGTGAAGTCAACCGGAAACAAATAATTGGGGTCAGGCTGAGGAACAACCACACTGTCCACCAACGACATATTAAAAAATCCACACGGTGGATCGCCACAGTTGTTGAAATAATAGAAGTATTGGTTGTAAATCATTCCAAAATCGATCGGCCAACCTTCCTGAGGTAACCATGGCTCGGCTCCCAAGCTCAAATCCCAGCGGATGGTCACAGGGTATTGGTAATTGAAGGCATCCACCGTGGCATTGTGGTAGGGGAACTCCGTGTAGGGGAACGCTACGGTCTTGGTGGAGTCGTTGTCCCAATTTCCGACCCAAACATTGAATCTGGAATGGTCCATGTCCACATGGCCTTCACCCAGCGCATAGTCCACCGTAGGGAATGAATTGTTTCCAACGGTGGCCGTGTTATCATAGACCAGCCAAATGGTGTCCCGTGCCCCGGTGCCGTCCTCAAAACATATGGGGAAGCGCCAAGTGGGTTGAGCGGTGGTGGTGCACGCAAGGGCCAAGGCGAGCAGGAGGATCAAGTGGCGCATGGCAAATGTTGTTAATGGTTAGACGGCTTTCGGAGCGGTTGGTTGCCTTGTGGAAGCCTGCGGTGCAAAATTTTTTTGGTGGTTGTTCACCCAACAGGCAATTGGTGGGCTGGCCACCCGACGGTGCCCGTGGGACCCGTGGGGTCGAGGACGGTACCGGTATACACCACCTCGGCCAACACCAGCAGGACGCGCACCGTGCCGTGCGGGGTCATGTACCAACCGTTCTGGCTTTCCCGTTCCCCACCTCCAGCACCGCCAAGCAGGGCGGGCGGCGTGGGCGGCTCCTGAAATTCGCACTGCTGGGCCATGGCGCAGGTTGCCGCTAGGCCGATGGACAGAGCCAGGCTAAGGCATCTTGACGAATTTGAAAAATTCATTGCCGTTGGGGTTTGAAAGGATGAGCAAGTAGGTCCCGTCCGGGAGGCCGTCCAAGCGGAGGGTGTTGTCTGCTGGTGTTAGCACACTCGTTTGTAATCTCCGGCCCAATGGGTCGCAGATCATTGCCTCGGTGGTTATATCATCAAGTCCGGCCACGTGTATCAGGTCCCGGGCCGGGTTGGGCCATAGCAGGGGAGTTTCACCTCCGCTCTGTTCGGCAACATGCGCATTAAACATATGACCAAGGGTGAAATCAACGGGAAAAACCTCTGCCGGAAACGCGTCAATCACCACCACGCTGTCCGCTAATGAAATGTCGAAGTATCCGCAAGGAGGTCCCCCGCAGTTATTGAACATCCAAAAGTAATCGTTGTAAAGTGCACCACCATCGATCGGCCAGCCTTCCTGAGGTAGCCATGGCTCGGCTCCCAAGCTCAAATCCCAGCGGATGGTCACAGGGTATTGGTAATTGAAGGCATCCACCGTGGCATTGTGGTAGGGGAACTCCGTGTAGGGGAACGCTACGGTCTTGGTGGAGTCGTTGTCCCAATTTCCGACCCAAACATTGAATCTGGAATGGTCCATGTCCACATGGCCTTCACCCAGCGCATAGTCCACCGTAGGGAATGAATTGTTTCCAACGGTGGCCGTGTTATCATAGACCAGCCAAATGGTGTCCCGTGCCCCGGTGCCGTCCTCAAAACATATGGGGAAGCGCCAAGTGGGTTGAGCGGTGGTGGTGCACGCAAGGGCCAAGGCGAGCAGGAGGATCAAGTGGCGCATGGCAAATGTTGTTAATGGTTAGACGGCTTTCGGAGCGGTTGGTTGCCTTGTAGAAGCCTACGGTGCAAAACTTTTTTGGTGGTTGTTCACCCATACCGGAAGGGAGTGTGCGGGCCAATCCGTACTGCCCGCCGCCCCGTCCTGCTCGATCAATACCACCAGGATCCGTAGTGTATCGCTGGTGGGCAAGTACCACCCGTTCCAACTGGCATAGGTGCCACCACCGCCAAGTGCTTGGAGCGGCGGAGGCGGGTCCGTGAACAGGCATTGTCCGTATCCTGCGGCGGCGCTCAGCAGCACTGCGGCCACCGCGCTAATCGATTTTTTGGAATTTGCCATGATATGGTTGGTTATGGATGGTTCTTGCCTGGATGATGTAGATGCCGGGGGGCAGCCCGGCAATGTCGATGGTCCCGTCATCGAAGATCCCGTTGGCCTGCATGATGGCCCGCCCCGAAAGATCAAGTATGCGGATGTGGTTCAGCTTGTCGCCTACTGGCAGGTGCAGTGTGGTGGTTGCCGGGTCGGGCCACGGGCCGGGGGGCGATGCCCCGGCGTGCGGCTCCGTAATGCCCACATGGTCATCGGGCCCGAAGTACACGCCGAACGTAAAGAGGTAGTCCGTCAGCACGGATACCGTCAGGCTATCATTAATGAGCATATCATGGATTCCAAACCCCAGTTCAGGGTGGTTCATATAAGCTGAAAAGGCCAGCCCGTCCATGATGGCTATCCCAAAACTTCCTTGGCTATAGGGCAGATACGGCGCATGGAACAAACTGGTGTCCCACGTGATGGTCATGGGGGGAGTCCAGTTGATGGCATCGATGATTGTGCCATCGAAGGACGGGTACACGGAATAGGGATAGGCCCGTGTTTTTGTCGTGTCGCCCGCCGGGTTATACATCCATACGTTGAAGATCGAAGTATCAATATGTACTTTCCCTTCTCCAAGAAGAGAATCAACATTAGGGCCTGGCCATGGAGACGTATCTGTAGTTGCAGTTGTATCATACACCATCCAAATTGTATCCCTCGCCCCCGTCCCATCCTCAAAGGCCAAGTGAAATCGCCAAGTGGGCTGGGCGGTGGTGGTGCAGGCAAGGGCCAAGGCGAGCAGGAGGATCAAGTGGCGCATGGCGCAAATGTTGGTAAAGGTTTGACAGCTTCCGGAGCGGTTGGTTGCCTTGTAGAAGCCTGCGGTGCAAAACTTTTTTGGTGGTTGTTCAGCCAAACAGGCAATTGGTGGGCTGGCCACCCGGCGGTGCCCGCGGGACCCGTGGGGTCGAGGACGGTACCGGTGTACACCACCTCGGCCAACACCAGCAGGACGCGCACCGTGCCGTGCGGGGTCATGTACCAACCGTTCTGGCTTTCCCGTTCCCCACCTCCAGCACCGCCAAGCAGGGCGGGCGGCGTGGGCGGCTCCTGAAATTCGCACTGCTGGGCCATGGCGCAGGTGGAAGCGGCCCATCTTTGGGTGGCCTTCGATCGCGAATGGTAAAATGCGGGTGAAGGCGTAGTGCCCAAGGAAGCATCGGTTTCTCCAACTACGGCTCCTTTGGGCCGATGAACCGGCCCAACTTCAAGAAGGCCAGCTTCGCGGTGAAGAAAGCAAGGGATCGCGCCCCACCCAACTTTCTTCCCCTACGGGGAACCACCTGCTGCCGGGGATCACCAACCGCAGTTCCGCGGAAAGACGTTTGCTTTGCGTCCTTAAATTGGATCCGGCATGGCAAAGAGTGGCGACCTGGTGATCGTGGAGTCACCGGCAAAAGCAAAGACCATCGAGAAATACCTCGGCCCCGGCTTTACCGTGCTCAGCAGCTTCGGCCATGTGCGCGATCTGCCCGAACGCGACCTTAGCGTGGATGTGGAGAACGGTTTCGAGCCCAAGTACATTGTGCCGGACGAGAAGAGGGGCAAGCTTGCCGAACTGCGCAAACAGGCCGGGAAAGCGGAGGTTGTGTGGCTTGCCACTGATGAGGACCGCGAAGGGGAGGCCATCAGCTGGCACCTGAAGGAAGCGCTGGAGCTGCCCGATGGCAAGGTAAGGCGGGTCACGTTCAACGAGATCACCAAGAGCGCCGTTACCAAGGCCATGGCGGCACCGCGCGGCATCGACATCAACCTGGTGGATGCCCAGCAGGCGCGCCGTGTGCTGGACCGCTTAGTGGGCTATGAGCTTAGCCCGGTGCTGTGGCGCAAGGTGAAGCCGAGCCTTAGCGCGGGCCGCGTGCAAAGCGTGGCCGTGCGCCTGATCGTGGAGCGCGAGCGGGAGATCACGGGCTTCAATGCCAAGAGCGCCTTCCGCATCACCGCGCATCTGCTTACCCCGGGCAAGGCCGCGGTAAAGGCCGAACTGCCACAGCGCTTTGCCACCGAAGCGGAGGCCAGGGAATTTTTGCAAGGATGCGCCGGTGCGGAATACACGGTGAAGGCCGTGGAAAAAAAACCGGCCAAGCGCACGCCCGCCGCACCCTTCACCACCAGCACCCTGCAGCAAGAGGCCAGCCGCAAGCTCGGCTTTGGCGTGGACCGCACCATGCGCATCGCCCAGCACCTCTACGAGCAAGGCCACATCACCTACATGCGTACCGATAGCGTTAACCTCAGCGAACTGGCCATCAATGCCGCCGCCGCGGCCATTGCCGGGCAGTACGGCCCGCGCTACAGCAAGCCCCGCCGCTTCGCCACCAAAAGCAAGGGCGCGCAGGAGGCACATGAGGCCATACGCCCCGCCGACATGATGGTGCGCAACGCCGGTGCCGACCGGGATGCCGAGCGCCTGTACGACCTGATCTGGAAACGCACCATCGCCAGCCAGATGGCCGATGCCGAACTGGAGAAGACCGTTGTGGACATCGCCATCAGCACCCGCCCCAACGATTCCCTCAGGGCACAAGGCGAAGTGATCACCTTCGACGGCTTCCTGAAGGTGTACCTCGAAGGCCGGGATGATGAGGGCGATGAAGAGCAGGAAAGCCTGCTGCCCGAAATGCGCCAGGGCGAACGCCTGGCCTTGCAGGAAATGACCGCCACCCAGCGGTACGACCGCCCCGCCCCGCGCTACACCGAGGCCAGTTTGGTGAAAAAGCTGGAGGAGCTCGGCATCGGGCGGCCATCCACCTATGCGCCCACCATCAGCACCGTGCAAAAGCGCGGCTATGTGGTGAAGGAGAACCGCGAGGGCGTGCAGCGCCCCTACCGCATTCTTACATTGGCCGGCGAGGCCATAGCGGACCGGACCGCCACCGAGAACACGGGCGCCGAGAAGCAGAAGCTCTTTCCCACGGACATCGGCATGGTGGTGAATGACTTTTTAGTGGAGCACTTCCCGTCCATCGTGGATTTCCACTTCACCGCCAAGGTGGAGGAGGAGTTCGACCAGATCGCCGAGGGCCGCGAGAACTGGCGGCACATGATCGCCCGCTTCTACAAGCCCTTCCACAGCACCATCGACACGGTGGTGGAAACCGCTGAGCGCGCCTCTGGCTCCCGCGTGCTGGGGCCCGATCCCGCCAGCGGGAAGGATGTGGTGGCCCGCATAGGCCGCTTCGGCCCCATGGTGCAGATCGGCAGTGCCGACGATGAGGAAAAGCCACGGTTCGCCTCGCTGCGCAAGGAGCAGAGCATAGCCACCATCACGCTGGAGGAGGCCCTCGACCTGTTCAAGCTGCCGCGCACCCTGGGCAAAAGCGGCGAAGAGGACGTGATCGTGAACGCGGGACGATTCGGGCCCTATGTGAAATTGGGGTCCCTGTTCGCCAGCCTTGCACCAGAGGACGACCCCATTACCATCGACCTGCCGCGGGCCATCGAGCTCATCGACCAGAAGAAAGCAGCCAATGCCACCCGTGAACTGGGTGCGTACAAGGGTGAAACGATCGTGCAGGGCCGCGGCCGCTTCGGCCCGTTCGTCAAATTCGGCAAGACCTACGCCAACATCCCCAAGGGCGAGGAGCCTTCCACCGTAAGCCTGGAAAGGGCCATTGAACTGATCGAAGGCAAACTGTCCGGGGTGCGGCAGAACATCCTCAAGGAATTCGAGGGCTCCACGATACAGGTGCTGGCCGGGCGCTACGGCCCGTACATCACCGACGGAAGCAAGAACGCCAACGTGCCCAAGGGAACCGGGCCGGCAGCGGTAACCTTGGAACAAGCCCGGCAGCTTTTGGCCGCGGCACCTGAGCGGAAGGGTGGGAGGAAGAAGGCGGCACCGCGGAAGGCGGCGGCGAAAAAGGCCGCCCCCAAGAAAAAGGCGGCCAAGAAAAAGGCATCGGGCAAGAAGTAGGCGTTGGGGCTTCCCCGGCCGCCCTGGGCCCATCCTGCAACTAACAACCCATTGTGCGCATCTGCGCCTGCCTGCACCACGGCGCCGCCCGGCGCCATGCGACCTTCGCTCCGTTCGACCCGCCATGGAAAGCAGCATCTTCTTCAAGCCCTCCAAGGCCTTTGGCGAAAGCCGCCCCGAATGGCTGGCCAACACCATCGGCGACCACACCGTGTTCCATACCTCCAATGGCCTGCCTTCGCTCGAAGGGGTGAAGGTGGCCCTCTTCGGGGTGCCCGATGACCCTGGCCACGCCAAGCCCAGGGGCTGCGTGGATGCACCCGATGCCGTGCGCGCCCAGTTGTACAAGCTCTACATGCCGGCCAACCGCTTCGGCATGGCCGACCTGGGCGACATACTGCCGGGCGAAACACCCGAGGACACACGGCACGCCGTGGCCGAGGCCATTGCCGAATTGATCAAGGCCAATATCGTGCCCGTGATCATCGGCGGCGGGCAGGGGCACACCTTCACCCAGTACCTGGCGTACGAACAGCTGGAGCGCACCGCCAACCTGGCCTGCATCGATGCCCGTTTCGACCTGGGCGAACCCGGGCAGGGACTCGCCGACACCAGCTACCTCAGCCACATCGTGATGCGGCAGCCCAACTATCTGTTCAACTACAGCAACCTGGGTTTCCAGACCTACCTCGTGGACCAGCCCGGCATCGAGCTCATGGACAAGCTGTTCTTCGACGCGCACCGCTTGGGCGAACTGCGGGCCAACCTCAGCGAGGCCGAGCCCGTGCTGCGCAATGCCGATACGGTGAGCGTGGACATGTCCGCCATCCGCCGCTCGGATGCGCCCGGCACCTCGCGGCCCGGCCCCAATGGCTTCCATGGGGAAGAGGTGTGCCAGCTCATGCGCTACGCCGGCATCAGCGAAAAGATCACCTCCATCGGGCTTTACGAAATGGACCCTTGGCGCGACCAGGACCAGGCCACGGCCCAATTGGCCGCGCAAATGGTATGGTGCTTCCTGGATGGATTCGGCAGCCGCACCAACGACCTGCCCTGGCTGGACCGCAAGCGCTTCACGCGTTTCCATGTGCCCATCAAGGGGCACGAACAGGACCTGGTGTTCTACAAAAGCAGCATAAGCGACCGGTGGTGGATGGATGTGCCGTACCGGGCCGAACGCGAGGCGCGCTTCGAGCGCCACCACTTGGTGCCATGCGCCTACAGCGACTATATGGCCGCATGCCGCGAGGAAGTCCCCGACCGCTGGTGGCGCACCTTCCAAAAGCTCGCCTGAGCCGCTTGCCGGTAAACCGGCGGCGTACGGGAAAATTGTTGAAAAGTTCGGCCCGTTTGCTTTTTTGCTATTTTGGCGGCGAATAATCCGGTGCCGGCTTCGGTCGTGAAAAAGCTGAAAGCCGCGCCAAACCTGGAAGAAAACCGCATGAGGAGGTCAATTACCGCAGCTGTATGTGCCTTGGTGGGGAGCGTAACCTTCGCTCAGCAAGACCCTCAGTACACCCAATACATGTTCGACCGGCTCTCGGTGAACCCTGCCGTGGCCGGCTCCACAGGCAACATCTGTGCCACCGCACTGCTGCGCCAACAATGGACCGGCTTCGACGGCGCGCCCAAGACCGGCCTGATCAACATACAGGGGCCGCTCACCAAGATCAATAGCGGTCTGGGCCTTTCGGTGTACTACGATAAGCTCGGCCAGGAGAAGAGCACCATCGCGCGCCTGCATTATGCCTACCACCTGAAGGTGGGCAGCCAAAGCACACTTAGCGCGGGCCTGTACGCCGGCCTCAGCGGGCGCGCGCTCGACGGCCGTTGGGTGGCCATCGACGATCCGGCCAACGACAACGCCATACCCGCAGCGGGCAAAAGCGCCAGTGGCTTCGACCTCGGGGCAGGGCTCTACTACAAGTCGCCGCAACTTTGGCTGGGCATTTCCAGTACACAGCTGCCCGAAACCGAACTCAAGGACGTAAGCATCAAGAACAAGCGCCACTATTATGTGCAGGCCGGTTATGACTGGGCCATCGGGGGCGACAAGAAGTACACCCTGCAGCCCAGCGTGCTGGTGAAGAGCGATGCCAGCTCCACCCAGGTGGATATCGGGGCACTCTTCCTTTACGACAACATGATCTGGGCAGGCGTGGGCTACCGCACCGAGGATGCCATTGCACCCATGATCGGCTACCAGCACCAATTCCCCAAGGGGGACAGCATGTTCCGCATCGGCTACAGCTACGATGTAACCACCTCGGCGCTGAAGAGCTACAGCAGCGGCAGCCATGAGGTCATGCTCAGCTACTGCTTCAAGATCGTAAAACCCGTGGTGTACGAGATCTACCATCACCCACGTTTCCTATAAGCGAGCGTAACAAAAGGACCAGATCACCGTTGCACATC
This sequence comes from Flavobacteriales bacterium, assembly GCA_044507815.1. Classification (GTDB taxonomy): domain Bacteria; phylum Bacteroidota; class Bacteroidia; order Flavobacteriales_F; family PHOS-HE28; genus PHOS-HE28. Next base: position 18,263 of record JBIQIX010000012.1, on the reverse strand, counting down.
TGTCCACCGCGCCACAACAGGCGATGAAAGGGAACCCTGCAAGGAACCTGGACAGATCGAAGGCGGCAAAACAAGGAAGACCCATGGAACGAAGTGCCATCCTTTATATCGGCTGCATTGGGGGCATAGCCCTGTTGGCCAGCTGCGGACGCGGCGGGCAAGGGCAGCTCATCGGCGCACAGAACAGGCCATCCTGGTACCAGGTGGACCCGTACGGGATGAATTACATCCCCATGGGAAGCTATGTGATGGGGCCCAGCGACCAGGACGCACCCTATGCCATGGTGGCCAAATCCAAGACCGTTTCGGTGCAGGCCTTCTATATGGACCAGACCGAGATCAGCAACAACGAGTACCGCCAGTTCGTGGAATACGTCGTGGACTCCACCGCCAAGAAGATCTTGGGCGAAGAGGACATCGGTGAGCACGTGATCAGCGAGGATGAATTCGGCGAGGAGATCGAACCGCCCATCATCAACTGGAAACCACGCATCAACTGGGAAGGGGAGGAAGAGCGCGAGGCCCTGGCCGACATGTTCTACCCCGAAGGCGAGCGCTTCTACCGCAGGAAGGAGATCGATACGCGCAAGCTGATGTTCGAGTATTACTGGATCGACCTGAAGGAAGCTGCGCGCAAGAGCGGCCGCGACCTCGACCTGGGCTACACCAACACCAAGGGTGGCAAGACCGCCATCATGGGGCACAGCGATCGCAGCAAGTTCATCATCAAGGAGATCATCAACGTGTACCCCGACACTTTGGCGTGGGTGCACGATTTCACCTACTCGTACAACGAGCCGATGACGGAGAACTACTTCTGGCACCCGGCCTACGATGATTATCCGGTGGTGGGCGTTACCTGGAGCCAGGCCAAGGCCTTCAACGTTTGGCGCACCCAGAACATGATGAACGCATGGCTGCAAAAAGGCGGCGAGCCCTTCATCAACCACTTCCGCCTGCCCTCCGAGGCCGAATGGGAATACGCCGCGCGCGGCGGCCTCGATCTTTCCCCATGGCCCTGGGGCGGTCCCTATGTGCGCAACCGCCAAGGTTGCTTCCTGGCCAACTTCAAGCCCCTGCACGGCAACTACACCGACGATGGAGGCTTCCACACGGTGCCCATCGACAGCTACTCGCCCAACGACTACGGGCTGTACTGCATGAGCGGCAACGTGGCCGAATGGACGAACACCGCCTTCGACGAAAGCATGTACGATTTCGACCATGACATGAACCCCGAGTACTCCTTCGACGCGCTGGCCAATGACCCGCCCTCGATGAAGCGCAAGGTGGTGCGTGGCGGATCGTTCAAGGATGTGGGCCTGTACCTGCAGACCGGCACAAGGGCCTACGAGTACCAGGACACCGCGAAATCCTACATCGGATTCCGCAGCGTGCTCACCTACCTTGGCCGCGGCAAGGCCGTACGTGCCGAAGACCTATAAACAACCGGAAACCAAACGGGAGCGGCACTGGAACCGCCGCGCCCTTCTTTTCAAGCAAGGACAAACCAGAATAACCCAAAGCAAGGAAACCAAAGATGAAACCAGGCAGCAAGAGGTGGAAGAATTTCATGGCCAAACTGTACGGATTGGGTGCCTCTGTGGTGCTCGTCGGTGCACTGTTCAAGATCCAGCACTGGCCAATGGCGGACATATTCCTGATCGTGGGCCTCACCACTGAGGCCATCATTTTCGCATTCTCGGCGTTTGAACCGCCGCATGAAGAACCGGATTGGAGCTTGGTATACCCCGAGCTGGCCTCTGCCGAGCATGCCGAGGGCGTGGTGCCCCGCTCGATCGACGACCGGTCGATCACCGAGCAGTTGGACGACATGCTGGAAAGCGCCAAGATCGAACCCGAGCTGATCGAAAGCCTGGGCCAGGGCATGCGCAGCCTGAGCGACCAGGCCCGCGCGATGGGCGAGATCACCGGAGCGGCGGCGGCCACAAGCGAGTACGCCGATAGCCTCAAGGGCGCATCGCACCGGGTAAGCCAGCTGAGCGAAAGCTATGAAAGGGCCAGTGAAAGCCTGGCCGGCCTTACCGGCAACATGGAGGCCGGGCGCAATGCCGGCGAAAGCCTGGGCCGCATGAGCAAGAACCTCAGCGACCTCAACGAAATGTACGAGCTGCAGCTCCGCACCAGCCGTGAGAAGCTCGATGCCGCCAACCAAATGTTCGCCGGCATGAGCGAAATGCTCACCAACCTCAGCGAAAGCGTAAGCGATACCAAGCGCTACAAGGACAACATCTCCGAGCTGAGCGACAACTTGGCCAAGCTGAACACCGTGTACGGCAATATGCTGGCCGCAATGACCGTTCGCGCCTGAACAGGACGAGCGTAACTCACAAACCGAAAAAATCCGAAGCCCGATATGGCAGGTGGTAATCTGTCCCCGAGACAGAAAATGATCAACTTGATGTACTTGGTGCTGACGGCGCTTTTGGCGCTGAACGTATCCAAGGAGATCCTCGACAGCTTCATCATCGTGAATGAAGGCCTCGAGAACACCAAGTCGACGTTCAAGGATAAAATGGACGCGACCTATGGCCAGTTCCAGCAACTGGCCAACGAGAACGAGGCGAAGTATGGCGCGGCCTTCCGCAATGCACAGGAAGTGCAGGGCCTGGCCAACCGCCTTGTTTCGCACATCGATACCCTCAAGGGCATGCTCATCGCCAAGACCGATGGACGCAAGCTCGAGGAGGTGATGGGCATGGAGAATGGCGTGGACACGGTGCTGAACCTGGAATACATCAAGGTGAAGGACAACAATACCCACATCACCGAAATGATGGTAGGTTCCGAGCCGGCCAAGCCCAAGACCGGCCCGTACACGGCCTCCGAGCTGCAAGGCATGCTGGAGAGTTTCCGCGACCGGGTGAAGGCCGCGGCCGCCGATGATCCCAAGCTGGTGGCCAGCGCCGACCGCATGTTCAATTTCGAACCGCGCAAGGACGCTAGTGGCACGCTGAACAACTGGCCCTCGATGAACTTCTACCACGTGCCCGTGGTGGCGGGCATCACCACGTTGTCCAAGATCCAGACCGACATCCGCACCATGGAAAGCGAGCTGGTGAGCCGGATGTTGAGCGGCGTGGAGTCGAAGACCTTCAAATTCAACAAGCTCACCGCCATTACGCAGCCGCTGAGCAGCTACGTTACCGTGGGGGGCAACTACCGTGCAAGCATCTTCCTCGGTGCTTATGATGACCAGAACGCGCCCGAGGTGTACGTCGGCCGTGTGGATTCCACCAAAACCCCGCCCGAGATCATCGGCGAGGCCAAGAAGCTCCCCATGGAAGGGGCCAAGGCCATTCTGGAGGAGCCGGCCTCAAGCGCCGGGCTGAAGACCGTTACGGGCATCATCAAGTTCAAGCCCGTGGGCGGTGAACTGCAGGTGGAGCCGTTCAAGCTGGAATATGAGGTGGCGGCCCCCAGCCTGGTGGTCAGCCCCACCAAAATGAACGTGTTCTACCGCGGGGTGGACAACCCGGTGAGCATCAGCGTGGCGGGTTACAGTGCTACCGCCATTCAGCCCAGCATTTCCAACGGCAGCCTGGCACGCGATAAGGACGGTTACATCGTGAAGCCCGGGTCCGGCAATTCGGCCACCGTGAGTGTCACGGTCACCAATCCCGATGGGTCGAAGAAATCATTGCCCGGGGTGGAGTTCCGTGTGAAGTCCGTGCCCAACCCAACGCCCTACTTCGCTGGCCATGGTGCCGGCGATGCCAACGTGCGCCGCAGCGAATTGATGGCAGCGCAGGGCGTGATCGCCAAAATGGAGAACTTCGAGTTCGACCTGCGCTTTGAGGTGGTGAGCTACACCGTATCGGCCACCATAGCGGGCAACTTCTTGGAAAAGGAATGCCGTGGACCGGCCCTGACCGCGGACGCCAAGGCGGTATTGGAAAAAGTGAAGCCCGGCCAAAAGGTATTCGTCGATAACATCAAGGCACGTGGCCCTGATGGGACAGTGCGCTCCCTGGGCGCCCTTTCCTTCAAGGTAACACCCTAAACAACCCCTGCCATGAGCACCCTTCACCGCATCCTCTTCGGAACCATGCTTTGTGCCGGGTTGGCCCTGCCCCAAGCAGGCCAGGCCCAAACGGTGCTCGATGGGGCCTACATCAAGGAGCACACGAAAACGCAGCGCGTGGTGCCCTATCCTTACATCCGCGAAGCGGACGTGATGTGGGAGCGCCGCGTATGGCGCGAGATCGACCTCCGGGAAAAGATCAACCTGCCCCTGTACTACCCAACAGAACCGATCAATGACCGCAAGAGCCTGTTCGATGTGATCAAGCAGGGCATCCTGGAGGATGGGTCGATCACCGCCTACAGCACCGGCGTGGTGGGCACGGACGACGAGTTCAAGCAACCCTTGCTGGCCAGTGAGGTGAAGGCCATGCTCTCCAAGGTGGACACCACTACCACGGAGAACATCTACACGGGCGAAATGGATACCGTGTACGTGACCAAGGAGGTGAACAGTGCCGATGTGCGCAAGTACAAGCTGAAGGAGGACTGGGTGTTCGACCGCCAGCGCTCGGTGATGGACATCCGGATCATCGGCCTGTGCCCCATGCGCGAGAACATCGGCCCCGATGGCGAAATGCGCGGCTATACCGACATGTTCTGGCTGTATTTCCCCGAATTGCGCTACGTACTGGTCAACTGGGACGTGTTCAACCGGGAGAACGATGCTGAGCGGCGTTCATTCGACCACATCTTCTGGACCCGCCAGTTCAACAGCACCATTACCAAGGTGAGCAACGTGTACGACCGGCGGATCGCCATGTACAAGACCGGCATGGACGCGCTGCTGGAAGGGGAGGCGATCAAGGAATCGCTCTTCGAATTCGAGCACGACCTCTGGAACTTCTGATTCTTGCGGCAATTGCATTGGAAGGCCCCGTTCGCGGGGCCTTCCTTTTTCCGCCTGCCCGTACCTTTGCCGCCCCAAAATGATCAGTGTTTCCAATCTCCTGCTGCATTTCGGCGAGCGGCCGATGTTCGACAACGTTTCCTTCTTCATCGGAAGCGAGGACCGGATCGGGCTGGTGGGCCGGAACGGTGCCGGAAAGAGCACGCTGCTGAAGATCCTGGCCGGGCATCAACCCTTCGACAAGGGCACCATTGGGCGGCCTAAGGAACTGGCCATCGGCTACTTGCCGCAGCAAATGGACCACGACCTGCACCTGACGCCATGGCAGGTTGCGGAAAAAGCCTTCGCGGAAGCGAAGGAGATCGAGCAGGCCATTGAGGCCATCGGCAAGCAACTGGAAACGGCCGCCACCGATGAGAAGGCCATGGAACTGGCCACCCTGCTCGCCAACGCGCACGAGCGGCTGAACACGATCGGCGTCTCGGACCACGACATGAAACTGGAGCGGATGCTCAAGGGCATCGGTTTCGTGGAGGCGGACATGCACCGGCCGATGGCCGAATTGAGCGGCGGTTGGCGCATGCGGGCCGAACTCGCCCGCATACTGCTCATGCAGCCCGACCTGCTCCTGCTCGACGAGCCCACCAACCACCTGGACCTGCCCGCCATCCAATGGCTGGAGGACCTGTTGCGCACCTATCCGGCAGCATTGGTGTTGATCTCGCACGACAAAACCTTCCTGGACCGGTTGACCAAACGCACCTTGGAGGTAAGCCATGGCGCCATCATCGACCGCAAAGTGCCCTGGAGCCAGTACGTGGAATTGCGCAAGATCGAGCGCGAGCAGCAAAGCGCCGCCGCCAAGGAACAGCAGCGCTACATCAAGGAAACAGAGGCGCTGATCAATAAGTTCCGCGCCAAGGCCAGCAAGGCGGCCTTCGCCCAAAGCCTGATCACCAAGCTGGACAAGCTGGAGCGGATCGAGGTGGAGGATGAGGACCTGCGCAAGATGCTGGTGAAGTTCCCCCCGGCACCAACCAGTGGCAAGCTCGTGTGCGAGGTGCGCGGCGTATCCAAGTCCTACGGCGAAAAGGAAATCTTCCGCAACGCCGAGCTCACCATGGCCAAGGGGGAACACCTGGCCCTGGTGGGGGCCAATGGAACGGGAAAGTCGACCTTGGTGCGCATGATCATGGGCGAAGAGGCCTATGAGGGCGAGATCAAGCTGGGCCATAACGTGATCGTGGGCTACTACGCCCAGGACATGCCCGAGCGCATGGCCGGCCAACAAACCGTGCTGGAGACCGCCGAGGATGCCGCCAGCGAGGACAACCGCCCACGGGTGCGGGCCATGCTGGGCGCATTCATGTTCAGCGGCGATGATGTGGACAAAAAGGTGAAGGTGTTGAGCGGGGGTGAACGGGCCAGGCTGGCACTGTGCTGCATGCTGCTCAAGCCCTTGAACTTCCTCATCCTCGACGAACCCACGCACCACTTGGACATCCAGAGCAAGGATGTGCTGAAGGAGGCCCTGAAAAACTATGACGGCACCTTCCTGCTTGTGAGCCACGACCGCGATTTCCTAACAGGGCTCACCGATCGGCTGCTTGAGCTGGACGGGCTGCGCATCCGCGACCAGCACATGGACATCCTTGAGCTGATTGAAAAGCGCAAGGCATTGCAGGGTGCCGACATCGGCAAAAGTTCCGCCCGGGTGAAGCCGGAAAAAGCGCCGAGGGAAAATCGCAATGACCAGCAGGCGGCACGCGAAAGGGAAAAGGAAATGCGCAAGGCGCGCCGCGACCTGGAACGGCTGGAAGCGAAACTGGGCGAACTCGAAAAAGAGGAAAAGGAACTGCAGGCCGGCATCATGAAACAGGGACTGGCACCGGAGGCGGTGGCGAGCGGATATGAGCGGTTGGGCCAAGTGGCCGAGCAGATCGCCAGGACCATGGAGGAGTGGGAGGCCGCCGCCCAGCTGGTGGATGGCCAAGAGGGTTGACCGGGAAAATTCAGCGGCCGGTCGCAATATGCGCCGGATGCATTATCTTTGCGCCCCTATTGCGGGGTGGAGCAGATGGTAGCTCGTCGGGCTCATAACCCGAAGGCCGTAGGTTCGAGTCCTACCCCCGCTACTGCAAAGGGGCCGCCCGACCAAGGGTGGCCCCTTTGGTTTCAAAGGCCCAATACCTTGCAATGGCGGGAACAGGAAACGACATGGAGCACCGGGCTGGATTCGTGAACATCATCGGCAAGCCCAACACCGGCAAAAGCACCTTGCTCAATGCGTTGCTGGGCGAAAAGCTCGTGATCGTCAACCCCAAGGCGCAAACCACCAGGCACCGCATACTGGGCCTGCTCAACGCGCCCGGCCACCAGCTCGTGCTTTCCGATACACCGGGCATACTCGAGCCCGCATACAAGCTGCAGGAAAGCATGATGAAGGCCGTGGATGAGGCCCTGCAGGATGCCGACGTACTGTTGGCCATGTCCGAATTGGGCGACAGCCCCGATAATTCGCACGGCCTGGTGGAGCGGGTAAAGCGCTTCAACGGACCGTTGCTGCTGCTGATCAACAAGGTGGACCTGGGCGGCCCGGAAGCCCTGGAAAAGACCTTTGAGCAATGGCACGCCGCCCTGCCCAACGCCATTGTGCTGCCCATATCGGCACTGCATGGCCTGCACATCAACGAGCTGCGCGAAAAACTGGTGGCCATGCTGCCCGTTCATCCGCCGTATTTCCCGAAGGATGAATTGAGCGACCGCGACATGCGGTTCTTTGTCAGTGAAATGATCCGCGAGAAGATCCTGGCCCTTTACAAGCAGGAAATTCCGTACAGCAGCCAAGTGGTGGTGAACAGTTTTGAGGAAACACCGGAACTGGTGAAGATCCAGGCCGATGTGATCGTCATGCGCGACAGCCAAAAAGGGATCATGATCGGCCGGGGCGGAGGGGCCTTGAGGCAGCTCGGCACCGAGGCCAGGAAGGCCATAGAGCGTTTCTTGGGGAACAAGGTCTTTTTGGACCTGAAGGTGAAGGTTGACGAGGATTGGCGGGGCAACGACCAGAAGCTCCGCCGCTATGGGTATTGAGGCTGATTAATCTGTACGCATCGCGAAATGGTGAACATCGTTGCAATTGTGGGCCGGCCCAACGTGGGCAAGAGCACCCTGTTCAACCGGCTGGTGGAAGGGCGCATGGCCATTACCGACCCCACCGCCGGTACCACGCGCGACCGGCATTACGGCCAGGCCGAATGGAGCGGAAGGCATTTTTCAGTGATCGATACCGGTGGCTACGTGCATGGCAGCGATGATATTTTCGAGGCGGAGATACGCCGCCAGGCCGAACTGGCCATGGAGGAGGCCGACAGCATCCTCTTCCTGGTGGATGTGCGCGAAGGCGTAACGGGCATGGATGAGGCCGTGGCGCGCATCCTGCGCCGCGCCGGCAAGCCCGTGTTCCTGGTGGCCAACAAGGTCGATACCGGCGACAAGCAGATCTATGCGGCCGAGTTCTACAAACTGGGCCTGGGCGAGGTGCATTGCATCAGCGCGCAAAGCGGCTCCGGCACCGGCGACCTGCTGGATGCACTGGTGGCCACCTTCCGCAAGCCCACCGAAAAAGTGGAGGACGATAGGCCCAAGATCGCCATTGTGGGCAAGCCCAATGTGGGCAAGAGCTCTTTGGTGAACACCTTGCTGGGCACCGGGCGCACCATTGTCACGGACGTGGCCGGCACCACACGCGATAACGTCAACGCCCGGTTCACCGGCTTCGGTTTCGATGTTACCCTGTTGGACACGGCCGGTATACGGCGCAAGCGCAAGTTGGACGAGAACATCGAATTCTACAGCGTGCTGCGCAGTGTGCGCGCCATTGAAGAGAGCGATGTGTGCATGCTGTTGATCGATGCCCAGGACGGCGTACAGCACCAGGACCAGCACATATTCTCGCTGATCGCCAAGGCTGGCAAGGGGGTGGTGGTGGTGGTGAACAAATGGGACCTGATCGACAAGGACACCAACTCCACCAAGAACTACGAGGAACACGTAAGGGCCAAGCTGGCGCCCTTCAATGATGTGCCCATCGTGTTCACCAGCGTTACCTCGAAACAGCGGATCCACAAGGCGCTCGAATTGGCCATGATGGTGCATGCCAACCGCGCCAAGCGCATTCCCACGCGTCAGCTCAACGAGGTCCTGCTCCCCGAGATCGAGCGCCGGCCACCGCCGATGATGAAGGACAAGATGGTGCGGATCAAGTACATCACCCAGCTACCGGGCGTTGTGCCGGCGTTCGCATTCTTCTGCAATTTGCCCCAATACGTCAAAGAAGGGTACGTCCGCTTCCTGGAGAACAAGCTCCGCGAGCATTTCGGGTTCACCGGGGTGCCCATACGCGTATTCTTCCGCAAGAAGTGAGGATCGGCGGCCGCCATGCACCGGGGCATCGCACGCTTGGATCTAATTAACGGCGGCGCGCGGCACCATGCCGGCGGGCACGCGGCCAACAGGCTACATTTGCCGTCCTTTCAATAGTTTCGACCAAGCATGATGGACCGGATCATAACAAGCGCCGCGCTGGCCTTGACCGTGTTGGCCTGCGCCGCGCAGGCCGTGGACAACGACCCCACGCTGATGACCGTGGACGGGCAGCCCGTATCGCGCAGCGAATTCGAGGCGATCTACAAGAAGAACAACAAGGACGCGCCGGTGAACAAGGAAGCGTTGGATGAATACTTGGATTTGTTCATCAATTACAAGCTGAAGGTGCGCGCAGCGGAAGCTGCGGGCCTGGACACCGCCACCAAGTTCAAGACCGAGCTCATGGGCTACCGCCAACAGTTGGCGCGGCCGTACTTGATCGATCGTGGCCTGAACGACCAATTGATGCAGGAGGCCTATGCACGCAAGCAGGAGGAGGTGCGTGCCAGCCACATTCTGGTGAACGTGGCGCCGGACGCCAGCCCGGAGGACACCGCGGCCGCATGGAAGCGGATCATGGCCTTGCGCGCGCGCATCGTAAAGGGCGAGGATTTCCAGAAAGTCGCCCAATCACCGGGTGGCAGCGACGACCCCAGCGTGAAACAGAATGGCGGCGACCTGGGCTATTTCAGCGTACTGCAGATGGTTTACCCCTTCGAGACCGCAGCCTACAACACACCCGTGGGCCAGGTGAGCCAGCCGGTGCGCACCAAATTCGGCTACCACGTCATCAAGGTCACCGACCGCAGGCCGGCGCAGGGCGAGATCAAGGCCGCCCACATCATGATACGCTCGGTGGAAGCGGACGATGCCGACAAGAAGGCGGCAGCAGAGGCCAAGGCCCAAGAAGCCTATGCCCGGCTGAAAAGCGGTGAGATGGATTTCGCCGATGCGGCATTGAGGTACAGCGACGACGGCGCAACCAGCGGCAAAGGCGGGGAGCTGCCCCCATTCACCACCGGTAAAATGATCCCCGAGTTCGAGGCCAAGGCCTTCGCCCTGAAACACGATGGCGACATCAGCACGCCCTTCAAGACCAGCTATGGCTGGCACATCGTTAAGCGACTGGGCTACACGCCCCCGCCCCCGTTCGAAGAGGCCAAGGGCGACCTGAAGGCAAAGATCTCCCACGACAGCCGCGCAGAGATCACCCGAAAGAAATTCCTGGCCGACCTGCGCGCCGAATACCATTACAAGGATTTCCCAAAGAACCTGGCCGCAGTGGAAAAAGCGTTGGACAAAACAGTGTTCATGAAAGGAACCACCAGCACGGACACGCTGCTGCGCAAAAATGCCGGCGACAAGACCGTGTTGCACGATGGCGTGAAATACGACCGCGGGATCATCGGCCAGATCAAGGACGGCAAAATGATCAATGCCTTCGCCAAAATGGAGGAGGTGCCACAGCCCCAGCCCGAGGATACCGTGGTGGTGCGCGATACACAGAAAGGGTGGGTGAACGACAAGGCGAAGAACGCGAAGCTCGACAAGCCGGTATTTTCCATCGACGGCAAGTCGTACACGCAAATGGACCTGTTGGACTTCATCCAGCAAAAACAAAGGCGCGAACAACCGCAGCCCATGGCGGAATACGTGCGCAAGCAGTTCGCCGAATTCGTGGACGATAGGCTGCTGGCCTATGAGGATACCCGGTTGGAGGCGAAATACCCCGAGTTCCGCATGCTGATGAAGGAATACCGGGACGGCATTCTCCTGTTCGAACTCACCGACCAGATGGTTTGGAGCAAGGCCGTGAAGGACACGGCGGGCTTGGAGCAATACTACGAGGCGCACAAGTTCGACTTCATGTACCCTGTGCGGTACGAGGCCGACATATACACCTGCGCCAATGCAGCGGTGGCCAAACAGGTCCGGTCGGCATTGAAAAAGTCCAAAACCACGGAGGACCTGTTGAAACGGGTGAACACCGGTGATCCACCCGTGCTCACGGTGCAAAGCGGCGTGTTCACTAAGGAGGAACAACCCATGCTGAAGGATGTCACCATGCCGGGCCTTACACCTGACAAGGAGATCAACGGCAAAGTGGTTTTCGCGGACCTGAAGAGAGTGGTGCAGCCCTCGCCCAAACCCTTGGACGAGGCCCGTGGCCTGGTTACCGCCGCATACCAGGACCAGCTCGAGAAGGATTGGATCAAGGACCTGCGTGCCAAGTTCCCTGTGCGCGTGAACGAAGAGGTGCTGTACAGCATCAAGTAATGGGCATGCGGGCCGGTACCGGCCGGACGGCCGGTTGGGGAAGGGCGGCGTTGATCGCCGCCCTTCCCCTTGCTGTTGCGGTGGCCTGTACACAAGACCGCGGCACGGCCGATCAAGTGGTGGCCCGTGCCTATGGGGAAAAACTCTATTGGAGCGACCTGCGCGGGGTGATCGCCCTAACGGCCAGCCCCGAGGATAGCGCGGCACTGGCCAATCGGTATGTGGACAATTGGGCCCGCGACCGGGTAATGCTGCACATGGCCGAGCAGAACCTCGACATGGCCGCCATCAACCTGGATGCACAAATAAAGGCCTACCGGGAATCGTTGCTCACCTTTGCCTACGAACAGGCCCTGGTGGCGCAGAACCTGGATACGGTGGTCAGTGGCTCCGAGATCCAAGATTACTACGACAAGAACATCGCCAACTTTCAACTAAAGGACAACATTGTGCGCGTGCGCTGGTTCAAGTTGAAAGAGAAGGACCCGCGGGCCACCAAACGGGTGGAGCAATTGTGGCGAAGCAACGACCCGGAGGAGCTGCATCGCCTGGAATTGTTGTTGGCCCGCCAGGGAACCGCCATCGTGGACACGCATGAGGATTGGATCCCCTTCAGCACGCTGCAGCAACAAGTGCCCTTGCGCCCCGACAATCCCACCGATTGGCTGCAAAGGCAGCAAAAGGTGGTGGTGCAGGACAGCATCGGTACCTATTTTGTGCACTTCATGGGCCACCGCCTGAAGGACAGCACCTCCCCGATCGATATGGTGGAGCAGCAAATACATGCCATCATCATCAACCAGCGCAAACTGAAATTGGTGGAGCGCATGCGCGAGGAACTATACAACAATGCACTGGCCAACAAGGATGTTCAAATTCCGTAAAGCCGCCCTCACGCTGGCGATCACCGGCCTGGCGGCCACCTGCGCGGCGCAGGATGGTGGCCTGCTGCCCGCGCCACCGGGGCGCTATATCGACGGCATTATCGCCAACGTGGCGGGGCGCATAGTTCTGTACAGCGACCTGGCCGGGCGCTTGGCCCAATTGCGCCAATCCGGCGAGGCCGTCAACGATACTACAGCCTGCGGCGAACTGGAGGACCTGCTGTACCAGCAATTGCTGCTGGAACAGGCCAGGATAGACAGTGTGGTGGCCGACCAGGCCCAGGTGAACGCCGAACTCGACCGGCGGATCAGCTACTTTGAACAGCAGATCGGCGGGCGCGACAAGCTGGAGAAATTCTATGGCAAAAGCATCACCGAGATCAAGGCCGAATTCCGCGACCAGGTGGCGGACCAATTGCTGGTGCAGCAAATGCAGCAGAAGATCGTGGGCGACGCACGGGTAACCCCGCGCGAAGTGGAGCAGTTTTTCCGCTCTATACCCAAGGACAGCCTGCCCTTCATCAACGCCGGGGTGGAGTTTGCACGGATCTCCATTTATGCGCACCCCACCGATGAGGAGGACAGGCGGGTGAAGCAGAAGCTCGAAGGCTACCGGGAGGCCATTGTAAAAGGTGAGAAGCAATTCTGTACCATGGCCATCCTGTACAGCGAAGATCCCGGTTCCGCCGCCCAGTGTGGTGAGCTTGGCATGGTGCCCCAAGGGGTAATGGTGCCTGAATTCGACGCGGTGGCCATGAGCCTGAAGGACGGGGAACTCTCCCCCGTGTTCCACACCAAGTACGGCTACCACATCATGGAAATGGTGGAACGCCGGGGCGATCAGTACAATGCGCGCCATATCCTGCTGGCACCCAAGGTGTCCGCTTCGGACATGGAGGCCGCACGCACCGAGCTCGACAGCCTGGTGGCCTTGGTGCGCGATGGCAAACTCGAGTTCAACAAACTGGCCTCCACCTACAACCAGGATGAGGAGACCAAGGGCACCAACGGACTTGTGCTGGAACCCAATGCCAACAGCACACATTGGGCCATCGGCGACCTGGACCAGCAGACCTTCCTGGTGTTGGACAAGCTGAAACCGGGCCAGATGAGCCAAACGGTGGCATTTGAGGAGCCGGACGGTAAAAAGGGATACCGCGTATTCCGGCTGATGAAACAGACCGAACCGCACCGCATGGACCTTGTGCAGGACTACCCATTGGTGCAACAAGCCGCGGAAGCCCGCCTGCGCCAACGCAGTGTGGATGAATGGGTGGGCCAACGATTGAAAGGAACGTACGTGAACATTGTCGAGGCTTATCGCGGCTGCCCCTTTGAGCACCCGTGGGCTGGCGGCAAGCAACAGCCCTGAACGGGCAACCAACAAGCACTGTGTGATGGATAATGACGTAAAAGCGGTGGAGCGCTTCGGGATTGACCTTGCAGCGTTGAAAACCGAGATCGGCAGGGTGATCATCGGCCAGGATGCAGTGGTGGAGAACGTGCTGATCTCGATCTTCAGCAAGGGCCATTGCCTTTTGGTGGGCGTGCCGGGTTTGGCCAAAACCCTGCTGGTGAACACCGTGGGCCAAGCGCTGGGCCTCACCTTCAACCGGATCCAATTCACCCCGGACCTGATGCCCAGCGACATCATCGGCTCCGAGGTGCTGGACCAGGAACGCAACTTCCGCTTCGTGAAAGGGCCCCTGTTCGCCAACATTATCCTTGCCGACGAGATCAACCGCACACCGCCCAAAACGCAGGCGGCCCTGCTGGAGGCGATGCAGGAGAAATCGGTGACGGCCGCCGGGCATACCTATAAACTGCCGGACCCCTTCTTCGTGCTGGCCACGCAAAACCCGATCGAGCAGGAAGGCACCTATCCGCTGCCGGAAGCGCAGTTGGACCGGTTCATGTTCAATATCTGGGTGGATTATCCTTCATACCAGGAAGAGCTGGCCGTGGTGAAGGCCACCACGGGGGGCCACGTGAACCAGGCCGCAGCGGTGCTTGGCCAGGAACAAATCCTTTTGTACCAGGCGCTGGTGCGGCGCATACCCGTGCCTGACAATGTGATGGAGTACGCCGTGCGCCTGGCCGGGCGAACCCGGCCCGGGGCCGATGGCGCACCGCAGGTGATCAAGGACCATGTGAGCTGGGGTGCCGGGCCAAGGGCCAGCCAGTATTTGGTGATCGGCGCGAAATGCCATGCCATGGTGCGTGGGCGCTTCAGCCCGGATATCGAGGACGTACAAGCGGTGGCGTTGCCCATACTCAGGCACCGATTGGTGCGCAACTACAAGGCCGAGGCAGAAGGAGTGACCGTGGAACAGATCATAGCCGACATCCTGTAGGCGGATCCCCGTGGGGCAAGCCCGACCGTGCAGGAGGAATTGAGCGCTGTCGACGAATAGGTCTTCTTTCACGTCGAAAGTTGACCTCCCGTCGATATGTCTGTAGTTTCGCTGCTTCTAACCCTTCGGAAGCATGAAAGCAGGCCATACGCTTCTCCTAGCGATCACACTTGTACCGGGCATTGTTCTGGGCCAATCGTTCACACGCACCAGCGGTGTGCTGTCAAAATCCAATGCCAAATCCGGCGGTTGTGTCGGCATTGCCGATATGGACGGCGACGGCTACGATGACCTGATCCTGCTCGACCAAAGCAAGTACCTCTACATTGATTACCAACAGCCGAACGGCACGTTCACCCTGAAGTCGTACGGCCAAGTGTCCAGCCAACAATGGGGCATGACCGTGGGCGATGTGAACGGCGATGGCCACAAGGATTTTTTCAGCGGGGCCTCATCCGGCAGCCCCAACTTTCTGCAGATCACGGGAAGGGGACAGTCGGCGCCCTGGACCACCCTGGCGGGGGGCAGCATCTTCATGCAATGCACCAACATGGCCGATATAAACAACGACGGCCACTTGGACATTTATGCCAACAACGATGTGGGTGCGCCCAAGATCTGGATGAACGATGGAAACGGTAACATGGTCTATACCAATTACATCGACTTTTCCACGACACCCTATTCGGACATGAGCGGCAACTACGGCAGTATATGGATCGATGTGGATAATGACGGTGACCTGGACCTGTTCATTGCCAAATGCCGGCAGGGGGTGAATGATCCCACCGATCCGCGCCGCTGGAACCGCCTGTTCATCAATGATGGCAATTACAACTTCACCGACCGTACTGTTGAATATGGGCTGGACAACCGGAACCAATCCTGGTCGGCCGACTTCGGTGACATTGATAACGATGGGGACCTCGATCTGGTGATCACCAACCACAGTCGCAGCATGCAACTTTTCCTGAACGATGGCACCGGGCACTTCACCGATGCCACAGAGGGCAGCGGAATTGCGATCAGTGCAGCATTCCTGCAAGTGAAATTCGTGGATCTGGACAATGACGGCTACCTGGACCTGATCACCAGCGGAAACCTGGGCGGCAGTGCCGAATACTATTTCCACGGCAACGGCGATGGCACGTTCACCTCCATGCCCAACATGCTGCCCGAGCCCAGCCCCATGAACCTGCACACCTTCGCGGTGGGCGACATGAACCGTGATGGCTTCATTGACATTTATGCCGGTTACGGTTCATCGTATGTATCGCCGAGCATCACAAGGAACGATCAGTTGTACTTGAACAACGGCAACAGCAACCACTTTTTGGCCTTCAACCTGCGCGGAAAGGAGAGTAACCCGGACGGGGTTGGGGCCCGCGTGACCCTGTACGGGCCCTGGGGAACCCAGATCCGCGAAGTACGGGCCGGCGAAAGCTATGGGATCGTTTGCTCATTCACCTGCCATTTCGGGCTGGGTGCCGCCACCATGGCCGATTCGGCCATCGTGCGCTGGCCTTCGGGAAAGGTGGACAAGTATTTCGGATTGCAGGCTGACCAATGGATCACGGTGAACGAGGGAGAAACACGTGCATCGCAGCTTGCGCTGAAGGTGTTGTTGGACGGCCCTTTCGATACGGCCAGCGGGCTGATGCGCGACGACCTGCGCAGCCAAGGCTTGATACCGGCCGTGGAACCATACAGCGCCATGGGGCATACCAGCACCATGGACATGGGCACAGTGCGTTTGACCTCCGGTGTATTGGCCGTGACCGGCAATAACGCCATCGTTGACTGGGTGTGGCTTGAATTGAGAAAGACGTCCAACCCCGCGGTGGTGGTGGCCGCAAGACCGGCCTTACTGCAGCGCGATGGTGATGTGGTGGACCTGGACGGCAAAAGTGCCGTGGCCATGGGTCCGGTGGATCCCGGCAGTTATCACATCGCGGTGCGGCACAGGAACCATTTGGGGGTCATGACCTCAGCAGGTCATGCCATGGCCGCGGCACCGTTGGCCATTGACCTGCGGAGCATGGGAACGGGCACATGGGGCAGCAATGCCCGTAAACAGGCTGGGGCCTACTGGACCCTTTGGTCAGGCGAGGTGACCGGTGACGCAGCGGTGAAATTCACCGGTCCATACAACGATCGCGACGGGTTGTTGCTTGCCGTGGGTGGTTCCAACCCGAATGCGGTTGTAACGGGCTATAAGCGTGCGGACGTGAACATGGACGGCCAAGTGAAGTTCACCGGTGCAGCCAACGACCGCGACCCGATCCTGTTGAATATTGGTGGAGGTAATCCGACCAATGTGCTGTACGAACAGCTGCCCTGAGGTTAAGGGAACCTTACTTTCGAACCATCTCACCCCACAAGCCATGGCAACTTCAGGTCCATCCTGCAGCGGAACGATCCGCCGGTCCTTGATCGCAGCAGCTCTCCTGGTCGGTACTTCCTTTCTCACCCAAGCCCAGGATGTCATCCCCTCATCAGTGGATGTGCGCCTTGTGCAGGGCAGCGGGCCCGCCGAGCTGTTGGTGCAGGTGAAGGCCAATAGCACGGCGCCTTTCGGAGGCATCTTCAGTGCTCTTACCGTGACGGTCAGGTATGATGCCTCGGCGGGGGTGGGTTTGGGCCCGGGAACCAGTTTCTGCAATGCCTGGAGCGCATTTTCCCCTTCGCCCGTAGTAGTGAATGGCGGCCTGGCATACCGCACCTACAACGGCTTTGGCCTGAACAGGCTGGGTAATCCGGTGGCGGATGGCGGCTGTGGGCTGAATATTCCAGCGAATACGTGGTTCACCGTGACCACGATCCCAGTGACGGGAACCGGCTGTGCCCAATTCACTCTTGGGAATGACGCATTCACGGACGAGCAGAACCGTTCGTTCTATGCATCGATGAACGGCAACCTGGTGACAGGTTCGGTAATAGGCGGCGCTGTGCAGGGAGGGAGCTGTGCGCTGGATTGCCTTGGGGTGCCGGGCGGTCCGGCCTTGCCCGGAACGCCTTGCGACGATGGGGACCCGAATACCGGCAACGACACGTGGAGCACTAATTGTGTGTGTTCCGGCACACCGATCTGCACACCTCCTGCTATAACCAGTGTAACCAATAACAGCCCCGTTTGCTCCACGGGCAATCTGAATTTATCGGTTGTAGCCACCGGTACGGGTCCGCTGGCCTACTCTTGGACCGGCCCTGGTACGTTCAGCCCTTCGGCCGCGGCTGCAACCGTTACCGTTGCGGGTGGAGCAACAGGCACTTACCAGATCACTGTTTCCAATACCTGCGGAACGGCTGTGGGAAACACTTCGGTGGTGGTTAATGCGGCACCCTCGGCCACGATCAGCTATGCGGGCAGTCCGTTCTGCAACAGCGGCACGGCGAGCGTGACGCGCACGGGCACCTCGGGCGGCA